>JAFYNZ010000054.1 GCA_017547845.1 Muribaculaceae bacterium
CAACACAAATTTACTAAAAATCCATGACATGACAAAGGCTTTCGCGCTGAAAATCAGCATGAAAGCCTTATTTTTTTCGTTGTTTTTTGCAGTACAACAAAAATAGAGGCCGACTAACGGACTTGTTAGACAGCCTCTTCGACGATTGAAATATATTAGGTAGAAAAGTTTGTTATCGGATGATGCTCTTGCTGACTTTGTCGCCACGCTTGATGATATAGAGACCACCCTTTTCAGGATTTGCCACCGGGAGACCTTGGAGGTTGAAGTATTCTGCTTCTTGCTCAGCATCGATGCCCTCAATGCCTACTGTGCCTGCTATGCGACATACTGTTGGCTCAAGTGAATATTCTGCGAGATTTGCTTGAGTGAATGTGATGTTGTCAATGCTGATTTCATAGTCGCCTACGAAATTGTTAGCTGCTTTCACTGTGAGGTAAACCAAAGCACCTTCATCACCGTCAAACTCATTAAGACTCATAGAGTAGCTGAGCAATCGGATAGTGCCATCTGAACGCATAGCTGAAGTCAATACATGGTCACTACCATTTCGGCCGGACAATGAGATCTTATATTCACCATCTTCTTGGCAAAGCTCAAGACCTTCAGGAAGCTTGATATCGGCTTGGAAACCGGAGAATGCAATGTCATTAGTCAAGTTGACTGCGATTGTCTTAGTTTCACCGGCTTGGATTGAGCAATCCTCGATGAATAAACGACTTCCCATCGCATATTGTCTTGCCACTCTTGCTGCATGTGGAGCTTCTTCAGGTGTTTCACTGCTAAGGATAATATTTGCTATAGCCACAATGTCGACAATATTAATCTTACCATCATTAGTGAGGTCTGCAGCATCGAAGATGAAGCCTTCAGGAGTATTGCCAAGAATATAGCTGGCTACGATGAGAATATCAGTCACATTGATTACTGCATCATTGTTGGTGTCACCAGGAGTTGGTACGACTGTCACAATACAAGAAGCAGAAAGGTCCGAACCGTCGGTAGTGGTAGCAGTGATAACTGCTGAGCCAATACCAATTGCTGTGACAACACCATTGGCATCTACTGTTGCAACTTCTTCATCAGATGATGTCCATGCCACGGCTGTATTAGAAGTTGTTTCAGGAAGCACTGTAGCTGTGAGAGTAGTAGTCTGAGTTGCTCCAAGAGATACTTCAGTCTTATCAAGAGAGATGCTCTTTGCAAGCATGCGAGCTTCCACCTTTGTGGTAGATGGGCTTAATTCATACTCGGTCTCATCTTTTTGAGCGAAGACGATGTCTTTGATATTGATTTCGTAGTTGCCTACAAAGTCATTCGCCGCAGTGACTATGAATTTCACTACTGCACCTTCCGAGCCTGAGAATTCATTTAAATTTGCAGAGAAGCAAAGGATACGGATTGCACAGTTGGCTTGCTTTCCTGATGTGATGACATGGTCGCTACCTTTGCGATCTGTGAGTTCAAAGATGTAGTCGCCATCCTCTTGTTCGATTTCCAGACCATCAGGCAAGTACAAGTCTGCTTGGAATCCTGTAAACGCAATCTCGTTAGTGAGATTGATAGCTAATTCTTTTGTTTCTCCGGCATTGATAGCGAAATCATCGATAAACAATCTTGGCTCTTCTATTTCAATGATATTAGTGAATTGATTCCAATATTCAGCAGCTTCATAGGCAGATTTACAACCTGCCGGTACATACAGGTCTATATCATAATTTGAGAATGTATCTGGTTGAATTGTCGGAGGATTAGTCGCTAAGCATGTGATTTTGGTCAAGCTTGTGCAATCCCAGAACGCCCTGTTTCCAAAAATCGTGACGTTATTTCCGATTACAATGTTTGTCAAACTTGAGCAAGTATTGAATACTCCGTATCCAATACTTATGACACTATTAGGTATTTCGATGCTTATCAAGCTTGAGCAACCAGAGAACGCATGGTTTCCGATACTTGTGACGCTATTAGGTATTTCGATGCTTGTCAAGTTTGAGCAACCCGCAAACACACCATCTACAATACTTGTGACGCTATTAGAAATTTCGATGTTTGTCAAGCTTGAGCAACTATTGAACGCACTATTTCCAATACTAGTGACGCTATTAGGTATTACGATGTTTGTCAAGCTTGAGCAACTATCGAATGCACGGAATCCAATACTTGTGACGCTATTAGGAATTTCAATGCTTGACAAGCTTGAACAATGATAGAATGCACCGTCTCCAATACTTGTAACGGAATTAGGAATTTCGATGCTTGTCAAGCTTGAGCAACCATTGAACGCGCAGTATCCAATACTTGTTACACTATGTGGAATAATAGTGTTTTGACACCCCGCCATGAGCGTATTTGAAGCAGTTTCAATAATAGCATTGCATCCATTTCGTGAATCATATTTAGCATTGCCTGGATCAACTACAATGCTTGTCAAACCTGAGCAACTAGAGAACGCATTGTTTCCTATACTTATGACGCTATTGGGGATCTTAATGCTTGTCAAATTTGAGCAATCACCGAACGCCCATTCTCCAATTTCTGTTATGGAATTTGGTATTTCGATGTTTGTTAAACTTGTACAATCTCTGAACGCCCACTCTCCAATACTTGTTACGGAATTAGGTATTTCAACGTTTGTCAAGCTTGAGCAATAATAAAACGCACTGTTCTTAATTGATGTGACGCTGTATGTTATATTTTCCAATTTTACGGTTTCAGGAATAACAATATCTCCAGAATAGTTATTGTTGTTATCATACTGGGCTACGGCTACTTCCTGTTCTTTTACAGTAATGATGAAATTCAAGCCATCTTTGTTAAATTTATAGCCAACTGTTCCGATTTCAATGATA
Source organism: Muribaculaceae bacterium (assembly GCA_017547845.1). Classification (GTDB taxonomy): domain Bacteria; phylum Bacteroidota; class Bacteroidia; order Bacteroidales; family Muribaculaceae; genus Lepagella. The sequence continues at coordinate 2,850 of JAFYNZ010000054.1, forward strand.
TTACTGAAGTTATTCCAATATTCTGCAGTCTCATAAGCCGCTTTGTAACCAGCCGGCACATATAGGGTTGCGTCATAATTTGAGAATGCGTCTGAAATAGTTGGAGGATTGGTTGCTAAGCATGTGATATCTGACAATGAACAATATATGAATGCACTTTCTCCAATACTTGTTACGCTATTAGGGATTACGATGCTGGTCAAGCTTGAGTGCCATGCAAATGCACTCCCTCCAATACTTGTTACCGAATTAGGTATTTTACTATTTTTACAACCAGCAATAAGAGTATTCGATGCTGTTTCAATTATAGCATTGCATCCTTCTCGAGAATCATATTTTGTATTGCCAGAATCAACAACAATGCTTGTCAAGCCTGAGCAACCACTGAACGCATAGTCTCCAATACTTTTGACACTATTAGGAATTTCAATGCTTGTCAATCTTGAGCAAACATTGAATGCACTTTCTCCAATACTTGTTACGCTATTAGGGACTTCAATGTTTGTCAAATAGTAGCACTCATCGAAAGCAAGGTCTCCGATAATTGTAACGCTATAAGTAATACCTCCATATGTAACCGTTTCTGGAATTACTATATTGCCTGCATATTCTTCGGTGTATTCATAATGCGAAGAGCCTTTGTAAGTAACCTCAACTTCGTTACTATTGAGTTTGTTGTAATAGATTCCATCGACTTCGAAGTCGTGAGCGAGTGACGGTAGCCAACCGATGAGCATCATCGCTACAGCGACAATGGCTCTACTAAGACCTGAGTGTTTCATAATTAATATTATTTTGTATACTAACTTTCTGTATTAGAGATTTTACAAATACAAAGTGGACTTTGATGTGTTAAAATATAATTTTGTGCAAAGATAGTCTAAAATGTTTGAAACTCGGGCATCGGAGTTGCGTTAAATTCAGGAAATTACTAATTTTGCGACCAAACCAATCACAACACAAATGAATATCGTAGTATATTGCAGTTCACGCGCCGACTTGGGTGCTGAATATGAAGAGATTGCCTCTTCTTTGGGGCAGTGGGTCGGAAGTAACGGACACACCCTTATCTACGGAGGTGTCAATGCCGGACTGATGCATTCCGTTGCGCAGGCTTGCCACGATGCCGGAGCAAAGGTCGTAGGAGTAGTGCCCGAAGTGTTTAGCTATCGCACCGATGAGGTGTGCGACGAAGTTATCCTCACAGCCGACCTCAACGAGCGTAAGGGCAAGATGATAGAGATAGGCGATGTGTTTGTAGTGCTGCCGGGTGGCATAGGCACCATCGATGAATGGGTGTCGACACTTTCCGACATCATGGTCAGAGAGAAGGTCGATGCGAATGCCGACCGACCAATCGTGGTGGTCAACCATCGTGGAATGTACGACGGCATGATTGCCCAACTCGCTGCAACCAACGACTCACCATTCGCCCGTGGCAAACGTGTCGACCGTTCCATCGCTGTCGCCACCATCGAGCAACTGCTACAGACACTCACACACGTTTCCACAAAGGTCTGACCATATCAACAAAAAAAATATTTCACTAAAAACCGATAGAAAATCGAACACTTTCCGTTCAATATGGTTATAGTGTAAAGCAAGCGACATCGGAGGAGCAGCAAAGGCAGACTTGCTACTACAAAAGCCCAAAGGGGCGTCGCCCATTAAATACTGCTGTCCCCCGATTGTCCTCAGATGTCTTCGTTGTTCGAGGGTCGGAAGTGGGACAGAGTCGTGAGCGTTAAATGTTTGATTACTTGGTTAGAAAATGTTGATATTAGGTTAATTAGTTAAGTCCTTCTGTGGGACGGAAAGAGTGGAGAATTGTGAAATTCCCCATTTTTCTTTTTATCCCCGCCCTGACATCTTCAGCATGATTTGCTAAGTCCATACCGGCCAGGCTAAAAGACTACAAGATTGACAAGGGGATTATTGGCTCCCGACTTTGTCAATTTTATCAATATATTGCAGAAATCAAACGTGATTTCGGGACAGAATCACAGGCGATGAAGAACGTAGGTGATTGCATCTCCGGGGACTTCATCGTCTCGTTGAGAAGTCTTGAAACCGGATTTGCTGACAATTACTTCCTTTGTCAATGCCTGATGAAGCAATGGTATTTCGATATAGAATTTACCATTGTTATCAGTCACCCCCGTAAACTTATTGTCAACGTTTACATTGACTCCCTCAAGAGGATTTCCATCGACATCAATCACTATACCTGCAAACAAAGCAAACGATTTATCCCGACAAATTTTCACATCAACCTGATTGGCAATTCCGGCTCCGAGCTGTTGAACTAATTCCGTCTTAAAATAATATGTTGCTTCGAATGTGATAGGCACGTTTTTAAGTCTCCAGTAGCCGGGTAGAGTGTGATTTATCACTGTGTCGCTATCAACAATCAAATACTCGATGCCATCAATCGATAATTTGGCATCTCTCATCTGAGGAAGGTTGCACTCTGCGTCTGTAAATCCAATCGAAACCGTTATCGGAACAGCAAACCAATATATCAAAATGGCTATAACCGCCGACAATATGGTCGAGCCTATAATTTTCCTGCGACGTTCTCGCTGGTATCGTTGCCATAAACTATCGAATGCTACGCCAAGCATATAAGAGACTACCCTTATTAATGCTTTATGACGTCCATTTTCGCGAATATCGATAGCTAATAGTTCATCATCTGGATTCTTTTGAGTATGCTCACGCAAGTAAGTAGGTAGACACTCTCTGTCGTCACCACCGATTTCCCCATCGATTATAAGTGGAATGATTTGTGACAGTCTACCCCATTCTACAAACGCCTTTACCTCATTGCTCACCCACTGTGATGATGCAGAATTGGGCGAACATATCACGATTAGATATTTTGAGTTCTGGAGCTTTTCTCTAAGCACATCTGTCAGCACTCCGCCATCTAAATCGGATCGATCTCGGAATACAGGGCGCAAGTATCGTGAACTGTCAAGGTCATTATGAATTTCAGAGGGTAGCTTATACGACTCCAATTTGCGCTGTAGCCACCGAGCGATTTTTTCGTCTCGGTGACTATAGCTTATGAATGCAAAATATTTTTTATCGTGTTCTTTTGTCATAGGTTACTTTGCCAACATTTTACTCAGTTGTGAGTCGTAGTTTGCATCGCTTTTTTGATTTTCTTCATCATTTCCGCGGCTCCATCATTGTCGCCTTTCTTGAGCAATATTTGACCCTTTACATCAAGTAGCTCAGCGTAATTGTTGGTCAAAAACGATGAGGTGTCATAACTGTTAGCCGGAAATACTTGGATAGCCTTTTCGATAAATTCCAATGCGGAGTCACATGAATCAAGATTCATATCTGCGATAGCCAACTCCTTGAGAATCAATATATACTCGTTGATATATGCGTCAGGGTAGTTGGAATATAGCAACTCGCAATATTTAAATGCCTCGCTGCCGTATTGCTTTGCCTTTTCGTAATTCTCTATAGAATTATAAAGAGTTGCAATATTAATTCCGGGTCTGAATATCGCATCAGCAGATAACAAATTAATTCCGGATAATTCAATTCTTTTATTACCTGCTTCAATACTTTGTAAATATGCTTGTTCGCTCTTTTCTTTATCGCCCAACGTAGAATACAAGTATCCAAGATTATTGTAGATAGCACAAGCATAGGCAATCATTTCAATCTCATTTACTAAATAATATTCTGCTTCTTTGATAACCGAAATAGCCTTTATAAATGCTTGTTCTGATTCGTCATACTTTCCCAAAGCAAAACATATTTCTCCTAATGTCTGTAAGTTAGATAAATAAGCAACGCAATACGGTTTCGGATTCTTTTTATAAAACTTTTCAGAGATTGGCAATGTTTCTTTTATCAGAATAAATGCATCTTCGATTTTATTATTTACTCGAAGAGATAATATATATATGCTAAGACCATTAAGTAAATTATATTCATGTCGGTTTATCGGTTTCTTTTGATATAAATTAAATGCTATATTATAGGCCTCTTCGGAATATTTTAACATTTTGGAGTAATCACCGACTTGCTGATAATAAGATATTAAGCCAAATAATGCTTCACATAAATATATATCATCAATAGTTAAGTCATCCTTGTTATTTAATCGCTCTTCATACTTTAAAAATATTTCAGAAGCTTTTTCAGTTTTGAAAGAGTCACTATAGATTTGGGCAATACAGATTTCGGCGCTCATCATTTCATCATTATACCCCCATTCCTTAGCCTTTGAGTATGCAATTTGGTATTGCTCAAGTGCTTGCTCGTATTGTCCCATCAAATGCAGTACTATACCATAGCCTGATCTTGCCCACAAATACAAGTGTTTATTATTTATTTCTTCAAAGTTTATGTGTTGATAGTATTTAATTTCATCAACATATTTAAGATATTTTGGAAGTAAAGTCTTATAGTCTGCTGGAATATTGTCATTCTTTGCTATGCTAAAACATATTTCGACGATTTTTTTATACCCATCTTGTCCGCCACGCAACAAATAGGTGTCAAACATATTTGACAATGAGACAAACAATTGGTCTAATTCCTTGGATTTTTTAGAACTTTCACTATTAAGCGTGGCGATAGCATGGTCTATCTCTGATTTTTCATCAGCTATCTCATGAATTTTATTATCAATTCCTAATTCCTCGTAATGTTTGATTGCTTCATCGATTTCGCCTTGACGCACCAACTCTATAATTTCCTGCTCTTCTTTCGACAATTCGCTTAAGTCAATGCGCGAAAAACGGTCAACATAATTATCTAATTGGGTTAATTGATAATCATATTCTTCTTCCAAAGCTTTAATTTTATTCTCATATTCTTGTTGTGTCAGCTTATTTTGCTTGCGCTCCTCTTCAAGTTTCTTTTTGTCTCTGTTGTATTGTCTTTCATAACTTTGAGACGATACTCTGCTATATTCATCGCGAAGTTTCTTTATATCTTCGCAACGCACCATTACAATTGTAAATGACTCATTTTGCGAGCTTATATACCATTGCTCTAATGCTTCTTTATTGAAAATTTCATATCCAAGTTTCTCTATTTTACGCACATTCACCTTGTTTCCCGGTTTAAGTGTTCTGAATTGCAATTCATAGCACCCTTTCTTATCAGATACTGTACTACTTGCATTTACTACACTCAATTCTACATTCGACAATGGTGTCTTTTTACTTTTTCCTCTATATTCTTGCACCACACCTTTTTGCAATGTCTGAGCAGACATTGGACACATGATGGCAAGCATAGTTGCCACCATAATAAATGTTCTGAAAATAGCTCTCATAATGTATAAGTGTTAGTTTGTAAAATCGTCTATATGGTTGAAATTTGCACAATTTTCAATATGCAAATCAAAGCGGAGTCTGCTTGAACTTTTGCAAACTGCGTCGCAAATATACGAACATTTTTTTATGTTTCAAAGTGTATGTTAGAAAAACTTTAATCTGTGATTGCAATATTTGACAATTTAATTTGGTGATAGAACTGAAATTGTGTAACTTTGCAACATACAAGGTCTCTCGATACAAAATCCGACCGAGAGATGGAAGAGAGAGATAATATCGATATAATTCACTTTACACAGCCTTCATATGAAAAGATTTTTCGCGGTATCATTAGCCATTGTTTCATTTGTGGTATGCTCAGCTCAGAGTGCCAATGATTATAATGAATTTCGTCAGAAAATGCTAAATGAGTATGGTAAAACGAAAAGCGAAATGCGCAAAGACTATGATTCGTTTCGCAGTCGTGTGAATGCTGATTATGCAAATTTTTTGAGAAAGGCATGGGACGAAGGTAAGGTCATTGCGCCTATTCCCAAGCCTAAAGAGGATACTCCGTTTCCACCTGTTGTTTTTGAAGACAGTCAGGATACGACTATTGTCGAAATGGATATTGTGCCTATCGTGAAACCTCAACCAATGCCTTCTCCTCAACCAATTGAGCCTATAAAGGAAAATGAAAATAAAACAGAGGTGTTTCCTTTTGATTTCTATGGACTTGATATTTCTATCAGGGTGCCACAAGCATTTGGCTTCAATTTAACTATTGCTCCGGAAGATATAGCGTCGGCATGGGAAGAGCTTTCAAATGGCTGTTTTGATAATTCATTGGTGGATTTACTTTCGATTAGGGAAAATAGTCAGTTATGTGATTGGGCTTATATGCAATTGCTTAAGGAGTTCTCGGATAAGTTTTCAGATGATAAAAACACATCAACTCTATTGACTGCATGGCTATTATGTCAGTCGGGATATCAAATTCGTTTAGGACACAATAATAGAGAAATCATTTTGCTATATGCCAGTGATCACACCATCTACGAAAAGTCATATTTCAACATAGACGGAATGAAGTATTATCCTCTCGGGGAGAATTGCTCGAATCTAAATATATGTAATGCGAAATTTGAAGGGGAGAATCCTTTGTCGTTGATTATTAGTCAAGAGCAAATGTTTGGTAATAAGAGTAGCAATTTACGAACAATAAAATCCGAACAGTATCCCGATATTAATGTAAGTATTGCAGTGAATGAGAATTATATTGATTTTTATAATTCTTATCCAAGTTCTTCGATTGGAGATAATTCATTAAGTCGTTGGGCTATATATGCCGATACACCATTGACTTCAGATTGTGCCAATAGTTTGTATTCTGAATTTAGGTCTATTTTATCTAATTGTTCTAAATTGGAAGCAGCAGAAAGGTTGTTGAATTGGGTGCAAACCGGTTTGGAATATGAATATGACGACAACGTGTGGGGAAGAGATAGAGCATTCTTTGTAGAGGAAACTCTCTATTATTCGTATGCAGATTGTGAAGACCGTTCAATACTTTTCTCTCGATTGGTCAGAGATTTGCTTGGACTTGATGTCGCATTAATCTATTATCCGGGCCACCTTGCAACTGCTGTTAAGTTTGATACTGAAGTCAAGGGTGATGCAATGATTATCGATGGTGAAAAATATATAGTTTGCGATCCAACCTATATCGGTGCTCCTGTGGGCTCTCAAATACCAAGAGCCGAATCTGATAAAGCTCAAGCAATTGTCTTGCAAAGATAACAAGAACCACTTTATAGTAGGAACTCTATAGTTTCTACGTTGGGGTAAATCTTTGATTGTCTGCAGATTTTTGTTAAATTTGCAACATCGTACTGCGAATGTGGTAAACTTCGTAGCAATGAATGTGAAGAATAAATAGATTTTACTCTATTAACCATGACAAGTGAACAATAATGACGGATCAACAAATAATAGAAGCTTTGATTGCTCGTGATGAGAATTTGACTTGCGATTTCTTTTATCGTAAGTGTCGCCCTTTGTTTGCGAGCATCATTCGTCATGTCTTCTCATATGATGTTGATTATGATGAATTTGTCAATGAGTTTTATCTCTATTTGATGGAGAATGATGCTCATCGCCTAAAGCAATTTGCCAATAAGAGCACAATCTTTCAGTGGATGAAAGTAGTGGCTATCCGATATTTTTTAGCGAAAAGAGACTCTCTTATAGATATGGAAGCTAACGAAACTACTTTTGAGTCTGCCGGAGATGATGCTATAAACGATAGTACATGTGTTGCTATAGATACTTGTGCTGTAGGTTACTATGATGAATTCGCCGAGATATATAGAATTGATATTGTTGGATATAATGGAACAGGGGACCTGAGAACTAATATGGGATATACACTTAATTTGAGAGGGGAGCAAATTCCTTGTGAATTTTCTTTGAAAGATGCTCCTTCCGGAACTAGAATTGAAGGAAATAAGTTGATTACAGGCCTGGTAGGCGGAACGATTGTTATTTGTGGAAAAGGAGATGGATTCAATATCAAACCAAGAACTTTAGAAGTCGAGATGGTTAAAACGAAAAAAGAAAGTAAATAATTGCAAAGCAATCGTTGTGAAACACGAGATGTAAGGTGGTGATTATCTATATGATTTTCCGACGATGGAGGAGTTGCGAGAATATTATAAGACTTGGGAGTAGCGAAAGGATTTAGGAAACGGTATTTATAAAACAAGATAAGAATATGATAGGAAGAGCGATAGATAGTGTGAAGGCGGTGGCTGATACGGCGATGGTCGGTCAGCATAAGGTGATGGTGGAGTGCCTGGCTAATAGTGCTTCGGTGGAAAAGGCAGATTCCAAACTCTGTCATTGGTTGGGACAATTGGTTAATCCCGATGGAGCAAATGTTTGGTGGGAGTCGTGGAACTTCTGTTTTTTCGCCGGGTTAGTAGTCTTTATATTGCTGTGTGTAGTATTTAGATCAACGTGGAAGAGGGTGGTGGATTTTCTGTCGCATCATTTATTGATAGCCTCGTTAATAGTGCTTATAGCCGGCTTTTGGGTTTATACATGGGGGTACTACAATCCTGAATTGGGGTGGTACTCGGTGATTCCACGCTCGGTGATATCGTCGTTTAAGATGTTTGTGGTGATGCACGATTTGGCGCGTGTCGATAAGGAATTGTTTACCAACGATTTTTATATGGCATGCTTCTCATTAACGCATTTTGCGGCCGCATTGCTAACGTTTCTGATGATCTTTAAGTTGGTGGGTTTCAGATTGTTTTCGATAATACGGCTGAAAATTTTGCAATGGCGTTTTCGGTTTTGTTCTAAAGCGCCGATACATGTATTTTGGGGTATAAACGAGGAGTCGTTGTTGCTTGCCGAGAGTATAAAGGCGAGAGGTGAAAAGGATAGCGCGATAAAAGATGACCGAATTATCTTTGTGAGTATCGTAAAAGATAGTGCCGACATGCCTCGCCAAAAGGCAACGTTGGCAAGTGTGATAGATGTTGTGACGCTCAGAAATAGCGAACTTGAACGTCTCGATAAGATAGATGCTTTGGTGGATAATTGTCATAATGGTCCGTCAAGTGTGCAGCCGTCGGAAAATCGTGAGGACGAGTCGCCTACAGATGTTTTCGGGTCGTTGCGTCTAAGAGTGTTGCGAAAGATTGTAGCTCGTGCCGAAGCTGTCAATTTCTATCTACTATCCGACGATGAGGAGCAGAATGTGTCGGGAGCGTTAAACCTTCAGAACGATAATACGGTGACAAGTCGCGACAAAGTGAAGATATACGTCCATGCTCGCAAAACGATAAACGCTGAACTATTCGATACCTACGCTCAATATGTTGAGCACGACGATAAGAAACCAAGTGTTAAGCTTGTCGATTCTGCTTATAAATCGGTCAAGAAGCTTAAAGAGACTGATGTTGAAGAGACTGATGGCTGCTTACCGGTGGATTGTGTCGATTATGATAAGAAGACCGGTCTTGTAAGCTCGCCGTTCACTTCTTTGATTGTGGGCTTTAATGCGACGGGGCAAGAGGCTTTCAAGTTTCTCTATGAGCATGGCACGTTTATCGGGCCGAACAAAGAAAAGTTGCCGTTTAAATGCTATGCAGTCGATCAAAATATGACTGCTATAGAGGGTATTATCACCAGCAAAGTCGGATATGTTATAGACAGCAAGGAGTTGGAGCTGATTAATGCCGAAGTTAACTCTAAGGTGTTCTGGGACAAGGTGGAGTTGATAATCAATGATTTGAATTATGCAGTGATTGCGCTTAATAATGATGAACTTGGATTGCAACTTGCAGTCAATCTATTCAAACTTGCATTGCGTAAGCGTGACAATAAGTTGCCACTTAAGATTGCACTTAGGTGTTACGACAGTCACAATATTCGAATGATGCATAAGGTAGAGAAAAATCTTAACGAGTCGATTAAAGTTAAAGATAGTGAAAAAGATAGTGGAAAAGATAGTGGAATACATGTTTCGTTGACTGTCTTTGGTGACCAAAGCAAGATATTCGATTATGAGTCAGTGCTTAGCGATGCGGCGTTGGTAAAAGCCAAGAGATATAACTGGGTGTATGAGCAGACGACACCTCTCTACGACAAAGAAAAGGAGGAGATGGATGAAGATGAACAATGGAAATTAAGTTTCGGAGCGGATGCTGTTAAAAGTACGTTAGAGAAACCGGAGTCGCACGGCTCGTTGTATCATGCCAAATATGAGATGCTGTGCAAGATTGAACAGAATTTTGCTAACGTTGCCCACGCTAAGACTAAGTTGCAACTTATGGGATTGGATAAGGAGCATCAAAAATTGAATGACTTGTTAAAAGTGATTGAAAATAGGGATCCGGGAAAGACAGACTATAAATGCGACAAAGCTGAATATGCCGAGTTGCTGCATAATATGGCTCTTCTTGAGCATGAGAGATTCATCTCTGCTCGACGTTTGAAAGGATTTGAGTATGGTAGTCCGAAGGATTTTGTTAAAAAACATCATGATTGTTTGTGCCCATTGGAAATGTTGGATGAACTTACACAATCTTACGACTGCAATGTGATTGATACCACTCTCCGATTAAAGGCAGAAGAACCACAGAAAAAATCCTCTGAGGGTGATAGAAATGGTTGATGAAATGTTTCTATATAAGAAACGTTAAACTGATTTAGAAATGAGAAAGAATTATGAACCGCAACCGATGGACACGAGCGATGTCAAGTTGCCTGAAGAGTTAAATGTCTTGGTGGAACACATGGCGAAGAATGTTCACGAAGTGTGGGCAAAAAGTCGCATGGACCAGGGTTGGGTGTATGGTGACGAACGCAATGATACCCTCAAGACTCACCCATGCTTGGTGGCATACGAGGAGCTTCCCGAGGTGGAGAAAGCGTATGACCGTGACACAGCTCTTGAGACACTAAAGCTAATCAGTAAGTTGGGATTTAAAATCACCCAAGGGTAAGCTATAATCCTTTCGGGTATGGGTGGAGGGTGATGGCGGTGATGAGGCGGGCGGGGGTGCCGGGGTAGCGACGCCAGCTGTGGAATGTGAATGCTTCGCTGCTTGTCAATGACGATTTCAGGCTGTGAATCAATGGATCTTCAATGGATGGTGATGAGTGCTCGGTGCTGTGTGTCGATTGAGTATCGCAATTTGGCGATAAGGGGTCGGAGCTGACGGATGGAGTGGTGGTGTTGCAGCGTGATCGGGTAGCAGATGGATTGTCGCTACGATGGTGGCGGGTGCAGGGGGATGAGGTGTTTATATTGTTGGATGCCAAACCTTTGTTAATCATGCGTTTGAAATTCACTTTGACGAGGTCGATGTGTGGCTTGCGTTGGGCAAAGGCGTTGCCGGTCAGTGGGTCGATGGTGTGGCTGTAGATGACGCTGTCGGCAAATCCGGCGTCGATGAATTGCTGTGCGAGCGACGGGTCGACTTCGTAGCATTGTGGGCAGATTGATGGCCCAAAGCAAGCATGGATTTTCGTTGGATTGCAACCGCGGTCGGTGAGCATGTCGATGACGTTGTCGACGATGCCGTGGAGCGTGCCTTTCCACCCGGCGTGTATGGCTGCTACGACTCTGATGTCGGCGGCATAGAGCAGTATAGGCACGCAGTCGGCTGTGCGAACGCCTATGGTGAGACCATCGATGTCGGTGATAAGTGCGTCGGTGTCGGGAAATAGTGGTGAGGGGTTGAGTCCGATCTGTTCGGGCAGAAGGTCGGGTGTCACCCATGCGACATTGGCTGTGTGAGTCTGCTGAGGAAGCAAGATGGCTGACGGGGCATCTGATGCAGTGTCGGAGAGGGGTAGTGATGAGGAAAAGACAGCAACCACATCGGGGTGTAGTTGCTGTGCGTTCCAATATATAGGAGTTGTGTTTTCTTGTGTCATGCGGGGATTAATCGGGGTTGACTGATGATTCTTCTTCCCAGAATTCGTCGTTCCAGTCTTCGTCGGTGAGTAGCATCAATTCGTCGTCATCGATAGGCTCTTGCTCGAAGATGAATTCGTCTTCTTCTTCGACGCGGTGGCGAATGTCGAGTGGACGATGAGTGATTGTCGACACAATCTTGTTGCTTTCATCGTTGATTTCACGCCAGAGGATGTCTTTGAGCTCGGTGAGACCGTAACCTGTGACGGCTGAGATGAATACTGTCTGTATGCCTTCAGGGAGTTCTTGCATCATCTCTTCGCGAAGTTCGTCGTCGAGCATATCCGACTTGGTGACTGCGAGGATACGGCTCTTGTCCATAAGTTCAGGGTTGAATTCACGGAGTTCGTTGAGCAGGATTTCGTAGTCTTTGCGAATGTCGTTGCTGTCGGCCGGAATCATGAAGAGGAGCACTGCGTTGCGCTCGATGTGACGAAGGAAACGCAATCCGAGACCGCGACCTTCGCTTGCGCCTTCGATGATGCCCGGAATGTCAGCCATTGTAAATGACTGACCACCACGATATTGCACAATGCCAAGACTTGGTTCCATGGTAGTGAACGGATAGTCGGCTATCTTGGGGCGTGCTGCAGAGATTGACGAGAGGAGTGTCGATTTACCGGCGTTAGGGAAGCCTACGAGACCGACGTCGCCAAGGAGCTTGAGCTCGAGGATGACGGCTTTCTCGATGGCCGGTTGGCCCGGTTGAGCGTAACGAGGTGCTTGGTTGGTAGGCGTAGCGAAGTGGCAGTTGCCAAGTCCGCCTTTACCGCCACGGAGGAGCTTAATCTCTTGTCCGTCTTCGGTCACTTCACAAAGGAACTGGCCTGTCTCGGCATCGAAAACGGTTGTGCCGATTGGCACTTCGATTGTGCGATCTTCCCCGTCTTTACCAAACGAGCGGTTTGCACCACCACTTTGGCCGTCGGTAGCGAAGATATGGCGTTGATAACGGAGGTGGAGCAGCGTCCACATGTTGCGATTGCCACGGAGAATGATGTGACCTCCGCGACCGCCGTCGCCGCCGTCAGGACCACCTTTAGGCACATATTTAGCTCTGTGATAGTGGCGTGAGCCGGCACCACCTTTGCCTGAGCGACAAAGGATTTTGACGTAGTCTATAAAGTTTGATTCTGCCATTTGTCTAAACTGATTAAGTGGTTGAACATTAGCGGAAGTCGGGTCTTGACATTAGCTCTTGTGCGTAGCGGAAATCGTCGGGAGAGCCGATGTCGATCCAAGTTCCATTGATACGGTAGTGACACACCTTGTGTCCGTCGGTAATCAGTTGCTCGATGAAATCGGGAGCATCGAGGTAGTCGCCCGACTTGATACGACTGAGCATCTGATGTCTGATTATATATATACCGGCGTTTGCCAGATAGTTGTGGGTCGGTTTTTCGATAAGACCTTTGACACTGTCGCCCTCATGGCTGAGAATAGCGAATGGGATAGAGACAGTGTAAGGGATTACGGCCATCGTGAGGTCGGCTTGGTGGTCGATGTGATGGGCAAACATCTCTTCAAAGCTGAGAGTGGTCAACAAGTCGGAATTCATCACCAAGACATGATCGTGCTTGAGGTCGTCAATAAGTGCAACAGAACCGATGGTGCCGAGGCGTTTTGGCTCAAGGACGCATCTGACGCTAGTGCCTTGTCGGGGATTGCTGAAGTGCTCTTCGATTTTCTCGTGCAGATAGTTGACCGTGACAAAAATATTGTCGACACCGTTGCGGATAAGAGCGTCGATATTGTAGTCGATGATAGCCTTGCCGCCGATCTGAAGTAGGGGCTTCGGGGTGTCGAGAGTGAGCGGACGCAGTCTTTCGCCTTTGCCACCTGCCATGAGCACTGCATCGATAGGCAGCATGCTAACTGTCGAACAGAGGTCGATAGCGTCCAAGATGCGATTGTCGTCGTCAAGCAACGGAATGAGATGTATGTGGCTCTGTTTCAGCTCACGAAGGTAGCGATAATTGTCGGCACTACGGCGAAGGAAGCAGAAGTCGCGTTTCATGACCGAAGCGATGGCGTCGGTCAGCGTTTTGCCACTGATAAGACCACGACGAAGGTCGCCGTCGGTGAGAGTTCCGACCATGCGTTGCTCCTTGTCGATGACAAAAAGCGTCATGATGCCACCCGAAAGATTGTTGAGAGCCACGAGTGCATCTTTCAGAGTCGCATTGTCGAATATCAGGTGTCGAGAGATGTCTTGTCTCATAGTGTTGCTGTGATTATTTGAGTACTATACTCCATTAAACTTGCAAAATTAGCAAAAATCGTTTAGAAAATCAACACCTAATAAAATTATAGTGCACTTATCGGGGTTTTCAGATGTCGCAGAAGTCGCAAATCGGTATTGTTTCAGCTTATCAAACGACGACTTGCCGGGCAAGTTTTTTAGAGGCGAAGACGAGGGAATGCATCGATGAATGAGTCGGGGGTGATGTTGAGGATATCGATACCTTTGGTCTTGGCGTAGTCGGCGATGTCGAAGTAGGAGCGAAAGGCGATGTAGAGACTTTGCAGAATTTGGTGCAAGGGATAGTTGTGATACTCGGTTGCCACGCGCTTCTTTTCCTCTTCGTTGTCTTGATAGAAGTGGGGCTGAATACTGACGACGCGATTGTCTTCGTCTACCCAAAGAGTGCGGGTCCAAGAGTGGTCGGCTCCGGCTATGTAGATGGTGCCGTAGCCCTCACGGATTGCGAGCATTATCGATGGGATAAGCACATTGCGAGGTCGAGGCATACCGAGTCCGTAGTGGAATAGTTTGTGACTCAATGATTTACAACCCTCTACGGGGGTGAGATTGTAGTAGCTGATGGTGAGATGGGGAATGTCGGAGAGTCGCATCTCGGTGACAAACTCTTTTCGATTGGCAGGGAGGAATAGCGTCATCGGCCAACGAGTGGAGCGAATGTTGCCCCACAATTTCGCTACGTTGGGGTCGGTCGAAATGCCATCGAAGAAATGAGGGTCGGCAAGCACATAGCCTGTCGGCTGAAGTTCGAAGAATTCGGGAGCATTGGCTGCGAAATTGACAGCAATTCTGTCGTGACTCATGAGGAAGTCGCGATGGTCGGCTATGGTGGTGCGTAGCGATGGCCCGTTGCCTAAAACGATGACACGACGTGACTTGTCGACCGGGCGTGACGATGCCACACGCTTGGAGAGGAGCATCACTTTGAGCAGAGAGGCTATGGAGGCTGTGAGCAATGACAGATTGTCGGCTACGCGTTTAATCATTGTGTTGGTAGGGATAAGTGGTTGAACGACGGGCGATTACATCGATGGTGTTGTGCGGCTGAAGACCTGTTTTTTCTATCAGTCGAGCATTGGAGAATGTCAGCGTAGAGGTGAGTATCGACAGCTTGTCGGAGTTGAGCATTCGACCGAGAGGTGGAATTATGTCGCCGATTTTAGCACAAAGTTTTGCCAATTTGAGAGGGCAATAGATGATGCGTTTGTCCTTGCCTGAATGTGCCGCCATGGCGTCGGCGAGTTCGATGACTGTCGGAGTGAGGCCGTCGGTCACGTTGTAGACACCACCCTCTTGATATGTCAATCGGCATGCCTTGGCCACATCATCGGCCATTACGAGACTGCGACGAGCCTGGTTGCCTCTGATATGGAAGTAGCGACCGCTGTGGATAGCATCAAACATCTCTGCAGCCTTGCCTGTGATGCCGTTACCGAAAGTGAGTGCGGGACGGAGAATGGTCAAGACCACGTTGCGACTTTCACACCAAGCTTTGATGGCGCGTTCGGCATCGAGTTTGGAGCGACCATATTCGGTGATAGGCAGAGTCATTGACTGCTCGTCGATGTCGGTGCCTTCGGTCTTGCCGTAGACGGATAGAGAGCTTATGAAAACAAAGTGTCGAGGTGGTTGAGACTCAAGCGAACTGAGGAGGTTGAGAGTTCCTATACGATTGACTTTGTCGGCAGTGGCTTCGTCGGTGGTGCCTGCACAGTGGACGACGAGGTCGAAGCGTCGACTTAGAGTTGGGATGCCTGCTGAGAGGTCGACACGAATGTCGTTGTCGGCGGAACGGCCGAGGGTGGTGACTTGGCAGTCGGCAAATTCACGAAGAATGTAGCTTCCGATCATGCCGGTGGCACCGGTGAGGAGGATTGTGGTCGTATTTGTGTCTTGCATTGCTCTTGTAAATGTGTGTGGGCACGGATATAGGGAATACCTATATACGACAGTCGCGCCATGTTATCGTTTGCAAAATTAACCAAAGCCATCCATACCGCCAAAAATGTCTTTGAATAAATTAAAAAAATCACTAACTTTGCAGATTGGAAGTCAATAAATGACTCATTGAACAACTATGGCGGAGAGAGAAGACGAAATATTAGACGGCGCAGTAGTCTCCAACTACGACGATAGCGCCATTCAGACGCTGGAGTGGAACGAACACATCCGTCGTCGCCCGGGTATGTATATCGGTAAGCTTGGCGATGGCAGCCATGCCGAAGATGGTATCTATGTGCTTATCAAGGAGGTGATTGACAACTCTATTGACGAGTTTAACATGGGTGTCGGAAAGCAAATCGATATCAGCATCAGCGAAGATGGTGAAGTGATGGTGCGCGACTATGGCCGTGGCATTCCGTTGGGCAAGGTGAAAGATGTCGCTTCGGAAATCAACACCGGCGGTAAGTTTGACGACAAGAACTTTAAGAAGTCGGTCGGTCTGAATGGTGTAGGTCTGAAGGCTGTCAACGCATTGTCTACTTTCTGCGAGGTGATAAGCCACCGCGACGGTGAGTGCGTCAAGGTGACCTTCGAGCGAGGCAACCTTGTGGAACATTGCGCTCCGACTCCGACCGATGAACCGAACGGTACGAAAGTGCGCTTTATCCCCGACAATTCGCTCTTCCGCGACTATCGCTACAACCTCGACTTTGTCGAAACGATGGTCAACAACTATACCTACCTCAACTCGGGGCTGGCAATCTACTTCAATGGCAAACGCTACATCTCGCGTCATGGTCTTCTCGACTTGCTGAAGGAAAACATGACAGCCGACCCGTTGTATCCCATTATTCACATCAAGGGTGAGGACATAGAGTTTGTGTTGACACACACCGACCAGTATGGCGAAGAGTACTACTCGTTTGTCAATGGTCAGCACACGACTCAAGGCGGTACGCACCTCTCAGCATTCCGTGAAAGCGTGTCGCGCACCATCAAGGAGCACTTCGGCAAAGGCTTCGAGTACTCCGACATTCGCAACGGTATGGTGGCGGCTATCAGCGTCAGAATCCAAGAGCCTGTGTTTGAGTCACAGACCAAGACCAAGCTCGGCAGCAAGGAAATAGCACCGGATAGCCCTATAACAATCAACAAGTTTATCGGCGACTTCCTCAAGCTTGAGCTCGACAACTTCTTACACAAGAATCCTGACTTGACCGAGGTGATGCTCAAGAAGATTCAGCGTAGCGAGAAGGAACGCAAGGCGATGGCAGGCGTGACCAAGTTGGCTCGCGAACGTGCTAAGACAGCCAGTCTGCACAATCGCAAACTACGCGACTGCAATATCCACTACAACGATACACTCAAGGCTAACGCCAAGGAGGACCTCAGAGAGTTGACCTCTATCTTTGTGACCGAGGGTGACTCTGCATCGGGCACTATCACCAAGGTGAGAGATGCTCAGACTCAAGCTGTCTTCTCGTTGCGTGGTAAGCCTCTGAATACGTTTGGTTTGACTCAGGAGATTATCTACAAGAATGAAGAGTTCAACCTCCTTCAAGCGGCTCTCAATATCGAAGACGGACTCGAAGGATTGCGCTACAACAAGGTGATTATCGCTACCGATGCCGATGTCGACGGTATGCACATTCGTCTGCTGGTGCTGACCTTTTTCTTGACCTTCTTCCCCGATCTGGTGAAGAAAGGACACGTCTATATCCTCCAGACACCGCTCTTCCGTGTCAGAAACAAGAAGCTCATCAAGGCTCGTGGCTCAAAGCGCAAAAAGAAGGGCGAAGATGACGAAAACGCTGAAAAGGACACATTCTATTGCTACACCGACGAGGAACGCATCGCTGCAATCGAGCGTCTCGGTAGCAATGCAGAGATAACACGATTTAAAGGTCTTGGTGAGATTAACCCCGACGAGTTCAAGGACTTCATCGGTCCGGAGATACGACTCGACCCTGTCAAGCTCAAGAAGGACGACAGCGTGGAGAAACTACTCGAATTCTACATGGGCAAAAACACCATGACACGCCAGAATTTTATTATCGATAATCTTGTGATAGAAGATGACTCAGAAATCTCATAACACTCAACGCATAGCCGTATTCCCGGGCTCGTTCGACCCATTCACCATCGGTCACTTGTCGGTCGTGGAGCGTGGTTTGCAACTGTTTGATAAGGTGATCGTGGCGATAGGCTACAACGAACACAAGACCACAGCCGCGGGCATCGAGGAACGCTTGCAGCGTATTCGCGAAGCATTCGGCAAGGATGCAGCCGTAGAGGTCGACTGCTATTCGGGATTGACTATCGACTATGCGCGTCGCAAAGGTGCTCGGTTTATCTTGCGAGGAGCGAGAACCTACACCGACTTCGAGTACGAACGCAATCTTGCCGATGTCAATCGAAAGATATCGGGCATCGAGACGGTCATACTGTTTACACTCCCCGAGCACGCCTACATCTCAAGTTCAATGGTGCGTGAGTTGCAGCACAATGACTATGCTGTCGACGAATTTGTCGCTCCAAGAGTGATAGATAAGGATTAAACTTGTGGTCTAATACAGCATCTAAGGTGATGTGAATACATAAAAATAATAGAAAATGAAGAAAGCATTTATAATACTCCTGACGACTGTGATGGCGACCGTGGTGTCGGCACAATTCGGTAAATTTACGCCCGGTCAGAAATTGCGTGCGGCAGAGCAGTTTGTGGCCAACTACTACGTCGATACGGTCAACGAAGATAAGTTGGTCGAAGATGCCATTCGCGGTATGCTCAATGAACTTGACCCTCACTCCACTTATAGCACTGCCGAAGAAACTCGCGAACTGAATGAGCCGTTGCAAGGCAAGTTCAGCGGTATCGGTATCACGTTCAACATGAATCAGGATACACTCTATGTCATTCAGACCGTTGCCGGCGGTCCGTCGGAGCGTGTCGGCATTCTCGCAGGCGACCGTATCATAGAGGTCAATGACACTGTGATTGCCGGGGTAAAGATGAAGAACTCTCGCATCATGAAGATGCTCCGTGGCAAGAAGGGCACCGAGGTAGATGTGAAGGTGCTTCGTCGTCAAGCAGGTCAACCTGACGATACTGTGGCGTTTACGATTACTCGCGACGATATACCTATCCATAGCGTCGACGCTGCTTATATGGTCGACAAGACGACCGGTTATATCCGCATCAACAAGTATGCATTGGACACTCCTAATGAGTTTAAGGAGGCTTTCAAGAAACTTGAGAAGGCCGGTATGAAAAACCTTATCATCGACCTTACCGACAATGGTGGTGGCTATCTAAATGCCGCTGTGGAACTTGTCGGCGAACTAATCGAGAAGGGCAAGATGGTGGTTTATACCGAAGGCAAGAACTCTCCACGCTATGAGAATTTCTCGAATCCTTCGGGTCGTAAGCCATTGTTCACCGATGGACGATTGGTGCTTATGGTCAATCAGTACTCGGCATCAGCATCGGAGATTACAGCCGGCGCTATTCAGGACTGGGACCGTGGTGTGATTGTCGGTCGACGCACCTATGGCAAGGGCTTGGTGCAACGCCCATTCCCATTCCCCGACGGCTCAATGATACGCCTGACCATCGCTCATTACTACACTCCGACAGGTCGCGACATCCAACGTCCATACGAAAAAGGCGACAAAAAGAAATATGCTCAAGACATCTTAGACCGTCTCAACAGTGGCGAATTGATGCACGAAGACAGCGTTCACTACATCGACTCGCTCAAGGTGCATACACTCGTCAAAGGCCGTGAGATTTACGGCGGTGGTGGTATCTCGCCCGATAAGTTTGTGGCTCTCGACACTACTCACAACACCAAATACTATCGCAACGTGATGGCCAAAGGCTTGCTCAATCGTTATGCGATCAGTTATGTCGATGCTCATCGCAAGGAGTTGACAAAACGCTACAAGAATGACGATGCGTTTGTCGCTGACTTTGAGGTGACAGATGAGATGCTTGCCGAATTGGTCGAAATGGCTGACAAGGAGAAAGTGGAGTTTGACCAAGAGCAATTTGATACGGCACGTCCATTGTTTGCAATGATAGTCAAGGCATTGATAGGCCGTGATGCCTTTGATGATCAGACATATTTCAAGGTCTACAACACCTACGATCCTATATTCAAGGAGGCTCTCAGGGTGATTAACTCCGATGAGTACGACCAATTGCTTAACCCATAGTAAATCAGAGGATTAATGAGAAAGATTCTATCGATAATAGCTCTGTCGGTGTCTGCATTTGCGGCACAAGCACAGATCGCCGTGGCAACGCAGTCGGATAGCGTTGTCTATAAAGATATCCAGCCCGTCATAATCGACAAAGTGACAGGCGAGGCTAAGGTTGTCCCGACTATGCGACCGAGAGTGGCAAGCAATATCGAAGCGTTGCCGGTCGATACGATTGTCGACGAGCAACCGCAAGAACCGGTAATCCCGCTTGACACCATCATCGCTCGCAATCTGAGTGCCATCATGCAGTCGCTCCCCGAATATAAGAAGGATAAGTTTGCCTTGACGATGGTCAAGATGCCGTTGATACTTGATAGATTTCACTCAAACGTGCAAAAGGAGTCGGTACAACTCGACACATTCGACTATGCCCGTAAAGCGTTGTGCCTTGCGACCAAGCAAGACCATGGCATTCAGTATGAACTGCTTGTGCCAAAGATGACTCGCAACTACGAAGCCTACACTGCGTTGCGCTACGACTATATCGTCAATCGTCCGGACCATAAGGTGGTGCTGGCTTGGAAACTCCCGAAATTTAAGAAGCTCGAAGATGTGAAAGTCAAAGAGATAGTGGCCATTCCGACAATCGCTCAGCCCGACATACCGGTGGAGGTGGTCGAACTGAAGAAAACCCACTGGTTGCATCTGCTCGATGGCTCGGTGCAGTTCTCTCAAGCCTACTTGTCACCCAACTGGTATCAAGGGGGCAACAACAGCTTGTCATTGGTGGCCAATTTCTTGTGGGACGTCAAGCTCAACGAGGTCTATCACCCAAATCTCCTCTTCGAAAATAGCGTACAGTACAAACTTGGTCTTTACTCGACACCCCAAGACGAATTCCACCACTATTCTATCTCGGAAGACAACTTCCAATGGAACATGAAGGTCGGTGTGAAAGCGTTCAAGAAATGGTTCTACAGCTTTACATCGCAATTCAAGACACAGCTGCTCAACACCTATCCGCAGAATGACATGACACGCATCGCCTCATTTTTGTCGCCGGGCGATCTCAACTTAGGTCTCGGTATGACCTACAGCGTCAGCAACAAGTCGAAGTCACTCAAATTCAACGCCTCAATAGCACCGATATCCTACAACCTCAAGACTTGCATCGACCCGGTCGTTGACCCTACACAGTTTAATATCGCTCCGGGCAAGATAATGACAACCGAAATCGGTAGCAACGCCGAATTGACACTCGACTGGACCATTGCCAAGAACTTGAACTATCGCTCTCGTCTCTTCGCATTCTCCAACTATAAATACTTCCTTAGCGACTGGGAAAACACCATCTCATTCGCATTCAACAAGTTTCTCAGCACGCAGATATATGTCCACGTGCGCTACGACTCCAGTGCCGAACTTAGCGAGCAATGGCGTCATTGGCAACTTAAAGAGATACTGAGCTTCGGCTTCCAATACAAATTCTCAACCAAACTATAGCCCCACCGACCGATGTCAAAGCGAGCAGTGCTGTCGATAGTGAGTGCGATGCTGATAGTCATTGCGACATATGGCAAAGCAGCGTTGCCAAAGCCCTGCGTCGTGGAAGGAGTGACACGCCAAAGCGTCAAAGAATACTGCGACACGACCGCGCTCGATGCCATAGAAGGCGTCTGGTCATATCCCGACGACGGCATGCTGATGCTCATAACCAAAGTGGCAGATGCAGCCGACATCGACTCCTCGGTGCACTATCGTATCGTAGTAATAGAGTCGGCCGACCAGAGTCTCAGGCCCGGACAAGTAATAGGCTATCTTGCGATGACCCCCGAAGTCGGACAATTCCGATTGTGGATGTACACCGACATCAGCCGTCGCATACCCGTCCGTCCCGAAGAATGCCATGCCACACTCAGCGACGACCGATGCGGACTCGCAATCGTTGCCAAACAATACAAACTGAAAATCAACCCATTCGGACTCTTGCCGAACTTCTGGCGTATGGCACGCATTCAGACCATCGACCCTGCGACCAAAACATCGAAAGGATTTATAAAAGTATACCCAAGCTACGACGGCAACGGCTCACAACGTCGCACACCAAGATACCTGTAATCATAGACCCCATCAATCCACCGAGACATGAATCGACTACTATCACTCACCATCGCAGCACTAATGCTCATCACTCCCCTCAGTTTGGACGCACGCAAAGTGAAGACCAAGATAGAGGTAGAGCCGACTGATACATTGCAGATGGAGCGTGGCACATTCATCGTCTCAGCCGACGCATGCGAAAGTTGCAACAACGGCTACTCCCTCACTCAACTCCTGCTTACAGGCTACGACAAACCCCTTAACTCCGACACAGAGACATTCTTTGTGACCAACAACACCGACTGCGACCTGACAACCATCTCAATAGAGATCGAATACCTTACGCTCGACTCTCGACAACTGCACAAGCGATTTGAACGCATAAAATGCGACATACCGGCAGGTGAAACACGCAAAATCGACATTCGTACATGGGACCGTCAGCACTCCTTCTACTACCACCTCAGCACGCGTCCGCGCCGCCAAGCGACCCCCTACACCATCACCATCACCCCCATCACCATCACCCTCCGCTTCCCCTAATCATAGATTTCCGAGCACTAAAAATCCAACCAAGATTATAGACCCGAGGGCTATATTTTCTTTTTTCTATTCGTGAAATTTGATTTGTTTGAGTTTAAGTTATGTATATCAGTCTGAAAATCAACAGTTAAAGTCGATGAGAAGAGGGTGGTTAATGGGTGGGGAGGGTGTCCTCGAGGATGCGGACGAAGGAGCGGGGCAGGGCGATGTGGTCGATGCCGAGTGCTTCAGCGAAGAGTGGAGCCATATCTTCGTCGCGGAATCCGGCGATGCCACATCCGATGCGTGTCACGAGAAACACCTTGTCGGTGTGCTCCTTTGCGTAGACGATGAAGTCATCGACATACGGTCGTATCTCATCGATACCACCATGCATTGTCGGGATGGCGTAGCAGTCGCCTGTCATGCCGACTCCGACTCCCCATTCTGCTCCGAAGTTTTGGTGGGCAATGCGTGCCGCTCCTCCTCCATGCATTCCGGCCAGGTTGCTTCCAAAGACGAAGACTTCTCCGTCGCGTAGTTGTGTTATCATGCCGGGTGTGAAGCGTTGCTTTGGTTTCTGCATCGTACTGGGGACGGGCTCGCCTTGGGCTGCGAATGCATCGAATTGTCGAATTACGGTCAGCATCGAATCGGGCAACATCTCCAACGCTTGGTCTACCCAACTCTGTGGCATTTCGCCATAGTAGGCGTATGCCATCGGTCCGGCTATGGCACACATCGTGTCGGCATCAGCCCCCATCGAGATGCAAAGACGGATACAATCGTCGTAGCTTGTCGACTCAAGGAAGCAAGCGATGCTTTGCGGCACAGTGTCTTGACAGGTCTCGTTAAACTCGTAGCCAATCTTCATCTCCTCAATCGGACACATACGGAAATCGGGATAGAAGCGGTGAAGAACGTGGTCGCGCACGAAGTCTTTGTCCTTACCTTGCATCAATGAGTAGATAGCCAACGCAGCAGCTTGAGCACCTTTCACTCCTTCAGGGTGATTATGAGTCACATCGGCACTCCATTTTGCGAGGTGCAGACACTCCTCTTCGCTCTTGGCAGCGAATGCACAAGCCGACACTCTCATCGCAGAGCCATTGCCAAAGCTATTGTAAGGGGCAGAATCCTTGCTGTGAATCCACACTGTGAATCTACCCCCGTAGCCTCGGCCCGGGAAATCGAGACACCATTGCTTGAGAGTCGTTGCCAAGTCCTTGCCTGTAATCAGTGCGTCTGCGATAGCAAGTGTGCAGACAGAGTCGTCAGTGAAGAAAGATTGGGTTTTAGGAAGGACTATGGCATCGTAGTCTCTGCAAGGGTTGAACTCATAGGTAGAGCCGGCGATGTCGCCGACGACTGCCGAAAGCAGCAAATTATCAATAGGTCGTTTCATAAACAATTGGGTATCTATATTTTAGGTATTCAAAATTCGAGTTTCATGCCTTTATTTTTGAGGGCATTGTATTCACGCTCGTTGAAGCTATAGAGCTGGCCGGAGCGACCTCTGCCCGAAGTATCCTTCTCATCAAGAGGAACGAGGATACCGAGGCCGGTGATTTTCTTGTGGAAATTGCGACGGTCGAATTGCACGCCCAAAATCGCTTCGTAAAGGCGTTGCAACTCCGAGATGGTGAACTTCTCATCGAGCAGATTGAAACCGATAGGCTCGAAGTGTATACGCTCGCGAAGCACACGCTCTGCGCATCGAAGGATACTATCGTGGTCGAAAGCAAGTGTCGGCAACTCCTTGATGTTCCACCACTTAGCCTTCACAGCGTCGTCACCCGCCATCACTTTGTAGTCGCTCTTTCTGACCAAAGCATAGTGGGCTACGGTCACGACTCTCTCGCGTGGGTCTCTGTCGACGCTGCTGAATGTGTTGAACTGCTCGACAAACTCGATGTCGACTCCGGTCTCTTCAAGCAACTCTCGACGAGCACACTCTGTGATGGTCTCATCCATTCGCATAAATCCACCCGGCAATGCCCAACGACCTTTAAACGGCTCAATGCCCCTCTCGATGAGCAAAACGGCGAGTGACTCGCCATCGAAACCGAAGACTACGCAGTCGGCTGTCAGCGCAGCGTGAGGATACTTGTAACAATATTTATTTTCGTTGTCCATACATTAATTGTGTTATGATGACGCAAAGTTACGACAAGTTTTTGAAACCACCAAATTATTTGTGTGTTTTTTACACTTTATTTTTATCCTCAGACTCTACAAACGACAAAAGAGCGAGTCGCTGCACGACTCACTCCTTTGATATTCAATACTTTAACACCCCTATTTGATTAAAGACTCATTTCGAAGATTTTTTCGACATCGGCAGGCACGAGGTGCTTGAAACCTTTAAGCACACCCTTGCCACAAGCCTTGCGGGCCATAATCGGGAAGTGAGTCCTGTCGATTCCTATCTCCGACAGAGCGCTCTGCAAGCCGAGCGTCTTGAAGAAGAAGTCAGACAATCGGCTGATGCCCTCACGAGCAATCTGCATAGGTGGCAACGATGCATCGACTCCAAACACATTGACAGCAAACTGCACATACTTGCTGACGGTGGTCTCATCGAGACAGTGTTCCATCCAGCGTGGAGTGACGATGGCCAATCCGAGTCCATGGGTAATGTCGTAGTAAGCGGAGAGTTCGTGCTCTATCGGGTGACAGCTCCACGCCTGACGTTTACCGCCGTCGATAAAGCCGTTGATAGCCCACGAAGAGGTCCACATGAGGTTGGCGCGAGCTTCGTAGTTGTCAGGTTGCTCCATTGCAATGGGAGTGTAGCGAATGATAGTCTTCATCATGCCTTCCATGAAGCAGTCGAGCATATAGAGGTCTTGCTCCATATTGAAATAGACCTCCAAGATGTGCGACATCATGTCGGCAGCACCACACGCAGTCTGGAACTTGCTGACAGAGTATGTAGCCGTCGGATCAAGGAATGACACCTTAGGCAACATCGGTGGTGCCATTCGGCCAATCTTGTCCTGCGTCTCAGGATTGCTGATTACGCCACCGCTATCCATCTCCGAGCCGGTAGCCGACAAAGTAAGGATAGAGATGATAGGCAATGCTTTTTCAATCGGAGCCCACTTCTCGCTGAGGAAATCCCACGGGTCGTGGTCGACACATGCTCCGGCAGCCATAAATTTGGTGGCATCAATCGTTGAGCCACCACCGACTGCCAACAACACGTCGATGCCATGACGCTTACACATTTCTGCACCCTCACGCACCGACTCAATGCGTGGATTAGGTTCGATGCCCGAAAGTTCATACACTTCAAAACCGCCCTCTTTAAGTTGCTTCATCACCTCATCGTAGAGACCGATACGTTTAATCGAACCGCCACCATAGGTGAGCAACACACGGCGACCATATTTAGCCAATTCTTCGCCAAGGTGGTGCAACTGATTTTGCCCGAAATAGACCTTGACCGGAATATCATACACGAAATTATTCATATCACAGATTTTAATGATTCTACTATCTATATAACACGCCATCTCCCGGATATATTGCTTTGAGACAACAGAAAAATATGCCGACACAACCGTCGACAGCCACAAAAGAGTTGCGTTGTTGAGGGATTTGTTGTAAATTTGTAGAAAATATATCACTAAAGAATTATGGCAACAGGCAATATAATCGACGACTTGAAAGGTCGCAACGAAATCAGTATCCTATTTGTGTGTCTTGGCAACATCTGCCGCTCTCCGGCTGCCGAGGGTATCATGCAGAGCGTGGTCGACAAGGCCGGTCAAAGCCATCGCTTCCGTCTGGACTCTGCCGGCACTTACGGTGGTCATGCAGGCGAGTTGCCCGACAGTCGTATGCGTCAATGCGCATTCCAACACGGCTACCGACTCGAGCATCGCTCTCGCCAAGTGAGATCGACCGACCTTGAAGAATTTGACTTGATTGTCGCAATGGACAACACCAACTACGACAATCTTCGTCGCATGGCCCCGACCGTCGAAGACGAGCGTAAAGTGGTCAGAATGATAGACTTCTGCACCGACCACGACCACTACACCTATATCCCTGACCCCTACTACGAAGGAATGGCAGGATTTCACATCGTCATCGAGCTTCTCGAAGATGCTTGCCAAGGACTCTTCGACGCATTGAAATAGCTTTTACAAATTAGTTTAAACGTGTTTTGCGATTTTACAACCTTAACCAATATTACTGAGATAATTTTTCAAATTATTGTGCCAACAAGGTAAAAATTCCGGAAAAATCAGTAACTTTGCACTTCGTAAAGGTGTGGAATGCCACATAATTCAGAAGTAGAATGATAATACAACGACCAATTTATCTCAATAAACTAATCGAATCCCGCCACAATCACATGATAAAAATTGTTACCGGAGTTCGTCGATGTGGAAAGTCTTATCTTTTGTTTATGTTATACACTGAATGGCTTAAACAACAAGGAGTAAACGCATCCCACATCATACATATCGATTTAGAAGATAGACGCAATAAAGTATTGCGAGATCCCGACAATTTGATGAATTACATTGACAGCAAAATGAAGGATAGTGATATGTATTATATCATGGTCGATGAAATTCAGCATGTAGCCGAGTTTGAAGATGTGCTAAATAGTTACCTAAAAATCATAAATGCCGATGTCTATGTAACAGGTAGTAATGCTCGATTTTTGTCAAAAGATGTTGTAACTACATTTCGCGGTCGTGGCGATGAAATAAGAGTGTTTCCTCTCTGTTTTAGTGAATTTATGAGTGTTTATGAGGGATCAAAAGAACGAGCATTAGATGAATATATGACTTTCGGGGGTATGCCTCAAATTCTTGAGCATACTTCTGAATCTAAAAAGTCTGAATATCTAAAAAGCCTGTTTGAGAACACCTATATCAGAGACATAAAAGAGCGATATCACATCAAGAATGACGAGGTTATGGATAATTTGCTTGATGTTGTGTCGTCATCAATAGGCAGTTTAACTAATCCCACCAAACTTGCAAACACTTTAACAAGTATTCGCCACGAAAACATCAACAACAAAACCACAAATAATTATCTCGAATATATTTGTGATTCATTCTTAATGGAGCGAGTTGAACGATACGATGTAAAAGGCAAACGATATTTCGAAAGTCCATATAAGTACTACTTTGTTGACCTTGGTTTACGTAATGCAAGATTGAACTTCCGTCAATTGGAGAAAACTCACATGATGGAAAATGTCATCTATAACGAATTGCGCGTAAGAGGTTTCAACATCGATATCGGGGTTGTTCATGTATATAAAAATAATAGCGAGGGCAAAACAACGCGAAGCAATTTAGAGATAGATTTTGTTTGTAATCAAGGTAGTAAACGCTATTATATACAGTCTGCATATAGCATGCCAACAGAAGAAAAGGTAGAGCAAGAAGAAGCATCTCTGCGAAATATCAATGATTCATTTAAGAAAATCGTAATAGTCGGAGAGGATATTTTGGTAAGACGAAATGAAGCGGGCATCACAACAATGAGTATTTACGACTTCTTGCTAAACCCCAATTCATTAGAATTATAAACAACCATCAAACAAATCGATCGAGATGGAAAAGAGTTTGATTAAGCAAGAATTGCGTGAAATGATACTCGCTGCCGGTGCGGAGCGAGTGGGATTTGCTACAGCAGAGCCTGTCGATGCCGAAAGCTTCGATAAGTTTACGCAGTGGCTTGCACAAGGACGACACGGCGGCATGAAATACCTCGAAAATTACCCCGACATCCGTCGCGACCCACGCTTGCTACTCGATGGCGCCAAGAGCGTGATAAGCATAGCATTCAACTACTATCCACCTCAACTTCGCGACTCATCACTGCCCTACATTTCGCTCTATGCCTATGGTCAAGACTACCACGACGTGATACGCAAGCGACTCAAGGGTGTATGCGAGGAGATAGAACGCACTTGGGGAGCACAGACCCGCATCTGCATTGACTCTGCACCGATACTTGAACGCTACTGGGCATGGCGTGCAGGACTCGGTTTCCAAGGCATCAACGGCACATTCATTCTCCCCGGCAGAGGCTCCTACTTCTTCCTCTGCGAGATAGTGACAACCCTTGAGATAGACCCAAACACGCCTATCATGGGCGACTGTGGAGGTTGTGGCAGATGTCTGCGCGAATGCCCGACAAAAGCCATCTTGGGCAACGGACGCATCGACGCATCACGGTGCCTCAGCTACCTCACTATCGAATGTCGCGACGACTGGCATGTAGACTCTGATATAGACACTCCTCTTTATGGTTGCGACCGATGCCAACTCGCTTGCCACCACAACCGTCGCGCCCTACCGACCCCCATCGAGGAATTTCACGCATCAGAGCGAATGCTCTCACTCGACTACGACGACATCGCATCGATGACCGAAGAAGAATTCCGTCTGACATTCCGTGGCTCAGCCATCAAACGCACCAAACACTCCGGTCTGCTCCGCAACCTTACCAAACTCCGTCGTTGAAAACAATGCCAATCCGGGCAAACCTCCACCCGTTCAATCCTTGTAGAATTTCGGGGAAATCGGGGAATTGGCTATTTTAAATTTTGGGGAAATCGGGGAAATCTATGATAAAAATTTCGGGGAAATCGGAAAATTCTCTCAAATCAGACTTGCACTATCACAACTATAGATGCAGTGAAGGCTGACGCCCGAATGGGAATCAGCCTTCTATGTTTTGTTGGGAATTTTATCTATTCCTCAAAGTCACTGTCGACTTCTTCTGTCCAAATTTGGTCTTAAGCGTCGACAGCTTTTGACATCATTGATGTGCAGGACATCTTACTTTGTCACACTCTCGAGACGCTTCATCATGATAAACATGAAGAGAGCTGAGAGCAAACACAATGAGATGAACACTGCCCATACGCTCCACAATGGAATACCTGCCCAGAGGAAACCACCGACTGCAACGAGCATGTTACCGATAGCTGTAGCTACAAACCATCCACCCATCATCAAACCCTTCAACTTCGGAGGTGCTACCTTTGACACGAATGAGATACCCATTGGTGAGAGCAACAATTCTGCGAATGTAAGGATAAGGTAAGTGAAGATCAACCAGTAAGGTGATGTGCGAGTTTCTTCCTTAGTGTCGGCCTTGATAGTAGCGAGTTGAGCTTCAGCAGCTGCCACTTGTGCTTGGTCGCTATCAGCTGACATTGTCACCATAGAAGCGTTGTAGACAGTTTCAAACACCTCTTTGTTTTCCTTAGTAAGCTTGCCTTCGAAGTCAGACTTAGCCTTTTCGGCAGCCTTGCGAGCTGCGTCGTCAGCTGCGTTGTTCATATCCTTAGCGATAGTTTCAGCCTTGTTGACTGCGATAGCGCGTGCTTGATCGTTAGGAGTGTTGAGGCCTTGTGAACCTACTGCCATGATAGCAAAACCGATAGCTGCTACGAGCATACCGTAAGCGATCTTGCGTGGAGCAGATGGCTCTTTGCCACTCTTAGCAAGCGAGCCGAAGATAGCCATTGACACCGGTGTGAGAGCCACAACGTAGAATGGGTTGAACTGTTGGAAGATAGGAGCTGACACTGCCAATTCTGTGCCTTCTGCACCAAATGCACGATAAACCAAGAATGCGAGGATACCTGTAGCCAATACGCCTGATGTCAATTTACCCTTAGCCGATGTGCTTTGGAAGATAGAGAATGTAGCGTAAACTGCCACGATGAGCATCACAAGATTCCATACGTCGAAGAGCATTGTGTCGAAACCAAATGCTGTAGTGTTAGTAAACTCGTCGGCGAAGTATGTGAGTGTAAGACCATTCTGGTGGAATGCCATCCAGAAGAAGATTACGACTGCAAACACGAGGCAGAGAGCCACGATGCGTTGCTTAGTTTCTGCAGGAGTGAGTGTGTCGTTGACTTGAGCTGCCGCAGCACCATTCTTCTTGCCACCTTCGACATGACGGAATGTAGAGCGGAATGCATAGTAGATGATGATTGAAACGACAAGTGCCACACATGCCACTGCAAATGCGAAGTGGTAAGCATCATTTGATGAATAGCCAAGGTCGTTTTGAGCCCAGTTCTTGATACCAACGGCTGTAGTCGGAGCGAAGAGTGAGCCGACGTTGATAGCCATGTAGAAGAGTGAGAAACCTGAGTCACGCTTGTCGGCATACTTAGGATCGTTGTACAAGTCACCGACCATTACCTGGAGGTTACCCTTGAAGAGACCGGTACCGAGACTGATAAACAAGAGAGCAGCCATCATTGCGATCATCGCAATCATGTCGCCACCCAATGGGAATGACAACAACATGTAGCCCACAAACATGATAGAGATACCGATTGTCACCATTTTGCCGAAACCAAACTTGTCGGCCATAACGCCACCGATAAGCGGCATGAAATACACTAACCCAAGGAATGTTGAGTAGATAGCACCGGCTGTACCGGCTTCAAGGCCGAAGTTTTCGCGCAAGAAGAGCGCAAACACAGCCAACATCGTGTAGTAGCCAAAACGCTCACCCGTATTAGAGAGAGCCAAGGCGTAGAGTCCTTTTGGATGTCCTTTAAACATAAATTTTTTAGATTAATAATTACAAATTTGGTTGCAAAGTTAGTCATTATATTTCAAACTATCGATATTATCGCTCATATTCCCACTTAAGATACTATGAATACTATAGTCATTATGCAAAAGAGACCGCCTCGAGAAGAAGCAGTCCCTTTGATGTGTATTTGACGAGGGCTTTTCGTTATGTGCCCTCGGATTTGTCGGTTGTGAGCACGGATTATTGTGTCACTCGTTCGAGCCACTTCACCATACCGAACATGATACCCATTGAGATGAGGCAAACAGCCGAGAAGACTGTCCAGCATTGCCAGATAGGCCAGCGTTCATGTCAATCAAGCATATATTGTAATTTCGTGTAATCATTCTATCGAAAAATTATTCGTGTTTTTTGTCTTTTTTTTGTTCCTTTCATATCTTCGGGTGAAGCATAAGAACGATATATCCTATCATCATAGCCATCATCCTCATCTATCTTATTAATTTGTTCATAAAAATCCGTAATTAAATATGAACGCCACTTCAACTTCTGATTTTTAAAAAGAAATTGTTCCCCACTCGTTATATCTACTGATAATATCGAATCATTTTCGACTATTAGACAAAGATTTTCTTGAAATGTTGATGGATATGGCAAAGTGTCATAATCACAAGTTAAAACAAATTTTCCTTCTATATTCTCATAACCTATAGAATCCTTAGGCAATATTGTATCCCCATATTGCTTCCATGTAGCAACAGCATACATATGCGTTCCTCGATTACCGATGCACATTGTTGTATCCGAGTCTATAAAAACTTGTAAATAACGCATATTCATCTGTGTATCAAATGCACAATATAACCCTTTTCGCGGCTTTTCAACCGTTCTACTATTTGTAACAATACTCATAAAAGGCATCGTTAATAGCAACAATAAAAAAACTAAAAATATTTTACGCATCTTTACTTTGTTTTATAATATGTTACACCATTAATTCTGAAAGCATGATTTAAGAGCAGCATACTCGTCTGTTATATCATACAGCAAGTTGGGAAAAACCTCATATCCATCATGCCTTGATATGTTAGGTCCTATACTATATTCTCCGACTTCAAACTTTAGCGCAAAGGTACAAAAATTAATTGGAGAGTGCAATATTGAATTTTATTTGAGTATGAGGTTTAGGGGGTAAATGGAAAGAGATTGCTCCGGGTGGGGAGCAATCTCTTTGCTGTGGATATACCGAGGGAAATTCCCTTGATTAGTCGTTTTTGCGAGTGGTGGATTATTGTGTCACTCGTTCGAGCCACTTCACCATACCGAACATGATACCCATTGAGATGAGGCAAACAGCCAAGAAGACTGTCCAGCATTGCCAGATAGGCCATGCGTTGTACATCAATGGACCCATCCAGAGAAGGAGGTTACCAAGTGCTGTCGCACCGAGCCAAAGACCTTGGCAAAGACCTTGGA
Source organism: Muribaculaceae bacterium (assembly GCA_017547845.1). Taxonomy (GTDB): domain Bacteria; phylum Bacteroidota; class Bacteroidia; order Bacteroidales; family Muribaculaceae; genus Lepagella. The sequence continues at coordinate 35,695 of JAFYNZ010000054.1, forward strand.
GGTGCTTTGGAGCCACCTTTGACACGAATGAAAGACCGAGTGGTGAGATAAACAATTCAGCCACTGTAAGGAAGAAATAGAGTGCAAACAATACCCATGCACCGGCCTTCACTTGGTTAGCAATAGGAAGTGCGAGATAGTCTGTAGCTGAAGGATAACCCATCATGTAAGAGTAAACTGCCAAGAAGAGAAATGCGAGACCGGCGATGAACATACCGATAGCAATCTTGCGTGGAGTAGAGATTTCCTTACCGCGACGGCTCAATGCGCCGAACACAGCCATGATGACCGGAGTGAGGATAATCACATAGAATGGGTTGAGTGCTTGCCAGATTTCAGGTTGCACTGTAGATGTCTCTACGAAGTCGCGAGCGAAGAGTGAGAGTGATGTACCATTTTGGTGGAATGAGAACCAGAAGAAGATCACTACGCCAAGCACTGCGAAGAGTGCAGCCATGCGTTGCTTGATATCCTTAGCCATAGCAGCCTTTTCTTCAGCTGTGTATGTCACAGTCTCAGCAGCAGCCTTCTTAGCTGGAGTTGGGAATTGCTTCTTAGTGCAGATAAAGATAGTCAATGAGATGAACATTGCAGCCACTGAAGCGATGAATGAGTAGTGGATACCTTCATTGAAGATTTGGAGATAGCGAGTGCAAGACTCAGCAAGGTTGTCGATGCTACCACCTGCAGCAGTCATAGCAGCAGTGAGGTTGTTCATAGCCTCAGCACCCATAGCAGCGCCATTGTTGATAAACTCGTGGCAGAGAGCAGGGAGGTTAGAGTTGTAAACGAAGCCGTTTTCGCCGAGCCACCAAGAGCGAAGCAATGGAGCAACGAATGGAGCGATAAGACCACCGACATTGATGAATACATAGAAAATTTGGAAACCTGAGTCGCGTTGCTTTTCGTAGCGTGGGTCGTCATACATCTGACCGACGATAGCCTGGAGGTTACCCTTGAAAAGACCATTACCAAAAGCAATCATGAACAATGCGCCGCAAGTCATAGCGAGAAGCCATGTAGAGTTGCCTGCTGTCGCAAGGATTGGAATTGAAAGCACTACATAACCGAGAGCCATGATCACAAGACCAGTCATGATTGTACCCTTGTAGTTCTGAGTTTTGTCGGCGATAAGACCACCTACAAGGCTGAGAATGTAGATTCCGGCATAGAATACGGAGTAGACGATAGAACTTGTCTCACCGCTAAGACCGAATTTCGAGCATAAGAACAATACGAGTACGGCATTCATGATGTAGTAGCCGAATCGTTCTCCCATGTTACTGAGAGCTGCAGGGATCAACCCTTTTGGATGATTTTTAAACATAAATTTGTAGTGAATTAATTATTGAATGATTTATTTATTTTCGCTATTTAGTTGCCTTTCAATGTCTTAAACGCCAAGGCATACATGCGCATCTGCTTCACCATCGCCACCAAGCCATTGCTGCGAGTAGGCGAAAGGTGCTCTTTGAGTCCGATGCTGTCGATGAAATAGAGTTCCGAGTCGAGGATATCTTCAGGCTTCTGCGAGCTCAACACTCTGAGCAACAATGCCACGATGCCCTTGACAATCATAGCGTCGGAGTCTGCCTCAAACACGACCTCGCCATCACCATTGAGTTCAGCATGAATCCACACTCGCGACTGACAGCCCTCGATAAGGTTTTCAGGTGTCTTGTAAGACTCAGGAATCTCAGGAAGTTGGCCTCCGAGTTCGATAATATACGCATAACGGTCCATCCAATCGGTCAGACCTTCAAATTCTTCGATTATTTCATCCTGTATATCATTGATTCTCATATATTTAACTTAATTTTAGGCGTTATCAAAACACATTTGGGACAAAGATACAAAAAATCTTTCACATTATCGCATTCTTTGTGCAATTTCAACGATTTTTCAGTCTTTTTAGCGACTTTCATTGCTCAATGCACGACGACGGCACGCAACAGAAGCTTTGCACGCAACGAATATTTTTCGTAACTTTGCATAGACCATTAGACAAACGATTATGAATCAGATGCCGTTACAGATTGATTTGCAAGCCATTATCATCGCTCGCGTTCCTCGCAAAAAGCGACGCTTTGTGCCCAACGCTTTGATACGCCTTGTGGAGAAAATCATTTGCCAAGATCAGCTCAACGCCATACTCCGTGACACCCACCCCCACGAGGGAGTGGCATTTGCCGACGCTCTGCTCCGTCACCTCAACATCAGCATCGAAGTCATCGGTCGCGAGAATATCCCGAGCCACGGCAGATTCATCTTCGCATCCAATCACCCTCTCGGTGGCCTCGACGGCATCTCGCTCATCAAAGTACTGGGCGACATTTACGGCCCTGACGGCGTGCGATTTCTGGTCAACGACATCTTAATGAACGTGCGTCCTCTGCGCAGCGTCTTTCTACCCATCAACAAATACGGCTCCCAAGGACGTGCGGCAGCCGAACTCATCAACCAGACCTACGTTTCTGACACTCAAATGATTATCTTCCCCGCCGGACTTGTCAGCCGACGACACAAGGGAGGCGCAATCAAAGACCTTCAGTGGCAGAAAGCATTCATCGCCAAAGCCATAGAGCACGAGCGCGACATCATACCCATCTACTTCGAGGGACTCAACAGCTCCTTCTTCTACAACTTTGCTCATTGGCGTAAACGCAGCGGTCTGAAAATCAACATTGAGCAAGCACTCCTCCCCTCCGAACTCGTCAAAGCTCGCGACAAGCATTTCCGCATCCACATCGGTCGACCTGTCGGTTGGCAATCGCTCAAACAAAGCGACCTCACCCCTATCCAACTTGCCGACGACATCAAAGCCGTTGTTTACGACCTCCCTCTGCAAAAGCGATAAAACAGAATTGCGTGATGCTCAGCGAACTATTTTATCAGTCAGAATGTTGAATATAAGGTTAACTATAGATTCACAAAATCGAGTTAACGATATATTTACAAATTAACCTATAATCAATAGAGAAACCTTTTTTACCAATCATAAATCAAACAATTATGAAGATAAATAAAAAATTAATCTTCGGTATCGTGTGCCTTTCGTATCTCGGACTGGGAGACATCTCTGCCGGTGTGATGCAGATACACTTCACCGAAGACAAGCCTATGATCGAAACCGATCTGAGCGCAATCGATAAGATCACCTTTACTGATACAAGTTTTTCGATTCTATCGACCGACAATGCGACTACAGATTACGGCTATGGAGAAGTAGACAAAATCACATTTTCCGACTTCAACAGCATTCAAAAGATTGGCAATGAGGATAATATCCGACTGCTGATTTCGCCTAATCCGGTCGACGACATCATTCGCATCGTCGGATACAACAATTCTGAGGCGGCTCAACTCGCAATCTATTCGCTCGATGGTGAAGAGATGATGCGAGTCGACAATTGGCAAGGCGAGCCTATCGATGCGTCGCAACTCTCAGCAGGCATTTACATTTTAAGAATTAACACCCACACAATTAAATTCATCAAATCATGAAGAAGATATACTCTTTATTAGCACTGCTGATGACATTCTTCTATGTCTCGGCACAAACCACGGAAGTGAGAAATCGTCTGGTCATCACAGAAAAAAGTGGCAAACAAAGCATTTTTATTATCGATGACTTGGAAGATGTGTCGTTTAAGACGATAAAATATGTATATGCCGATATCGTCATCCATGAAATCACAAGCAATAAACTTGTAATCTCGACTGAGAAGTCAAGAAATTGCGCCAGCTACAAGTTGATGTGCATGCCGACGGCAGAAGCATCTCAATATTCAGACTTGGAATTGGCTGAATACATCAACGACAATTCGACAAACACCTACACACAAAATCTTGATTACGAAGTGTTGAGTGGACTTAATCTGTCGGAAGACGAAGACTACACACTTGCCTCTGTCGGCATCGATACCTATGGTATTGCGTCGGAAGTGGTCAGAGCTCCATTCTCTCTCTCCGACATCAGCGACATTCTCAATGTCTATGATATCACCCAAAACAGCTTCTCTTTCGACATCAACATTGAGGGCAATTACTTGTTCTTCCCTATAGCGAAAGCAGAGTTGGACATCTATGGCGTCACTACCAATCAATATCTCGAACAGTTTGGTATTCCGGGCTTAAATGCAAACAGCTACACATGGATAGACGGCAACTATTATGACTCTGTATATCCGATGAGCGTTAAGCCTGACAGAGATTATATCTTGGCAGCTGTCGAAACAGATGCCGACAAGAACATAATCGGCGAAATCACCTACACTTTGGAGTTCAGAACGCCTCCGACTGCTACTTCCGAGGCCGGTGTGCAGACAGTCTTTTCCGACATCACCTCTACATCGGTGAAGATTTCGACTACACCCGACAGTTCGGTTAAGTCCTACTATGTATATGTTCGCGATAAGGCATGGTATGACAGCATTATTTCCGGCTACGGCGAAAGCATGCTCATGACGCTTATCAAGTACCCAAGTGCAGGATCATGGTATCTCAGCGGCAACAACACCGATACCTGGAGCGGACTTATTCCAAGCACAGAATATTGCATCGGAGTATTGGCAGTAGACAATAACAACGCCGAAAAACTTGAGATTTACAATTTCACCACTCTCGAATCATCAGGTCTCCTCCCAAGCGTCGATGTGGTATTGAATCCTCACAGCACTAAGGGACACAACACTTTGACACTCAACCTCAAGGGCGAAAATGTGGCTAACCTCTACTACGCATTTACAGCAGATGCCGATATTAAGGAAGAATTGAACAAAGGATTTACTGTTGCCGAAGTGGCAAAGAATCGCGGTGCGCAACTTACAAGCGAACAAATTGCGATGTTGACATCAGGAGCGGGCGTTAATATCGAGTTTGACAACCTATGGCGTAGCACCGACTACACTTGCTTGGTATGCGCTATCAGCGCCGAACAGGTAGAGACATCTGCAAGCATCACAACCACTACCGAGCCTGAGCCTGTACCGACCCGCGTAGAGTCTGAACTATTCGAAACACTTGTCGGCGAATGGGAGATCTCTTACGAATTTATGGATTACAATTATCTGCCACAAGTCATCGAAGGCGCAGTAGTCAGAATTGCAGCAGGCGTCGATGACGCAAGCACTCAAGAATATCGTTCGCTCAATCGCCTCGTCATTCTCGACTATCCATTCCAAGCAGACTGGGCAACCAATCCTATCCCATCATTATTGCCTGAAGACTTGTGTGCATACACTTATTGGAAGGAGAATAAATCGTTGGCATATCGCGACTACGGACCAAAATTCTTCTTGGAAATAGATGCGAATGGCAATATCACTATCCCTACTGCACAAAACTACAACTTCTACGGTTGGAGCGACAATGTGATGCAATTCTACGGTTGCGACTACGACAACCTTATGACTGCTCCTGCCACTTTCCCTGTGACTTTATCGGAAGATGGCAACACGCTGACCATCAAAGCTCACGTGGCGGGTCCTGAGTTCGACAACGGCGTTTATCGTCCAGCTGTATTTATGAAGGCAAGCGACGGCGACAAGATGTGGAATGCCGCAATCACCGACATTGTACTCACCAGAGTAATCAAATAACCGAGTATCATCAGATTAATGTTTTACGAATCATAACGCAAACAGTATGAATCTAAATAAGAAAATAATCCTTGGCATCGCGTGTCTTTCATCTCTTGGACTGAAAGACGCCTCTGCCGGTGTGATGCAGATACACTTCACCGAAGACAAGCCCATGATCGAAACCGATCTAAGTGCAATCGATAAAATCACCTTTACCGATACAAGTTTTTCGATTCTATCGACCGACAATGCGACTACAGACTATAGCTATGGCGAAGTAGAGAAAATCACATTTTCCGATTTCAACAGCATTCATAAAATTGGCAATGAGGATAATATCCGACTGCTGATTTCGCCTAATCCGGTCGACGACATCATTCGCATCGTAGGCTACAACAACTCTGAGCCTGCGCAACTCTCAATCTATTCGCTCGACGGTGAAGAGATGATGCGAATCGACAATTGGCAAGGCGAGCCTATCGATGCGTCGCAACTCTCAGCAGGCATTTACATTCTAAGAATCAACACCCACACAATTAAATTTATCAAATCATGAAAAAGATATATGCAATATTGGCAGTGCTGATGACCTTCTTTGTTGTCTCGGCACAAACCTCAGAAGAGAGAAATCGTCTGATCGTCACAGAAAAAAGTGGTGTGCAGACTGCATTTAAAGTAGAAAACATTGAAAGCATCTCGTTTGAATATGTCAATGAGGGGACAGAAGGGTTCGGAGTCGATATCTCCTACTCATCACTCGGTGTCTCTGGCGCTACCATCACATTTACACCCAACGAAGCTTCTACCTCCTACATCGCACGTGTAATGTCGAAGAAGGACCTGCAGTCATATCAGTGCTACGACCAAAACGGCAGATTGGACGATGCCGCGACACTGAGATACGTGACAAACAACCCTTATATTGACAACTATGCACACATAGGCACATATTCTACGACAGTCAACAACCTTCTTCCAAACACAGAATATGTCGCTTTAGCATTCGAATACTATACAGATGTCAACAAAGTTGACCATATAGAATTTAAGACTCTAGATGGAGAAATAGATGCTAAATTCGTGGCATCCGACATTGTCACCGATTACAGAAAAGCCACTGTGAATATCACAGCCCAAAATGGTGGCGAGGCATGGACTTACTATCTGATGGAAAAAGAGTGGTATCTCACCTACGACGAGCCTGTCCAAAACTGCTACTACGGATTATACAACACATACGTAATCACTCCTGACAAATACAACTACTCTTTCAGCGAATACCTCAAGAGCGTGGCCCTCTACGGCGACCAAACCATCTCGTTGACTAATCTTGAAAGCGACAAAGAATATGTGCTTGCAGTATTCAATATCGATATAAATACTACCGACCCAACTCAAGTCTACGACTGGTACTACTTGCCGGTAGAGTTTAAAACACTAACCCCTGATGAAGGCAATCAGCCTGAAATAGATGTGTTCGTAGAACGTATCGAACAAAACACATTAAACTATTATATCTATTTCAATGTCCGTATGAACGAAGCTGCAGTAGAGGCCTACGACAGTCTGCTTCCTTACAGTACCTTTGGCTCATACTACCAACAAGGTGGTTGGGATAATGTTGGCGACCTCTTCCACTCTCCTTACGGAACAAACCACTCCTTGACTGAGTATGACCCAACAGCAATCGAACAAGCCAAGACCGCTAATGGATTTACCTTCGTTTACACTTGGTCGAAACTCAATCACGACTACTATAAGAGCGCAGGCAACTATAACTATGGTCTTTGTATCACTGTTTTCAACGAGCAGGGAGTCCGCGCGCAAAATGGGGTAATAGTGAAGTCTTCAGAATTGGAAAATTCCGACACAAGACCGGACACAGGCGAGGGTATTAAAATCGACATCGCAAGTGTTTCGATAAATCCGACCAATGCAACCATCAAATTCATCCCAAGCGACTCGACTACAGAGTACATCGCTCGCATGATATCAAAAGCTGAATTGAATGCTGCCGGACTACTTAATGCCGACGGAACTGTTGCTGAATTGAATACTCTTGCTTATCTCTTGAACAACCCATTCATCGAGAATTATTTACATGTTGGCAACTACGAAATGTATGTGAACAGTCTCCGTCCACAGACAGAATATGTGGCTGTCGCATTCGAGTATTCCACTGATGTGATGAAACTCGACTACATGCAATTCACTACACCTCAAGGTGATACAACCGACCAATTTGCTATAAACAGCATAGATATTGACTACACTAAGGCCACTGTTGACGTAACAGCGTTGAACAATGGTGGTGCGTGGACATATTATTTGATGGAAAAAGAATGGTATATCACTTACGACGATCCAATTCAAAACTGCTACTATGGATTGTATAACACGTTCGTAATCAAACCGGACGATTATAACAACTCATTTAGCGAATACCTTAAAACTGTTGCCCTCTATGGCGACCAAACCATCACTTTGACCAATCTCGAAAGTGACAAGGAATATGTCTTGGCACTATTTAATATCGACATAAACACTATCGATCCGACTCAAATCTATGATTGGAACTATATGCCGGTGGAATTCAAAACTCTCACACCAAGTGATGACAATAAGCCTACGGTAGATGTTACATTAGAAAAAATCGAACAAGATGATACCAGCTACTACATCTACGTCAATCTAAAGGTTAATGACCTCGTGACTGAAGCATGGGACAAGTTGTTGCCAGACAATAATTTCAAGACATATTACGACGCAGGCGGTTGGGATAATATGGGTGACCTCTTCCATTCACCTTCGGGTTGGGGAAATCACAATGTGACTACTTACGACTCTGACGCTATCCAACAAGCCAAGACTGCCGAGGGATTTACCTTCAAATACGCATGGCCAAAATACTACCACGAAGAATTTAAGAAGTATGGCGATGTTTCAGAATGCTACGGATTATGTGTGACAGTATTTACCGAGCAAGGTGCTCGTGCTCAAGATGGCATCATTATCTACAACGAGGATTTGGAAAATTCAAATTACGCGCAATAATGTGTCGCTAACACCGACAATCGGTTAAACGAATTTGACCATTAAGGTCAATTTGCAGGCTGCGATATGCCCACACTCCCTACAAATGCGGGGGTTGTGGGCATATCTATTTATCGGGAGAGTGATTTCTATTTTGGGATCGCTCGACAGGTCATTTTTCAACTCTGCTGACGATGAGACATATCATTACAACTCTCGCAACAACTATCGACGACATGACGAAATTTAAATCCTTATTCGCTATTGTGGATTGTATAAATTTTGTTAACTTTGCAGATTGAATGGTGTTTTCTATTCAGTACTAAAAGTTTGCAAATAAAAATTTCATTATATGGAAACTAAATACATATTTGTCACCGGCGGTGTAGTATCATCACTTGGTAAGGGTATCATCTCTTCATCATTGGCACGCTTGCTTTTGTCACGCGGCTACAGAGTTACAATCCAAAAGTTTGACCCGTACATCAACATTGACCCGGGTACACTCAACCCTTACGAGCATGGCGAATGCTATGTGACAGTCGATGGTCACGAAGCCGACCTTGACCTCGGTCACTACGAGCGTTTCACCAACACTCAGACCACTCGCGCCAACAACGTCACTACAGGTCGCATCTACCAAAGCGTAATCGACAAAGAACGCCGTGGCGACTATCTCGGCAAGACAGTGCAGATTATCCCTCATATCACCGACGAAATCAAGCGCAATGTAAAGCTTCTCGGCAACACAGGTCAATTTGACTTCGTCATCACCGAAATCGGTGGCACTGTGGGCGACATTGAGTCGACTCCTTACCTCGAGGCTGTGCGTCAGCTCCGTTGGGAACTCGGCGACAATTCGCTCTGCATCCACCTCACTTATGTGCCTTACCTCAAGGCTGCCAAGGAACTCAAGACCAAGCCTACTCAGCACTCTGTGAAACTTCTCCAACAAGTCGGTATCCAGCCAGACGTGCTTGTGTTGCGCACGGAGCAAGACATCCCGATGGGCATGCGTCGCAAAGTGGCTCAATTCTGCAACGTAGCTCCTGAGGCTGTGATACAGTCGCTCGATGCTCCGACCATCTATCAAGTGCCATTGATGATGCACGAGCAAGGTCTCGACGAATTTGTCATCAAGAAGATGGGCGTCGAATGCCACCAAGAGCCTAACCTTGAGGCTTGGAACAACTTCCTCGCTAAGCTTTCTTCGGCTACTAAGGAGGTAAAAATCGGTCTCGTAGGCAAATATGTTGAACTCCAAGATGCTTACAAGTCTATCAGCGAGTCGCTCTCTCACGCTGCTACTTACAATGACCACAAACTCAAACTCGTATATATCCACTCAGAAAAGTTGACCGACAAAGATGTCGAAGAGAAACTCTCGGATATGGATGGCGTAATCATCGCTCCGGGCTTTGGTCAACGTGGTATCGAGGGCAAGTTTGTCGCCATCAAGTGGTGTCGTGAGAACGATATTCCGACATTCGGTATCTGTCTTGGTATGCAATGCATCGTCATCGAGTACGCTCGCAACGTGCTCGGTTTGGCTGACGCAAACTCTACAGAAATGGACACTGCCACCAAGAACAATGTCATCGACCTCATGGAAGAACAAAAGGGCATCAGCAACATGGGCGGCACAATGCGTCTCGGTGCATACGACTGTGAACTCCACCCTGAATCAAAGGCAGCAAAGGCTTACGGCAAGACTCTCGTCAGCGAACGCCATCGCCACCGCTTTGAGTTCAACTCCGACTTCCGTGCACGCTTCGAAGAGGCCGGCATGAAGTGTGTGGGCGAAAACCCTAAGACTCACCTCGTAGAAGTGGTCGAAATCCCTGAAAAGCGTTGGTTTGTCGGCACTCAGTATCACCCTGAATACCAAAGCACCGTGCTTGATCCTAACCCTCTCTTCATGGACTTCATCAAGGCTGCTATCGCATTCAAAGAAGAAAAGAACAAATAAAACCAAACATTATTCTGATATAACAAAGTATGGATAAAAACACGATAACCGGGTTAGTGCTAATCGGGCTTCTATTCCTCGGTTTTATGTGGTTGTCGCCGGAACCTGAGCAGACTCAGAGCTCAAACGACATTACCACACAGACAGAAACGACTGCCACCGCTATGGGTGTCGACTCTTTGTCGGCTTCTGAATTGGGCTGGCTCAAGGAAAACATCCGCACAGCAGGCGCTGTCGCAGTAAAAGATTCTGCTGCGAACTACAACCTCAAGGGCGCTGGCTACGACCTCACTCTCAGCGGTGAGGCTATCAGCGGTACGCTCACTCTCGACGGCAAAGATGTGGTCAACTACGACGACGTGATGGCTAAAGACCTCACCAAGATGACAGCCGTGCAGCAACGCAAAGCCATCGACATGCTTCGCAACACTATCAACACGCTTGGCAAGTATGGCAAGTTTGCACAATTCCTCAGCGGCGATGAGCAGACAATCACTCTCGAAAACGACGTGCTCGCTCTCCAACTCAACTCCAAATCGGGCTCAATCAGCCGTGCCGAACTCAAGCAATACGAGTCGGAATACAACGCCGATGAGACAGTCAACGACAAGCACAAAGTAGTCCTGTTTGAAAATGGTTCAAACAACCTCAACTTCGTCATCAACACACCTCAAGCACTCAACACAGGCGACTTCTATTTCCGTCCCCAACAACTCAACGACTCGACTGTCCTTATGACACTCGACCTTTCAAAAGATGCTTACTGGGGTATCAAGTACACCCTTCCTAAGGGCGAAAACTATGTCGTAAAGGTCGACATCGTGCAGCACAACATCGGCAAGGAAGTACTCTCAAATAGCCCAATCCTTGGCATCGACTGGAGACAAGACGTGCGCCGTCAAGAGAAGGGTCAGATGTTTGAAGAACGCAACTCGGCTCTCTACTACAAGTTTGCCGGTGGCGACGTAGAAAACCTCAGCGAAATGGAAGACGAGAAGGAAGAAAAGGTGGCTAAGCTCGAATGGATCGGCTACAAAAACCAATTCTTCTCTTCAGTACTCATTCCGACTAAGACTATCAACACAGCCGACTTCGAGTCGACTATCATTCCTCGTGGCACCGACTACCTCAAAAACCTCTCTACCGCAGCCGAATTCAACGACTACGATTGGCAGTCGGAAAACCCTGTGAGCTTCGACTACTACCTCGGTCCTAACCTCTACCCTCTTCTCTCCGACCTCGAAGACACTCTTCGTCCGGAACAAGACCTCGAACTCACTGAGCTTATCCCACTCGGATGGACATTCTTCCGCTGGATTAACACCATTATTATTATACCGGTGTTTGACTTCCTTGGCGGATTTGGTCTCAACTATGGTATTGTAATCCTCTTACTCACCATCTTCATCAAGCTCGTAATCTTCCCATTCACATTCAAGAGCTACAAGAGCCAAGCCAAGATGCGTGTACTTGCTCCGGATATCAAGGCCATCAACGACAAATACCCTGGCAACGAAAATGCTATGCTTCGTCAGCAGAAGACTATGGAACTCTACAGCAAGGCGGGCGCATCACCATTCTCAGGTTGCTTGCCAATGTTGTTCCAAATGCCTATCCTCTTCGCCATGTTCACATTCTTCCCATCATGCATCGAATTGCGTGGCGAAAGCTTCCTTTGGGCTCACGACCTCTCAGCTCCTGACGCTATCATCTCATGGTCGGGCAATATCCCATTGATTACCGAATATTTCGGTAACCACATCTCACTCTTCTGCTTGCTCATGACAGCGACCAACATCATCTATACCTACATCACAATGCAAAGCCAAGGTGGCGCACAAATGCCGGGTATGAAATGGATGATGTACTTGATGCCGGTGATGTTCATGGTATTCTTCAACAACTACGCATCTGGTCTTAGCTACTACTACTTCGTCTCATTGCTCATCACAATCCTCCAGACTTATGCATTCCGCAAAGTCATCAAGGAAGACGCTGTGCGCAGAGAGATGGCAGAAAACGCTAAGAAACCTCGCAAGAAGAGCGGATTTATGGCTCGCCTCGAAGAAGCACAACGCCAACAACAAGCAATGCTTCGCGAGCAACAAAAACGCAACCACAACGGCAAAGGTCGTCAATAATCGACACCGATAATCCGATAGATACTTGACGCAGAAGTCGATAACCGGCAACTCGTCAGAGATACTCGGGGGATAGTCAAGCACAGACTTGATTGTCCCCCTACTTTATTCCCCTTAGCTACCTTGGATCGAAGGAATTTTAGGGAGTCTGACATCTATTGTATCAATCACATCGAAGCCAACTCTCGATAAACCCCAAATAACAACCATCGCTCATACCATTGATTTACAGAGAGTTAAAACATTCAGCGAAAAATTTCGCAAAAATTTAGTCGAAAAATTTGGTGGTTTCAAAAATAGTGCGTAACTTTGCACTCGCAAATGAGAAACAACTTCTCAAGAGCGACTAAACGGTGTGGTAGTTCAGCTGGTTAGAATACCTGCCTGTCACGCAGGGGGTCGCGGGTTCGAGTCCCGTCCATACCGCCGAGGAGAGAGTAATATAGCGATACAGAAACTTAGTTTTCTTATCGCTATATTTGTTTTTTATGCTACGGCATGATAGTAACGATAGTGTTTATAGTATTTATAGGAACTATAGTGGCTCAGTAGCAAAAAGGTGTGGGCATAAATAAAAAAATGTTATCTTTGTAGGCATGGAAACAAAGATATTAGAACAATTGGCAAGCCTAGTATTGCCCAAAGAAATCCTCGACCGTTTTGTAATAGTAAAAATAGAGAC
>JAFYNZ010000055.1 GCA_017547845.1 Muribaculaceae bacterium
GAATGATACATAAAGTGACATATAAGTCGATGCATCTGCATAACCATAGTTGCCGACTGCTACTTCTTCACCTGCTTCGTTATAAAGCACAGGCTTCTTTTCCCAGTCATAATCCATTGTGTTAGGATAGTCGGCTGTGCTGAATTCGAATGTGATGATTTGAAGTTCCTTCACTGTGCTACCTGATGCAGGAGAGATTGAGATAGGAAGACCTTCTACTACAACTTCTGTCTGTGTAACATTGTAGTCGAATGTTGCTTCTGCGTTAGGACCTGATACGCCGGCATTGTCAAGAACGATTACTGCTGCTTCAGGGATTACAAGACGATAGATACCAAGTTCTGTTGGTTCACGGTCAAGTGTTACTGTGTAAGCAACGTCTGAAATCATGTTGCATGTTGCAGGGAATTCTTCCAATGTATTGCCCTTTTCATCTACGCGAAGTGCGTAGCCGTGCCATGCTTCTGTTGAGAAGTCTATCTTCTGAACGCCTTCGAATGTCACTGTGAATTGCTTCATATCAGCCAACACCACGTTGTCTTCCGGTGATGGAGCTACAGAGATTGAGTATTGGAGTTCGGCATTGCCCACTGTGTAAACGATGTCGAATGCAGGACACATACGTGGGTTATCGATACCAAATTTGTATTCGTGGATATTGCCTTCTTCAATCTTGAGTGTGTAAGTACCTTCTTCTGTGATAGGCACATCAAATGAGATATAGAGAGACTTGAATGTGATAGGGTCTTGAATACCGAAGTGACCTAATGCTACTTCTTCACCTGCTTCGTTGTAAAGCACCGGATTTCTTTCCCAGTCGTAACTCATACCGTTTGGATAATCATCGAGACTGAATTCGAGAGTGATAACAGAAATTTCTTTCACTATGCTACCACTTGCAGGAGAGATTGAGATAGGAAGACCACCTTCAACTACGCTTTGGCCCTTGATTTCGTAATAGTAAACAAACTGAGGCTCTGTAGTAAGGAGTTTGCTATCGCCATTGAAGATGAGGTCTTTGCGTGGGATGACAAGAGCATACTTGCCTTCAGCAGTGATTTCAGTCATGCCTTCTTGTGTGATAGCGATGCTGATTTGATTTGCTTGACCTTCTACCTTAGTAGCCTTAGCAGAAGCGATTTGGCTCAATGTGCCGTCTTCTGATACTGATGCGATATAAGGAGGATAGAATGAGTATGTCTCGATTTCTACTGTTTCAATGTTTTCGAATGTCACTGTGAAGTTGTCGAGTTTTTCAACTACACCTTCAGCAGGATCAACAGAAGTCTTCACTTCCAACAATTCCACCTTACTTACATCGTAAAGTTCAATGTTGTCAAGGATAAGATGTTCGCAATTCTTTGAACGGAGACGGAATGCGATATAGATGCTTTGACCAGCATACTCGCTGAGGTCGATACCACGAGTCTTGAAGTCGGCTGATTCTTGAATATATTCCTCTTTTGTGAAGTAGTACCATGAGTCATCGCCATTTGATGAGATCATCACTGCATAATCCTCAAGGAAGTTAGGATTGAATGATGCAGCGTCCCATACTAAGCAAGACTCCTCAGTAGGTTTTACCGGAGGAAGTATCAACCAACGGTCAGCCTTTTCTGTACCATCAAGCCATGTTGTTCCGGCAAGCATATGCTCACCATAGAGTTCGTGAGCACCAATGTTGAAGATACCCCAACCATATTCGTTGAATTCAGAACCAGCTGAAGGATTAATTGTACCATTATCTTCTACGCGATATGTGAAGTCTGCAGGAAGTTGACCATCTTCAAAGTTCCAAGCCAATGATGGATTAGCCACAACTTTGCATGTCAAGGTCTGTGCATTATTTTCAAGGTTATTGTCATCATCGCAATAAACTTGCGCTGCGATGGTGTATGTTCCAGGTTCAAGACCAGCCAATGCATCGGCTACAATGATATCCTTAATCTCTTGAGCAAGTACTTCTACCGACTCGTTATATACTACATCATCGTTTATCTTAACCTCAACTCGAGCAGTAGTGTTTTTTATACCGATATTTCTAAGTTTGAATTTGATATCCTTCTTAGTGCCGGCATGAACGAAACCGATAGGATTAGTGATTGGCATTAGCATGATGTCAGCAGCTTCGCCATCAACCTTTTCAAATGATACATCGTCAACGCACAACCAGTTTTCGTCCTTATCACTAAATGCATAGAAACCAATATAAATTGTCTGTGGTTGGTCTATATAGATAATGTTGATAGACTCTTCGTACGCACCACGTGCGAATGGAGCATACTCAACAATCTTATTAGTCATAGACTCAGGTGCTGCTGCGTTGCCATAGTAAACACCGAGTTTTTCAGGGTGATTATCGTCGCCCGAGTACCAGAATTTCAACACATAGTAACCGGCTTCTTCGATAGTGATAGGTTCAAGGAACGCCCAGTCATTAGCATTGTTATTCTTATCGTAGTTGTATGCAAGACAGAAACTACCAGTGTGAGCCAGGTTATACCATGGATCAGTGTAGATTTCCCAGTCGCCACTGTCATTGTTAAGATTTAGGATTTGGATTCCATCAGTGTATTCATTTGCTTCGAAGCCCATGAAATAAGGCACTGCAGCCGGTGCTTTGTGAAGTACAGCTGTGTGGCAAAGATTGTTGTTTGGGTTGATATCATCTTCATGAGTTGTCCAAGCTTTGAGGAAGAAATTTTTGCGAGGAGTAGAAAGGTCAGCCTTTGCTGTGAAAGTGTATTCAAATTCTTCACCTACAGCAAGTGTTTGGTTGACAGTCTCTGTAACAACTGTTTCGTCGTCGATCGAGTAAGAGATGTCGAATGTGTTAACTGCTACCCAACCGGTGTTTCTAACCTTTACAGTCACTGTCTCTTGGTCAAGACCAAAGTTGCTGACAGGGCTGACAAATTCCACTGCTTGGAGGTCAACAGGATTATTTGTAAAACTTACATCGACACTGCACAAGAAGATGCGCCATTTGTCTGCATCGCTAATGGCATGAAAACCGATGTGGTATGTCTCGTTGGCTTCAACTTCCATGAGGTAAACATAACTTACAACTTCATTTGGAGGAGTAAGTATGTCACTCACTGATGTAGTCATCGCCTCAACAGTGTTGCCATTACCGACCTTTACTTCGAACTTTTCGCCATAAGAACTGCCTTGAACAGCAAAGTTAATTGCAACGATACCGCTTTCTGTAGGAGTGATGGCTGGAGTAATGAACCAGTCATCAGCGGCGTTAGTAGAGTGATAGCCGTAAAATACATAAGAAGGACTTGCCCAGTCGTCAAACTTCCAAGTCGTTCCGTCATCATTTGCATCTATCACTGTCCACTGAGAGAACTCTTCTTGAGTCTTAAACTCTGTGGATAACAGCGACTCTGCCATCATAGCAAAAGAGCAGAGACATAATGCTGCCAGAAATGTAAAAAATCTTTTCATTTATGTTTCGCAAGGCTCATTTGTTAGACTGTTACAAGGTCGAGCCTATTATACCTTGGCAGTACGCAATCTTATTTTGGGTGCAAAGATATGATAAAATTTGTTTGCTAAAATTGATATATGTCAATTTATATTTTTTTAACTAAAATTTCACCCGATTTGCTTGATATTTTATTCTTTTGGTGTCAGTATGAATGGGTTTTGTTGTTTATTGTATCTAAATGGTATGCTTTCTGGTTGCGGTGTACACAAAAAAAGTCTGCCCCCGTAAAAGTGGGAGCAGACTCTGAATATGGAGTTGTCTATGGATTAACGGATAACAACCTTCTTGCCGTTTACGATGTAGATGCCCTTTTGAAGTTGGTTCAATTCTTCTGCATTCGCATTGCGAAGAACGCGTACGCCATTGACACCATAAACATCGAATGATGTCGCATCATTGATGATACCTTCGATACCTACTGCAGTCACGTTGTAATCGAATGTCACTTCTTTGTTAGGACCTGATACGCCGTTAAGGTCGTTGATGATAACTGCTGCTTCTGGAATTACAAGACGATAGATGCCGGCTTCTGTAGCTGCACGATCCATTGTCACTGTGTAAGCAACGTCTGAAATCATTTCGCATGAAGCAGGGAATTCTTCCAATGTGTTGCCCTTTTCGTCTACGCGGAGCACGTAGCCATGCCATGCTTCTGTTGAGAAATTGATCTTCTTAACATCACCGAATGTCACTGTGAATTGGTTGAGGTCTTCAACTGCGATTTCTGTGCCAGGTGCAGGTGATGCTGTCACTGTGTATTGGAGTTCTGCTTTGCCTACTGTGTAAACGATGTCAAATGCAGGGCACATACGTGGGTTGTCGATGCCGAATTTGTATTCGTGGATATTACCTTCTTCAATCTTGAGAGTGTAGGTGCCTTCTGCTGTGATAGGCTCATCGAATGAGATGTAGAGAGACTTGAATGTGATAGGGTCGTCAATACCGAAGTGTCCTAATGCTACTTCTTCGCCTGCTTCGTTGTAAAGCACCGGATTTCTTTCCCAGTCGTAACTCATACCGTTTGGATAATCATCGAGACTGAATTCGAGAGTGATGATTGAAATGTCTTTCACAATGCTACCACTTGCAGGTGAGATAGAGATAGGAAGACCATCTACTACAACTTCTGTCTGAGTCACATTGTAGTCGAATGTTGCTTCTGCGTTAGGACCTGATACGCCATTAAGGTCGTTGACTGTCACTGCTGCTTCAGGGATTACAAGGCGATAGATACCGAGTTCTGTAGGCTCACGATCGAGTGTCACTGTGTAAGCAACGTCTGAAATCATGTTGCATGTAGCAGGGAATTCTTCCAATGTGTTGCCTTTTTCATCTACGCGAAGAGCGTAGCCGTGCCATGCTTCTGTAGTGAAGTCAATCTTGTTGACACCTTCGAATGTCACTGTGAATTGCTTCATATCAGCCAACACCACGTTGTCTTCCGGAGATGGAGCTACTGAGATAGAGTATTGGAGCTCGGCTGTTGCTATTGTGTAAGTAAATTCCATAGCAGGACAAACTCTTGGGTTTTCGATACCAAAAGGATACTCTCGAATGCCACCTTCAGGGATAACAACTTTGTAAGTGCCTTCTGCTGTGATTGGTTCAGAGAACACGATTGAGATTACAAAGTAGCTTGTGTCGCCAAAACCGAAGTGACCTGTAGCTACTTCATTCCCCTCAGCATCGTAAATGACAGGAGCCTTTTCCCAGTCATAGTCCATGGTGTTAGGGTAATCTTCTGAACTGAATTGGAGCAAGATGGTCTGGAGCGAATTGACTGTACTGCCATCTGCCGGAGAAACAGAAACTGGCATACCATTTTCTGCATAAGCAAATAATGTGCATAGGCACAACGCTGTTAGGAAAGTAAAGATTTTCTTCATATGATTTTTCATATGGCTCATTTGTTAGACTGTCGCAAGGCTGAGCCATTTAAGACCTTGCCAGTTCGCATTACTTAATTTTAGTCGCAAAGATATGTAAAAAATCATATTTTTCTTTTTGACCTATGTCAAAAAATCGTATTTTGTGGAAAATTATGTTAACTTTGCAGTTGAGTTAATAAAAACGACTATCAAGTTGCACATGGATTTAGCAAAATCGTTTCGTAAAATATATCATATTGAGGACTCAACATTAGAGCGTCTTCACACTTTGCTCACACTCAAGGAGTATGCCAAGGGGGACCGTATTATCTCTCAAGGCACAGTGTCAAATTATCTTTATATTATAGAGGAAGGACTCGTCAGGTGTCTCTATGAAGATATAGACGAAGGTACGGAGACTACGTTATTATTCGGCATTGAAGGCAATCTCTTCACTTCTCTGGCATCGGTGGTCTATGACCAACCATCTCAAACTTCCTATGAAGCCCTTAGTGACATCAAAGTGCTATGCATCTCCTTCGATGACTTTTGGCGACTATGCGACGAGTGTCCCGACTTGATGAGATGGCAAACCCACTATCAATTATATCAACTATATACACTCGAAAAACGCGCAACGCTGACAAGCATCGGCGATGCCTACACTCGATATATGCAATACATAAAGATGAGAGGTGCCGACACGCTCGCTCGCATACCTCTGAAGTATGTCTCCCAGTATCTAAATATCTCTGCCGAGACACTTTCGCGCATACGTAGCCGCATTGCTAAGCCACAGAAGTAGTGTCGATTGTCATTTAGACTTATGAAGTTTGTGCCATAGAATGATAGTTGCTAATACTAGTGAGGGTACTGCGACGACATCGATGGGTTGAATGCCTCGACCATGGATTGATGGCAGTCGTCCTGTGATGGATAGTGCGACATATATGGTCGAAGCCAATAGCACTACGATTATTAGTAGTCGTAGCAATTGCGGGTTGGGTGTAGATTTCATAGTCAGTCAGTAATACGGGTGGTCGCTAATACTTTGTCTTGTCGGTCTTGTTTTGCCATTTAACGAATGCCGGCATTGTCAACACATTTCCGACATGGACTGATGGAATGCGTCGACTCATCGGCGATAGAGGTATCTCGTCATATATCTCTTTGTCGGAAAAATCTATTGCCTCAGCTTCGAGTCGAGTGTTGCCATAGAACACTTTGTCAATACCTGCCCAATAGATTGCACTCAAGCACATTGGGCATGGCTCGCAACTACTGTAGATGACGCATCCATTCAAAGAGAATGTGCCCAACCTTCGACATGCCTCTCTGATAGCTGACACTTCAGCATGTGCAGTCGGGTCGCATGAAGCTGTCACTCGATTAGCACCGCAAGCTATCACTTCGCCATCTTTGACGATGACCGCTCCAAATGGACCGCCATCATTGTCGATGTTCTCTTCTGATAGTCGTGCCGCCATCTCCATAAACTTTGGTTCGTAGTCTTGCATTAACTGCTCACGAAGGTTGGATTGATTGTTTGTCATTGTAATAATGTATTAGTGTCATATGTAAAACGATGAATGCCCCCACTTTGTTGAGTGTGAGGGCATTCTTTATTATCTGAATTTTGATGAAATTCTTATTGGTGAGCAGGACGGAGGAGGTCGTTGACTGTCTTGACAGGATTGAATGTCTCAGCAGGAACTTCGACCATGATAGTATTCCAGTCGCTCATAGCACCATTCCAAAGACCCGGCAATTCGAGAGCCTTGATTTCGACACCTTCACGGCTCTTGATAGAAATGAAGCCGGTGTTTTTGTCGACATATTTTGTGAGGTCAAATTTGTTGCCGTCAAGGTCACGAGTGTAGCACACGAGGTCTACCGGATTGAAGTGCGTAGCCTTTTGAAGCATTTCTACGGCTGTCGCATCATCAGGATTGATCTGGGTGCTTTCGAGGATTTGTGGACTCACTGTGCCATCTTCATTGAATGCAAGGAACGGACCGCCACCCGGTTCGCCTTCGTTGCGCACCATGCCGCAGACACGGATTGGGCGATTGAGCTTCGCAAGGATGTATTGCTTCTTCTCGTCTGCAGTCATCGACTCTGCATTGTCGTTGGTGATGCAAAGTGTCTGGCGCATAAATTGCAACATCTCGTCCATGTCGGCTTCGCTTGCCTTGCCGTTACGAAGAGCCTCGGCATATTGGTCGATGCGACTCTTAGCCTCTACGAGCACGCCACCGATTACCTGCTTGAAGGTAATAGTGCTTTCTCTGAACGAGTCAGGCACAACATTGTCGATGTTTTTGATGAAAATCACATCGCCGTCAAGGTCGTTGAGGTTTTCGATAAGTGCGCCGTGACCACCCGGGCGGAAGAACAATTCGCCATTTTCGCGATAAGGAGTGCCGTCCATATTGGCAGCGACAGTGTCGGTAGATGGCTTCTGAACGCTCATTGAAATGTCGTATTTCACGCCGTATTGATGTTCAAACACCGCTTTAGCCTCTTCGATGCGCAATGCCATGAGGTTGAGATGATCGTCGCTGACAGTGAAGTGTATATTGACAGAGCCGTCGGCGCATGCAGCGTATTGTGCGCCTTCTGCCAAGTGTTCTTCGAGAGCAGCACGACTTGTGCCGATGCATTTGTGGAACTCAAGAAGCGCCTTAGGCAATTGACCATAGTTGAGACCATCTTTCAAAATGAGAGTGCGCACCACCTCCTGATGACGATTTTCAGCAAAGAGAGTGTCAATGCTCTTGCCGTAAAGCTCTACACACTTCTTGTTGAGCAATGGGAAGAAGGCAAACTTCTCAATATTGTCGCAAAACTTGGCGATGAATGCGTTGTCGGGTGTAGCCGAAGCACCATTGGCAAATGAGAAGAGGTCCTTAAACATGCGGCTTGCTGCGCCACTTGCTGGCACCATCTTCACCACCTTGCCGCCCTTTGTGAGATACTCGTTCCAAATGCCGACATATCGTTGGCGGTCGTCATCGCTGATGCCCAAAATGCCGTCGCCGATAGTAGCTGCGGCCTTGATTTTCAGATAAGGGAAACCCTCCTTAAGCATTCTCAATTCCTCTTCAAGCTTCTCGGCTGTGATACCTTTGCGTTGCAAAGTAGTCTGATCGATAGGTTGTAGTGTCATGGTATATTATAGTTTTAATAGTTATAAATCTTGATTAATTCTTGTTTCGATGATTTTACACTTTTCGTTAAGGAGCAACGATTGGCGTTGAAGACGATCGATCTCACGCATCGTATTGTAATACTCCCAAGTGCGAGCAATCATCGACTTTTGTTGCTTGTCAAGTTTCGTAGTGCCACCTTTGCCACCCTTGAACGCGACGACAACATCACCACTGCTATTTAGATGGATCAGCTCGCCGATAGAGTCAGCTTTCGCGCCCTTAAAAGCGACAATGCTTGTGCCACCGATACGCGAATTGAGAGCCTTATCGTAAGCCACGACATCAGATTCGCGTGATTCACCGTTGCTGCTCACTGCGATACGGTCAAACGAGCCCGACTTCTGCGTTGCGACAAGTTCGAACGCACCCGACTCAGTGATGCGAGCGATGAGGCCTGTGCGTGACGAAGTATCATAATTAGCGTAGCCCTTCGCTACGACATACTGCTCCACGAGCTTAGGATTGGAAGTCTGCTCAAAGCCACTGATAAGCGTATTGACTGTCGAGTCCAACGACTGCATCATCAGCGTATTTTGGGTAATAGCATCGCGAGCTGTTTGGAGCGAATCATTCAGACTTGCGACCCAAGCATCATGGCGTTGACTGGCTTCGCTCTTCTTCTCATTGTTTGAACAAGAGCATAGCGCCGCCACAGCCAAAAGAGATATACCTAACAAATGTTTCATGATCTAAAACTGCATTTTTTGCAAAGTTAAGCAAACGAGAGCAGAGTGCAAAACAAAAAACGAAGTTTTTGGGTTTGCCTATGCCGAGTGCAGCCGAACTTATGAAAAGTTAAGCAAACGAGAGCAGAGTGCAAAACAAAAAACGAAGTTTTCGGGTTTGCCTATGCCGAGTGCAGCCAAACTTATGAAAAGTTAAGCAAACGTGAGCAGAGAAAAATTTTTTTCTGTGAAAAGTGCATCGTGAGGGCAGACTATTATGGATTGATTTTCTTGGACTATAGTTCTGCTATCTGCTTGTGTGCTAAGATGCGTCGGAGTCTATAAAGCAAAACAATCCGGCCGGGGAGGTCGGATTGTTTTGTTGGGGATGGAGGTTGATTAGATGTTGGTGTTTCTGATTTCGAAGTATGCCTGTGGGTGGAGACATGCAGGGCAAGCAGCAGGAGCTGATGTGCCTTCGTATACGTAACCACAGTTGCGGCATTGCCAGAAAGTTGTCTCAGGTTGAGTGAAGAGAGTGCCTTCTTCGAGACGCTTAGCGAGTGCGAGGTATTGTTCTTCGTGAGCCTTTTCAGCAACGCAGATTTCGCGATACATCTTAGCGATTGCAGGGAAACCTTCTTGTTCTGCTACGTCAGCGAAGTGAGGATAGTCTGTTGACCATTCTTCGTTTTCGCCCATAGCAGCAGCTCTGAGGTTTTCTACTGTTGTACCGATAACGCCTGCAGGATAGCCTGCTGTGATTTCGACGCAACCACCTTCGAGGAATTTAAACATACGCTTAGCGTGTTCTTTTTCTTGTTCTGCTGTAGTTGTGAAGATAGCAGCGATTTGTTCGAAGCCTTCTTTTTTAGCTTGGCTTGCAAAGAATGTATATCTCATTCTTGCTTGTGATTCACCTGCGAAAGATGTGAGCAAGTTTTTTTCTGTTTGTGTTCCTTTTACGCTTTTCATAATTGTGTTGTGTTTATTTTTATTTGTTAACGTATTTAGATAGTATTTTGTTTATTATTTTTTGAAGTAGCGGTTGAATAGACCTTGGAAGCCTTGACCATGGCGAGCTTCGTCGCGAGCCATTTCGTGAACAGTGTCGTGGATAGCGTCGAGGTTGAGTTCTTTAGCGCGTTTAGCGATGCGGAATTTGTCAGCGCAAGCACCAGACTCAGCGTTCATGCGCTTTTCGAGGTTAGTCTTAGTGTCCCATACGCAGTCGCCGAGAAGTTCAGCAAATTTAGCAGCGTGTTCAGCTTCTTCCCAAGCGTAGCGCTTGAAAGCTTCAGCGATTTCAGGATAGCCTTCGCGGTCAGCTTGGCGAGACATAGCAAGATACATACCTACCTCTGTGCATTCGCCCATGAAGTGTGCGTTAAGGTCGTTGATCATTTCGTCGTCGCAACCCTTAGCTACACCGACAACGTGTTCAGCTACAAATGTGAGACCTTCTTCTTCGTTGAGTTCTTTGAACTTTGAAGCAGGCACCTTACATTGAGGGCAGAATTCCGGAGCGTTTTCTCCTTCTGCTACATAACCACATACTGTGCAAATCCATTTCTTTGACATAGTCTTATAGTTTTTTAGAGTTAATTTATAGTTTTGTTAGTTATATTTATTGTTGGTTGTTCTCAAGGCAACTATGACAGGTGGCGTGGAAGTTGATGTGCATCTCAGCGTCAGGCACCGGAGCGTAGGAGAGAACCTTGTTCCATAGGTCTTCCGGAATGTCTACATCGTGAATCTTGCGGCATTGGGAGCAGATGAAGTGAGCGTGAGGATAGAGGGCTGCGTCGTAGTGGACAGCGTCTTTCTCCAGGTGAAGTGCTCTGATAGCTCCTTTCTCGGTCAAGAGGTTGAGCGTGTTGTAGACAGTGGTGCGTGAGAGCGTTGGCATAGTCTTGATGAGTTCGTCGTAAATCTCGTCGGCTGTGGAGTGGAATCTGTTTTTGAGAACATAGTCCATTACTGCCACGCGCTGAAGAGATGGTCGAATCTCAAATTTGGCTAATATTTCTAACGCATTTGTCATGTTTTGTACTGAGTTCAATTTTTAATTCGATGCAAAGTTAGTGCTTGATTTCGTATTATCAAATTATTTTTAGTTAATAGATGTTAATGGTTGGCATTTTGTGATTAGATTGATAGAAACGCTTTCAATGTGCAATATGTTGAAAAAATCTTATTTCAATACTTGTGTATTTGAGAAATTTATGCTAAATTTGCAATAAATTCAATATCCGTATTGAATTGAGTGACTTAAAACATAGTATATCAACAACTTAAAAAATACTTAAATCCTTAACAATTATGGAAAGACGTGTTGACCGACTTGATAAGTATATCAAATTTCGTGGATTGAATGACAATAAAGTGACACACGACAGTGGCATTTCTGTCGGCACTTTAGGTAAAAGCCGTAAGGAGGGCAAAGATATCACTCCTAAGACAGCTGAAATGATTCTTGAAGTCTATCCGGAGCTCAATCGTGTGTGGTTGATGACCGGTGAGGGCGAAATGCTCGGTACTAAGAAACCTACCGATTTTGTGTCTTATCCTTTGCTTGATGTGTCAAGAGCTGAATGTGGCAAGGCATTTGGCATAGCGTCCACTGTCAGAGTGACTGAGTTGCCTTACATCAGCATTCCGGGCGTGCCTGTCGATACAGAGTTTTTCGTTCAAGCATCAGGCCACTCTATGATCAATAAGCAAAACCCTGAGTTGTCGATCCCTACCGGAGCGCTCGTCGGTCTTGCTAAAATCACCACCCGCGTGATACGTTGGGGTGAGGTCTATGCATTGTCTACTGCCGACGGCGTGATGATTAAGCGTATCTTCGAGAGCGAGGATAAGAACTTGGTGCGCTGCGTGTCGTACAATAGTGAAGAGTATCCCGATTTCGAGATTGAGCGTCGCGACATCTTCGAATTGGCGCGTATCACTTGCGTGATCCCTATCAGTCTGCGATAACACCTATATTATATAACACGATGCGACTCTTGGAGCAGGTGGTGGATAAGGCTATCGGCCGTCGACATGGTCGGCTGTTGGTGGCTGTCAGTGGCGGGGCAGATTCGGTCGCTTTGCTACATGTACTACTCCGCCTGCGCAAGGATTGCATAGTGGCACATTGCAACTTTCATCTTCGTGGCGAGGAGAGCGACCGCGACGAGCGTCATGTGGTCGACCTATGTGCGTCGCACGGGGTGGAGTTACTTGTCAAGCACTTCGATGTGGCGGCTTATTGTGCACGACACAAGGTGTCGGTCGAAATGGCATGTCGCGATTTGCGATATGAATGGTTTCGACAGTTGATGGCCGACCGCGAGTGCAGTCGTATTGCAGTGGCTCACAATTCCGACGACAACGTTGAGACTATGTTGCTCAATCTCTTCCGTGGCACGGGCATTGATGGACTGGCAGCAATGGCGGTCGACAATGGCGAAATTTTGCGACCATTGCTCGGCGTGACTCGTCGTCAGATTGAGGAGTACTTGCGAGAGTGTGGCATCGAATACGTGGTCGACAGTACCAATCTCGAGTCGGACTATCGCCGCAACTTTGTGCGCAACGAGTTGCTGCCGATGATCGAAACGCGTTGGCCGGGAGCACGCTCGGCGCTTGCTCGTACGCGTCAAAACCTCGAAGGCGCTCGTCGATTTTATAGAGCAAAAGTAGATGAAATGCTGACTTGCTGTGATAATGTTGACTTCCTCCCCAACGAAATAGTGGCTGATGCTCCCGACAAGGTGACACTCCTGCACGAGTTTCTGAAACGCCACGGCATCAGCGACGAAATCGCTGTCGAGATGGCCGACTCGTGGGCATCGTCAGAGGGCATTGGCAAGCGGTGGCTGACGGCAGAAGCGGAAATAGTGCTTGATAGAGAGGGATTTAGATTGCTTCCCGAAGGGCAAGTTGCCGCAGAGCCGACTCTGAAAATAGAGCGACTCGCAATGACCGATCGACTGATGATGCAAATTCGCTCTGACAGGTCGCAGAGTGTATGCTATCTTCCTGCAGATGAGATAGATGAGACGAAGTTTGAGGAAAACTACCGACTGCGTCGACCGATGCGAGGCGATAGGATAGCGCCTATCGGCATGAAAGGCTCGTCGCTGGTGAGCGATGTGCTTAAAGATGCCAAACTGACCATCCCCGAGCGACGCAACTATTTCCTGCTTGAGCAGGTATCGACCGGGGAAATCATCTGGATGCCGGGCTTGAAACGCTCGCGTCACGCATTAGTCTCGCCGACCGATGTCGCAGTCTATCGCATCTCGCTCGACAAAATATAATACCCCCGAAAGGCACTGAAAAAAATATCGACATCCTCAGTTGCAAATTGTTTACATCTTCGCAATTGATTAAGGCCAAGGTTATCCTCGTTTGATTTGGTATAAAACGGATAAAACGGATGTAGCGACGAAGGGTGGGCGTGTGCCTACCCTTTGTTTTAGGAAAGGGTGGCAAGGAGGGTAGGGTATATAAACGAAAAAAGCACTTCGTTAGAAGTGCTTTTGGGGTGACTAATGGGTCTCGAACCCACGACCTTCGGAACCACAATCCGACGCTCTAACCAACTGAGCTATAGTCACCATGTATGCCTCATTTCTGAAAGGCGATGCAAAGTTAGGAAGTTTTTTTGAATTGACCAAATTTTGAAGCAGAAATTTTCGAAAATAAAAGAAATTGCCCCAAAAATAGGAGCAATTTCGATGAATTTACGGACAAAATCCGGTCGTGAGGCGACTTTTGTCGGTCGGCGTGGCATCAGTTTTCGGGATACCATTGGGAGGCATATTCTTCGAGCATTGCGCCGATGTGTCGACCGATTTTGTCGTAGTCGGCTTCGTCGAGGTTGGCGAGTGAGGCTCTGACCGACCATTCCGGGCCGTCGAATCCGCCGCCGTTGAGTAGCACGATGCCGGTCTCTTTTGCCAAGCGTATCACGAAGTCGATCGGCTCATAGTGCTCGGTGAGCCACTTTGCAAAGTCGCTGCCATAGAGCTTGTCGGCCCAGAGCAAGATGTCGATTTCGGTGTAGTAACCGGCGCGAAGCTTGTCGGGCTTGAGTTGGAAACCGGTGTTGTTCCAAAGCGTTGTGAGGCGCGAGGCGATGAGCGACTGCATCTGCTTCTTGTAGTTGTTGTCGGTGTCAAGTAGGGCATAGAGGGCAAATAGCGACATCTGCACTTGCTGTGGTGTCGACAGTCCGGCAGTGTGGTTGAGTGCAACGAGTCGGCTGTCGGCCACGAGTCGGTCGATGAATTTCAGTCGGTCGGGTTGGAGAGCGATTGAGGCATAGCGACGATGGAGACTGTGGCATTCGTTCTCCGATAGTTTGGTTATCATTGCGTCGAAGATGTTGTGCTCGGCTGTCGCGATGACGGCAATTCTCCAACCGGTGCACCCAAAATATTTGGAGAATGAGTAGACGCATGCTGTGTTGTAGGGGAGTCGCTTGAAGAGCGAACTGAAGCCGTCGACAAATGTGCCGTAGACGTCGTCGGTGATAATCATGAGGTCGGGGTTGTCGTGAGCGACAATCTCTGCGATGCGCTGATGAGTGTGGTCGTCGAGTGCGTACGACGGTGGATTGCTCGGGTTGACGACGCAGAGCAATTTGATGGACGAGTCTTTGAGTTTGTCGAGTTCGCTGTCGGGGTATTGCCATGTGTGGTAGCCATCTCGGTCGGTAGAGGATGCCTTGATTTCGGTGACCTGGAAGCCAAATTCCGCCAATTTAGGGATTTCGATGTAGGGTGTGAAGATTGGCGTCATGATGGCGATGTGGTCGCCATGGTTGAGGAGTTTGTTGGCTTTGAGTGTATTGAATAGGTAGCACATGGCAGCCGTACCACCCTCGGTGGCAAACAGGTCGATTATTCCCATTGACGTGTCTTCGTTGCACATCTCGCGACAGATGTAGTGGCTGACGATGACTTCGGTGGCAGGGAGAATACGGTCGGGACTTGGGTATTGGTCGCCAATGATGCCACTCACCCATTCGTAGACCACATCGTCGCCGCTAAGCCCCATTTTGACTGCTTCGGCGATAGCTCTTTTGATGAATGAGGCTGTCTGGCAATCGCCAAGCCACGACATGAGTCGAGTGGCGATGCCTTCGCGTTGAGGGATTGGGGCGATGTCGGCAGAGTCGTAGAGCGAGTGTTTATGGCAGTCGATGATGCCAAACTGACCGAGCAGGAAGAATGCTCGTCGAGGGGTGGTGCATATCCAGTTGGGGTTGCCACGACCGGCATTGAGGAACGTAGCATCAGCTGTCTTGCTATGCTGTTGGGCGTAGTCGATGAGAGTGTTTTTGATTTCAAAAGGGCTCATTTTTTCGAGTTCTTTCTCGAATTTCTGCCCGCAATCGGTGCCACATTGTGGCTTTTGAGTGTTGTTGTTCATAGTCGTATAAAATAAAGGTGTATTAAAAGATTGGTAGTCAGATGCTTAGCAGTACCATTGCCACGCCCATCAAGATGAGCAAGGTGTTGCCCACGGCGTAGGTGACAGTGTAGCCCATCGCCGGAATGTTGCTGCCGAGGCTTTCTTGCACAGCTCCCAGAGCGGCTGTCGTGGTGCGTGCTCCGGCACAGCAACCGAGGTTGACTGCCGGGTGGAACTTGAAGACTTTGTCGCCAAGCCAGATGGCGATCAATAGAGGGAGCGTTGTGGCAACGATGCCTGCGAGGAAGAGTGTCACACCGGCTTCTTTGATACCTGCGATGAATGTCGGGCCTGATGATATGCCGATTACGGCGATAAACATGTTGAGGCCGAGGTTGTTGAGAATCCAGATTGAGGGTTGAGGAATGCGACCGAATGTGGGGTGCTTGGTGCGTAACCAACCGAATATCAAGCCGGCAATAAGTGCTCCACCACTTGTGCTGAGACTGATAGGTATACCACCCGCCTTGATGGTCAATGCGCCGATGATGCCACCGAGCAAGATGCCCAGTCCGACGAAGATGAGGTCGGTCTTGTTTGACGGACGGTCGAGGTAACCGATTTTGTCGGCCGCTTGCTTGATTTGCGATTCAAGGCCCACCAAGTCGAGCAAGTCACCGGCCATCAGTTCGGTCGCATCAAGCACAGGGATAGAGGTGCTGCCACGCTTGATGTCCTTGACCATAACGCCATACATGAACGGAAGGTTTCGTAGGTCGCCCACGGTCCTAAATCGTCGACTGCCTTTCTTGGAGATGGTGACACTGACGTTGGTCATAGGGAAAGAAAGGAGTTCGGCATCAAACACTTCTTCACCGATCCAACTCTCGTCTTGAACAATGGCTTCGCGGCGTCCGCTGAGCACCACTTCATCGCCAATGTGGACCATCTGAGACGGATTGATATCGGATACAATGCCGAAGGATGTGCGCACTCGTTCGACAAAGATGCGGCGATCCATCGATGCAATTTTCTGCTCAATCTCTTTGATTGAACGGCCGTTTTCAAACCATTGGTCGCCGACTTTATAGGCGCGGAAAACGATTGGCGTGTTGGCCGGCATCTGCGACGGATCGTCGGAAGAAGAAGTGGTGCTCATCGATTGCTCAAGACTGCGCGTCATGGCTTTCACCTTGTCGATACCCCCGAGCATACGGGGCCCGATAGTGCCGAGGATATAGGCAGAGCCGATGGTGCCGAAGATGTAGGTCACTGCGTAACACACAGGTATCATATCAATCCAGTGGCTCTTGTCTGCGCCGGGGACTGATAGTGAATTGATAGTGTCGGTGCCTACACCGATGACGGCTGAGATGGTCTGTGCGCCGGCAAAAAGACCGGCAGCCATGCCTGCATTGTAGCCAAGCACTTTGGCAATGCCTATCGTCACGCCAAGGCATACGATGCAAACGACGACGGCAAACATTACTTGCTTGATGCCCGAACTCCGTAGTGAGTGAACGAATTGAGGACCTACGCTATAGCCGATAGCGAATAAAAACAGGAGGAAGAATACTGACTTCAACGGACCCGAAATAGGAATGTCCATCTGCCCGACCAGTACGCCCACAAGTAGAACGGACGTGACCGTGCCAAGCGTGAAATTCTTGTACTTCAGGCTCCCAATCCAGAAGCCTAACCCGATGGTGAGGAATATAGCCATCTCGGGATAAGTGCGAAAAAAATTAACGATGCTTTCCATAGTAGATGTAAGTTTAAATCAATCGTCATTAAAACAATGCTTAAAAGATTTTTGTTTAACCAATGTTTTTTGTAATTTTGTTCAAAATCTTGATTTTGATCGTTATTTGGTCAGATGAAACAAACACTTTTAACACGATGAAAAAGATTAGAGC
The DNA here is from genome assembly GCA_017547845.1 of Muribaculaceae bacterium. GTDB lineage: Bacteria > Bacteroidota > Bacteroidia > Bacteroidales > Muribaculaceae > Lepagella. The sequence goes on from JAFYNZ010000055.1 coordinate 17,569, forward strand.
AGCCGTAGTCGGTTACGGCAATATAGGTAAATTTGCAGTCGAAGCCATTGAGGCGGCTGCAGATTTTGAGTTGGCAGGTATCGTCAGAAGAGCCGGTGCAGAAAATTGTCCTGCAGAGATAGCATGCTATGAAGTGGTCGACTCTATCACTAAATTGAAAGATGTCGATGTCGCTATCCTTGCAACTCCGACTCGCTCGGTCGAAGAGTATGCTAAAGAGATTTTGGCTCTCGGTATCAACACTGTGGATAGTTTTGATATCCACTCTCAGATTGTGCCATTGCGCAGAAGCCTTGGCGAAGCGGCTAAGGCCGGTAATGCTGTGGCTATCATATCTGCCGGTTGGGACCCGGGTAGCGACTCTGTCGTCAGAACATTGCTTCAAGCGATAGCACCTAAGGGCTTGTCGTACACCAACTTCGGTCCCGGTATGAGCATGGGACACACTGTTGCTGTCAAGGCAATTGATGGTGTCAAGGCAGCATTGTCGATGACTATCCCGACAGGTACAGGTATCCATCGCCGTATGGTCTATATAGAACTTGAAGAGGGTTACGACTTCGACAAGGTGTCTACTGCTATCAAGACCGACGCTTATTTCGTCAATGATGAGACACACGTGATCCAAGTGCCATGTGTCGATGAACTCAAAGATATGGGCCACGGTGTCAATATGACTCGCAAGGGCGTTTCGGGCAAGACTCAGAATCAATTGTTTGAGTTCAATATGCGTATCAACAACCCTGCATTGACCGGTCAGGTGCTTGTCTGTGCGGCGCGTGCGTCGATGCGTCAGCAGCCCGGTTGCTACACTATGATTGAGATACCGATGATCGACCTTCTCGACGGCGACCGAGAAGACCTTATCGCTCACCTAGTCTAATCAATCGTGATGATTTTCAGTAGTAGACAATAGGTTATAAATCAGGTCTATATAATAAAAACTCCCTCAGGCAACTGCTTGAAGGAGTTTCTTTTTTATAGTTGTATGGGAAATTGTTAGCTGCAGAAGATGAGAATCATCAGCTGTGCGACAATGACACGCATAAACATTGTGATAGGGTAGACTGTGGTGTAAGCCACGGCAGGAGTGTCGTTGTTGGCCACCTTGTTACCATAAGCGAGAGCAGGTGGGTCGGTGTAGCCACCACTCATAAGACCCATGATTGTGAGATAGTTGAGTTTGTATTTGCCACGAGCAATGATGCCGACTACAATCAACGGAACGACTGTGATGATGAAACCATAGAGCACCCACATCATACCGGTAGAGTTGAACACCGTGCTGACGAAGTCCTTACCTGCCGCAATGCCGACCGAAGCCAAGAACAAGCAGATACCGATTTCGCGCAGCAAGAGGTTGGCCGACGAACTGGTGTAGGTGATGAGGTGGAATTTATGACCGTAACGGCTGATGAGGATTGCGATGATGAGCGGACCACCGGCAAGACCGAGTTTCATCGGAACTGACATGCCCGGAATTTGCAACGGAATGCTACCGACAAGGATGCCGAGGAAGATACCGATGAACATTGTGATGAGGTTAGGCTCGTTGAGAAGCTTCACAGAGTTGCCAAGACGGCTTGCGAGGCGGTCGATGTCTTCCACCTTGCCGACCACAGTCAAGCGGTCACCAATCTGGAGACGGAGGTTAGGCGACGCGAGAAGTTCGACACCGGCACGAGTGACGCGAGTGGCATTGAGCTTGAAACCCATAGGCAGACGCATCTGACCGATTTTTACACCATTATATTCAGGCTTAGTCACCAAGATGCGACGCGAAACGACAGGACCATGTGCTTGCTCCCAGTTCTTTTCGATGATTGGGCCGATGAAGCGTTGGAATATCTCTTCGTCTTGCACTGAGATGACGAGCAATAGCAAGTCGTCCATTTCGATTACATCATCTGATGTCGGGATAACGAGTTGACCATTAGGCTTTTCGATACGAGAGATGACGAAGTTGCAAGAGATGATAGTGTGTAATTTGCTGATTGTAAGACCACTGATGAGGTCGTTGGTCACCTTGAATGTCACGACGTGAGGCTTGAGGAGCGAATCATTCTTTTCGTCTTCGATGTCCTTGATTTCCTTCTCTACATCGATGCGGAAAATCTTGCGAATGACAATCATTGTGACAATGATACCGATCACACCGAGCGGATAAGCTGCCGCGTAACCCATCGACATCTGCTCTGCTCCGTTGCCGGAAGCATTTTCTGCCACCTGTGCCAATGTCTGCTGTGCAGCACCAAGGCCCGGAGTATTGGTCACCGCGCCACTCATGATGCCGACCATCTGCTCGATAGATGTCGCACCATTGCTGCCACCTTGGATAAAGTAGATCGCAATCATGATGAGTGCATTAAGGCCGATGCCGGTCAGAGCCAATGCGTTGAGCTTGATACCCCCCTCCTTGAATGACGAGAAGAAGCCGGGGCCGACTTGCATACCGATAGAGAAGATGAAGAGTATCAGACCGAACTCTTGCACAAATTTCAGAGTACTTGTCTCGACGATGTAGCCGAAGTGTCCCATCACAATGCCCACAAAGAGCACGAATGTCACACCCAACGACACTCCGAAAATCTTGATTTTACCCAAATAAATACCACAAAAGATGACAAGCGAATACAGAAGTATCGAGCTCGCCAACGATGTGGTGCCGGGTCTAAGTAAATCTATTAACCATTCCATATTATTATGATTTTCTTGTTGCCGATAGATTATATTCTGCAAAGGTACAAATTTTTCTTCTTTCTTGTCCTAATTTTCACCAAATAATCTCCCAACACCAACTTTCTTTATAATGGAACGCTAAAATTAATATGCTCTCCATATGTGGCGTTTAATTCAGCTTACGTCATGAAACATATAGAGTAGTCATCTGATGCTATAAGACCATCCTTGTATAATCGATTCAAGTGTAGCGAAAAATTGTGCTTGTTTCGTGAGGCTCGTTGTAGTTTATTTAGGATATCTGATTCGAAATTAAATTTCTTTTTTGAAAGAAGATTGAATATGAAATTTGCGTTTTTTGATTGACTACTACACACCTCCTTTATTTGCTGGTTTGTATTACCGTCTTTTCCAATAAGATACGAGGCTAATATATAGAAAGATATTGCGTCTGAAGCACAAAAATATATTTTGGATGGAGACGCTGGAAATATTCCACATTTGAAACCACCAGTATTTAGAGGTTCATTTGTAGAAACAAGATATGGTGCTTTATTAAATTCGCTTAGACAATTAACAGTACAATTTAGCTCGTGCGTTTCGTAATCGTAGGAGAAAACAGCACTATCTCCATAAGTAAGCCATTGGATGCAATCATTGTCAACCCAAATGGCTGCAATGGTTGCGAATGAACCCTCGGAGTAAAATTTATCGAGCGCGAGAGCATCGAGTTTTTGGGCCTCTACTTCTTGAACGGAATAAAATTCTTCCCAAATACTATCAATCCAATTGTCGAAGTCCTTGAATGATTTAATAGGTGTCTTTGGCAGCTTAGCTAATAAGAATTGAGCCCATTTGTCTGCAAATAGCCCTCCACCTCCCGCACCATCAGATACGGCAATCATAGACTCAGTTGCAAGTACAGCGTCTTCGTTATAGTTAAGTTCTTTACCTATGGAAACAGCACGACTAATCATACATTTCTAATGTTTGTAGGTGTGCCAATATCCATGATTTTAACTAATGTAGCCATGTCCACATTGACCCCCATTGCTTTATATCGTTGACCGCCGTTTGTTTGCTTTATGGAATCAATTTCGCTATTATAACGTTCTGGGAGCAGACTCGAGAGGTTGAAAAGCTTCTTAGCGAGGCTGGAGTCCCCAACATCCTTGACTTCTGCCGGGAATAATATACTCTCACTATTATTGGGCGTAACATGTATATTGAAAAATATAACATTGCCATCATCCGTTGACATTGACTTCAACTCATTAGCCTTAAACTCTACGACATCTTCTTCCGCTCCATTATAATCGCCATCGGTGATGTTTATAATTGTTGGAGGATAGCAAACTATACCTTCATGTGCCTTCATCCATTCTGATAGCAGCTCTTTCGCCTTGTCTAAGGCATTATGAAGATATGTCCAATTGCCCGTATGGTCGGCTTCAACCCATTGAACTTTCTGAACTTCTTTTACTACAGTCCCTCGACGAGTGCGTTTCTCTTCACGAACGGTAATCGTTTTGAACGGATTATCTCGAAGTTCTTGAGGTGAAACAAACCAGCGTCCTTCTAAGTGGCCATTCCATCCTGAAGTTACTTCATGCCCATAGCCTATGACAGCAATATCATAATAATTACGAACGTCATCAGCCTTAATACAGCGAAGCACAAGCTCATTGATCTGATTGTTTACAATACGTGCAACAGCTTCTGATAGAGTGATATCTTCTCCTTGCCATTTAATCATACGTTTCATGCTGACCGAATGATCAACGAGAAAGATAAAAGCCGTCGGTGTCTGCCGGGAGATTTGTGCCGTATAAGGGATTCTCGAAGCACGTCTAACTGCGGATTTTGAGAGAGATATGCCAAAACTAGCCAAGTTCTTGATTGCTGATAGCGGAACATGGTTTTTTACAAGAATCTCTGCTTGAAAAAACATTTGTTCTTCAGGGGGAAGATTAAAATGTGTATCAGCTTTAAGCGAATTAAAATGTATGCTCTTAAAGGCTTCAATATCATCGCCAACATTAGCTCCATTCTTTGTCGAATTTCTATCAGAGAATTTAGTGGTCTCATCCAAAATCACGTTAATATCAATCTCTAAGATAATTGGATTTGAAATGCGTCCATCATTCATTGCAACGAACATCATGGGATGTTTTGGTGAGAATGAAAGGTGTACATAATGTTGTAATCCGTTTCTTACATCTAGAATCCGAGATGAATTACTTCCACCAGGTTTCGGAATGACTATAGAGCGCTCTTCGCAATCTGCCCATGAAAAGAGTCCTCCATTGGTAACTATGGAATCAAGGTTGTCGCGGTCGGTGAAATGATATAGTTTCGTTATGCCGTGTTTCTTTAATATAGATAAGAAATCGGCACTATTATATCTCTTACTCATAATCAAATAAATTAGTAGGTATATGCTTCTTAAAAGTGAAATTCGATTCTATGTACAACTTGATAATTGACGCATGAGAGAGTGGTTTATCAACTCGTTCAATATCTTCGTTTGTGTCATAATCAAGTAGTACCAAGTTTTGACGTGATGCGATATCAGCAAGTTTTTTGACAAGATCAATTACCTTATGTTCCAAGATCCATTGAAATGTTGGAATATATATAGCCTTACGAGCATCAACATAGCCAAGCAAAGTATCAGATTTAACACCGAATCTGTGTCCAAGTGGGCGTCCATACTTTCTTACTGTTCTTTTTATATTCCTCATAGTAGTGTTTGAGAATAATGATGTGTCAATATCTGTAGTCTCAAACACCTTTAACCCTTGCCAAACAGCTTCAACGCAAGAAGCAGTTATCCCCTCACTATTAGGCACAGGGATGCCACCATGAGGATAAAAAGGGCTTAACTTTACGTATTCGGAAGTTGACGAACTCGTAACATCCACGATGATTGCATTGGGAAATTCTCGTGCAAGAGTCTTTGCACTTTTGCGTTTTGATGCTATATATATCATGATTTAATATTCAATTAGTTTAGAATCTGGTATATTAGGCATTAGCTTTTTAAAATGATTTCTCATTCCTTTGGGTATGTGTATACGCTTGGGATAAAAATTCTCTATGTATTTTCTTCCCCTACCTTGATATGTCTTAAGGCTGTGGATTTTCTTCATTGATTTTGGAAGATAAATATCTTCAAGAGCTTGATTATATCCAAACGCATAATAACCTATCTCGGTAACGCCTTCAGGAATTATCAATTCTTTAATTTTATCATTTCCGTTGAAAGCATTCATCCCAATTACAGAAACAGAATCAGGAAATATGAAGTGTTCAATTTTGGGAATTATCCAAATAAGCTCACCATCTAATGTGACGAGACAATTATTGTAGGTATGGCATTTTTTTCCATGGTACGACACTATCTCGGGTAAATTTAGAGATTTTACTTCGGAAGGAATTTGTATCAGGGTATTATCGGATGAAAGAATACAACCTCCTTCATACCGTAAGGAACCATTAATCGGTAAGACTACATTTGTCAATGAAGCAAAAGCAGACTCACCTAATTCTATTATAGAACTTGGCAATATTACTTCTGTAAGATTCTTACAGCTACTAAAAGCATGTGAGCCTATTGTTAAAACGGAGTCTGGAATATCGATAGATAATATCTTATGACATCCCGAGAAAGAATTTTGCTCAATAATTCGCAAAGAATTAGGAAGTTGGATGTGTTTAAGGTTATTGCCATAGTAAAAAACTCCAAATTCGGGATCCGGTACAACTTCTTCTTCAAATGCATGTTCTTTAATGATTTGACATCCATCAATAATCGAATAAGCTTCGAGTTCCAGTTCTCGAGGGAAAAGAATCAAAGTCTGTTTATCTTCCGAGTATATTACTCCTTCCGAATCTACATACACTTTGTTATGAAGAATCTTCGAGCCTTCAGACTCATTCTTTTCTTTAAAATGTCTTGGAACTACCAATATTGAGACAAAGGAAACGTGCGCTAAATTATCTTCATCAAATGAATTTGGTAGTATAATAGCGACTGGAACATTAAGAAATGCATTTCTTTGTATATCTTTTACTCCTTCCTCAATTTCTATAATATCTTCATTAGACCAGCAGTAAATTAGTTCTTTAAAATTCTCTGAATATAGACAATCATTTTTTATTATAAATGATGAACCTAAAGTACTATGAATTTTACAACCGTTCAAGGCTCCTAATGCGATAACGTCTATACCTTTAAGATTATAGAAATCAATATTACACCCATAAAATGCGTTTAAACCGATATGACCTATACCTAAATGATTAAAAGTGGTCAGACTCGAACACTCAAAAAAAGCTTCATCTCCTATAGTGTCTATGTGAGATAAAAATGTAACTTTAGACAAATTTGTATGACATGAAAATGCTCTTTTCTCAATCTTTTTTAATGATGAAGGGAATATGATTTCAGTTAGTTCACTATTATACTCATCTCCCAAAACCGACGACATACTGAAAGCATTATCTTCAATTATCTCCAATGATGGTGGAAACGAAATATCTTTAATATTGAGACACCATTGAAAAGCGCTTTTCCCTATTACTTTTAGGTTTTTAGGAAAGGATACGACGTTTAACAATTTATTATTCACAAACGCATTATTTGGAATAATGTCCAAGGGGCTGTCAGGATTAAAAATAACTTGCTCAAGATTATTACACATATGGAAGCTGTATTCGTCAAGTGAAATTAAAGTTGACGGCAATGTTATTTTTGAAGCTGAGCAACCTGCAAAAGCCTGATTCCCAATAGATATTACACCTTCTGCTATATCAAGGGAACTTGAAACAGATGAATCTTTAAAAGCTCCTTTCCGGATTATTTTAATATTTACAGGCCAATTTCCTTTAAATTCCAATTGACTGAATAAATATCTGCCTAAGATTGATGTATTGATATCAAAATCAATATCCTTGAAATGTATTAAAACTGCTTCAGTCTTATCCTTAGTATATATTATACCATTATGATATGTATACCAGGGGGACTTCCAATCAAGAGATGAATACTTATAGTTAAATGACCTTGGACTGAAATATCTAAGAGTTGAAGGTAGGTGAACATTCAATTTGGGTGTATCGTAGCCAAAGGCATCATCATAAAAGAAAATGGTCCCTTCCTTTATGTATATATCTCTATCCTCTGGAATCTTTTCAGCGACAATGCCTATTACTCCAAATCCATCTTTAGTATATATCACGCCATTGGAATCCAAAATCCCTTCTTCAAGTTTTCGATTTTTACTTATAAATATCCTACTTGGCCAATATTGAAGAAAATCTTCAACGCCTTTCTCATTATTAATAGTAAAATCAGATTCAATGAGATGATTACCTCCCAACGCTTTTATAAAAGTTGAATAGTATATCGTAAGATTGGGCTCATGGATTAGGATATTGCGAATAAAAATAAAAATATCTGAATTATTTATATCGATAACATCTTCCTTGGATATAAGAAGCCCATTGCCACTTGTAGGGCAATCATCTTGAATATTATATGAACAAGATATTAGTTTAAGTGATAAAGCCAATACAGCTAAAGCATAATCATCAATATGTCTGTTAAAGCATACATTAATGAAAGGATTACGATAATCTGGAGTCCCTTGTTCTCGTGCTTTTTCATGATGCATAGATTCAACAAACATTCCATCATAGTCGATTAGAATGAGACTCCCATCAGCTTTTACGAGGATATTATCGGGCTTTATATCACCATGAGCAAAATGCTGACAGACAAGCCACTTTGCCATAATTCTAAAATTATAACAAAGCTCATATAATACAAAAGGATTTCCTTGAAACTTCTTGATATATTTATCAAGCGTTAATCCCTCAACCCACTCCATTACGACAATTGGGAATTCCGTTTCATCAGTTTGCGATGAATCGATAAATAATTCAGATTCATGATAGGAAAATCTCACGAAATATGGTGATTGAATAGATTTGAACTTTGAACAAATTTGTTTATATGCTTGCTCTCTACCAGTTTGTTCTCTTGTAAAACATTTAACCGCATACAATTTATCTGTAACAATGTCTCTCATTTTATAAACAACAGCAAAGTTTCCGCTTGACATTACTGGTCGACCATAACTATCAAGTACCGGTCGAAGATTTGCAAGCTCGTTGAAATTGTCTTCGGCAGATAAAATGGACTCGGTGTATTCTGATATTAAGGGGTAATTCATAAACTTCAAACGTCAATTGTATACTGTGAATAATCATCTGCAATCCAATCATTGCCTTTAACGTCTTTGAGCTGAGCTTGGTCTCTCTTATTTCCCCACTTATGGGAATAGAGATATTCCAAGGCAGGAATGTCATCCAAGGCTCTAAGACTATCTTGTTTTATAGGACAGTCAAAAACACTACATTTGCAGTTCGTATGAAATGCAACAGCAATAATACAATCCATAATTGGCAAGCCACCAATGCCATTAGAAGTATTGAAATTGACTATTCGAAACTCTTGCTCATTCTCCCAGTCTTGGCTTTTATGCAAGAAATTTTCATCAAAAAAAGATTCGAGCAGTCCTATGCCGTTGGGGTTATTATCAATAATAATATGAGGTGCAGCTCCATCGTAAGTTACACTACCATATCTAAAGCCTAGTTTGTTGCATTCTTTGATGATGCCTTCTTTATCAAAGATAATGCAACATCCCTCACCTTTTTCAGCATAGTGCCCCCACATTGAGTTAATCGCATAGCCTGCACGAGTTCCATCTTGCGTTAAGCTAATCAAACCAATTAGCTTAAGTTCCTCTTCAACTCGACTAATATTATCCCAATTGGTATTCTCATTATCATGCTGAAGGTATATTTCCCTGACAGCTTCGGTAATATCATTTATTCTTGGCAATACACCAAATCGTAATATCCCAGACTTCAAGATACTTGCTAAAGCAGACAGACTCGTATAGTGATAGAGTTTGTCAATACTCTTAAATTTGTCAGAATTAATCGTTATCATTATATCTGTTTAGCTTTTACTACACCGATAAGTTTCTGAGTGTCAAGAAGGAGCGTTAGTAAACGCTTTCCAAAATGTCTGCACCCACCCACATTACCCATATCGGGCTTCTGCAAGCGATATGTATCGGCAAAGTTAATTATCATTTCTTAAATCACAAAAAAATAATAAGAATTTTAGGTGAAGAAGACCTCAAGTACCTAACATTAAGTAGTGACTCGCTTTATTTTACCTAAAATTGGTGATTGTGGGGGTGGGAATATAGCAGTAACTTTGCAATCGAGAAATAAGACTTGAAGACATCTGCTGTGGCGATGTCTGTCGCATAGAAAAATCTCATTAGTTTTTTAGTTATAGTTATATAAGAGTTAGTTTTTAGAGTTTATGATGTGGCACTTGCTTATGGTCAAGTGCCACCATCATCGTAAATGGAAGTTTAACAACGATTTTGCAGTTTCGATTTTTTTGTTGAAATTTGCAATCTATAATATAAATAGGATATGACAGGAATACACAGATATCTCCCGGGTGACAGAATGGCCGACTTGATTTCAGAAAATTATTTCTTGATTCAGGTCATCAGTCGTTTCGGTATAAAGGTCGGTTTTGGCGATAAGACAGTGGAGCAAGTGTGTCTGGATTTTGGCGTTGACTGTGCGACATTTCTCGCAGTGGTCAATTTCATAGTCCAAGGACATTCCTACATCGATGGCTCGACAGAATTGAGCATACCATCTCTGCTCAATTATCTCAAGCAGTCGCACATCTATTTCTTGGAGTTTTGCCTGCCTGCCATCCGTCGCAAACTGTTGAATGGCATTGTATTGAGCACCGACAACGTCTCATTTCTGATAATGAAATTCTTTGACGACTACACTGCAGAGGTTAAGACTCACATGGAATTTGAGGAGCAGAAGGTGTTCAGTTATGTCAATGGTCTGTTGTCGGGCTCTATTGAAGATAAATTCCGTATCTCCACCTATAGCGAATATCATGAGGAGGTGGGTGATAAATTGAAAGAACTGAAAAACATCATCATAAAGTATTGTCCCGATAGCGCAGATATCAATCTGCTCAATGATGCTCTCTACGACATCTATCGTTGTGAGCAAGAGCTTGAGAGTCACTGCATGGTGGAAGACCGTATATTTGTGCCGGCAGTCGTAAAGTTGGAACGTAAAATCAGAGAAGATGTGCAGAGATGAGAAGATCCATATAGCAGTAGCCGAGACATCGCCTATAGTCAGCAGTGGCATATCGTATTGCTTGAGACGATTGCCCGGCTTGCAGGTGCATGTGGTAGAGGTAAACACATATCTCGACTTGGTTGATTGCATTTCGACTTCGCCTATAGATGTGGTGGTGGTCAACCCTACGTTTGGCGGTGTGTTTGACCCATCGGCATTGCGTTCGCAGGTCAACTACGACTTCAAGATTATGGCCATCGAAATCGGAGTGCTCGACCGTCAGACTCGTTCGCTCTACGACGATGCGCTCTCGATAGTCGACGACATGACGACGATGGTCAGCAAAATCAAAAACCTTTGCAAAGGCGATGAAGACAAACCGAGCGACAAAGAGCCATTGAGTCAACGCGAGAAAGAGATTATAAAATTGCTTGTTAAGGGATTGACCAATAAGGAGATAGCCGATCAACTATGCCTCTCGGTCTACACCGTCAACACCCATCGCCGCAACATATCCAACAAACTCCAGATACACAGTGCGACCGGCCTGACCATCTATGCCATCGTCAATCAGCTCGTCGACCTCTCCGAAATATCCCTCGGATAAAGATTCTTTTTAGGCCTCTTTTTAATACTATACTTGTTAAATATCCAAAAACTTAGTTTTTTGTTTTGCACTCTGCTATCGTTTGCTTAACTTTGCAGTAATAAATCAAATTGCGAAGAAATGGATATCAAAAGCAAGAAGAAAAACAACGATAATATATCTACTAAGCAGGATAAAAAGATGCGCATAGTGAAATGGATGTGGACCATATTTGTGGGTATGGGCCTCGTAGGAACATTTATCCTACTGCTCATCTACAATGGCGTCATCGGCTACATGCCTCCTATTGAGGAACTGAAGAACCCTCACGATAAATTTGCATCGATTGTCTATGCCAGCGACGGCACGACCGAACTCGGCCGCTACTATATGGGTATGGGCAACCGTGTCTATGCCGATTATGACGACATTTCGACTCACGTCATTGATGCGTTGATTGCCACTGAGGACGTCAGATTTAATGACCACTCAGGTATCGACTTCAAGGCCTTGGGGCGTGCAGTGTTTAAGACTGTGCTCATGGGCGATAAGTCGTCGGGAGGTGGTTCTACCATTACCCAGCAGCTTGCCAAGCAATTGTATTCCAAACCTTCAAGAAACATTTTCGACCGCGCCGTACAGAAACCTATCGAGTGGATGATTGCTATCAAGCTTGAGCGTTTCTACACCAAGGACGAAATTATCAAGATGTATCTCAATCGCTTCGACTTCCTTAATAATGCAGTCGGTATCAAGACTGCCGCAAAGGTCTATTTCAATAAGGATGCTAAGGACTTAAACGTAGCCGAAGCAGCGATGCTCGTGGGTATGCTCAAGAATCCGAGCTATTTCAACCCCGTCAGAAAGCCTGAGCGTGTGCTCAATCGTCGTAACGTGGTGTTTGACCAGATGGTAAAGGCCGGTTTCCTTGATGAGGCTGAAGCCGAGCGACTTAAAGAGCAACCATTGGGATTGAACTATAAGCATGTCGATCATCGCGACAATGGCTCGCCATATATGCGTGAGCAGATTCGCCACATGTTGACTGCCAAGAAACCAAGTAAGCCAAGTCGTTCCGACTATAAGACCAACACTGCCTACACTTATGCGATGGGTAAATACAACACAGACTCAACGCTCTGGCATGACAACCCTCTTTATGGCTGGGTAGAGAAAAACCCTAAGCCTGACGGCTCAAGTTATAACATCTACACAGATGGATTGCGTATCTATACCACTATTGACTCGCGTATGCAGAAATATCTTGAAGAGGCTGTGTATGAGCATCTCGGTGGATACCTTCAGCCGGCGTTTGAGGCTGAAAAACGTGGTTCGAAGCGTGGCCCTTATACGACAAATCGTTCGCAACTCAGCGATGAAACCTATGAAAATCTCATCACGCAAGCCAAGAAGCAGAGTGAACGTTATCGCATAATGAAGCAGGCCGGTCACTCCGAAGATGAGATAGAGACTGCGTTCAATACTCCTACCGAAATGCGTGTGTTCGCATGGGTGAAAGATGATAAGAGAAAGACTGTGCCGGGTACTAAGGACGTAACGATGACTCCGATGGACTCTATCCTATATATGAAGTCGATACTACGTGCCGGCGTGGCAAGTATGGATCCGATTACAGGCTACGTGAAGGCTTATGTCGGTGGTCCTGACTACACATATTTCCAATACGATATGGTCACTTTAGGTCGCCGTCAGATTGGTTCTACAGTGAAGCCATTCCTTTATACTTTGGCTATGGAGAACGAGTTTGACCCTTGCTCTATGTTGCTCTGTTCGCAGCCCACCTATGGCAGCTGGTCGCCTCGTAGCTCAAGCGGAGGACGCGAAGGTCAGATGGTCGACCTCAAATGGGCGTTGACAACTTCCAACAACTGGATTTCAGCTCGTCTTATCGATGCATTGAAGCCTAATAACCTCGTCAACGAGATGCGTCTATTCGGTATTACAGGACACATCGATCCTACATATCCGTTGTGTCTCGGTACCAACGACGTATCGGTGATGGAGATGGTTGCTGCCTACACAGCATTTGCCAACCAAGGCATCCGTGTCGATCCGATTATGGTCACTCGCATTGAAGACTCCCAAGGCAATGTCATCACCGACTTCTCGCCTCGTCGCACTGAGGTAATCAGCGAAAATGCCTACTATAAGATGATATATATGCTCCAAAGCGTTATCAACAATGGTACGGGTGCAAGCCTTCGTAGTCGTTATGGTATCTCTGCAGAGATGGGTGGTAAGACCGGTACAACCAACGCCAACTCCGACTCATGGTTCATGGGATTCACTCCCGAACTTGTCACCGGCGTGTGGGTAGGTGGTGAAGAACGCTACATTCAGTTCAACTCTATGGCTTATGGTCAAGGTGCTCGTGCAGCGTTGCCTATCTATGGCCTATACATGAAGAAAGTCTACGACGATCCTAAGTTGCCGTATTCGCAAAGTACACGATTTGATTTCCCTGCCGACTTTAATCCGTGCGATTTATCCGTACAAGAAGATTATGGCGAGGAAGTCTACATTGAGTCGGTACCGGGCATCTTCGAATAAGACTCGTAGAGCGAATTAAAGAAATATTAACAATAGTTAAAATCTAAATTAATTATGTAAAAATTTCTGTAATTCGGAATTATTCGCTATTTTTGAACGTTTAAAATAAACTAATCTTCTAATTTAAAATAAAATTATGTCTAAAGTATTAAGAGTCAGAGACTTAACTCTGCGTGATGGACAACAGTCGTTGTTTGCGACTCGTTTGAAACAAGAGTACATCGATCGTTTGCTTCCACTTTATCGTGATGCAAAATTCTACATCATGGAGACATGGGGTGGTGCAGTACCTGATTCAGTGATGCGTTACCTCGGCGAAAGCCCATGGGATCGTTTGCGTTCTTGCTCTAAGGAAATGAAGGGCATTTCTTATCTTTCTGCTCTTTCTCGTGGTCGTAACCTTTTCGGTTATGTGCCTTATCCTAACTACGTGCTTGAAGGTTTCTACAAAGAAGCTATCAAGAACGGTCTTAATGTGATGCGTATCTTCGACGCTCTCAACGACATCGATAATATCAAAGACTCAATCCGCATGATCAACGAGCTCGGTGGTATCGCCGACGCTGCTGTCTGCTACACAGTTGACCCTAAGGATGAGCCTCAAGCAGCTGCTGCTCCTGAAAAGAAAGGTTTCTTTGCTAAACTTTTCGGCGGTAGCAAGAAGGTAGAAGAAGGTCCTAAGAAGATCTTTACTGATGAGTACTTCGTAGAAAAGGCTAAGGAAATGGAACGCCTCGGTGCGAAGATGATCACTCTCAAGGACATGGCAGGTCTCGTGAACCCTTCTCGTATCTTCACTCTCATGCCTAAGTTGAAGCAAGCTCTTACTATCCCTGTCGATTTCCACACTCACTGTACTCCTGGTTACGGTCTTGCTTCTGTATTGACTGCAATCATCAAGGGCGTGGACATCGTTGATACTAATATCTGGTACTTCGGTGGTGGCTCTGCTGCTCCTGCTATCGAACTCGTTTGGATTTTCTGCCAAAAACTCGGTATCGAAGTAGAAGTTAACATGGAAGCTGTCGGCAAGATTCGCGAAGCTCTTAAGGATGCTCGTAAGTCTCTCGCTGAATTTGACCTCAATAAGGACAACTGGCCAAACGACTTCGATCCTCTCAAGGATAAACTCCCTGCAGAAATCGATGCTGCATTTGATACTGCTATCAAGGCTGCTAACGCTAACGACGAAGAAACTCTTCTCGCTGCTTGTCACAAGATTGAAGCTTACTTCAACTTCCCAAAACCAAACGAACTTGTTAAGAATGCAGAAGTACCTGGTGGTATGTACTCTAACATGGTGGCTAACCTTAAGGCTCTCAACGCTATCGACGTTATCGACGAAGCAATGGCATTGATTCCTAAGGTGCGTCGCGATGCTGGTCTTGTGCCATTGGTAACTCCTACAAGCCAGATCGTCGGCTCACAAGCTGTGGCTGTCGCTCTCGACCGTCGCAAAGGTGTGGCTGACTACTCTAACAAGAACAACCAATTCATCAGCCTCGTTAAGGGTGAATACGGTAAGACTCCGGTGGCTATCGACCCTGCATTCCGTCAACAAATCACTGGCGCTGCAGAAGAAAAGCCTTACGACGTAAGCTCATATCGCAAGCCTGAAAACACAGTGCTTCCTGAATTTGGTGGTGTCAACATCGCTCAAAACGACGAAGAATTCCTTCTTCTCCAATTGCTCCCTGCTGTTGCGACAGGCTTCTTGAAGAACAAGCGCAAAGCTGAATACGAAGCTAACAAGCCTGCAGCTCCTGCGGCTGAAGCGGCTCCTGCGGCAGCACCTGCACCTGCTGAAGCTCCTTCTGCTGCTGTGACAGGTCCTTGCCAAAAGGCTCCAATGGGCGGTAAGGTTCTCGAAATCAAGGTGAAAGTCGGCGACGTTGTTAAGCCTGGTCAAGTAGTGATGGTTTACGAAGCAATGAAGATGGAAAACGACATCGTTGCAGAAGTAGGCGGTAAGGTGAAACGCATCCTCGTAAATGTTGATGATGTGATCTCAACTGACCAACCACTTATCGAATTCGAAGCTGCTGACGGTGGTGCTTCTGAATCAGCAGGCACATGCCAAAAGGCTCCAATGGGCGGTAAGGTCCTTGACATCAAGGTAAAGGCCGGTGACACAGTAAAGGCCGGTGACCTCCTCATGGTATACGAAGCAATGAAGATGGAAAACGACATCGTTTCTGAATTCAGCGGTACAGTTAAGCGTGTGCTCGTAAACGTTGACGACGTCATCTCAACCGACCAACCACTCGTAGAATTCGCATAATCCGAATTTTATATCATAAATGGTTCAGCTCCGTCCTTTGGGATGGAGCTGAATTTTTTTTTACCGATAGGTTCCAATTGTTGAACTATGATGTGTACATGCTAAAACGCAGTCTTCGGAGTGTTAAGGTGAAGTGTGATTTTGACTGATAGAGCAGCTCATCACATTTTCTGCGTGTAAAATGACCTCTTGAACGTTTTTGGAAGTATGTTTTCTGAAATGCTCAATTGCTTGCAACGGCATTGCTGTCTGGGCGACAATTATGGGCGAATTTATGACACATCGGAACATATAATAGAGGATGTCTCGGCAGTGAGACACCCTCTATGGTATATTAGACGAATGTTGTGTCGGAGTTACTTTATGAGTGCTTTGTGGATGAGATTGTCTGTTTTTACGATGTAGATGCCTTGTGGAAGGGTGATGGCGAGGTTGCCTTTAGCTTCTGCGATGCATTGACCATCGAGCGTGTAGACTTCGATAGGTGTATTTTCTGATGCAATGACGTGTAGTGTGCCATCTGCGACATATACTTTTGCTTGAGGTGCATCTACGCTTTCGATTGACACTGCTTCGATGCCCTTTGGTTTAGAGCGATATACTCCCTCATAGACGGCTATGATACCAAACATTAGTACGCCTTCGTCTGCAAGATAGCTGTAGTCGTATTCGGTAGTGTCTGCCGGCAATTGAGCGACAAGTCCTCCAAAAATAGCTACTTCATATCCGGTCAATTCGAGATATTCTGAGGCTTGAGGTGCATCCCACGACAATCTGTTGTTGACATCGTCATACGATAGGTTTTCTACCATCGGCAAATCGCTGATAATGAAGCTGTCGATGATGACCGGACAAGCGTATGTGCCTTTGTGGGCATGAAGGCGCACTTGGATGTAGTCGATATTAGGTGCTACATAATTGTAAAGCGACTTCGTGTAGCTTTGCCAACCCATCTGAGTCAATCCTTGATAGTCGATGACGTCAACTTGCTTCCAGTCTCCACCATCGGTGCTTATCTCAATGGCAAGCGTGCTGTTGAAGCCAGTGAATGCGTAGTATCGGAATTTGAGTAATGGTTCATAAGCGTCGCTGAGTCGGATTTTACCCGATGTCATATAGTCGTCTTGTGAGAGGTCGTTATAACTGCCGTATGACGCATATGCCAATCCACCCTTGTCGTTTTCAGTGGTAATAACGCAGTCTTCAAGTATGGCCTCTTCGCTGACAAACCATGCGCATGCTGTTTCGGTAGTATCAAATGTCCAACCTGCATGGTCGGTGGTCGGTACGCTATATGTAGTAGTGCTATCGAATGTCTCAATGAATGGGAGTGCAGAAGGAGGACCGACGACCACTGCATTTGACGGAGCACCAATGCTCTCGCCTTGAGCGTTTGCGGCGCGAACAAAGTAGGTAAATTTAGTTTCCTTGTCAAGCTCGCCGTAGTAGTCGGCATAGCTGATTTGTGTCACACCCTCTTCCAGAACGACTGCGTCATATTCGCTTGATGTCGTGCTGCGTAGCACGGTGTAGCGCAATTCGCTGATGTCGATATAGCCATTTGTTTGGCCCTTTTGGGGTGCTTCCCATTCGATATACACTTTGTTGGTGGAGACTTTGGCTTGAACGTTGGTAGGAGACATCGGGGTGTCATGTCCGACCATCACATTGACCACGGTGCCGTAAGATTTGCCGGCAGTGGTGCATGCCACCAAACGATAGGAATAGCTTTCGCCACTAACGACATCAGAGTCGCTGAAGGAGCAAGCTTCGCCGGGTGTCGGGTTGTCGACAGAACCAATTAATTCGTATTGATAAGAGTCATAGCTATATTTGCTCACTTCGATACTTTCGAGTGCTTTAAGAGTGTCGCCGTTGGTGTCAAGTAGTGGCGCAGTGAAATAGATTGTCACAGGGGCATTGCCTTTGTCGCAAGTGGCGTAAGCATCGTTGATATCTACAGGTTTTTGACCGATTTCGATTTCGCTCCATTCAGGATAGCTCGCATAGTCGTCGATGTAAGCAACTGCTTTGTATTGGATAAGGCCTTCGCCTACGGTGGTGTCAATGAAAGTGAGTTGCTCGCCGGGCGCAGGGTTCTCGAAAGTGTGCACTTCGATATAGTCGCCATAGTTGAGGTTGCGTGATAGCAAAATCTTGGTGAGATAGGGCAGAGGATCACCATTTCCGCTTCCCATAGAGGTCATAGAGTTGGTGGGAGCTGTAAGTTTCACGGTGACATAGCCTGTGCTGCTATCCCATTCGGTTGTGAAATCGGTGACGCGTTCCGGCCATATGTTATGGTCGGCTGCATAAGTCGTTGGAGTCATTGTGCCAAGCATGAATATAAGACAGCACAATTTTGCAATGATAGAATGTCGATACTTTTTCATAATCGTTATTTGTTGAGGTTTTATTGTGTATTTAAATGCGTGGTGTAGGTCGAGGGAGTATCTCTTTAATTAGTAGATAAAAAGATACAATCCTCTCTACGATGACAAAGTTAATACATTTTTAACTGAAATCGGTGAATTTTAAGATAAAAAGTTTTGGATTTGGCAACAATCGTGTCAAATCTATCGCAGTTTTATGGTGTAATGTCTTTCGCTGATTAAGGTCGGCGCGAAATTAATGGACTAATTTCAATCCGATAACAGAGCCAATGAGTGTGCATATGAAAAACAATTTCCAGAAAGAAGCAGGCTCTTTGAAGATTAACATGCCGACAATCACAGTCCCTACAGCACCAATACCCGTCCATACCGGATAAGCTATGCTTAGCGGGATAGTCTTAGTCGCTTTTGCTAATAGTACCATGCTGAGAACTAAAGCAACAATGAAAGCTATATACCATAGCGTAGCCTTGTGACCAGTCTCAATATTGCCTTTGCCAAGGCAGAAAGCAAAACCGGTTTCGCAAAAGCCGGCCAAAATCAAAATAATCCAATTCATTTTTAGATATTCCTTCTCGAGGGCTGCAGAAATCTCCGGCGTCTCCTTCTGAGGAATTACAAAGTTAAGGAAAATTCCACTAATTCACAAACTTGGTGGAGGCTTTAGATTTCGCTATCTCAATGAATAATTGCTAATGTAGTGATAATTTAGTAAATTTGCCAAAAATATTTCGAGCATGAAAAGATTGATAGTATCATTTATATTGTTGGTGATGGTCTCGATAGGGGCTATGGCATCGTCGCCTACCGATAGCGTGTCGCGTGGCAATGTGAACGTAGTCATAGGTGGACAAGAGAATGAAGCCGATGTCGAGCGAGCATTCAAGGATAACGTGCCGAGAGACAAGTCTGTCGCCGGTATGCCTCATTTTGCTATTGTAGGTAAAAATAAGCGTTTCTATCTTGGTATCGGTGCTAATTTCAAGGCTTCCGGGTCGTTTGATTTTGGCGATGATATGCCTTCAAGTATAGATTTTGTGCCGTCGGCTATCACCCCTTCCACTCCGGGCAATCGTGCGCAGACAAGGTTTTCGGCTCAAGCGTCGTCTATCTATCTTAATTTCATCGCTATGCCCGACAATCCGAATAAGACAGGTCTTTTCTTTGCCGGTTATTTTAGGGGCGAAAACTACGGTTTCAAGATGCAGCATTTCTATATAAAGTATAGGGGGCTGAAGTTTGGTTATACACATAGCGCATTCACCGACAACGATGCCGTTCCGTTTACTATCGACGAGCAGGGCGCGTCAGGTCAAGTCTCATTTAAGACTGTCAATCTGATGTGGACGCAGCCTTTGGGCAAGGGCTTTTCGGCGACACTCGGACTTGATGCTCCGTCAATCGATATGGCCGGCGATTCAGCGACATTTGTCTCTGTCAATCAGCGAGTTCCTGCAATCCCTTTATGGGTGCAATATAGCAATGATTTAGCCCACGTGCGACTGTCGGGCATGATGCGTGTGTTGCAATATCGTGACATGATAGCGCAGTGCAATCGCAATCTTATGGGGTGGGGAGCTCAGTTGACGGCTTCTTGTCGACCATTGCCGCGTTTGAGCATTTATGCCGGTGCTGTCTATGGTCAAGGCATAGGCAATTATGTTCAGGATAGTAGCGGCTGGCAACTTGATGTGGTCGGTGATTCCGAGGACCTATCGCAAGCCTACGCATTGCCGATATGGTCGTGTCATGCCGGATTGGAGTGGAATATTTCGGAAAAGCTGCAAGCCAATCTCTTGTACAGTCGGGTTAATTGTCTGTATGACAATCGTATGAGTGTAAGCGATGCGACATACAAGAGCGGTCAGTATGCGACAGCCAATCTACTCTACAAGGTGACTAATTTCGTCAAATTAGGCGTAGAGTATAATTGGGGTTCTCGCCAAAGTTATGGTCGTCAGATCGACCATGCGAATCGAGTGCAGTGTCTTTTCTCAGTTGAAATCTAAAGCGTTACATATGAAAGGAATTTATTATAAGGTTTTGGCGGTCGTAGTGATATTTGCATTGTCGGTTTCGGCTGATGCGAGAGCTTGCACGGCTGCAATCATAGGTGCAGATGCTACTCCGAATGGCCGACCATTGCTATGGAAGCATCGTGACACAAGCACCATCGACAACAAAGTGGAATATATCGCTACTAAAGATGGCGAGTATAGTTATGTCGCATTGTTTAATGCTGATGACCGCAAGTGTGAGCAGGCATGGATTGGTATGAACGAGGTCGGTTTTGCCGTTATGAATACAGCCTCCTACAACATTAAGGACGACAACGTGCCGCAGAAGAAGATGGACCGAGAAGGATATCTGATGACTATAGCCTTGAAGAGTTGTCGCACAGTCGACGATTTTGCCCAATTGTTGTCGACACTACCTCGTCCGATGGGAGTAGAAGCCAATTTTGGTGTCATCGACGTCGAAGGAAATGGTGCGTTTTTCGAAACAAATAACGATTCCTATGTCAGATACAATCTTGATGAAGCTCCCGGACATGTGCTTATTCGCACCAACTACAGTCACAGTGGTCGCGAGAATGAAGGCTATGGATTTGTGCGCGAAGCCAACGCTGAGCATCTGTTGCAACCCTATATCGTGACTCGCTCCGTAACTGCTGAAGTGTTGACAGAGGTGGTGTCCAGAAGTTTCTACCACGATTTGAAGAAAAAAGATATGTCGCTTAGCGGTGATAAATGGGTGATAGACCAGGATTTTATCCCACGCTACAAATCTACGGCTTCTGTCGTAATCGAGGGCGTTGTCCCTGTCGCAGATGCTACGGAATTGCCGACTGACTATATCACCGAGCAATATATTATGTGGACGGGAATCGGTTATCCTCCTTGCTCGGAAATATTGCCGGTGTGGTGCGCAGAAGGTGGTGTGCCGGAATGTCTTAGAGGGGTAGGGGTGAATGGTCACTCTCCGCTCGGTGATGAGGTGAAGGCTCGTCGCAACGATGTGTTCTCTCTGAAGAAGGGCAATGGCAACAAGTATATCGACATGACAAAGCTATTCAATGCCGATGGCACAGGCTATGTGCAACGACTCACTATTCTCAATCGTCAGACATATGAGAAGACTCGTCGTCTGCGTGATTCTAAAACGTTGAATGTCAATGAGTAGTGTGATCAGTTCGTCTCGATTTAAAATGTCGCACGCCACGATGATGATTCATCTGGTGCGTATAGTGGCAGGGAAATGGTTGCCGATTCCATTAGCCATTTTCATCACATCGATAGCCTTGGCATTCTTGATTGACTTGCGATATGTGATAGTCGCAATGATAGTGCTATTGATATTAGTGCCTATGATGATGGCATTTCTCTACATCTACTATGGTCTTGCACCCGGTTGTTGGCAGAATATCATAGAAAAAGAGCTTGAGATAGTCGACGATGGCATCAATGTCAAGATGTATATCTACCCCAAGAAAGACAAAATAGATGAGCAAGACTCCAAACAGATTGTTGATAAATGGGCTGATTTTGATAAGGAAGAAGATACTGAGTCGACAGAGGAGGCAGAAGACTCTATTGCTGAGGAGTCTATGCCCGAACCCGATGCCGAGGTATTGCATCGCAACCGACTTATCAGATGGAATGAGATAAAGCAGATGAAAGTATCGTCCGACCGCATATTTCTCTTGCTCACGGATCGCCCACTCGGTTTCTTGCACATACCCATATCATCGCTCTCGGACGCCACTGCTTTCATTCAAGTCCTGAAATCTCGCATCAGCGTAAAATAGTATCACTGACACAAACGAAAATCTTATTGATCTGTGTATCAGATAGTTTGCCAATGCTCTGCTTGTCAAAAACCGATACGGTAGAAAGAGAGATGGAGTTTATCGATTGAGCAAGTGGCGAATGGCAGCGATAGGGTCGTAGATGAGCATACGTGGCCCTGCCCAACGCATTATGGCACGGATACGTTCACGATGGTGGGGCGCATAGCAGTGGATGGGACATTTCTTGCAAGCTGTCTTTTTCTCACCAAATTTGCAGTAGTCAAGTCGACGACATGCGTATTCAGCAAGGTCGATGTATTCTTGAGGAATGTGATCAAGGTGCAAGTTGTGACGACAGTAGAGCTCAATCATCTTTCTGACCACCTTCTTTTCACGCTCTATACGGGGCTTAATCGGTGTGTCCATAACGTAAATCGTTGTTATGAGATGTGACGAAGCAACATTTGTGAGCAATAGTGTTGCAACGGTGCCTCGGCATCTTTGTAGTGGTCGACTATCTGCTGCGCAAAGTCGAGTCGCTTGAGGAGTCGGAAGCATAGCATATCAGCCTCTTCGTTGGTCATAAGGTCGTCGACAAGTGAGCAAGCATACTCGAAGGTTATCTCCTGCGGAGGGAAGATGTAAGCAGCAAGCAGTCGTGACTCGCGCACTCCTTTGTCGGCCCATAATGCTTGTGCCAGTTCGATAGACTGTTGGTAGCGTCGTGACACTTCTGCCAATTGAGGCACGTTCAGACCGAATATGATGCGATAGCATGTCATGCCGGCGCTGCGAAGAGTGTCGGCTACGATGCCATTGCGATATGTCATGAAATAGTGTTTTATCTCTTTGATTGTCTCTGTCATTGCCTTTTTTTGATTGATGGTTATCGAGCACGAAGTTAACACTTTTTGTTGATAAAAACAAGTCGCCACTTCTCTGAACGAGATAGCGACTATATAAACCCTACCAATTATTGCTCTGTTGTTCCTGATGCCATGTGGCGATGGATGTAATCGTTGTATTGCTGTCGGTGACTATCGGAAATAGGAATGTAAGTCTTTCCAAAAACAATGCGATTACGCTCTATGATGCGTATTTTAGACGTATTGACAATGAATGAACGATGCACTCTGATAAAACGATATGCAGGCAAAATGCTTTCTAAGGACTTGAGATTTATCAGTGACGAGATTGGTTCTTGGTTGGAGTCAAGATAAATTCGGATATAGTCCTTCTGACCCTCGATATATAGAATATCGTTGATATTAATTTGTACGAGTTTATAGCCACTTTTAACTATGATGCAATCCATATCGTTTGAGCCTCGCTCTATGTAGGCACGATTCATGGAGTGCCACTGAGCGGCTTTGTTGGCAGCTTTAAAAAACTCTTGATAGTCAACAGGTTTAAGCAAATAGTCAATGGCATTGACTTTATATCCTTTAAGGGCATACTGTTCATAAGCTGTAACAAATACTATGCGACACGACGGTGGCACGATTTCAGCAAATTCTATACCATTGATACATGGCATATTAATATCGAGAAACAAGAGGTCTATTTCTCCAGCTATAATGGTCTTAACTGCCTCTGTGCCGGACTCAAAAGAGCCTACAAGTTGTAGGAAAGGAGTTTTATGTACATATCCTTCAAGCAATTCTCTGGCAAGTGGTTCGTCATCTATAATGCAACATTTAATCATTGTTTGTATATGTTCTAATTATTTATTAAGCAAAATTTTAAGTGTCACTTTGTAGACATTGTTGTCGGAGTCTATCGACAAGGAATGTCGGTCAGGATATATCATATTGAGTTGTTGCCTGACATTTTGTAGTCCGATGCCCTTATCGTCTTTGTCTTCGTTTGAAGTGTCTGAAAACGAGTTGGCCACTTCGCATATAACCTCATCATCTTTCATATATATATGTATTGATATAAATGCGTTTGCGCCTGCTTTGATACTATGTTTAAACGCATTTTCAATAAAAGTTAGGAATAGCAAAGGTGCTATTTGATGGTCATCAACGAAATTTGTATTTATGTCGACAGTTAAATTGAACGACTTGCTTAGACGCAGTTTCATCAGTTCGATATAGTCTATGATAAAACTCATCTCGCGCTTCAAAGGGACAGTAGCAGACGATGTCTCATAAATCATATATCTCAGCATTGTACTAAGGTCGTGTACAGCCTTTTGTGCCCGTTCCGGTGATATAGATATGAGGGAATAGATGTTGTTAAGTGTATTAAATAAGAAGTGAGGGTTAAGCTGTGCTTTCAGTCCCATTAATTCTATTTTTCGACGCTCTGCACTTATCTCGATTTCGCGACGACGTGTCTCTTGGTTATAATAAGTCATGCGAATAGAGACTGCGATTGCAACAGATAATATAAACATAGTAACCTCGCGAATGACAAATTGCAGTTTGAAAAATCCGGGGTTGAAAATATGTTCCGGTGCACCAAAATGAGGTGGACGATTAGGGCGATTTTCAAATGGCATTCCCTCTGTAAAAAGTCGTGGAACGATTTCAAAACACAGAAGCAACAACAAAAGCAATAACAAGTTGCACCCGATAAAGCCCAATGTTTGGCGTCTATTAATCAACATCCATTTAGTGAGAAAAATGTAGTTGAATAGGAACGAAATAGTCCATAGTAGTGGTTGGACAAATGTGCCAAAGCGCAGGTCAACACTTTTATTTTGAGACCACGAGAACTCAAATACACGTAATATATCGGGCAAGAAGAAAAGTAATCCGATAAACGAGCATATTGTCATGTCGCGCAAAAGAACATCACGCTTTTCAATAATCTGATATAGTCGATTACTCATATCTGATAGCTTCAATAGGATCAAGTTTAGAGGCTTTGGCTGCCGGATAGAATCCAAACAATATGCCTATGAATGTGCAGACAGCAAACGACAATATCACTGAGAACGCATCAATGCGCACCGGCCAGTTGGCAATAGCCGACACAGCCCAAGTGGCAAGTCCACCCAATGTGATGCCTAACAAACCTCCAGTCACACTGATTATTATGGCCTCGATAAGAAACTGCATCATGATATCACGTCCCTTTGCCCCTATACTCATGCGTAGTCCGATTTCGCGTGTGCGCTCTGTGACCGAAACAATCATGATATTCATGATGCCTATACCACCGACCAATAGCGAGATACCTGCCACCGCTGCCAATAGCAGAGTCATCATTGAAGATGTTGCTGAAATCATGTCGCTCAACTCTTGCATAGAAAGCACCTGAAAGTCATCTGCGTCAGTCGCTCTGAGTTTGTGGCTTGAACGTAAGATTTCCGACACCTCCTCCATAGCCGCCATTGATTGCTCTTCGCTGATGGCTGATGCGTTGATACCTTGAAGATAGTCAATGGCAAGAATACGCTTCATAACAGTCGTATATGGTACAAGAGCCAGGTCGTCTTGGTCTTGCCCCATAGTGTTATAACCTTTGGGCTCAAGTACGCCTATCACTGTCATCGGAATTTTACCAAATCTGACCACACATCCGATTGGACTTTCTCCATTAGGAAACAGATTATCGACAAGCGTCTTACCGAGCACACACACTTTAGCTGCCGACTTCACATCTTGCTCCGTAAACATCTGTCCATCGCTAATGTGTCGTTGACGTATGTCGAGATATTCGGAGTTGACCCCTTGCACTTGCGATGGATAATTGTTATTGCCGTTTATCCATTGACCTTGCGAAGAGACCGATGGAGTAATATATGACAAAAGTTTGGCATTTTCTTTGAGGACTTCATAATCTGATGGTTTAAGGCTTTGCATGTCATCTTTGCTTTGACGCACACCACCGCGCTGTTCGCTACCCGGCATAATCATAATCATATTCGATCCCATTTCTGAGATTTGCGATTTAATGCTCGCTTTCGAACCTTCGCCGATGGCAAGCATTGTAATCACAGCACCCACGCCAATAATTACACCGAGCATTGTCAAAAAACAACGCATCTTATTGTTGTTCAATGCCTTAAAGGCTATCTTAAGTAAATTAATTATGTTCATCTCAAAGTGTATTTAATCATTTTCCTCAGGTAGAGACTCATAGACCTCTTGTGCAGAGCGAATGGAGTCATTATATGTATCGCTCACAATTTTACCATCTCTTAGGACAATGTTTCTTGATGAGTATTGTGCTATCTCAGGGTTGTGGGTTACAAAAATGATAGTTCTGCCGGCACGATGAAGTTTTTGAAATAGTGTTAAGATCGAGAACGATGTGCGAGTGTCAAGATTACCGGTAGCTTCATCGGCAAGGATAATAACAGGGTCGTTAACCAATGCTCGTGCAATAGCTACTCGTTGTTGCTGACCACCCGACATCTGATTGCTTTTGTGCATCATTCTATCGCCCAATCCAACTGCTTCAAGTGCCTCTTTAGCTCGAGAAAGACGTTCTTTGGCAGAGATTGAAGAATTGTAGAGTAAGGGTAACTCTACATTTTCTATTGCTGTTGTTTTGGGTAGCAGATTATAGTTTTGGAAGATGAAGCCTATTTTGCGATTGCGCAAACGTGCTCGCTCATTCTTTCCCATACTCTTCACATCGACACCATCGAGAAAATAGCCTCCTGAAGTAGGTGTGTCAAGACATCCGATAGTGTTGAGAAGTGTGGATTTACCGGAACCTGACGAACCCATAATAGTAACAAACTCCCCCTCACAAATGCTGAACGTGACACCTCGCAATGCTTTGACTACCTCGCTTCCGACCTTGAAATTACGTCGTAGGTTTTCGATTTTTATTATCTCCTTAGCCATGATTGGTTATTTTTTCTTCTTGGATGAACCAGGAGGTTTCGGCAAGAATGGATTTTCTTCTTGAGGAGCGCCATTAGGCATCATCTCTTCTTTATAGCCTGTGGCTACGATGTCACCGGGTTTAATACCGGAAAGAATCTGTTGATAGACTCCATTTGACACACCGGTTTCTATCTCGGTCTGCACCAATTCGTTGCTTCTCACAACCCATACGTATTTATTTTTATCACTATTACCTGAGGCAAGAGGTTTAGGTTTTGGAAGTCCAAGTTCTTCAGGGTATTCTTGTGGTTCGAATTTGAATGCTTTCATTGGTAAAGCAGTCACATCTTTAAGTTCCATTGTGTAGATGGTGAGATTGGCTGTCATGCCCGGAATCAACTTCAAATCAGGGTTGGAGGCTGCCACTATTACTTCGTAGGTCACAACGTTGGACTCTGTCTTAGGATTAAGGCGTACTTGCGACACTTGACCATCAAATACATCTTCTGGATAAGCATCGACAGTGAATGTCACACGTTGACCGAGCTTTACCTTGCCTATGTCTGCTTCATCGACGTTGCCCACCACTTGCATATTCTCAAGATCAGCAATCACAAACATGTTTGCTACATTCATGCTTGAAACCACAGTTTGGCCTATTTCTACCTCGCGTGAAATGATGATGCCATCAATCGGAGAATATATTTCAGCATAGTTGAGGTTTTTAGCAGCGCGTACTCTGTCAGCCTTACTCTTTTCATAGGCGTTTTTAGCCACCTTATATTCCTTTTCTGATGTCTGAAATTCGTAATCGGAAATTAATTTTTCAGCATGCAATGCTTTGTCACGCTCATAATTGCGTAGGGCATATTCATAGGAAGCCTTTGCCGATTCCATACTTGCTGTTGCAGACGTAAGGTCGCTTTGCAATGTGGTTTTCTCTATTTCGGCGAGGAGTTGTCCCTTCTTGACATTGTCATTGAAATCAGCATAAAGTTTATCAACGATACCTGTCACTTGTGTGCCGACATCGACTTGTGTGACCGACTCCATTGTACCTGTGGCAGTCACAATCTCACTGATAGTTGTGGTTTCAACCTTACAGGTCTCCAACTTTACGTTTGCGACCTTTTTACAGCTTGTCATTGCAACGATAGCAATGAGAGCAAGTAGTAAGTTCTGTTTAATCTTCATATAGTAATAACATTTATTTTTATGGTAAAGAAATCTCTTGAGTTGCATAATAGTTAATCATCTTGATGCTGAGTATTGCCATATATTTACTTTGCAATAATTCTAAGCGGGCATTCAGTAGATTGTTGTGAGACGTGAGTAATTCCAAAGGATTGACAAGCCCAAGTTCAAACTGACGATCGACCAATTGGGCTGTCAATTCAGCCGATTCTACTTGCTTCTGACCACTTATATACTTTGCTTGAGCACTGCGTGCTTCAATGTATAGGTTCTCTATGGTCTGCGATAGCTCATTTCGCAATTGTTCATCATTTAACTCTCCTTCAAGTGCAGCCAATTTAGCTTTGGCAACAGAGTGTTTGGTGGAATTAGCGTCAAAAATAGGTATTGAGAGATTAAGACCGATATTTTCATTCACACCATTACCCATCTGTTCGCCCCAATTGCCTGTGCCTATAGTAGTATATCCTGTGCCAATTCCTGCTGTGAGCGAGATCCTTGGATAATACCCTGCTTTTGCTTCTTTTATATTGTTGTCAAGCACCTTATCATTAAGATCATTGCTTCGTATAGAGTAGTTCCACTGACAAGCTTGGTTGTAAACTTCTATCTTATCGGGTAATGCCACCATGACGATTTCGTCTGCAAATTCAAGGTCATCTATTTCAATATCATAGTCAAGTCTCAATTCAAGCAGTTGTTTAAGCTTCATTTTTGCTGACTCATAATTACTTTGTGCTTGAACAAGAGCATACTCATCTTGAGCGAGTTGACTCTCTATTTGTGCAAGGTCCACCTTAGATGAACGTCCTGATTCCGTGAGTGCTTTAGCTCTTTTGGCTTGTGACTGACTCACTTCAAGTGTCTGATGAGCAATCTGAATTGCTTCCTTGCTATAAAGGATATTGAGATATGCTTGGAATATACTGACTTCCAAGTCGTCAATGCGACTCTCGGCATTCAATTCCGACTCTTGCTTCATAATCTTGCTTGACTCAATGCGATACTTTCGAGCATTTCCTTCCCATACAGTCCACGAGCCATTGATAGAGTAAGAACTATTGTAGCTGTTTGACGCTTGGTTGTTGTTTCCAAAAGGATAGTTGGAAAAACTGTGACCGGTCGAAAAGTCAAAAGAAGGCAACCACAAGTCTTTCGATGACTTAATGTCCTCTTCCGATTGTTGTATCTCAAGATTTATTCGACGAAGGTCAACATTATGACTTTTGGCCCACTCTACACATTCGCTGTAACTCCATTTGTCTTGCTGATCTGTCGCTGTTTCGGAAGCATAATTTGCAAATGATGCTCCCGAAAAAATCAGACAAAGAAATATTGATTTATTTATCATACGATTTGCCATTGATGATTTGTTAATGCAAAGATAATCCTTGCTTTAATATATAACAAATAAAGTCTATAAAATGTAAATTTTAAGACATACTACACTATTTTATCAATAAAGCCAACTAAAACGTTAAATGTTTTTAACACATTAAGGCATTTAAATATTCTTATTCCTTTAAAAATGTCTTAAAATGCTGATTTTGTTGTAACTTTGCAGTCGTAATTCTTTTTGAACAATAATGGGACGTATATTAGCAATCGATTATGGACGCAAGCGTTGTGGCGTGGCGGTGACCGACATTCTCAAAATAGCAGCCAATGGTCTGCCGACTGTTGCCACTAAGGACATTCTTAAATTCATCAAGGACTATTGTGCCAAGGAAGATGTCGAAGAGATAGTCATCGGACAACCAAAGACATTGCGCAACGAGCCTTCGGAATCGATGAAATATATCAATCCGTTTCTTGGTCAGCTTCGCAAAGAGTTGCCGGATATGAAAGTGACCATGTTTGACGAGCGTTTCACCTCATCGATTGCCCATCGTGAGATGCTTGCTGCCGGCATGAAGAAAAGCGACCGCCAGCGCAAGGAATTGGCTGACGAAATGGCCGCAACCATCATTTTGACCGATTTCCTCCAAAGCCGCCAATTCGGTTCACTCTTTTAATCATATAGCGTATCGCCCCGTGGTGTGGTGACCATGGGTTGGTCGAGCACTTCTCTCTTATGAGCGGGTGACGTCTTTGACACCTTTGACTGTGCGAATCTTGCGAATCAATGCATTCAGTTGATCTGTATCGGGAATACCGATGACAAGGTAGCCTTGGAAGAGTCCGTCGTGGGAGTCGATAGAGATATTGCGAAGCGTCACGTTCTTTTCCTTAGATATAATTGAGGTGATGTTGGTCACGATGCCGATGTCGTCATGTCCGACAATGCGTAGCGACACAGTCATCTGTGTGCTTGATGTGCCACTCCATTGCACGTTGATGAGTCGGTAGGGGTAGCGGCTCTTGATATTGGGCGCATTAGGACAGTCATTTTTGTGAATCTTCACCACGCCGTCCGAACTGATGAATCCGAATACCTCGTCGCCATAAATCGGATTGCAACACTTTGCAAATCGATAGTTCAGACCCTTTATGCTCTTTTCACCGATTACAAGCACATCGCTATCATTGCCCTCTTGTTCGGCTTGAGGTGACACGATTTTAAACTCGTCGGCAGCCACATGGGTGGTCTCTGCATCTTTGCGTTCTATCTCTTGATAGACGCTGAGCACCTTGTTGATGTCGAGTTTTTCGTCGGCAATTTCGGCGTAGAAATCGTTGGAGTACTTGAAGCCGCATTTCTTGATGGCTCTCATCAAGATGGACTCGTCGAGTTCCATCTTGCGATTTTTAGCACGGCGTTCGAGCATCTCTTTGCCCAAGTCGGCAATCTTTGTTTTTGCTTCATTGAGCGACTGCTTAATCTTGTTGCGAGCCTTAGAGGTGACAGCGATTGACAGCCAGTCATGCTTTGGAGTCTGAGTCGACAGAGTGATAATTTCTATCGTGTCGCCGCTTTTTATCTTGTAGGCGATGCGTTCATGGCGGCCGTTGACGATGGCGCCTGTGCATTGGCAGCCGACGCGTGAGTGGATGTGGAATGCGAAGTCCAGGACCGTAGCACCGTTGGCCAAGCGAAACAGGTCGCCTTTAGGCGTAAAAGCAAAGACCTCCTTGTTGTAGATGTTCATCTTCATGTTTTTCATCAACTGCATCGGACCTGCCTCTGCAGTCTCAAGGATGTCGCGCACATTGTTCATCCACTGGTCGGTGCTATCGCTCTTGCCCCCTTTGTAACGCCAGTGGGCGGCAAGACCCTTTTCTGCCACAAGGTCCATGCGGCGAGTGCGGAATTGCACTTCGACCCATTTGTTTTGTGGACCCATCACCGTGGCGTGCAGACTCTCGTAGCCGTTGCTCTTCGGTATCGAAATCCAGTCCTTCATGCGAGCGGGATTGGCTGTATACATGTCGGCAAGGATGGAGTAGGCGAGCCAACAGTCGCTCTTCTCCTTTTCGAGAGGAGTGTCGATGATGACGCGTATCGCAAAGAGGTCATAGATGTGCTGAATGTCGACCTTCTGCTTCTGCATCTTGTTCCAGATAGAGGATATCGATTTGGTGCGACCTTTGATTTCAAACGTCAGTCCGGCGGCTTGTAGCTTTGCCTTGACCGGCGCAATGAACGATGAAATATAGTTTTCTCGGTCCTCTTTAGTCTCTTTGAGTTTATGGGCAATCTGAGTGAAGATTTCTCGATTGGTGTATTTTAGCGACAAGTCTTCAAGCTCACCTTTGATGACATAAAGACCGAGACGGTGGGCGAGTTGGGCATAGATGCAATTGGCTTCAAATGCTACGCGTCTGACCCATTCCTCGTCGGGGTGGTGATTGATCTGGCGCATCAAAGCCAAACTATGGACAATCATAATGATGATGACTCTGATGTCGTCGGCAAGAGAGAGCAGCAACCCACGGAAATTGTCTTGGTCGACTGCGGAGTTGCGACTGCTGTAGCGACCGACTTTTTCAAGCCCGGCAATCATGCCGGCCACGTCGTCGCCCCATTCTCGGCGGATATCGTCGATGGTGATGACTTTGCGTATGACGTAAGGGTAGAACAAGATGGCGGCAAGCATATTCTTGTCGGTGTCGACTTTGTCGACAAAGAGCTGGGCTGTCTTGAGTGTCAACAATGCAGTCGATATATCGTGCGCATCGTTGTCGTCGATATCGGCACGCAAGCAAGTTTTAAAACGCTCGATAAGCATTCTAAATTCATCAGCCGTCACCACCTTGGCCATCGAGTGGTAAAGACTCTTGGTCAACGAGATTATCTCTCTCTTTACATCAGTATTCATACCACAAAATTAAAAAATCTAACCCAAATAAGCAAAAATCTGACGCTAAATTTACCGAATCCTTTGTCAATCAAGAAAAAATGCTTAACTTTGCACGCCATTACGTAGGGTCGCTCCCTACAAAGTAATTATTTATCATTAATAACTGCAGAAAAAATGAAAAAAGACATTCATCCTTCTAATTATCGCGAAGTGGTTTTCAAAGATATGTCATGCGAAGAAATCTTTATCACTCGCTCAACAGTAGCTGCCAAGGAGACTATCGAAGTTGATGGCAAAGAATATCCTTTGGTTAAGCTTGAAATTACAAGTGCTTCTCACCCATTCTTCACAGGTAAGCAGAAACTTGTCGATACTGCTGGTCGCGTTGATAAATTCCGCAGCCGCTACGGCAACCGCACTAAGAAATAATTGGAAGCAAAGTAAGATTAAAAAAGGCTTGGTGATGACGATCTCCAAGCCTTTTTTCGATTCCGACTGTCGCGGATTCATGTATGTTGGCGACTTTATTGTCTGATTTTGCTGATTTGTCTTTGAAATTTCCCTCTCTTTGCTTAACTTTGCATATAGCAATCATTTTCGACCTTTTGATTGTTTTATGTAAAAACAGATGACAGATATGGATAAAGACAGAATCATTCCGACTTCAGAGCTTATCATTAATGGTGACGGCTCAGCATTTCATATTCACTTGACTCCCGACCAACTGCGCGACAATATCATTCTCGTAGGCGACCCCGGTCGCGTTGATATGGTGGCATCTTATTTCGACACTATCGACTACGATATCCACTCGCGTGAGTTTCATGCCATCGGTGGCACTTATAAGGGTAAACCGATAATGTGTATCTCTCACGGCATTGGTCCGGACAATATCGAAATCGTTGTGACCGAACTCGATTCACTTGCCAATATCGATTACGCCACCCGCAAAGTCAAGTCCGAACACCGCACTTTACGCATGATTCGAATCGGCACTTCCGGCTCTTTGCAAGAAGATATCCATGTCGGCGACTATGTCATTGCTGAGAAAGCGATGGGATTTGATGGTATACTCAATTTCTATGCCGACCGCGACAGCGTCTGCGACCTCGAGTTTGAGCGAGCGTTTGTCGAACATGTCAACTGGAATCCGACTCTCCCTGCACCCTACATCATAGATGCTGATGCCGAACTGGTCGACCAAATCTGCCACGGCGACATGATAAAGGGCAACACGATTGCTGCCGTAGGTTTCTATGCACCTCAAGGCCGTAAGCTACGACTCCCATTGGCTGATCCCGAACTCAACGAGAAGATCGAGTCTTTCCGCATCGGGGAGCGTCGCATCACCAATTTCGAAATGGAGAGTGCTTGTCTGCAAGGCATGGCACGATTGCTCGGTCATAAAGCCATGACTGTCTGCTGCATCATCGCAGAGCGTCAGTCGTCGACCAATAAGGCCAACACCGACTACAAACCACAAGTCAACCGCCTAATCCAACTCGTCCTCGACCGTATCTAATTGCTTGACTTCAAGTAATTTGTCGCTATAAAGAATAAGTGGCCTTCTCAGAGCGAGAGGGCCACTTTGTTGCCTGGGCATTTCACTATTATGCCGTTGAATTCCATTTCCATCAGTATGACTTGAAGCTTTACGATTGGGATTGAGAGTGTGTGGTGGAGTTCGTCGACGGTCATCTCTTTGCCACTCAAGCGTAGAAGGTCGTAGACGGGTTTTTCTTCGTCTGTGAGATCCGGGAATAGCACTCGTTGTCGTGGCGATACGACGACATCGGCCGGCATCCAGCTCATCAATTCCATGACGTCGGCAGGGCTGCCGATAAGCGATGCTTTCTGCTTGCGTATCAAGTGGTTGCAACCGCGACTCATCTCGTCGTTGATGCGACCGGGCAGGGCCATCACCTCTCGATTGTAGTCCAATGCGCGTTGAGCTGTCGACATTGCGCCGCCTTTGATGTCGCTTTCTGCCACTATGGTGACATCACACAATCCTGCCACCACGCGATTGCGTTCCAAGAAGTGAGGCCGCAATGCTTTTTGTTTAGATGTGTATTCTGTCACCAATGCGCCACCCGACTTGACGATGCGTTGAGCAAGGTCGCGGTGGGCTGCCGGATATATCATATTCAACCCATGGGCAAGGACTGCAACAGTAGGCAGTCCGCACTCCAAGGACGCAGAGTGAGCAAGTGCATCGATGCCGTAAGCCAATCCGCTGACCACCGTCAGGTTGCCGCATAGCGATTCGCCCAAATCCTTGACCAGCGAGTGAGTGAACGTAGCCCCATATTGCGTCGCTTTGCGTGTGCCGACGACGCTCATCATATGCTTCGCATCAAGGTCGGCATCGCCAAGAGCATAGAGCATCACCGGCGCGTCATAACACTCGCGAAGTCGGTCGGGGTAGGCCTCATCTCCAAAGTACAAGCATCTGATGTTGTGGCGTTTGACAAATTCCACCTCCTCCCACGCCTCATGGTAGGCCTCATCGCGCGACTGGCGACTGAACATCGTCGATCGAGAGATGCCGAGACGGTCGCAAAGTTCGAGCGAAGGCATTTCGAAGAAATCGCGCGTGCTGATGCCGACCTCCTCCATGCGTCGCACTATCTCTGCATGCACCCCCTTAGTGGTGGAAAGTGCTATCTTCTCGACCAACTCTCTATTGTCAACGCTCATCACTTAATGTATTTGCCAAACACTTCTGCCAACTCATCGCCACGCGACACCTTGTCGTCCTTTATCGACACCGTAGTCACCACAGCCGACGCTGCTATCATGCCGTCCTTCTTGATAATGTCTTGATGAAAGATAAATCGAGCACCCTTACGCTCCACCCTCAAGCAACTGATGAAGCGATCGCCACCGCGTAGCGACGACTTATACTCGATCTCAATCTTGCGCACCACCGGCATAATACCGCGTCGTGACATCTCAGTGAACGACAATCCTGCCTCCTCGCAAAACGAGTGGCGCGTATGCTCCATATAGTGGAGATAATTGGCATTGTTGACAATCTTCTCGCTATCGAGTTCGTAGTCGCGGACTGCAAACTCCATCGCGTAGCAATATTTCTTATTATCCTTTAAAATTGGCATATCCTAATCATTACTAATTCTACCATCAAGCATCCTTCAGTGCAGGGCTGAACTACGCCTCACCCGACATCGTAACCGACACTAACCACAGCATCGTTGCTACATTCGGCTCGTCTGACATCGCCCAATCCGATATTATAATCATCACCTATTACAACACCTTTCAGACGCTATTGATTGCGAAGTTAATAACTTTTTTCCAACCAGCCCTCATTCACTATAAAAAATATAAATTCAAATCCAAGATTATTTGTATATGAGTATTAGTAAAAGCACATTGCACCCACATGGCTGCGACTAACTAGCGCCTCTATAGCGCTAAAGTCGCAGACGTTGTTTCAATCCACGCACCCGCACGGGGTGCGACTGAAGCTGTTCTTGCAAAAATACCACCGTTTCACGTTTCAATCCACGCACCCGCATGGGGTGCGACTCTTTACAAAAAAAGTGTAAAAGACACTATAGAAGTTTCAATCCACGCACCCACACGGGGTGCGACTCGGCGGTGCCAAACGCGTCCGGAATATAATTCTCGTTTCAATCCACGCACTCACACGGGGTGCGACAACGACCGAAAAAGAGTTCCAAACTAATCGCAAGTTTCAATCCACGCACCCACACGGGGTGCGACCCACATACTCCTCTGCAGTATCAAGAAGATGCTGTTTCAATCCACGCACCCGCATGGGGTGCGACCGAAGCCTGATGTGTCAAACTCTTGTGTATCGTTGTTTCAATCCACGCACCCGCATGGGGTGCGACGTTCGACGAGGTAACCGACACAACAACATACACCGTTTCAATCCACGCACTCGCATGGGGTGCGACGCGAACAACTATGTTATTCCACTTGTGTAGGCTGTTTCAATCCACGCACCCGCATGGGGTGCGACTGAGTTTAACAACCTTGTAATAGGTTGTGTTGTCGTTTCAATCCACGCACCCGCATGGGGTGCGACGCCAAGCTCGCAAGGATGCAGTTGACTTTGTTTTGTTTCAATCCACGCACCCACACGGGGTGCGACTGCGTTGCCGGTTACTACTTGCATATCTTCGCTGTTTCAATCCACGCAATGCTGACTGAGCGCAGGGTAATAGTATCACCATTCTTTTGTCGATACGAGGGGTTATCTACATTGGTGTGAAGTAGACGGCCTTCCGTTGTGAGTCGATTTTCGTCCCACTGCTGATCAATATGAATGAGTGCCCATTGTCGGGGACAAAACAGGAAGTGTTGTATCCCCGACAGCATGAGCATATCCTCTTCTTTGTACATTATATCATTTCGATGATTTCTACTCCATTAGGGAGATTGTCTTTGTCAATTGTTACCTTATAATCTGAGAATGAGCGTGGAACGTCGGTCTGTTTCTCAATTTTTACAAGATCGAAAAGTTTGTTGGCAGGTGCATTGCCAAGCATTGAGTTGTGCTGAAATACAATCAACTTTTGTGCACTCATCAATCCTCGTGCGGCTGAACGGTCAACGTCAAACATGTTTTTCAGTGCTTCCCAGAAGAGTTGCAAGTCATCTTCACTAAATCCTGTCTGCTTAGCAAGGTTGGCAGAGATGAAACCGTGGCATACATAGAGCCCATAAGGAATAGTGGCTTTGCGTCCCATAGTACGATTGTCGCCTCCTTGTTTTTCTGCTTCTTTCTCTGTGGCGACCGCCATACGAGTGATTGAGTGTTCAGATGTCATTATCGGGTCAACTGAGCGGGCAAATGTGAGTTGGATAGGTCCTCGTACTTGTCCTGCGTTTTTACCTGTTGACATAACTGCACCGAATGTGCGTACGTCATAGAATTTTTTGCACATCACATCTCGAGCAGCCGTTGTTCTATCAGTGGCAGTTACGACACACTCTTCTTCATGAGCTGCATCAATTGAATTGTTTAGAATAGCTTTTTCTTTGATGAAAATGTCATATCCTGATGTAAACTCTTTTGCAACTTGGACATAGTTGCGAACTTTGCGTTTTAGACAAACGTCGGTTACGAGTCCCATACCGGTTTCTGCGTCTACGCGTGGAAGATTACCTGCATCAGGGTCACCATTTGGATTTCCATCTTGTACGTCAAAAATGTACAGGAAATCGATTTTGTTTTTAATTTCACTCATAGTTGTAATGTATTTTAGTTATTGTTTTCATTTTGTTGTTCTTCTTTTGTATAGAATGCTTTTTGTTGGTGGTAGAATCCTACAAAGAATCGACCCTGATCTTGCAGATCAAGATGTGATGGGAATCCATCTGCGTCAATTTTGTCAATGATTTCTTGCTTCAGTTTTTCAAAATATATCTTTCTCCCTTCGTTCAGTTTATCAGAGTGATGAGACGAAAGGTTTAGGATTGTAGAAAACACTGAGGCTGGTGTAGCACTGGCAGAGTTCATGTAGCGTTCTTTGATGGAGTGTTGATTGTTTGCTTCCTGCTGAATTTTGTCAAGCACAGCAAACAGTCTACCGCAAAGGTAGCCTTGATTGGTGTTTTGATTGTCTAACATGATTTTTATTTTCTGTTCGTTATTATTTAATCTATTTAAATAAGCTTTTATAATTGCAACGCGTGTGATTGTAAGTGATTGTTCGGCACGTATTCGTCGGATGCATCCTGAATACAATGGATAAGGGTATTGTATCCCTTCGAAAATACTTTTTGCAGTGGCTTCAGGGAGGTTGGGAGTAACATCAGAAACTTTCCCTCCAAGAGTTACAGCTGAAAGAATAGCATATAGACCCATATATGGCTTTTTGTCTTTGCGATCGTCAAAGATTTGCATATCATTAAAATGTCGAATAATGCGTTCTGCAAAATCTTTGAGAGGAATTTCTGCCCAATATGCTACTGCGATTCTTGCCGAATTTGGTGCTAATCCTAATATATAAAATTTGTCATCGAGTGATGTCTGAAGAACTCCGGTGTAAATAGCTTCAAAGACTTTGCGAACTTGTTCGACCCCTTGGTCGGGATTGTCGGCAAGAACATCGTTGAAAGTAAATAAGTTGAATAAGCAATCTTCAGATTTCTGACCTGCTTCGTTATTGCTTGATGCCCAAAATACAAAAGTTCGGTTGCCTATAAGAAACTTATTGCGAGAGTCTGGTCTT
Organism: Muribaculaceae bacterium; assembly: GCA_017547845.1. Taxonomy (GTDB): domain Bacteria; phylum Bacteroidota; class Bacteroidia; order Bacteroidales; family Muribaculaceae; genus Lepagella. The sequence continues at coordinate 56,535 of JAFYNZ010000055.1, forward strand.
AATAGGTGATTAAGAGCTGTAGTATATGCAAATTCTGCTTCTTTTCCAATTGGTGCATTTTGTCCCTGAGATTTTCCATAAGAGTCGTATCCGCTTTTAATTTGAAAAGATACAAGTTTAGCGGTTGCTTGACTATTGGGAATCATTGTAGCCGAAGTTGTTTCAACAATTTGTGACCGTGTTCCGGAAATTATGCATATTTTCTCATTAAAAGATTCGTTAGTGTCGTTTTCTAAAATCAAATGTGTTTTTTCTGCCACAATTTGAGCATCACCTTCTATCAAGAAAGAGAAAAACGAAAACTTTTTATTTAGATTTTTTTCTATTTCCTCCCACAGTTGATCTTGTTTTAATTCGTTAATAATAGACTCTCTATCATTTTGATAAAAAGAGTAAATAGCTTTTAAGTCATCATTGTCAGAGTGGACATTATGGATAGACTCAACACATGCTTTAAATGTTTCAAAACACCTTTTGTCATTAGCCTCTCCTTTGTTGGAATAGCCAAACACATATGCGCTATTATCGTATAGATAATTTGCTTTAGGATTAGAAGAGCGACTAACGGATTTTTTGACTAGAAATTGCTGTGCTCGTTTTTTGTCAATGCGTCTGTCTTCAAATCGAATGAATTTGCCATCCTTATCTATTACTAATAGAAAACCAATTTCTTTGAATTCCATGCCATATCTTGGCAGATTATCACAACGCTGGTAATAATCGTATAATGCTTTAAGTATCATCGTAGAATCTCCTCGCTATTAATATGTGGAACATTAATGACTCCGTTTTTCATCGTTGCACGATAAAACATTGCGTCGGGACTTGATGCATTTTTTGCAAAGTCCATATCGTAGAGCATTATACCCAAATCTCTATCTTCTGATATTGAAGACGTTAATGTGTCGTTTTCAGTATCGATGTATCTAAAAGAGGCAGAAAATTCTCTCGTACCCAAATAGGGCTGATTGAAACATTGGCCTTTGCGAGCACGGCGTTCAAACATGGCATTGTATTTACCAGGGTTTTCGTCTTTGCGCAACTGATCTGACTCTTCATTGTCAATCTGTGGATTTTTAGAGTCTTTTCGTTTCCATTGAGGTATGAATTCAAGTTGAGCCCAGATGCGATAGCGTACATCTTTAAGAATCAGGGAGTTTTTCTGTTGTCTTTTATCCTCAATAAAAATGGGATTTTTGGACGCGACAGCTCCAACTTCGTTTCGGCGGATAGATGTCCATTTGATGGGGTTTAACACCTCAATTTTGGTAACTTGCCAGCGAATAGCCGGTTTCCAAAATATTGCTTCGAAAATAGCTCTTGCAGCAGAAGGTGTAATGACATCATAACTGACTCGCTCGACTTTCAGTTCGGGTCGAGTGAAGCATGCATAGTCACCCCAGACTTCAATGCAAAATTCTTTGTTGTTGTAACTCATATTATGTGGTTTTAATAATTTATACGATAAATGTTTCTTCTAATAATGCGTTTTCGATTGTCAATCCAATCCGTTCGTTATACTGATATGGAGACGATATGACATATATATTTTCATAGATTTCTTCAATAGCATTGTTGCGAACAAGTTTGTCAAAATCGTACTTACGAATATTAACGCTATATTGAGATATCTCTCTCATCAATCGATAGGATGGTCCAAAGTTTCTAAGTTGCTCGATTAGTTTTGAATTATCATTCCAATATACGATAACTCCAATCGTAGCATCATCAATGAGTCTGAATTTCGTTGATGCCTCCTCAAATTGATGTTGAGAGCCATATAACATAGAACTTATTTGTTCCTTGTCAAAAGTTTCGGTCCGGCAGTGTAATTGTTTGAAATATTCAGTCATCGCATTTGGAGAAAACCAATCATGATTTGTGCCCATATTGAGGCGTGCATTGTTTGATTTGGTCATCATGCCCGGAGGTAGGGGCCTATTGAGCTTAAATACATAAGTAGTGCTTACACCCAATTTGCCTTCACGATTACATCTTCCAGCTGCTTGAAGTACAGAATCCAACCCGGCTTCTTGTCTATATACAACCGGGAAGTCAACATCTACGCCGGCTTCAATAAGTTGTGTTGCTACTACACGCACGATTTTAGCAGGGTCCGAAAGATGTCTCTTAACCGTTTCAATTGTCTCCTTGATATGAGCAGAACACATCATTCTGGAGAGATGCAATGTGATTCCTTCACTTTTTTCTGAAAGATGTTTGTATATTTCGAACGCATCTTTGCGTGTGTTGACAATGCAAAGGACTCTATCGTGCTTCAGCATTCTATCTGCAATATCTTCATGTGTCGATGATTCTGTGTCAAATGATAGTTCGACTCTCTTCAGACGCTGATGTAGATTAGCCTTTGTAGGTATGATTTCATTTATATTAGGTAGTGCTTTAAATGTATGAATCGTTCCTCTTATTTCTCCATTTAGAATCGGTTGACTTGCTGTAGTAAATAGAATTGATGTGCCAAACAAACTTTTTAAGGTATTAAATGTATCAACTATTGGCTGCAGAAAGTCCAATGGAAGTGTTTGTACTTCGTCAAGAATGAGAATACTTTTTGCTATATTGTGCAACTTTCTGCAGTGGGATGGCCTATTGCTGAATAGAGACTCCAATAATTGCACATTAGTGGTCACAATAATAGGGTAGTCCCAGTTTTCAGTCGCAAGTTTGAGCTTTTTGTTTGCTTCATTTGGGTCAATATTAGAATGATGCTCTAAGACATTTTCATCACCAAATATATTGCGCAGAACTTGTGCTGTCTGCGTGATAATACTTGTATAAGGGATTGCAATGATAATTCTCTTCAGATTGTTGCGTTTAGCATGGTGTAATGCCCATAACACAGAAGCTAAAGTCTTGCCTCCTCCGGTAGGTACTGTAAGACTATAAAAGTCGACATTTCCATTACTTGCATTCATGCAATATTGCTGAACTTCGTTTCTGATCTTATTGACTTCTGTATCGGGGGCATTCTTTTTCAGTTTGTCCATGTGAGCTGAGAACATATCTATAAGTTCGTCAATAGAGGATTTTCCTCCTCTTAGATTGCTTTGCTCGGGCATCATGAATTTTTCGGTGTCGAGATAATCTGCATCAACAAGGCAACTATAAAGCATACGAATTACGTGGTGTAAGTCTTTCGGATTTTGACATGGGGGTAACTTTAGGTCGACTTCAAGATTGCAGTCTGAGACTTCTTTAGGAATCTCTTTGTTGAGATTTTCTTGTTTTTCTCCATAGTCGTATAGTCCACGATGATGTCCCATAATGATATTATCAATCAATTGGTAATATGGTGGTTGGGAAAATAATTGCTTGGCTATCAGCGCACCGACATAGGCGTGACTATAATCTCCTTCCACTTTGATATTAGGGTCATAGCCGCTTTCTTTCATGATGTGTTGTTGGAAAGCAGTTTTTTCTTTGCCTTTGTCGTGAAGCAATCCAATGACTTTGCCCCATTCGGACATTCCAAAATCGCTTGCAAATTGCGATGCAAGGGTTGCGACTCCGAGTTGGTGATCATCATTTGACTGAAGATCTCCATTGCTATTGATATGTGAAATGATTATGTTTTTTAAGTCCATAATACTGAAGTTTTGAGGATTAGATTTTAAGTCTAAATTTTTGTAATGGCAAATTTAATGAATGTTTTTGGATTTGCAATGTTTTTTATCTTGTTTTTTATTGATTTGTTGGAAATTGGTTTCAGATGTGGTTGATTAGGTAGATTATGGATAGCTTGACGCGTTGAGTGGTGCGACTGCACTCTGCTATCGGTAGAGTAGCGAGGGTGGTGACGGGGGAATGGGGGATAGGGCAAGGCAGTCGGTTTCGCAATCGACTGTCTTGAGGGTGTTTTTCATAGTTTAATAACTAACCTAACATCATGAAACGATAATCTATGCCTTTATAACACGCGACGCTTATCTTGGTTCACGCTATTGACGGTTTTAACGCATGGAGTCGGATGTGGGGTCTGCACAGAGTGAGTAGCATCCGGTGGTGGCGTCCGCTATGCTCACTGACCACCGGTTAACCGAGGTATTACCCCTCTCGGGGTATCTGCGACGCTTCAATCCTGCACGTTGGTTCATGCTGCGGATGGTTTTTACGCATGATGCGGGGTAGATATAGCCGTTGTGGGGTGCGATATTAGGAGTAATTGGTGGGGGAGTGTGAAAATTTTTTAATGGGGGGTTAAACCTTAGAGGGGTAGTGGTGTCAAAGAGGTGTATCAGTAACTTTTAATAGAAGATATATGATGAAACCGGAAGATAAATTGAAGCAGAAATTCGGCCAGGACCCGGGTTTTAGGGTGCCTGACGGATATTTTGATGATGTCTTCGCTAAGATATCTGCATCGTTGCCTGAGAGGGAGGTTGCAAAACCTGCACCTATGACCAGATGGCAGCGTATCAAGCCATATGTGTATTTGGCTGCGATGTTTGCCGGCATTTGGTGCATGATGAAGATGTTCTACATGATGACCTCGATGCCTGATGTGTCGCTTGATAATCCTCCGGCTATGGTCGCAGAGGCTATGTCTCGTCCAGAAGTGATGGATGAGGTGATCTCTGTGGAAAGTGTTTCAGAGGAGGAACTGGTGGCAGAAGTTGCGGCAAACTATGAGTCATGGGAAGAGTTTGAAGCCGACTTTGACTATGAGCTTGAGCAAGAGTATGCAGAGATTGACTTGTCGGAATTGTCGGCGTCGCTTGGTATGGATGCCGGTGACGAAGAAGCATGGGCTGATGAGTCGGAGAGTATATAATGTTATTTAATTGATAATCAAGGTGTCTATGAAAAGAAATATCGTTATATTGTTGGCAGTGATGATGCTATCGTTGCCATGTGTAGCTCAACGCAAGGACTCTGTGAAGGGCAACAGAGCAGAGTGGAAGAAGGAGTTGCAAGACTTCAAGTATAAGTATTTGGCTCAAGAGGTGGAACTCACTGAAGAGCAGCAGGAGAAGTTTTTCGAGCTCTATGTCAAGATGGAGTCGGAGTTGAAAACCGTAGACTCTGACTGCAAGGCGGCTCAGAAGGCTGTCAAGGCTGAGGGCGAACACACCGATGCTGAGTATGAAAAGGCTCTAAATGCGTTGCTCAATAAGCGTGTGATGAAGGGTCAGATAGAGAAACGCTATTACGACCAGTTTAAGACTTTCCTTTCGGTCAAGCAGCTTTATAAGTTGAAGACTGCAGAGCAGAAGTTCAATAAGAAACTTATGGAGCTACGAAAGAAGGAACATAAAGCAAAGTAGATTGACATTCTTATTAGGTAGGTGATATGAATAAGATTATAAAGAGGGTTGTGGCGACGTTGGTGGCTACAACCTTTTTGCTAAAATTATCGGTGGCCGGGTTTGCAGCGGGTAAGGCAGAAGAGAGCAAGGTGGATATGGCTTATCCACAGCAGGTGGAGCAGAATGCTCAAGCAGAATTGCAACGTGCGTTGGCTGATGGCGACGGACTCGGAGTGACTCGCTCGGTGCTTCAGATCTCGGCAGCTCGCTGTGCAGTGTCGACCGATACGATTGTGTCGGCAATAGCTATGATTGACTCGTTGGTGGCAGATCAGCCGTCGGATATTCGCTCGTTGCTCTATCTGTCGGAGGCAATGCTCTATAATAAGATATATAGCTATGACAGATACAAATATAATAGGCGTATTACGACTGATACTGTGCCAGATGATTGCCGACAATGGAGTCGCAGACACTTCGCTCAAAAGATTCTTGATTTGACAAGTCTTGCGACTGCTGATAGCGAGTTGCTAATCTGTCGACCGATAGGCAACTATAAGTCGGTGCTTGCCGAGTTGGACAGCGAACAAGAATTGTTTTATCCGACGCTTTACGACATGGTGGCGTATAACGCAATCAAGTTGCTATCATCGTTTACTGATTCGATGGAGATACCATTCGGCAAATCAGACGATAAACCCGATCCGAGCGTTGTGGCTGAGAAGCGTATTGCGCAGCTGATTGACTCGCTTGTGAGAATGCATGCAGAGCGAGGCGAAGTGGCTGCTGAGATAAAAGCTATCATTGAGAGAGCAATATACGTCGATGATTCGAAGGACTATAATGAGCTGATGTTTGAAGGCTACGAAAAGTATTCCCATTCTGAATATTCGGCAGAATTTCTCTTGGAAGTCCGTGAATTGGGTGAGAAACGAGCTGACGAGTTTTTGCACAAGTGTCAAGACTATCTGCAGAGATTTCCGGTGTCGTATAGGTCAGAAGCAATCAAGGAAATTGTAAAGACCATGACTGAGCCGACCGTGAAAATTCGCAGACTTAAAGGTCGCTATATGTCAACTGACGATGTCATGATTGATCTCTCAGTTAAGAACGTGTCAAAAATTAGAGTGAAACTTTATGCTGTTGACAACAAACTATTTTATAAATCGAATAGCACTATCCGAAAAGAAGATATGCTTCATGTGAAGACGTTAGAAGTTTCTTGTGAGATAGATTCCTTGTCAATAGTTGAGACTGTAAAGCAAATAAATATTGGGAGGTTGGGTTATGGTTGCTATATGGTCGGAATATTTGTAGGATATGATGATACAAATGAATTTAAACCATATTTATGTCATCGGTTTGTGGTGACAGATATTCAGGTGTTGTATCTGACAGAGAAAAATCGACAATGCAAGATTTACGTTGTTAATGCACAGACGGGGCATCCGATTGAAGGCGCAATAGTTCAAGCCGGAGGTAGAGTTTCTAATACTGATTCTAATGGTTGTGTCTCTTTTATCGGTACTAAGAAAAACAATTATCTAAACAATTATATTGTTACTAATGGCGCAGACCAAGTATATGGAGATTTCAGAGGTTTGTATGAAAATGATGTCAAAAGAGATATTGATTATGAAATCATAACAGATTTACCGATTTATCATCCCGGTGATACTGTGAAATATATGGTAATAGCATATGAGACAATAGATAAAAAAGCTCAGATGCTCACTAATCACACTGTGAATCTTAAAATTAAAGATGCAGCAGGCGAAGATGTCGCACAAGTATCCTTGATAACGGATAGCTTCGGTAGAGCAATCGGAGAATATAAATTGCCTGAAAATTGCGTAAGGGGACATTTTATTTTAAAGACCAAATATGATTCTCATTGGTTCCGTGTGGAAGATTATAAGGCGCCCACATTTTATGTCACATTAGACGAAGGAAGTTCGACATTTCAGGTAGGTGATAAAATACCTATCAAAGGGCAGGTGATGTCATATTCAGGAATGCCTATAGCTAATGCGTCGATATCAGTAAATATAGGTTATTTCGCTTTCTGGACATATAGTTCTGACAATGAGTTTGTTGCGTCAACAGTTACTGATAATCAGGGTAGATTTTGTGTGGAGTTGGAAACCGAAAATTTAAGGGGGACTCCGTATGAATCAGGATATTATAAAATTACGGCATCTGCTACATCTGAGTTGGGAGAAACACAGGAATCTAATTGGTATAAATTGGCTATTGGTAATTCGTATCGTATAAATTGCGATGTGAAGGAAAATATTTGTGCAGATAATAAGGTGATTGAGTTGCCTATTAGTGTGAGTTCGGTAGTAGGAGGGGATGTCGTTGCCGATGTGAAATATCAGTTGCTCAACGCTGCTGATTCAACAGTTGTGGCACAAGGAGTGTTTGAAAGTCCTAAATTTGTACTTAATACTCGAGGAATAGCATCTGCTAAATATAAACTTAAACTCGAATTGGCTTCAGATAGCTCAGTGTTTGAAGAGGTTGAATTTGTTTTATATCGTAGCAACGACAAATGTCCACCGATGGATACTCCTTTATGGGTGTCACAAGAAGAGATCGAAGCAAGCAAGGATTATACTACAATAGATGTGTTTACAAGTTATGCGGATTCACAGATATTGTGTATTATTGGAGACGCAGACAAAGTGATTGAATGCGGTTGGCTTAACGGAAAGAAGCACAAGCATTCCATAAAAATAGCATCACCAAGTGAGGGTAATAGCGTTTGGATAAAGTTGTTTGCTGTTCGAAATGGCAAGGTCTTTGTCGAGAGTATTAATATCAAAGCACCTGATAAATTTGAATTCGAGGCGACGGCATTCCGTGATAAATTAAGATCAAATCAGAATGAGACATGGAGATTTAAATTTGTGCGTAATTCTCTGCCGGAAGCTCATATTCCGATAATAGCTTCAATGATAGATGCATCGCTTTGTTCTATAGCACAATATGAATTTAATTTGTTGTATCTTAGAGATGTAACACCGGCTTTTGAAGCAAGTTACAAATCTTTCTGGGATGAAAATAGATTTCCATATGATTCTTTTGATTTTAGAGAAATTAATAGGATTTCGCCACCTTTTCTTAATTTTTATGGTCAAATAAGGGATTGGAGTTATGGTTACATAAATTATTTTAATATAAGGATTAATTATGATGGATATAGAAGAGGTCATAAGGGTGGTTCTCGATTTGCCTCTGAATCAGATATGATATTCTTTGCAAGTGCTCCCGTTGGCTCTGCTAATACGAGTGTTGCTTATGAAGCGGTGGAGTTCAAGGAGCCGGAGCATCCGTCGGCATTTTTTATGACGGATTTGGTGACCGATGAGAATGGTGAGGTAGAGTTGACATTTGATGTGCCAAATTATGACACTACTTGGAAGCTTAACTTGTTGGGCTACATGCCTAATATGAAGAGTGCAGTCTTCACAGATGAAATTGTTTCAAGCAAACCGATAATGGTCAAGAGCAATTTGCCACGCTTTGTTCGCACCGGTGATGTCATCGTGCTTAAAAGCACGGTGTCCAATAGCACTGACAGCGTGGCTCAGGTCGGCGTAGGTATTCGTATTTTAGATGAGGTGACAGGTGAGGTGCTGACTACGCTTGAAGCAGAGATAGCATTGATAGAGCCGAAGTCATCAGAAGTATATGCAATCGATTTTGATGTGCCGGACACAGTTGCAAGTCTTGTTTATGAGGTCTATGCTTTCTCGATAAATAATGGCTTCAGCGATGGAGAGCGTGCAAGGATAACAGTGTTGCCGTCGTCAACACCTGTCGTGGAATCAGTGCCGTTTTATCTCAATGCCGGTCAGACAGAGTTTAGCTATCAGTTGGGCGAAGACGCAGATCAAGGAAAGATGACACTGATGGTGTGTGACAATCCGATTTGGGAATGTGTGACAGCACTTCCATCGATAGCTCGTCCGACATCGAGCACCGTGACCGGATTGACTACTGCGTTGGTGGCAAATGCGACTGCTGACGGTATTGCTCGACGATTCCCACAGGTGCGTGAAGCGTTGAGTGAATTAATGGTAGAGCAACCGGTGGATAGTATATCGGCGTTGCAATCGTCGCTTAATGTTGATACAGACTTGAAGGTGACCGATTTAGATAATACTATTTGGCAGATAGATGCTCGCAATGAGACATCAAGAATGCAAAGCTTGTCGACCATCTTGAATGCCGATAAGAATGCTGTGTTGATAAGAGAATTGACAGAACGAATCGGCAAATTGCAGAGTCCGAGCGGAGGTTGGTGTTGGTATAGTGGTGCTCAACCATCGGTCTATCTCACCACTGAGGTGCTTGGTGACTTGGCACTATTGATTGATATGGATTTCCTTGATCAGTCGTCAGAGTTGAAGTTGATGATTAGCAAAGGAATTGACTTCGTCGAGGCAGATATTCTTGACTCATATAATAAGAGTAAGAAATTTTCGACTTTGGCACTACTAAGATACTTGTTTATAAAGAGCAATCTTAAGGCCGGCGACAACAACAAGCAGTTTGCAGAGCTGAAAGTCAAAGCGCTCAACGCTATCAAGTCAGAGTGGAAAGAATTTGGTATTTATGATAAGGCCATGGCGGCAATCCTATTGTCTCGTGAAGGCTACGGCAAAGAGTCATTGCAGATAATTGAGTCGTTGCGTCAGTATGCGATAAGGACAGAGCATAGGGGTGCGTATTACGACAACCTTAGATACGGATATGGCAAACTGTCGACCACAGCGTGGGTGCTTATGGCATTTCATGAGATTGCACCGTCAGATGGCTTGGTCGATGAGTTGCGTCAGTGGCTATTAATACAGCGTCAGGCCCAAAACTGGGGTGAAAATTCGGAAACGCTCCATGTCGTATATGCGATATTGACGACAGGGTCGGACTGGATTTCAGAACGTTCTCGCTCTCAGGTGTGGATTGGAGCACAGCAATATGAGCCGACCAAGCGTGAAGAATTGACAGGAAGTTATCGCATAGACATGGAGAATGTCGAGGGTCAAAAGATTTATATAAAGAACGACGGCGATGGTCCGTGGTGGGGTAGTGTGATGTCGCAATATGTCGCGCCGATTGCAGATGTCAAGGCTACCTCAATCGACGACCTTTCGATTTCGAAGGATATACTCTTGATCGATGGAGATGACGCAAAGTTGTTTGAGTTGGGTGAGGCGTTAAAGCTCGGACAAAAAGTGAGAGTGCAACTGACAGTGGTTGCCAAGCGAGACATGGAATATGTGGTAGTCAAAGATGGACGTTCGGCATGTCTTGAACCAGCCGACCAGACATCAGGCACAGTGTGGCAAGATGGCGTGGTGGCATATAGAGAGGTCAGGACGGCTGAGACTAATCTGATGATAACTCATCTGCCAAAGGGTACACATGTCTTGAGCTATGATTGCTATGTCAGTCAAGAGGGTGATTACTCGTTGGGAATCGCTGTGGCTCAGTGCTTATATGCTCCGTCACTGGTGGCGCATTCGGAAGGTCGACTCATAGAAGTCAAGTGATACAAACACTGATTTCAAGGTCTCAAGTATACTCCGGTCGGCGATTATTGCAGCCCGATCGGAGTATGGAAAAGATGTGATAGTTTTTGACATAGTTAAAAAAATGAAAAATATACCCACTGATAAAAGTATATTTTTGGAATTGTGAAATATGTTTTTTAACTTTGTCGCACGAATGCGTATTTCGCATTTGAATAAGTGTTGACCCTAATAATTAATCTCATCTCAAGGGAGAGAAATTAAGGCGAAAATTATTTATAAATTAATTATAGTATGAAGAAAATTTTACTTTCAGTCGTTACTTTGGTTGCATTCTGCTTCAGCGCAGTTGCAAGCGTAACAACAAATCCTGCGTTGAATTATTTCAGCGAAAACTTTAGCAATGGTATTCCTGAAGGTTGGAATCAATTTGGTGCCGGCAAGGCAGCAGCAGGCGATGCACAGGCATACTTTCCTGTAGGCGGTGACCCATATCAACCACTTGTGTTCTCAGATGGTACAACAGTGGCAATGTCTAACTCTTACACTAAAGAAGGTGGTCAAGTAGACGAATGGCTCGTAACTCCTGCTATCGAAATCCCTGTAGATGCAGCAATGTTGGTTTACACAGTGTTGGCTTATGGTACATCTGCTGATAGCAACTATGCAGTGTATGTATCTACAACAGGTAACTCAAGAGAAGACTTTAAGGAAGCTCCTATCTATGACGCTAAGCTTAAGGGTAGTTCTACAGGTGTGTCTCAACGCACAAATCGTCACAACCTCGAAGGTTACAAGGGTCAAAAGGTATATCTCGCATTCGTAAATGCTTCTACTGATGCGTTTATGCTTGGTTTTACAGACATCAAGGTTTGCGAATACGACCTCGCTATCACTAACCAAACTCCATCATTTGCATTGGAAGCAGGTGACACTAAGTTTGACTTCACAGTTCAAATCCGCACTCCATTCGCTTGCTCTGGTTACACAGCAACTCTTACAACTAACACTGGCGTGAATGAAGTATCAAACGTTGAAAAGAACCTCAAGTCTAGCTACTCTTCAACTAAGCCTACTTTCTCTCCTGTAACACTTAAGAACAAGGGTGAAGCAGTAGAATACGTGCTTACAATCGCTCCTAATGCTGAAGGCGCAACTCCATCTGTAGTTCGTGGTTCAGTGGCATTGGCTGAAACATATCCTGGTGTTTGTGTGATGGAAGAAGCAACAGGTGAATATTGCGGTTATTGTACTCGCGGTATCGCTGCTCTCGACTATTTCACTGCTACTTATGGCGACCAATTCATCGGTATCGCTGTTCACTGTGGTGGTTACTCAACAGGTGTAATGGAATTTGCATCTTACTCTCCACTTTTGTATGAAGGAATCTCTGGCTTCCCAGCTGCAGTATTCAACCGTTCTGAGGTGACTGACCCAGCTTCTGAAGCTACTGTAATGCGTATTATCGGTAAGGAAACTCCAGCTAAGCTTAACATTGCTGAAGTAGTTTACAACCCTGAAGTTTCACAGCAAATCACAGTTAACTATCAAGCTACTCTCGGTTACACAGTGACTGATCCTAATCTCGGTGTTGCTGCTGTAGTTATCGCTGACGGTTTGACTGGTACAGACAAGCAAAAGTGGATCCAATACAACAACTACTCTGGTACATCTAAGGCAACTATCGTTTCTCAATATGGTGAAGAATGGTGGCCATATTTCCAATGGATTTGCGAAAGCCCATCAATGATTAAGAACATGGAATTCAACCACGTTGCTTGTGGTATCTACAATGACTACTATGGTGAAACAGGTGCGTTGAAGGGTACATTCAACATGGGCGTTGCTAAGACAGGTACTATCACATTCGATATGCCAATGCAAGAAAAGGTTAACGGTCCTGGCGTACAAGACGCAGAAAAAACTGCTGTCGCTGTATTGTTGATCGACCTTCAGTCAGGTGACATCATCGCTGCTGATAAGATTCACGCTGATGAATATGTTAAGACTGCTTCTGTAGAAAAAGTGGCTGCAGCTGATTATGTAGCTTACCAAGAAGGCAACAGCTTGAAGGTTGTAGCTGAAGAAGGTGCTAATGTTACTATCTACGCTGCTGATGGCAAGGTTCTCGGCAACTATGTAATGAATTCAAACACAATGACAATTAACAACAATCTTATGGAAGGCGTTCTCCTCGTTCGTATGAACAAGGGCAACAACTCTAACTTCGCTAAGGTTCTTTGGAAATAATATATAGTTCCAACCCTATAATAAAGTCCGGCTTCAATCGAAGTCGGACTTTTTTCTTTAAGCAAAACGAATTTTAATGGGTTTAGTCAAGGTCGATACGCAAGCCTTCGTGATTGAGAATACTGTCGGGAAATATTTCTTGTGCTTCTTTAAGGAATAGAGATTCATCTTTATATCGAGATGAATAGTGCCCGAGTAGTAGCTTCTTGGCACCACAATCCCGAGCTAACATTGCTGCTTGAGCAGCTGTGGAGTGTCCACGATTGAACGCGTCTTTTTCGTGTTCACTCAGATAGGTAGACTCATGAAACAGTAGATCGACCGCTCCGATTTTTTCAGCCAATTCAGGCATATAAATAGTGTCGGAGATATGAGCATACTTGACAGAAGGGTCTGCCGGACGTGTGAGTATTTCATTGGCAATTACAGTGCCGTCGTCTTTGATAAATGGTTCTCCATCTTTGATAGCCTTCATTTGTGATATCGGCACTTTGTGGAAGTCGACCATGTCACGACGGATGTGTCGAAGTTTGGGTTTCTCTTCGAAGATGAATCCGACATCGTCGATGCGATGTTTCAACGGAACGGTGCGTATCGTGATAGCATTATCTTCATACACGAGTGCTTCTTCCGGTGCAATCTCATTGAATACGATGTCGTAGGGGCGTTCATGACAGAAGTAGTCGAAAATTTTGCGAAACATCTTGATGCCCGGCTTGAATGTGTGGATTGTCAAAGTGCCACCTTTTTCAGTCAGGGCAAGCGTGCTAATCAGTCCAGGTAGCCCAAGACAGTGGTCGCCGTGAAGGTGGGTTAGGAATATGTGGTTGAGACGTGAAAATTTCAGTCTCTGTCGTTGCATAGCCAATTGAGAGCCTTCTCCGCAGTCGATCATGAAGAGTTTTTCGCGGATATTAAGCACTGTCGACGACGGATTGTGTCGCAAAGAAGGCTTGGCTGACCCGCAGCCAAGCGTGTGAAGTGAGAATGTAGACATATGAAGTTACATTTGTTGGTAATCCTTAGCCAGACCACCTGTGCCTGTCTCTTTGTAGAGCGATGGCAAGTCATGCCCGGTCTCTTTCATCACCTTTATCAGCTTATCGAATGATACGCGGTGGATGCCATCGGTGAACGACGCGTATATATTAGCGTCCAAGGCACGAGCTGCTGCGTAGGCGTTGCGTTCGATGCAAGGGATTTGTACAAGTCCACACACCGGGTCGCATGTCATACCAAGGTGGTGCTCAAGTCCCATTTCAGCAGCATATTCTATCTGTGCCGGGCTACCTCCGAATAGTTGACTTGTGGCTGCTGCAGCCATTGCACATGCTACGCCGACTTCTCCTTGGCAACCAACTTCTGCACCCGAGATGCTGGCATTGTGTTTTACGACATTGCCAAAAAGTCCGGCTGTCGCGACAGCTCGCAAAATCTGACGATCGGAGAATTGGTGGCTTTTCCACACATGGTAGAGCACTGCAGGCAATACACCACACGATCCGCAAGTCGGAGCAGTCACGATTTTGCCCCCCGATGCGTTCTCTTCACTCACTGCCAAGGCGTAGGCAAAGACCATGCCTCGCGTGCGAAGATTGTCTTTATAACCTTCTGCTTTGACGTGGTAGGAGTGTGCTTTGCGACGAAGATTGAGAGGGCCCGGAAGTCTGCCCTCTGCTTGAAGACCTCTTTCGACAGCTTGCTTCATTGTTTCCCATACTTCTGAGAGAAAATCCCATATCTCAGGACCTTCGCATTGTTCCACGTATTCCCAGTAGCAATGACCGGTGCGTTCGCAGAAATCGAGGATTTCCGACATATTTTGTTTGTCGTAGACCTCCTTAGATGCTTCGCGTGGCTTGCCCTCTTCCTCGATAGCACCTCCCCCGACGCTATAGACTGTCCATTCATCTTTGATGTTGCCCTCTTTGTCGATGGCGCGGAATGTCATGCCGTTGGGGTGGAATGGCAAGAAGATGTCGGGTTTCCATATGATTTCGACAGGAAGCTCTGCAGCTTGGAATGTGTCCAGTATTGCCACATCTGTCATGTGGCCCTTGCCTGTAGCCGCAAGACTACCATACAGTACCACTTCAAATCTCTCTGCATCAAGATGATTGTTTAAGAATTGATTCGCTGCTACACGTGGGCCCATTGTGTGAGATGAAGACGGGCCGGTGCCTATTCTGTAGAGTTCCCTGATTGATTTCATATTAGTTTCGTAATTTATTATATGCAAAGGTAAGCAAACACGCTCATAATTCCAAACATATTTTGTTTTTTTACCATTTTGCTTGTTTTTGCCATCAAATTCTTTGAATATAATGAGCGGAAAATAGACGGATTTCTATCACAAGAATCACAATAAGTTGGGATTGCACCGGTACCGGGGAATTACTAATTTTGTGTATGATGAAAAAGACATTAATAACACTTGTTTTCGTAGCAGCAACAGCGTTCATGAGCGTTGCGTCGACCGACGCATTGCCCGATACTATTGTGCTTGATGAAATAAGTGTTTCCGCTATAAAACAGGGTGTTAGCAACGATGATGCTTCTTCGACGATGGTCTCTCAGAAGGACTTGGAACAACACCGTATTGTGACGGTCAAGGGTGTCAGTGACTTGATCCCTAACTTCTATATGCCCGACTATGGTAGCCGCATCACATCATCAATTTATGTGAGGGGTATCGGTGCGCGTATGGACCAACCTTCGGTCGGCTTGAATATCGATAACGTGCCGATAATGAACAAAGATGCCTACGATTTTGACTTGGTGGATATCGCCAAGGTAGAAATGTTGCGCGGTCCGCAATCGTCGCTTTATGGTCGCAATACGATGGGTGGGCTTATCAATGTGACAACTCTGTCGCCTATGAAGTGGCAAGGCTTCAGACTCATGGCAGAATACGGTAGCGGCAACAGTTGGAAAGGTGCTGCATCGTGGTATCATAAATTCAACAATAAGGTGGGTCTTTCGGTGTCTGCATACTATACTTCGACTGACGGCTTTTTTGTCAATCAGTTTAATGGCGAAAAATGTGATTGGGAGCGACAGTTTAGTGCCAAGACCAAACTCGAGTGGAAGGTGTCGGATAAAGTGCTGATACAAAATGTATTGTCGGCATCGAATTCCAATCAAGGTGGTTATCCCTACGAATATATAGCCACAAAGACAATCGCTTACAATGACACATGCTTTTATAAGCGATTTACTCTCAGCGATGGTTTGACATTGCGTTGGTTTACCGATGATTTCTCTCTGTCAAGCATCACATCGGTGCAATATCTTGATGACAATATGACGCTTGACCAGGATTTTCGCCCTTTGGAGTATTTCACATTGACTCAAGCAAAGAAAGAATTGGCGTTGACTCAAGACCTTGTTATCAAGGGCAACGATTATCGCAATTATAAATGGCTTGTCGGTGCATTCGGATTCTATAAGGATTTGGATATGGTAGCACCGGTGACATTTAAGGATTACGGCATCAATCAATTAATTATCAAAAATAGAAACGATGCAAATCCACATTATCCGATAGAGTGGGAGAGCGATAATTTCTTGCTCAATAGCGATTTCGTAAATCGCACATACGGTGCGGCACTCTATCATCAGTCTTCATACGATTTGGAGCGTTGGCATTTCAAACTCGGCATCAGATTCGACTACGAGTACACGACTCTCAACTATCATAGCTATTGCTCGACAGGCTATGATGTTTACAAAATTGATGCAAATACCGGAGGTAAAGAGTTTTATCGACACACACCTATCGAGATAAACGAACGCAATAGCCTTAGCGACTCATTTTTTGAGTTGTTGCCGCGATTGAGCGTGTCGTATGATCTCGACGTTGATGCTGAAGCCAATCTTTATGCCTCTGCATCTAAGGGTTATAAGGCCGGTGGATTCAATACCCAAATGTTTAGCGATTTCTTGCAGCAGAAATTGATGGGGCAGATGGGTATCGGAGCGAGCTACGACATTCAGAAGATAGTAGGTTATCGTCCTGAGGAAAGTTGGAACTATGAGATTGGCGGTCATGTGGCGACTCTTGACAGAAAACTGAGTGCCGATGTTTCGATATTTTATATAGATTGTCGCGACCAGCAGCTGACAATGTTCCCTGATGGTACGACGACCGGTCGCGTGATGACTAATGCCGGCAAGACTCGCAGTTTTGGTGCTGAAGCCAGCGTAAAATATTCTCCGATTGAGCGTTTGTCGTTTAATTTCAGCTATGGTTACACCAACGCCAAATTCCGTGAGTTCAACAATGGTAAGGAGGATTTTGCAGGCAAATATTTGCCATATGTTCCTCAACACACAGCCTACATCGGTGCTATTTACAGTCAGCCGATTAAGACTTCGTGGTTGAAGTCCATAGATTTCGATGTCAATGCTCGAGGCATCGGTAAAATTTATTGGGACGAAGCAAATAGAAATGTCCAGAATTTCTACACTCTGCTCAATGCTTCGGTGACGTTTGATTTTGATGTCTGCACACTGCAATTATGGGGCAATAATCTCACCGATGCCGAATACTCTACGTTCTATTTCGTGTCGATCGGTAACGAGTTTTTGCAACGTGGCAAGCCGACTACACTCGGCGCTACTCTCAGAGTTAATATTTGAACAAACAATTAAAAGTAATATAGATATGTTGAAAAAGATTTTATTATTTGCAAGCCTTCCATTGGTGCTTGTTTCTTGCAAGGGAGAAGAAAGTGACATCCCAAGCAATGGTGTGAAAAAAGAGTATTATTTGTCGTATCTCTTGACCTCATTGGATGGTTCGGAGCAACCAACGGCTTTCTATAATGTTCCGTTCACTTTCAAGTATGAGTATGACAACAATACTATCACTGTCGGCTCTTCTCGCTTTGAAGTCAATGGCAACAAGAAGATTTCGTTTGATTCTGATGCCGTGAAGTTTACTTCTACTAACTACGAAAATGGCTCTTCTGCAATGGAATTCTCTGTCGCTGAAATCTATTCAAAGGTGAATGGCGTTGCAGACGCATCGGGCAATCTCTCTGATCTCAACTGCTTGTTGACCAACAATTACTATTGTCCTGATGAATGGCGTTTCAATGATAGATTCCCACTTGGCGATATGATTATCATGAACGCTGTAGTAGGCGAAAAATACAAGTTGCGTACATTCCCATTGTTGTCATGCTTCAGTGGTAGCACTACCACTTCTTTCAGCATGGGTGGTCAAGAGCAACAATACAATTCTGACTCCGATCTTTTCGCTGTATCAATCAATCCTGCAAACAATACTGCTGAAGTTGGTCTTTACAATGTGAAGTTTGCTGCACAGATGCCACAATTGACTATGTTCCTCAAAGATTTGAAGGTGGAATACACCAACGAAGGCTACGTTGTCAGTGCTCCGGCTGAAGGTGTCGTTCCTGTGGTAGGTAATGATCAAATCCCTTACCCTGACTATATTTTCAACACATTCAACCTTGTGTGCAGTGGCGACAACCTCGCATCAATTGATGTCGATTTCACAGTTGCCGGCCGATTTGGTGGTGAGTTCCAAGGTACATACACTCCGCTGCGATACTAATGAATGGCGTAAGCATACTAATATAAAAATGTTACTATAGCGAGGGTCAAACCATGAGTTTGGTCCTCGTTTTTTTAGCAAAGTGTCAGGTAAAATGTCGACAAATTTTTAAGACATTTTTTGCTAAATTATCTGCGAAAAATTTTGTAGTTTTAAGTAATTTTAAGTAACTTTGTGGCTGAAATTGGCTTAACTATGTCTTAGGCCAAACGTAAAAAATAGATAATTAACTAATAGATAGACGATTATATGGATTTATTAATGGCCATAAGCAACGGCGAACTCGCTATTACGGCGACTATTACCGGTTTGGCGCTCGTGTTTGCGGCTCTTTTAATTGCGAAGCTTATTGCTCCTCGCTCGTTTTCTGTGAAAAAAGCAGAGCCTTATGAGTGTGGTATTCCTACTCGAGGCAAGTCGATGATTCAATTCAAGGTAGGTTATTATCTGTTTGCTATCTTGTTCTTGATGTTTGACATCGAAACTGTATTCCTTTACCCATGGGCGGTTATCAGCCGTAGCTTGGGCGTTTACGGTTTGTTGAGTATCGCAGTATTTCTATTTATCTTAATTTTGGGCTTGGCTTACGCTTGGCGGAAAGGAGCATTGCAATGGAAGTAAAGATTAAAAGCATGAAGCGTGAGGACTTCAAGGATAACGAGTATATCGATCAACTCGTTGAAGAACTCAATGCTACTGGTGCTAATGTTGTAGTAGGTAAATTGGACGAACTATTGAATTGGAGTATTTCCAATTCTTTGTGGCCACTCTGTTTTGGTACAAGCTGCTGTGCTATCGAGTTTATGTGTCTCGGTGCAGCTCGCTATGACATGGCTCGTTTCGGTTTTGAGGTGGCTCGTAACTCTCCACGTCAAGCCGACTATATTATGGTGCAAGGTACTATCGTTCACAGAATGGCGCCTGTAATGCGTCGTCTCTACGAACAGCTTGCAGAACCTAAGTACATCATTGCTTGTGGTGGTTGTGCAGTGTCTGGCGGACCATTCAAGAAATCTTACTGCGTAGTCAAGGGTGTAGACGAAATCCTTCCTGTTGACGTTTATGTTCCGGGTTGTCCTCCACGTCCTGAAGCTATGTTTTATGGTCTTATGCAGCTTCAAAGAAAAATTAAGGTACAGAAGTTCTTCGGTGGTGTAAACCGCAAAGAAAAGATTGCAGATTTCTTTGCTAATCACCCTGAAATGGAAGGCCAAATGTAATTTTTTCTATAGCGTTAGTAATCAAGTAATAATCAAGTATATACTTCATATATGGTTAATATACAAGAAAAAATCAGCAAGATTTGTCCTTCAGCTACTTTCGAAGAAGGTCAACATCTGCTCGTAACGGTTCCAGATAAAGATTGGTATCAGTTGGCTAAGGCTCTTAAAGAAGATGCTGATTTGAATTTTGATGTTCTTTCTGCCCTCGTAGGTATGGACTGGAAGGACTCATTGGGTTGCCTCTATTATTTGACATCGACTAAGAACGATTGGCAAATGCTCACTGTAAAGGTGGCTACAGAGGATCGCCAAAACCCTATGCTCCACAGTGTAAGCGACTTGTGGAAAGTGGCTTTGTTCCAAGAACGTGAAGTTTATGACTTCTATGGCATAAAATTCATCAACCACCCTGATATGCGCCGTTTCTTCTTGCGCAATGACTGGGTAGGTCACCCTCTCCGTAAGGATTACGATGCTAATCCTGAGTTGAATCCTATCCGCTTGACTGATGAAGCAGATGAGGATAAGACATGCTCTTATGTAGAGGAAAATGGCAAAATCAAGAAAGTTGAAGGTCGTGTATTCGGCGAAGACGAATATGTTGTCAACTTCGGTCCTCAGCACCCATCTACTCACGGCGTAATGCGTTTCCGCACTGCTATCGATGGTGAGGTAATTAAGAAAGTAGATGTTGTATCAGGTTATATCCACCGCGGTATCGAAAAACTTTGTGAAGATTTGACTTATCCTCAGACATTGCACTTCACTGACCGTATGGACTACATGAGTGCACATATGAATCGTCACTGTCTCTGTATGTGTATCGAAAAGGCTATGGGTCTCGAAATCCCTCGCCGTGCACAAGTGATTCGCGTGATGATGGATGAGTTGATGAGAATTTCTTCTCACTTGTTGTCATTCGGCTGTATGACTATGGACTTGGGTGCTACAACTGCATTCTTCTATGGCTTCCGCGAACGCGAACAAGTACTCGATATTTTCGACAAGACATGTGGTGCTCGTATGTCAATGAACTACAACGTAATCGGTGGTGTAGTTGCAGATCTTCACCCAGATTTCGTGAAAGATGTTAAGGCATTGTGCGCTATCATGCCTAAGCGTCTTGAAGAATATCACAAGCTCTTCACTGGCAACATCATCGGTCAAAACCGTACTAAGGGTGTCGGTGTATTGTCTAAGGAAGATGCTATCAACTACGCAATCACAGGTCCTTCAGGTCGTGCATCTGGTTTCGCCTGTGACTGTCGTAAGCGTCATCCATATGCTATCTACAACGAATTGAACTTCAATGAAGTTGTAATGACAGAAGGTGATAGTTTTGCACGCTACTTGCTCCGTCTTAAAGAAATCGAAGAAAGTGTTAAGATTCTTGAGCAACTCGTAGATCGTATCCCAGAAGGCGAAATCCGTGCTCAAGTGCCTAAGATTATCAAGCTTCCTGCAGGTCGTTGGTACCAACAAGTTGAAGCAAGCCGTGGTGTATTCGGCGTATTCATCGAAAGCGACGGCAATAAGAATCCTTATCGTGTACACTTCCAAAGCCCATGTTTCAACCTCGTTGGTGTAATGGATGTATGTTGCAAGGATCACTTGATTGCCGACTTGATTACAATCGGTGCTGCACTCGACTTCGTAATCCCTGATATCGATAGATAATAATAGTTGTAAATAAATAGCACAAAGATATTATGTTTAATTTTGGTGTAGTTACAAACTGGATTAACGATATGTTGCTCAGCGTCATGCCACAATGGGCAGCAACATTGATTGAATGTATCGTTATCGGTGTAATATTATTGCTCTTATATGCTTTATTAGCATTGTTCTATATCTTGTACGAGCGCAAGTTGTGTGCTTGGTTCCAATGCCGCCTTGGTCCTATGCGTGTAGGTCCTTGGGGTTTGCTCCAAGTGTTTGCCGACATGTTTAAGATTCTTATCAAGGAAATTATCCCTCTTAAAAATACCGACAAGTTCTTGTTCGGTCTTGCTCCTTACCTCGTAATCGCATCATCTGTGATTATGTTCGCATGTTTGCCTTGGGGTTATGGTTTGCAAATCATTGACTACAACATTGGTATCTTGTTCATTCTTGCCGTATCTTCATGCGGTGTAATCGGTATCCTCCTCGCAGGTTGGTCAAGTAACAACAAGTATACATTGATTGGTGCGATGCGTAGTGGTGCTCAGATGGTCAGCTACGAGTTGTCTCTTGGTCTCGCGATTTTGACAATTATCGTTCTTGCTGGTACAATGAACATCAACGACCTTGTTTGGGCTCAAGAAGATGGCTGGTTCCTCTTCAAAGGTCACGTTCCTGCATTCATCGCTTTCGTAATTTATTTGATTGCGGCGACTGCTGAAACCAACCGTGGTCCTTTCGACCTTCCTGAAGCAGAGCATGAGTTGATCGCAGGTTATCACACAGAATACTCTGGTATCCACTATGGTTTCTTCTATCTTGCTGAATACCTCAACCTCTTCGTAGTGTCTGGTATCGCAACATTGATGTTCCTTGGTGGTTGGATGCCATTGCACGTTCCAGGTTGGGAAGGCTTCAACGCAATCATGGACTACATTCCTTCAGTAGTTTGGTTCCTCGGCAAGGCATTCTTCATTTCATTTGTTATCATCTGGTTTAAGTGGACATTCCCACGTGTCAGAATCGACCAAATGTTGGCGTTTGAGTGGAAATATTTGATGCCATTCGCATTGTTCAACCTCGTATTGATGGCTGTATTTGTAGCCCTCGGTTGGCACTTTTAATTAATTTGAATTATTAATCTGAAATCTAATAAAGAAATATGAGCGCTAAATTTGGAACAGTGACTCAAGTAATCGGTCCGGTAATCGACGTTTCGTTCGAAGGCGGCAAAGACGCCATACCACCGATTTATTCAGCCCTCAAGGTTGAACGTGACAATGGTGAAACTCTCATTCTCGAAGTAGAGCAGCACATTGGTGAAAGCACAGTGCGTTGTGTCGCTATGGAGAGTACAGATGGTATCTGCCGTGGTGTAAAGGTTGAGAACTTAGGTCATCCTATCGCTGTGCCAACAGGTGCACAGGTTAAGGGTCGTCTTCTCAACGTAATCGGTGAACCAATCGACCACTTGCCTGCGTTGAACCGCGAAAACCTTCGTCCAATCCATCAACCTGCTCCTGCTTTTGATGACTTGGCTATCTCTACAGAGATCCTCTTCACAGGTATTAAGGTGATCGACCTTCTCGAACCATACTCTAAGGGTGGTAAGATTGGTTTGTTCGGTGGTGCCGGTGTAGGTAAGACTGTGCTCATTACGGAGTTGATCAACAACATCGCTAAGGGACACAATGGTTTCTCTGTATTTACCGGTGTAGGTGAACGTACTCGTGAAGGTAACGACTTGCTTCGTGAAATGATCGAAAGTGGTGTAATCCGCTATGGTGAAAAATTCCGCGAAGGTATGGAAAAGGGTCAATGGAACATCCAAGACGTAGATATGAAGGAGGTTAACAACTCTCAAAGTACTCTCGTGTTTGGTCAGATGAATGAGTCTCCTGGTGCTCGTCTTCGCGTTGCATTGTCTGGTCTTACTGTTGCAGAGCAGTTCCGTGATCAAGATGGTGGTGGTAAGGACGTATTGTTGTTCATCGACAATATCTTCCGTTTCACTCAGGCAGGTTCTGAGGTGTCGGCTTTGCTTGGTCGTATGCCATCTGCTGTAGGTTACCAACCGACTTTGGCTTCAGAAATGGGTATCCTCCAAGAACGTATCACATCTACTAAGCAAGGTAGTATTACATCAGTTCAAGCTATCTACGTTCCTGCCGATGACTTGACTGACCCTGCTCCAGCTACTACGTTCAACTTCTTGGATGCAACTACCGTATTGAGCCGTAAGATTTCAGAGCTCGGTATCTATCCAGCGGTTGACCCATTGGAATCAACATCTCGTATCCTTGACCCAAATATCATCGGTGAGGAACACTATAACACAGCTCAACAAGTTAAGCAACTTCTTCAGAAGTACAACGAGTTGCAAGATATCATCGCCATCCTTGGTGTTGACGAACTTAGCGACGAAGATAAGTTGGTTGTGTCTCGTGCACGTCGTGCTCAACGTTTCCTCTCTCAACCATTCCACGTAGCAGAACAGTTTACCGGTCTTCCAGGTGTGATGGTACCACTTTCTGAGACAATCCGTGGTTTCAAGATGATTCTTAACGGCGAAATGGATGAATATCCTGAGCAAGCGTTCCTCAACGTTGGTACAATCGACGAGGCTATCGCTAAGGGTAAGAAGATGCTTGAAGAAGTTAAGTAATTTTATATACAACTATCAACTTAAAGTAATATGACACTTGAAATAATTTCGGCAGAAAAAATCCTTTTCCAAGGTGAGGCAGTAGCTGTGAAATTGCCTGGTGAATTGGGATCTTTTACTGTGCTCAATAACCACGCTTCGCTTATTTCTGCACTTGTGCCGGGCAAAGTGGAATATCGTACATCTGATAACGCCGTTCATGACATCGACGTTAAGGGTGGATTGGTTGATGTTGACAATAATGTTGTATCAGTGTGCATCTATTAAATAAGGTAGCAATGAATAGACGAATTTTTTCAATACTACTTCTCCTTTTGGCTCTTGTGATGCCTCAATCAGTTGCAGCAAGCAGCTCGAGTGAGGATGGCAAGGTGGATTTGAAAGGCATCATATTCCATCACCTTGGTGATGGTTATGGATGGGAAGTTCCTTTCTCTCACACTCGCAGAATCCCATTGCCTGTCATCGTAAAGGCTGAGAACGGATCTTGGCATTGCTTCTCTTCCAACAAGTTGGTAGAACTTGTGAATGAAACAGATGCAAATGGTCATGAGCATGAGGTTGCACATAACATCATCTACAAGGCTGATGATGGTACAAACTTCATGATTGCGCCTCACGCAAGTGCTAACAAGAATAAGGTAGTCGAAGTGACTCCACTTACTGCCGATGAAGAAGCTATGGTGCTCGCAAAGGCTGATAGCATCTCAAAGGCTGATGGTATCGAATTGGCAGAAGTCATCGTAGATGGTTATTCCAACGATCATGGTCATTTCTATAAGGAGTATCGTCCATTTGATATGTCAATCACAAAGAATGTGTTGGCTATCTTTATCTCAGTGATTGTAGTCTTCTTCATGATAATGTCGGTCGCAAGATGGCACAAGAGAAATGGCATGAAGGCTCCACGCAAGGGACTCGGTTTCATCGAGTTGGTGATTGATTTCATCTATAAGGGTGTAATTCGAGCTACTCTCGGCGACAAGGCTCCTAAGTTTGCTCCTTATCTTTTGACAGCGTTCTTCTTCATTCTTGTCATGAACCTCCTTGGTCTTATCGTGATTTTCCCTGGTGGTGCTAACTTGACAGGTAATATTGCTGTCACATTGTCGCTTGCTCTTTTGACATTCATCGTAACGAATGTTCTCGGTACAAAACATTATTGGAAAGAAATATTCTGGCCGGAGGTTCCAATGTTCTTGAAATGTCCGTTGCCAATCATGCAGGTAATCGAAATCTTCGGTATATTCACTAAGCCGGCAGCGTTGTGTGTGCGTCTTTTCGCCAACATGATGGGTGGTCACATGATCGTCATCACGCTTGTCAGCTTGATTTTCATCTTCGCATCATTTGGTTATGTTGCAGCTGGTGGTACTACCGTTGTTTCATTGCTCTTCTCAGTTTTCATGTTGGTGCTCGACGTATTGGTGAGCTTCATTCAAGCCTATGTGTTCACAATGTTGTCGACAATGTTTATCTCGATGGCACAGATTGGTGATCATCACGCAGCAGAACACGAACATGAGTAAAATTCATTTAGAAAAATAAAAAAAATAAAATATTAACTTTAAAAATTTAAGATTATGTTATCAATGATTTTGGCAGCTGCTCCATTGGCATCTTTGGCTGCAGCACTTGGTGCAAGTATCGCAGCTATCGCTGCAGGTTTCGGTATCGGTAAGATCGGTTCTTCTGCAATGGAAGCAATCGCACGTCAACCAGAAGCAGCGGGCGATATCCGTAGTAGTATGATTGTGATTGCTGCACTTATTGAAGGTGTTGCACTCTTCGCTGTGATTGTATCTGCATTGGCATTGTTCCTCTAATAGCAATTAGCTCATGGAATTATTCACGCCCGATTTTGGCTTGGTATTATGGATGTTCATTGCATTCCTAGTGCTGTTTTTGGCATTAGCGTTCTTTGCATGGCCTATCATTGTCCGCAGTCTCGAAAAGCGCGCTGACTTGATAGACAAAGGTGTAGAGTATGCACAAGATGCTAAGGCACAACTAGACAATGCAAGAGCAGAAGCCCAGAAATATATATCTGAAGCACAAAAGCAGCAGGCCGAAATATTGCGTGACGCGGCAAAGATGAAAACTCAAATTATCGAGGAAGCTCGTCGAGAAGCATCTGACGAAGCTAAGAAGGTAATGGATGCCGCAAAGTTGTCAATAGAGCAATCGCGCAAGGAAGCTGAACTGCAATTCAGAAATGAGGTAAGCAAGTTCTCAATTGATATCGCTGAAAAGATGGTCAGAAAGCAAATGTCGTCTGACTCGGCACAAAGTGAACTTGTAAATAAATTATTGGACGAAATCGAGAAAAACTAAACAAAATGAACGACGGTCTTATTCCCCAAAGGTATGCTAAAGCCTTATATAAATTTGCTATCGAAAATGGCAAAAGCGAGGTTGTATACGAAGAGATGAAGGTAGTGGTTTCTTCTTTTGAGGCTAATCCGGATCTCCTAAAGGTTCTTGCTAACCCATATGTAAGCAAAGATGATAAAGGCAATTTGCTTCTTGCTGCAGCCGGTGATAAAAGGGAGGAAGCCTACGAGAACTTTGTAAAGTTGATTCTTGAAAACAAACGCGAACGCTACGCTTATCATTGTGCTTTGGCTTATCGTCAGATCTACCGCAAGGAGAATAATATCTCTCAAGTGGAAATTGTGACAGCTGCTAAACTTGGTGATGGTGAGCTTAATAAGATTTGTAATCTTGTCCAAGAATCCTATAAAGGCAAAACATTGGAGTTTACATACACTATAAACCCTGACATTATCGGTGGCTTTATGATTAATGTAGACTCCATCCGAATGGATGCCTCTATAAGTAATGAGATTGAACAATTACGTTTAAACCTTTTAAGTAGGAATTAATAGAGATGCTTAACCCAAGCGAAATTTCTGATATATTGAAACAACAGTTGGCTAATGTCAACTCTCAAGTTAAGTTTGAGGAAGTCGGCACCGTACTCGAAGTCGGTGACGGTGTTGCTCACGTATATGGTCTTGAGAATGTAAAAGCCAATGAGTTGGTTGAGTTTGAGAACGGCGTGAAAGGCGTTGCTCTCAACCTTGAGGAAAGCAATGTTGGTGTTGTGCTCCTAAACAACGTTAATAAAGTGACTGAAAACATGTCGGTGCGACGCACGGGTGATATTGCATCAATTCCCGTAGGCGAAGGACTTCTTGGACGTGTTATCAATATCCTTGGTGAACCTATCGACGGCAAGGGACCTATCGAAGGCGACAGAATCTTGCTTCCATTGGAACGTAAGGCTCCTGGCGTTATCTTCCGTCAACCGGTAAATCAACCTTTACAAACAGGTATCAAGGCAGTCGATGCGATGATTCCAATCGGTCGTGGTCAGCGTGAGCTTATCATCGGCGACCGTCAGATTGGTAAGACAGCGATTGCTATCGATACTATCATCAACCAAAGAGAGAACTATCTCGCAGGCAAGCCAGTGTTCTGTATCTACGTTGCTATCGGTCAGAAGGCTTCTTCTATCGCAGCTATCGTTAATACTCTCGAAAAGCATGGTGCTATGCCATACACTGTGGTAGTCGCTGCTTCTGCATCTGACTCTGCTGCAATGCGTTACTACTCTCCATTTGCCGGTGTGGCAATCGGTGAGTATTTCCGCGATTCGGGCCGCGATGCATTGATCGTCTATGATGACTTGTCAAAGCAGGCTGTCGCTTATCGCGAAATCTCTCTTATCTTGAAGCGTCCTTCTGGACGTGAAGCTTATCCTGGTGATATCTTCTATTTGCACTCTCGTCTTTTGGAACGTGCTGCTAAGATTATCGACAATCAGGAGATTGCAAGCAAGATGAACGACCTTCCAGAGGTGTTGAAGCCAATGGTGAAGGGTGGTGGTTCGCTTACTGCACTTCCTATCATCGAAACTCAAGCAGGTGACGTGTCTGCATATATCCCAACCAATGTGATTTCTATTACCGACGGTCAGATTTATCTTGAGTCTGCATTGTTCAACCAAGGTATCCGTCCTGCCGTTAACGTAGGTATCTCAGTGTCACGTGTGGGTGGTAATGCTCAGATTAAGGCGATGAAGAAGGTGGCTGGTACGCTTAAGATTGCTCAAGCTCAGTTCCGCGAATTGGAATCGTTCACAAAATTCGGTGGTGACATCGACCCAGTGACAGCTCGCGTGATTGACCGCGGTCGTAAGAATCAACAGCTCCTCATTCAACCACAATACAAGCCTTGGGCTGTAGAAGATGAAGTAGCAGTAATCTTCTGTGGTGTAAATGGTCTTTTGGAAGATGTTCCGTTGGACAAGGTGCATGAATTCGAAGAAATGTTCTTGCAACTTTTGAAGGCGAAATATCAGAAGGAAGTTCTCGACGAACTTCGCAAAGGAGTATTATCGGATGAAGTTTCAGATATCCTGACTAAGGTAGCATCTGAAATAGCAAGTAAGTATAAAGCTTAATGGAAAATAAATAAGGAATATGTCGACATTACGAGAATTAAAAACGCGCATCGGGTCGGTCTCATCAAGTGAGAAGATTACAGGTGCAATGAAGATGATTTCGTCTGCGAAAGTACACAAGAGCGAGCGAGATTTGCGTCGTCTTTTGCCTTTCAAAAACCAAATCAAATCGATAATGGGGCATCTCCTTGCAGCTGATGGAGATTACACCTCTCCTTTAACAGAGGAGAGGGAAGTTTCCAAAGTCGGAATCGTAGTCTTCGGTAGTGATGATGGTCTTTGTGGTGCTTATAATGTCAACATCTTTAAGCAGATGCTTGTCATTATGAACAACTATAGAGAGCAATATGGCGATTCTACATCATTCACAGTGTTCCCTGTCGGTAAGAAGATGCTCAAGGCAGTCAAGAAGATCGACGGCGGATTTATCTCAGTAAAGAGTGTGAAGGGTGTCGATTCGAAGATGACAGGCGACAAGGTAACAGAATTTACTGAAGAATTGAAGCATGCCTTCATCTCCGGAGAGTTGGACAAGGTGGTCGTGGTCTACATGAACTTCAAGTCAATCAGCCGTCAGATTCTCACAGAAGAACAGCTATTCCCAGTTGAAGCATCTGCGCTTGGTGGCGAATTAGATGCTAAGAGTGCCAATAAGCTATACATATTCGAGCCTGATGGTAATCGTATTTTCAACGAGGTTCTTCCGATGTTTGTGTTGTCGACTATGCAGGAGATAACTATCGAGAACAGAGCTTCAGAGCAAGCAGCGCGTATCATGGCAATGCAAAGTGCAAATGATAACGCAAAGAAATTGCTTGAATCATTGCGACTCGAATACAATAAATTGCGTCAACAAAGTATCACCACCGAGCTTCTCGATATTCTTGGTGGTCAAGTAGAAAAATAAACAAACGAATTTCGAACTAATCTATGAGTAGTATAAAGGAGTATTTCTCATCGGTCGGAAAAGGTGTTAAGAGTCTTATCACCGGTATGGGCGTGACAGGCAAAGAGTTTGTCACTCCTAAGATAACAGAGTGTTATCCCGAAAACCGTGCTACATTACAGATTCCTGAAAGATTCCGCGCGGAATTGAAATTGAAATACGACGCCGAAGGTCGTCACAAATGTATCGCGTGTGGTATCTGTCAGATGAATTGTCCGAATGGCACTATCTCTTTGACAAAGAAGATGGTAGAGCTTCCTGATGGAAAGAAGAAAGCAAAGCTTGACAAGTATCACTATGATCTTGGTAGCTGCACATTCTGTATGTTGTGTGTCACTACATGTCCTCAGGATGCACTTGAGTTCTCAAACGATTTTGAACAGGCTGTATTCAGACGCGACAAGCTCGTGAAATTGTTGAATGACAGACCTGAGGTAGAGGATGCTCCAAAGCCTGCTCCTGTGTCAAAACCTGCAGAACCATCTGCACCAAGTACTGAAAATTTAGAAAACAAGTAAAACATAATGGAATCAGTAGGAAATCTCGTATTGTATTTCGTGGTTGCAGCTATCATTACAATCTTTTCTGTAATGGCAGTTACATCACGTAAAATCTTGCGCTCGGCTACCTACCTGTTGTTTGTACTTATTGGTACAGCTATTCTTTACTTCCAATTGGGATATGAATTTCTCGGGGCAGTACAGATAGCAGTTTATGCAGGTGGTATCTTGGTACTCTTCGTATTCTCCATTCTGTTGACTGCACAGCCTAATGACAAGTCGGAAAAGCTCAGCTCTCACCGTAAGTTTATGGGTATCGCAGCGGCTCTCTGTGGAGTAGGGGTTATCGCTTACGCATTGTTCAGCTTCTCAGGATTCACTTGCGAATCATTGAGCAACTTCATGACCTCTGAAAACGAAATCACCATGCACAAGATTGGTCAAGCTTTGATGGGAACAGAGAAATTCCAATATCTCTTGCCTTTTGAAGCAATCAGTGTGTTGTTATTAGCATGTATAATCGGTAGCATCGTAGTTGCCCGTAAAAGATAATCGGATATGGATTTGACAATAATGATGTATTTGATCCCAAGCTTGATTATGTTTGCTTGTGGTGTTTATGGGTTCATTACTCGTAAGAACTTGATTGCTATTTTGATTTCATTGGAGTTGATGCTCAACGCCGTTGATATCAATTTCGTTGTGTTCAACAGATTCCTCTTTCCTGGTCAAATGGAAGGTATGTTCTTCACAATGTTTGCAATCGGTATTGCAGCTGCTGAAACAGCCTTGGCAATCGCAATTATCATCAACATTTTCCGCGCAGTGAAGAGTGTTGATATTCGTGAAATCAATAAAATGAAATTCTAAGATATGGACATGACATTACCTCTTTTGATTTTGGTTCTTCCGATCACAATGTTCCTTATCTTAGGACTTTGTGGTATGAAGATGAGCCACAAATTGGCAGGTACGCTCGGTACAATCGGTATGGGTATCACTGCGATTTTGGCTTACACTGTCGCATTCACATATTTCTTTAGTGGCAATCCTGATTTTGTCACAGCAGAAGGTGTGCGTCAGCAATTTGAAGTGTTCAACTACGATTGGTTGGCATTTACTCCGACATTGATTGTTCAGCTTGGTTTCCTTTTGGACCCAATCTCAGCTTTGATGCTCGTAGTCATCACTACAATCTCTTTCTTCGTACACTTGTATAGCTTGGGCTATATGCACGGAGAAAAGGGTTTCCAACGCTACTATGCGTTCCTTTCTTTGTTTACCTTCTCAATGCTCGGTCTTGTCGTAGCAACCAACATCTTCCAAATGTATATCTTCTGGGAGCTTGTGGGTGTATCGTCTTACCTCTTGATTGGCTTCTTCTATACATTGCCATCAGCAGTAGCAGCATCTAAGAAGGCGTTTATCGTAACACGTTTCGCCGACCTCGGTTTCTTGATCGGTATTTTGCTTTTGTCATTCTTCACTGATACATTCAACTTCGTAGAATTGACATCAAATCCAGGCACTACAATCTCAACATTGTCAGCTGGCGGCACATTTATGGGTTGCTCAGTTGTGACATGGGCATTGTGTTTGATTTTCATGGGTGGTATGGGTAAATCAGCGATGATGCCACTCCACATCTGGTTGCCTGATGCGATGGAAGGTCCTACTCCTGTGTCAGCACTCATCCACGCTGCGACAATGGTCGTTGCCGGTGTGTACTTGATCGCTCGTATGTTCCCGGTGTATTGTCTCGACGAAGCATCTATGGACTTCATCGTTATCATCGGTGCAATCACTGCATTCTACGCAGCAGTAGTGGCATGTGCACAAATCGATATCAAGCGTGTGCTTGCGTTCTCTACTATCTCACAGATTGCATTCATGATGGTTTCAATCGGTGCAGCTCGTCCTGAACTCCACGAAGGTCTCGGTTACATGTCAGGTATGTTCCACTTGTTTACACACGCGATGTTCAAGGCTCTCTTGTTCCTCGGTGCAGGTGCATTGATCCACGCAGTTCACTCTAACAACTACACGGATATGGGTGGCTTGCGTAAGTATATGCCTATCACACACTGGACATTCCTTATCGGCTGTCTTGCAATCGCAGGTATCCCTCCATTCTCAGGTTTCTTCTCTAAGGACGAAATGTTGACAGCTATGTATGACAACAGCATGTTCCTTGGTGTATGGATGACAATGGTAGCAGGTTTGACAGCATTCTACATGTTCCGTCTTTACTACATGATCTTCTGGTGGGAAGAAAATCCTCACTATAAGGATCACAAACCACACGATTCATCATGGACAATGTCATTGCCATTGATTATACTTGCAGTCGTATCTTGTGTGTCAGGTTTCATTCCTTTCGGTCACTTCGTGACATGGAATGGTGAGCCTTACGATATCCACTTGAAGATGTCGGTAGCTATCACAAGCATCGTCGTAGCAGTAGTTGCAATCGCGTTGGCAACTGTTCTCTATCGCAAGAAAAACGATGTTCCTGCTAAGATGGCCAATAGTGTTAAGTGGCTTTGGACTGCAGCCAACCGTCGTTTCTACTGGGATGAAATCTACATGTTTGTAACTCATAAGATTATCTTCAACATTATCTGTAAGTCTATCGCATGGTTTGACCGTCACATCATTGATGGCACTATGGATATGTTTGCAAAGGTTACACAGAAGGTGTCTTATGCAATTCGTGGTTTGCAAAGCGGAAGCATCCAAACTTATGTATTGTGGTACTTCGCGGGTGCTATCCTTCTCGGATTGGTTGTTTGGATGATGGTAATCTAATTGATAATGCGACATTAAAAAATTATAGATTATGATACTTGAAAATATATTGATCTACTTTGTGATAATACCTTTGCTAATGTTAGCAGGGTTGGCATTGTGTCGCAATATGAATCAGATTCGTACTGTGATGACAGTGTTGTCAACAATATTGTTGGGATTATCAGTTTATCTTTGTGTTGATTTCTTGGCACTTCGTGCTGCAGGTAATACTGACCCAATGCTCTATATGGCATCTTGGGACTGGTATACACCACTCAACATTAAGTTGGCTCTCGGTGTGGACGGTATCTCAGTATTGATGATTATGCTTTCTGCTATCATCGTATTTGCCGGTACATTCGCATCTTGGAAAATTGATCCACTTCCAAAGAACTTCTTCCTTTGGTTTGCACTTCTTTCAATGGGTGTATTCGGCTTCTTCATCTCAATCGACATGTTCACAATGTTCATGTTCTATGAGGTAGCGTTGATTCCGATGTATCTTTTGATTGGTGTATGGGGTACAGGTCGCAAGGAATACTCAGCAATGAAGCTTACCCTCATGCTTATGGGTGGCTCTGCATTCTTGATGCTTGGTTTGCTCGGTATCTACTGGCACTCAGCTCCGGAAGGTGCTCCACTCACATGGAACATCTTGGAAATTGCACAAAATGGTGCAATCGACCGTAGCTGGCAGATGTATCTCTTCCCATTGACATTCGTAGGTTTCGGTGTGCTTGGCGCAATGTTCCCATTCCACACATGGAGTCCTGACGGTCACGCATGTGCTCCGACAGCGGTGTCAATGTTGCACGCCGGTGTATTGATGAAGCTTGGTGGTTACGGTTGCTTCCGTATCTCAATCTTCTTGTTGCCTGAAGCTGCAAACGAATTGGCATGGGTGTTCATCATCTTGACAGGTATTAGCGTTGTATACGGTGCATTCTCAGCTTGTGTTCAGACAGACTTGAAATATATCAATGCTTACTCATCAGTTTCTCACTGTGGTATGGTGTTGTTTGCAATTTTGATGTTGAACACAACTGCGATGACCGGTGCTATCCTTCAAATGCTTTCACACGGTCTCATGACAGCGTTGTTCTTCGCCTTGATCGGTATGATTTATGGTAGAACTCACACTCGTGACATCCGCGAGATGGGTGGTCTCATGAAGATTATGCCTTATCTTGGTGTCTGCTACATGATTGCCGGTTTCGCATCACTCGGTTTGCCAGGTCTCTCAGGTTTCGTTGCCGAAATGACTATCTTCTTCGGTTCGTTCCAACACACAGACCTCTTCCACCGTGCATTCGTAATCGCCGGTACAAGTGCAATCGTAGTGACAGCTGTCTACATCTTGCGCGTTGTGGGTAAGATTCTCCTTGGTCCTGTACAAGATGAGCATCACTTGCAGTTGACAGATGCGACATGGTACGAACGTTTCTCTACAATCACATTGATTGTTTGCATCGCCGGTATCGGTTGTTTCCCTAACTGGATTAACGAAACAATTCAACAAAGTTTTGCTCCTATCATTCGCGTGATTGAGCAAGCTGCTATCTAAATAATGTATTGAATAATAGTAAAAGTAAAGAAAAATGGACTACTCACAATTTTTAACAATGGGTTCAGAATTGATGCTACTCGTAGTATTCCTGATTGTGTTTTTATTCGATACATTCGGTGGTGCAAAGGCACGTGAATACACAAGCCCATTAGCATTGATTTGCTTTAGCGTGATGACAGTCGCTATGTGGTTGCTCCCTACAAATGGTGGAGAAGCATTCAGCGGCATGTACTATACTTCAGGAATTATCACAGTGATTAAGACCATCTTGAATCTCGGTGTGATTCTTGTAATCCTCCAATCTGTAAAATGGATTGATAGCGAAGAGGCTAAGATTCGTCGCGGAGAGTTCTACGAATTAATGATGGTGACTCTCTTCGGTATGTATTTTATGATTTCAGCACGTCACTTCTTGTTGTTCATCATCGGTCTTGAATGTGCTTCTCTTCCATTGGCTGCAATGGTAGCGTTTAATAAGAATCAGTATGAAAGCCACGAAGCTGCAGTTAAGTATATCTTCACAGCAGTATTCTCATCAGCAATCTTGTTGCTCGGTCTTTCATTTGTATATGCATTGTCAGGCACAGGTTCGCTCTACTTCTCTGATCTCGCAACACAAGTTGCTTCAGGCGAAAATAGCATGTTGCTCGTGTTGGCTATCGCATTCGTAATCGCTGGTTTCGGTTTCAAACTTTCATTGGTACCATTCCACCTTTGGACAGCAGATACATATCAAGGTGCTCCAACATCAGTGACTGCTTATCTCTCTGTAATCTCAAAGGGTTCTGCTTCATTTGCGTTCTTGGTAGTGTTGGCACAAGTATTCGGTGCTGCTTATAGCCAAGTATGGGAGTGGA
Organism: Muribaculaceae bacterium; assembly: GCA_017547845.1. Lineage (GTDB taxonomy): Bacteria > Bacteroidota > Bacteroidia > Bacteroidales > Muribaculaceae > Lepagella. The sequence goes on from JAFYNZ010000055.1 coordinate 91,854, forward strand.
TGCTCTACGGATTGATTATCATCACAATCACAATCGGTAACTTGTTTGCTATCCGTCAGAAGAACATGAAGCGTTTCATGGCATTCTCGTCTGTGTCACAAGCAGGTTACATCATGTTGGGTATTATCTCTGCAAACGTTATCGGTATGACATCAATGGTGTTCTACATCTTGGTGTACATTTTCAGCAACCTTGGTGCATTCGCAGTGATTTCAGCAATTGAAAACAAGACAGGCAAAATCGGCATGGATGACTACAATGGTCTCCACAAGACTAATCCATGGCTTTCATTTGCAATGACACTTGCAATGTTCTCATTGGCAGGTATCCCTCCATTTGCAGGTTTCTTCTCTAAGATTCTCATCTTCAATGGTGCATTGGAAAGCGGTTCGGTAGCACTTTATGTACTTGTTCTTATCGCGTTGATCAACACAATCATTTCACTCTACTATTATCTCTTGGTAGTGAAGGCTATGTGGATCAGTCCGGAAGAACCTGTTGTCGGTGAATTCCGTTCATCATGCTACGAACGTCTCGGAATGTGGCTTTGCATCGCAGGTATTGTCGGTCTCGGTATCGTAAGCTGGTTCTACACTTACATCTACGACGCGAGCATGCTTGACGCAACGACATTCTTTGCAAACTTGATTTAATCGAGAAACTCTGATTAATATAGTGTCGCGTTCCTCCTATAGGGGACGCGACATTTTGCATTATATTGACTTTGTAAATTTGATTGACACTGCGATGCTTGTCAGTCTATTTTGCTTTGATTGAAGAAAATTGTTGACAAATATTTTGAAAATTAGTTAATTATCATTACCTTTGTGAAAATCGAATTATAATCAAGAGTGACCCTAAGTCTTTAGTTTAAGAATATCGTCTGTCAGTTTAAGAAATAGACGCCGAATTGGAGTATGATGGATTGCACTTGGTTGTGGTTTAAGTGTTTAATATCCAAATTGTTAACTATATACAGGCCTAATGAGTTATCTGAAGTTTGATAAAAGTCTGATGATAAATTTGGAGCAGAGTCTGCCCAAGGAAATGCTTCGCACCAACAAGAGTGGCGCGTATCATTGCACATCTATAGTGGGTTGTAATACACGCAAGCAGCATGGTCTTCTTGTGATTCCAATTCCGGAGATGGACGAGCAGGCTCATGTGCTGTTGTCGTCGTTTGACGAGACAGTGATTCAGCATGACGCTCCATTTAATCTGGGTATTCATCAGTATGGAGAGAATGTATTTAGTCCGAATGGTCATAAGTACATTCGTCAGTTTGATTGTGAAAGTGTCCCAACCGTTACTTATCGTGTGGGCGGAGTAATCTTAACAAAGGAGAAGGTTTTTATATCTCACGAAAATCGTATCTTAATCAAATACACATTGGTCGAAGCTCACTCACCGACAACATTGCAGTTCCGTCCGTTTTTGGCGTTCCGCAATGCCAACGAGTTGTGTATAGAGAATAATAGTCTGAATAAGGATATGCAATCGGTCGCTAATGGCTTGTCATGCTGTCTTTATCCGGGTTATCCTGAGCTCTTTATGCAATTCAATAAGGAGGCTAAGTGGGTCAGCGATGGTCATTGGTATAAGGGTATCGAATACTATAAGGACCGCGACAGAGGTCTCCCATATAAGGAAGACCTTTGGGTGCCCGGTTATTTCGAATTGCCTATCAAGAAAGGCGAGAGCATCATTTTCTCAGCTTCAACGTTTGTCGCAAAACCTGAAGAATTTGAGAAGACATACGAAGACGAAATCGCTACTCGCACCACTCGCACAAGTTTCTACAACTGCTTGAAGAATTCTGCTAAGCAGTTCTATTATAAGAAAGATGATGAGATGTACATCATGGCCGGTTATCCTTGGCTTAATGTCAGAGCCAGAGATGAATTGATGGCTCTGCCGGGATGTACGTTGTCAATCGACCACAAAAAGGATTTCGAAACCATTATGGATACTTTGGTTTCGGCTCTTCAACGATATATCAACACCGGCGAAAAGCACCGCAATATCAAGGAAATCGACCTTCCGGATATCTCGCTTTGGGCTATCTGGGCTATCCAGCAATATAAGCGTGCGTATGGCAATGAAGAGTGTCTTGAAAAGTATGGCCATGTGGTGAAATATCTCGTCGAGGCAATCCGTGAAGAGAGAATCTACAATCTCTATCTAAATGACAACGGTTTGCTCTCAACAAATGGACAAAATTCGCCTGTCACTTGGCTTTCTGCTACAGTAAACGGTCGCCCAATCATACCTCGCACCGGCTACATTGTGGAATATAATGCATTGTGGTACAACGCATTGCGATTCCTTATGTCGCTTTATGAGTCTGATAAGGCTTCTGCGGCTTATCTCTTGGAGCTCGAGGCATTGGCCGACAAGGTGAAAGAAGCGTTTGTCGATACATTCCTAAATGATTATGGCTACCTCTACGACTATGTCAATGGTACATATGCCGACCTTAGTGTGCGTCCTAACATGGCTATCGCTATCGGTCTTGAGTATTCGCCACTCGATCGTCGTCAACGCAAGAAGGTGCTCGACTTTGTGACACGCGAATTGTTGACTCCTAAGGGTTTGCGTTCGCTCAGTCCTAAGAGCTATGGCTATAATCCGACATATATCGGCAATCCTGTAGAGCGTGAATATGCAGTGCATCAAGGTCCTGCACGTCCATGGTTGTTTGGATTCTATGCAGATGCCTACTTCAAGGTGTTTGGAGTTAGTGGCTTGTCGTTCATCGAGCGAATGCTCATCGGCTACGAAGACGAGATGACAGAATGTTGCATCGGCTCGTTGTCAGAACTATATGACGGCAATCCTCCATTCACAGGTCGTGGCGCTGTCAGTGCGGCTAAGAATGTGGGTGAGATTTTGCGTACATTGCGCACAGTTCAAGAGATTAGTAAACAATTATCCACTGAAGCAAGCGAGTAAATATGAAAGCATTAATGTTTGGGTGGGAATTTCCACCGCATATCCTCGGAGGATTAGGCACAGCAAGTTATGGTCTCACAAAGGGCATGCACAACTGTGGTAACATGGACATCACATTCGTAATCCCAAAGCCATGGGGCGACGAAGAGCGAGATTTTGCCAATATCATCGGCGCTTGCAACACTCCTGTCGCTTGGCGCGATGTCAACTGGGACTATGTAGAAAATCGTCTCGGCAAATTCATGAATCCACAACTCTACTATGACTTGCGTGATCGTATATATGCCGATTTCAACTATATGCGTCTCAACGACCTTGGTTGTATAGAATTCTCAGGTAAATACCCTGACAATCTTATAGAAGAAATCAATAATTATTCGATAGTGGCGGGTGTCATCGCACGCACTATCGACTGCGACGTCATTCACTCCCACGACTGGTTGACCTATCCGGCAGGCATCCACGCTAAAAATGTGACAGGCAAGCCATTGGTAATCCACGTTCATGCCACTGACTTCGACCGCTCTCGCGGTAATGTCAACCCTACAGTCTTCGGCATCGAAAAAGATGGTATGCACCACGCCGACCACATCATCACCGTGTCAAACCTCACTCGTCAGACCGTGATTGAGAAATATGGCATCGACCCGGCGAAGGTGACAACAGTTCACAACGCTGTCATTCCGTTGAGCGATGATTTGCTCTCAATTCCTAAGCCTGAAAACAAAGAGAAGGTCGTGACATTCCTCGGACGTATCACAATGCAGAAAGGTCCTGAATACTTTGTCGAAGCAGCGGTCAAAGTGTTGCAAAAGGATCATAACGTGCGTTTTGTGATGGCCGGATCGGGTGACATGATGGACCAAATGATTGCTCTCGCTGCTAAGCGAGGCATAGCCGACAGATTCCACTTCACAGGCTTCCTTCGTGGTCGTCAGGTCTACGAAATGCTCAAAGCATCAGATGTCTACATCATGCCATCTGTGTCAGAGCCATTCGGTATTTCACCTCTCGAAGCGATGCAGATGGGAGTGCCATCGATTATCTCCAAGCAAAGTGGTTGCGCCGAAATTCTCAACAATGTCATCAAGACCGACTATTGGGACATCGACGCAATGGCCGACGCTATCCACTCCATCATCAGTTATCCATCGATGTATGAGTCATTGAAGACCGAAGGCATCGAAGAGATGAAGGGTATAACATGGGAAAAGGCAGGTCAGAAAGTGATCGATATTTACAATCAAGTGATAAATAAGTAACAACATAAATAAGATAGAAATTATGAAGTCAATTTGTTTCTATTTTCAGATACATCAACCATTTCGTTTAAAAAAATATCGTTTCTTTGATATTGGTAACGACCACTATTACTACGATGATTTTGCCAACGATGATATAGTGACACGCATTGCCGAGCGTTCGTATATTCCTATGGCTGAGACTCTTTTGAAGATGATCGAAGAGAACGGCAAGGCATTTAAATGTGCGATTTCAATCACAGGTGCAGCAGTAGAGCAATTGCAACAATATGTGCCTGAATTTATCGATTTGCTCAAGAAACTCGCCGACACCGGTTGCGTAGAGTTCCTCAGCGAAACATATTCTCATAGCCTTGCATCGCTCGAAGACCATGACGAATTTATCCGTCAGGTCAAGGCTCATGATGCGATGATCTACAATCTTTTCGGCCAGAAACCGACCGTGATTCGCAACACCGAACTCATCTACGACGACGATATCGCAGTGCTTCTCAATTCTATGGGCTTCAAGGCTGCTATCACCGAAGGTGCGAAGCACATTTTGGGTTGGAAATCACCTAACTATGTCTACAATTCCGAGTCAGCTCCAAAGCTAAAACTTCTCCTTCGCAATGACGACTTCAGCCGCGACATTTGCCGAGACTTCAACAATTCGGAATGGTCGGAATATCCGTTGACCGCTGATAAATATGTCAACTGGATTTCTCAACTCTCCGATGAAGAGCAGATTGTCAACCTATTCATGGGCATGGAGACATTCGGTGAATTTATGCCACGCGAAAGCGGTATCTTCGATTTCCTTCGTGCGTTGCCACGCTTCGCAGCCGAACGCGGCATCACATTCATGACTCCGTCAGAAGCTGTCGCTAAACACAAATCAGTCGGCTCGCTTGGAGTGCCATATCCGATGTCATGGGCAGACGAAGCTCGCGACGTTTCAGCTTGGAGAGGCAATTTACTCCAACGCGAAGCATTGACTAAACTCTACTCTGTGGCAGAACGCGTCAACCTTTGCGAAGACCGTCGACTCAAGAAAGACTGGGAATACCTTCAGTCGTCCGACCACTTCTTCTACATGAGCACGAAGAGCCTCACCGATGGCGCAGTCTATTCGCCATTCAGTCCGTACGACTCTCCATACTCTGCATTCACCAACTACATGAACGTGCTTGCCGACTTCATAGTACGCGTAGAAGAGCAATACCCATTGTCAATTGAAAACGAAGAACTCAACTCATTGCTCCTCACAATTCGCAACCAGGCTGCAGAAATCAAGTCGCTCAATAAGGAAGTGAAGACACTTCGTACCAATGTCATCAACGACACCGATGACAAAGAGGCAGAGCCTAAAGAGCCAAAGAAGAAGCCTGCAAAACGTGCTTGCAAAAAGGCTGCAAAATAGAAATTTATAAAAATTCTATACTCCAACATATGGGCTGGCACACGTCAGTCCATAATTTTTTTGGAGAAATGTTGGGACATATGAACATAATTTATTAATTTTGCGTTATCATTTAAAGACAATTAATCGAAAACAATAACTCAAAACAATAACTCTTATGATTTCTAAAAGACTTGAAGACGCTATAAATGCGCAGATTAATGCCGAACTTTGGTCGGCTTATCTCTACCTCTCTATGGGTATGAATTTCGAAGCTAAAGGTATGCCTGGCACTGCCAACTGGTTTAGAATCCAATTCAAGGAAGAACAAGACCACGCTACTATCTTAATGAACTACCTCAATTCTCGTGGTGGTCGCGTAGTGCTTAAGCCTATCGAAGGCGTTGAAACTGAATGGGCTACTGCTCTCGATGCTTTCAAAGACACATTGAAGCATGAAAAGGTGGTGACAGGTCTTATCAACGACCTCTACTTCCTCTCTGAAGAAGAACGTGACCCTGCTACTCGCTCAATGCTCCAATGGTTTGTCGACGAGCAAGTGGAAGAAGAAGAGACTGCTCAGCAATTCATCGATAAGTATGTGATGATCGGTGACAATGGCTATGGTCTCTATGAAATGGACAAGGAGCTCGCTACTCGTACATATTCAGCTCCGGCTCCTCTCACTAAGGGCGAATAATCCCTGAAAAAATAGCAAATAATCGATATGACGTGCTGTCGCTCTGCGGAGTGATGGCACGTTGCGTTTTTTTGTTTGTGACTACATGTTTTGTGCCACAGTAAAAGCAAAGTTTTTATTTGACTTTTGAAATACTTAAAGCTGGTTATTATCAGTGACTTACAAAGGTTTTATCATGAATTTTGACCAATAAGCCACGAAAAACGAAAAAGGGATAGGAGAGTGGTCGAGTCTCTCTTATCCCTTTGATGATTCAGTGCTGATATAAGCCGGGTTATGTACTCCGATGGAGCGTCTGTCATTTATCTACGGCGACTGTTGCCAGCCGTCTGAAGCAGCCTACCCCCCGACAATGGACGAGCAATCCTTAACTGCCGGTATATTTGGCCTTGCAACCCATGAGATGTACGGCATCGATTGTCACCAACCGACCCGGTGGGCTCTTACCCCGCCTTTTCACCCTTACCCCGTGAGGGGCGGTAGTTTTCTGTTACATTATCTCTGCCATTACAGCACCTTCCCGTTAGGAAGCATGGTGCTCTGTGTTGCCCGGACTTTCCTCCTTGTGACTATGCACACGGCGACAGACCACAGCACTGATGTGCGTTTGGAACTGCAAAGTTACAACTTTTTTGCCACACTATCGGTCTGTGGCGTTAATCTTGATGGAAAAAATTATCGGCAATCCCTCTGAGAAGCATGGGAAAAGACCGACAACGCTCAGATGAGTTGAATGATGATGTCGGCTATCTTTTCGATGGAGATGCGTGAGGTGTCGAATGTGAGGTCGTAGTTGGCTGCGTCGCCCCAGTTGCGACCTGTGAAATAGTTGTAGTAGTCTTGGCGCATTTTGTCGCGTTTGAGGGCAAATTCTCGTGCGTCGCAGATGCAGCTACATTCGCATCGGCGGAGCACACGCTCGGCGCGTGACTCGATGTCGGCATGCAGGAATATGCTCAGACGATGGGGCATGTCGCGAGTGATGTAGTCGGCTGTGCGACCGACAAATACTGCAGGACCCTCTTGTGCGAGTTGACGAATGACATCACTCTGTGCCATGTAGATTTTTTCTCGGTTGAGCGAACTGATAGAGTAGTCGGCAGCCATAGCTCCATAGTTGATGCTGAGCATCGAGCGCAGAATCGAGGGCTTACGCTCGTCGGCATTGTCGAAGATTTCTTCGTCGAAACCGAGTCGTTGTGCCGCGACTTTGAGCAACGAACGGTCATAGTAGGGGATACCCAACTTCTTGGCCAATAATTCGCCTAATTCGCGTCCTCCGGCCCCGAATTGGCGTCCGATAATGATAGTTGTGAGCTTCTTTTCCATCGTGAAAATCAATTATAAGGCAAATTTAGTCAAATTTCCGAAATAATTGCTAACTTTGTGCGATAAAGCGAAAAAAATGGAAGAAATTCTAAGAAATTTAAGCAAGGACACTGATGGCATGCTTACATATGAGTATATCGCCAACAATGTCTCGACATGCAGTCAGATTATGCCTGCATTGATAGATAATATGCGACGTGCCGATAGCACTGGTCAATTCGTGGCAAGCACGGCAAGGTTTCTCGCAGCAGTCGACCGAGAGCATTTCTCATCGGCCATCGACGAACTCATCGAGGTGGCTATTGAGAAGGATCGCGAGCATCGCTATTTGGGCTCGCTATTGAAAGGCATCTGGGGCGCGGACTATGAGTCGCGTGTCAATGAATTGCGTGAGAACGACGATAATTTCCGTCGCATTTACAAACGTTTGTATTCTAATTCAGTAATCTAATCACCGGGCTACGTTATGAAAAAGATATTTATCACATTGGCCGCGGCAGTCGCTGTGTCGGCATTGACGCTCATGGCGCAAAAGGCGTCGCAGACTGCTCAGCCATCATCAGACAATAACAAAACTCAAATAGAAATGACTCAGACAACTATTCCATCAGGACCAACAGTCTTGATCTCGACATCGTTGGGCGATATCAAGGTGCGCCTCTATGATGAGACTCCAAAACATCGCGACAATTTCCTCAAACTCGTGTCGGAAAACTACTACGACGGCGTGTTGTTTCACCGTGTAATCAAGGACTTCATGGTCCAGACAGGCGACCCTGACTCAAAGACAGCGGGTCCAAACGACCAACTCGGCTCCGGATCGCCCGACTACACTATCGAGGCAGAAATCGATTATCCGAAATTTTTCCACAAATATGGTGCGTTGGCAGCGGCTCGTACGTCTGACCAAATCAATCCTGAGCGTCGCTCTTCAGGTTCACAGTTTTACATCGTGACCGGCAAGAAATACAGCGTAGGTCAGATTGTACAGATGGAACGCCAGCTCGCAATGCAGCAGAAGCAAGACTATTTCCAAAAGTTGGCAGCACAGCACCAAGACACTATCAAGTCGTATTACAAGTCAGGCGACAAAGAGGGTCTCGAGGCATTCCGTCAGCAATTGATAGCGCAGACCGAAGAAGCGACTAAGGACATCGCTATGCCTGAAGATGTGAAGGCAGCGTATACGACAGTCGGTGGCACGCCTCACTTAGATGGCGCATACACAGTCTTTGGCGAAGTGCTTGAGGGCATGGACGTGGTCGAAAAAATTCAGAACTCGGCGACAAACCGCAGCGACCGCCCTGTGGAAGATATCAGAGTAATTGATGTCAAAGTGGTCGAAGACTAAAAAGCAGTCGGAAAAAGACCGCTATTTCAAAAAAAAGTATTAAATTTGGCAAATTAAACGCATCTATATTTTTGATGCAAGGTTAATAGTTAATCTATATAAATATGAACGAGCTTGAAAAAAAGTTTTCTTTAGAAGAGAACTCAATCCCGGAAACCACTGCAAATGCAGAGGTTGTGACTGAAAATGTGACAGCAGAATTTGACAACCAGTCGGAAACAGACGAAGAAGTCGCTCAAGGCACCCGTCGCTATTTTGAGATGGAAAAGGCCGATCTGTTGGCATTGATGCAAGAGATAGTAGACAGTGAAGGTGTCAACCAGCACAAGGAAGTGAACGCTATTAAGCAGGCCTACTTTGCTAAACGCAAGGCTGAGATCGAAGAGGAATGTCGTGTCTTCCTCGAAAATGCTGCTGAAGGCGACGTGTTCTCATCTACTCCCGATCCGGACGAAGCACGTTTTAAGGAGTTGCTTACAGTCTTCAAGGATAAGCGCACAAACTACCTCGCGGCTGAAGAGCAACGCCGTCAAGACAATCTCGCAAAGAAACTCGCTATCATCGAGCAACTCAAGGCATTGGTGGAAGACATTGACAATATCAACCTCCATTTCCAACAATTCCAGCAGCTTCAACAAGACTTCAAGGCTATCACAGATATCCCTGCAAGCGCAGTGTCCGACACTTGGAAAAACTATCAACTCGTCGTTGAGCAATTCTACGACAGACTGAAGATGAACAAGGAGCTTCGCGACCTCGACTTCAAGAAAAACCTTGAAGCTAAGCGTGTTCTCGTCGATGAAGCTAAGGCATTGGCAGCAGAAGAAGATGTGGTCGAAGCATTCAAGAAGCTTCAAGCCCTCCACGACCAATGGCGTGAAATCGGTCCTGTAGCCAAGGAATTGCGCGAAGATATCTGGAACGAGTTTAAAGATGCTTCGACTGTGATCAACAAGCGTCACCAAGATTTCTTCGAAGCACGCAAAGAAGCTGAGAAGGCCAACGAAGATGCTAAAGTCGCATTGTGTGAAGAGATCGAAGCTATCGCTGTCGATGAATTGAAGTCGTTTGCAGCATGGGACGAAGCTACCAAGAAGATTATCGATGCTCAAGAGCGTTGGAAAGCCGTAGGCTATGCTTCAAAGAAGGTCAACAATACTCTTTTCGCTCGTTTCCGCAAGGCTTGCGATGACTTCTTCGCTTCAAAGGCTGAATACTATAAGTCTACTAAAGAGGCGTATGCATCCAACCTTGAAAAGAAAACCGCACTTTGTGAAAGAGCTGAGGCTCTCAGAGAATGCGAGGATTTCAATAAGGCTGCAGAGGAGATAAAGGAACTTCAAGCTAAATGGAAGAAGATCGGTACAGTGCCTCGCCGTCAAAGCGATGAAATCTGGCAACGCTTCCAGACTGCTTGCAACTACTTCTACGAAGAGAAGAAGAAGCAGTATGCCGCACAGCGTCAAGAAGAGACAGCCAACCTCGCTGCCAAGCGCGAAGTGGTCGCTGCAATCAAGGCGTTGACAGCCGACACCGACCGTAAGGAGGCAGTCAAGGTGGTGCGCGAAATGCAAGCCAAGTGGCAGACCATCGGTCACGTTCCATTTAAGCAGAAAGATAAACTCTATGCAGAATATCGTGAGGCGTTGAAGGTGGCTTACGACATGTTTGATGTCAAGGAGACTCGCGCTCGCATGGCTAACTTCGAAAACCAACTCAACGAGCTCAAGGGCGATGGCAACAAGCTCTATCGCGAACGCGAACGCCTTATGCGTGCTTTGGAACAAAAGCGCAATGAGTTGAAGACATATGAAAACAATATGGGATTCTTCAGCTTCAGCTCTAAGTCAGGCAACTCTATGCTCAAGGACTTGGAACGCAAGACTCAGAAGATTAAGGACGACATGGCTATGATCGAGCAAAAAATCAATTTGCTCGACTCTAAGATGGACTGATCAACGCAGTCTTCACATATCAAATCAAAGGAAAGGTGAAACTTTCCTTTGATACCAATTGAGCGGGTGATTGTCATGATAACCCGCTTTCAGGCAAATAATTAGCGCCCCGGGCGTTTAAATCTGCAACCCTATGACCGAACGAGTAAAACTTGGAAAATATCTGTTGACTGCGTTGACCGTAGGCGACTTTATCATACTCAATATATCGTATTTGCTCACACTCTTTGTGTTGGGAGCAAACACGCCGTTTGCATCTTCATCAATGTGGGTGCTTGTAAATGTGTCGTTCATTCCGTCGGTAGTCTTCTTTGCCGACATTCACAATCGTCGCATACTTTATGCCGACAAGATGGTGCTTAGTGCATTCAAGTCGGCAGTGGTCGAGTGTGGAGTGTTGGCGGCTATCCTTTATATGCTCAACATCTTCCATGTCGGCATGTATCACGGACTCTTCTTCGCGGCTACGTTCTTTATATTGCTGTCGATCTGGTGGCTCGTGTCGCGCCGTGTGCTGAAGAAATTGCGCCGTATGGGGCTGAATTTCAAGCGTGTAGTGATTGTCGGTGCAGGACAGACAGGCGCTTTGCTTTATCGAGAACTTCAGGGCGACGCCGGATATGGCTATCGCACCATGGGATTTTTTGACGACGACAAGTCAAATCTCCGGGACTGTCATGACACCTTCGTCGCAGGACTCGACCAATTGGCTGATTTCGTAAATGCCAACCACATCGATATCATCTACTACACTCTCGATGCTGAAGACGACAAACTCATCTCAAAGGTGATGCGTATCGCTGAGGAGATCGGAGCATCGTTTGTCTACGTGCCGAAATTCAGCAAGGTGCTTAATGGCCAATTCTTGCCGTCATCTATGGGCAACATCCCGATTCTGAAGCATTCGATCTCTCCGCTTCACCGTCGTTGGAACAAGGTGATAAAGCGCATACTCGACCTCTTTGTGTCGATTACGTTTCTTATCGTGTCGCCGATTATCTTTATCCCGGTGGCTATCATTATCAAGCTGACCTCTCCCGGTCCGGTCATCTTCAAGCAGAAACGCACAGGTATATATGGCCGCGACTTTGTCTGCTATAAATTCCGTACAATGCGCGTCAATGCCGATAGCGACCGCCTCCAAGCGACCGAGAACGACCCTCGCAAGACCAAATTCGGCGACTTCCTTCGTCGCTCATCTATTGATGAGTTGCCACAATTCTTCAATGTCCTATTGGGCAATATGTCGGTGGTCGGTCCTCGTCCTCACATGGTCAGTCAGACCGAGGAATACTCTGCTCTGATCGACAAATACATGGTGCGCCATGCCGTCAAACCCGGCATCACCGGGTGGGCACAAATCAATGGCTATCGTGGCGGAACAAAGCATCTTTGGCAGATGGAGAAGCGTGTGGAGTATGACGTATGGTACATTCGCAACTGGAACATCTTCTTAGATATCAAAATCATATTCCTCACAGCATTCAATGCTCTCCGCAAGGATAAGAATGCATACTAAAAGAGCCTGAATTGCGATATGAATTGCTCCGGCCGACATATCTTTCGACTTGCAAGCCTTTGCGTGGTGGTGCTGACCATGGTCGGCTCGCTATCGTCGTGCCGTCGCTACGCAGGCGACGAGGCTGCTGTCGGCTCTGCGCTGGCTGTGGCTGACTCGCTGCGCTACGAAGCTCCGACTGTTGCCGACAGCATCATTCGCAGTCTCGACGCCGACTCGCTCGGCAGTCGCGCCAATGCCGCTCTTTACGCCTTGCTTGCCAACGAAGTCAATATCTATGACGACCAAGTGGCTGCAGCCGACTCTCTGGCCGACATCGCCACAGACTACTATCGCCTACGCTCGTGGCTCTCCGATGACGCCGGTCGTCTCTATGCTCGTGCCATGATACAAAAAGCCAATCTCTATAGTCTGCTCCATGATTCCGACTTGGCATTCCACACACTGACCAAGGCAGAGAACGCTCTGTCGGAAACCGATGTTGAGTTGATGGGCGACATTCATCGATGGCGTGGCAGAATCTATTTGCAACATAGTGACGACATTGCATCCCACATCGATTGCTATCGTAAAGCCTACGACTGCTACTTGCATTCGGATAGAATGGAAAAAGCAGCCGATATGCTTAGCGAAATCGGTGCCGCTTATCGCACCCACGACCTTGATAGTGCCTTGGTATATATAAATCGCTCCGATAGCATTGCGCGACTCTACGACCTGAAGAAAGTGCAAGTAAAGAACATCGCTTTCCTCTCTGCTACATATAAACTTATAGGCGACTATCGCAAAGCTATAGCCACCGGGCTGAGGGCAATTTCGTCGCCCGATTTTCAGTCTGACGACCTCAAAGAGACCTACTATGTCATCTGCGACTCTTATCTGCATCTCGACATGGTCGACTCAGCGATGCACTATCTGCAGATGGGTGATTTTGATGCCGACGATCCTGAGCAAAGCCTTATGGCTACAATTGTCAGTCGCAAAGCTGCACGACAGAGAGGCGACTATCAGTCGGCCTACGACTATTCAGGTCGCGAACAGCAGCTGATGATACAGATCATCGATGATGCCCATCGCAGCGACATCACCATCTTCGAGCATATGCACACGACTCAGAAACTTGAGCACGAAAAAGCTGTCATGCTCGTCTATGCCATTATAGCTTCAGTCGTGGTCGCTACTCTGATAATCTGCTGGGTGCGTTTTCGCAGAAAAAAGCAAGCAGAGATGCGCGACATGACCATCTTCATCGACAATCTTCATAAGGAGATGCAGCGTCTCAAAGATACCAACAATTCTGATGTCCATGAGCTTGCACTACTGCGAGAGCAACTCGCCGATTACGAACAGCAACTGACCTCCAACCATCACTCGGCCGGAGACGCTATCGCAAATCAGACAAAAACTCTGCTCGACCAATACATTATCACACTCAACGACATCAAGACAATGGAGAGTTTTGCCGACCTTCATGCCTCAAACCCTACGAAATATATCTCCAAGTTTAAAAAAGTCTTTTCTGACATTGCCGTTGCCGAGTCGTTTTGGGTAGTGTTGCGTAGCAGCGTAAATGCTCAGTATGACAACCTGCTTCATCGTGAGATGGAGCAGCACCCGGACTTGACCGATCAAGATCTCAATCTCATGGCAATGATGCTTGCCGGATATTCCAACGAAATCATTTCATTCAGCTTCGGATTCTCGGCAGCAAGCTCTCTTTACAATAGACAAAACCGACTTAAAACAAAACTTGGCATCGACACTTCGCTTTCAAAATATCTCGAAGCACAAAAGATGTCGTGACGTCCGGTCTCTTATCCTTTTTATGCTCTCTCTGCAATTTTTAAGGCGGAAAATGCCCAAAAACACCATCAAGTAACGGCCGAAAAATCGATGAGTAGAATTTTTATTTTGCAACCATTGATAATCAGTGAGTTATGAATGCTGTGAGTAGTTTTGAAATTGTGATTATTTCAAAAATTGTATATAACTTTGTCGCAATCAAAACTACAAAATATTATGGCTACAATCAACACTTTAATTTTTAGCAGTATCATGATGGCGACAGCAGTTTCGCCATTGTATGAGAATCCTCGGGCTGAAGAAATCATCTTTAGACGTCTTGACTCCACATCAATTTCATTGCCACCTCAAGCCGTCAGATATGAACAGACCATCAACCTCGTCTATGCCAACCCCGAAGCTGCCACCGTCAATGTCTACACCTGGCAAGGCAGATAATCAAGGCGTTTAATCTAAGACACAAATATAAAACATATAATAATCAATCGAATTATTCACAATTTAAAATTTTAGAGATATGAAAAAGAGAAGATTTTTGGCATACATTGCTGCAATAGTGGCAAGTGTCAGCGTCGTAGTAGGTTGCAGTGACAACAACGAACCTCCGTTCGAACCAACACCTGAACCATCGGGTGCAGAGACAAAGAATGATTCAGAATACAAATATCCA
>JAFYNZ010000002.1 GCA_017547845.1 Muribaculaceae bacterium
GCAATAAATTTTGGTGACTTATTGCATTGTTTGTACGCAAAAATTTGCGACCTTTGCAGTGAGGTTAAATGTTTGTACATAAGCAATACAAAATTAGTTAATCTTAGGGAGACTTCGGTCTCCTTTTTTCGTATTGCTCGGTTTTCTGCTGCCGATTTACATTTTGGGCATGCCCACAATGTAAATCAAACCTTATTAGTTTGAAGTATTGATGATAATTTAAACATCATATTTTTCGCACTTCGTTTTTTAATTTAGGTGGTAATATAAAACAAAAAGGCAACGAATCGGATAAATTCGTCGCCTTAATGGTTGTATTAGGATCTAAATTATTCTTCAGATACTACTTCGAATTCAACTTCTACAGCTACTTCCTTGTGGAACTTGATAGTAGCAGTGTAAACGCCAACTTCCTTCACTGTACCCTTAACGAATACAATCTTTCTGTCGATGTTGTGACCGAATTTTTCGAAAGCTTCAGAGATTTGAGCAGCACCTACAGAGCCGAATACAGTACCTGTAGCGCTAGTCTTAGCAGAGATAGTGAGCTTAATGCCTTCGATAGCCTTAGCAGCTTCTTCAGCGTCAGCTTTAATCTTAGCGATCTTGTGAGCGCGTTGCTTCAAGTCTTCAGCGAGTTGCTTAAGAGCAGCGTTAGAAGCGATGATAGCCTTGCCTTGTGGGATCAAATAGTTGCGTCCGTAACCATCTTTCACTTCGACAACATCATCCTTATAACCAAGATTGGTTACGTTTTCTTTCAATATCAATTTCATAGTTTTAATCTATTTGTCGGGTTAAAAAATGATTATTTCATCAAGTCTGTTACGTATGGGAGAAGAGCCAAGTGGCGAGCACGCTTAACAGCTTGTGCAACACGGCGTTGGAACTTCAATGATGTACCTGTGATACGACGTGGAAGGATCTTACCTTGTTCGTTGAGGAACTTTTTGAGGAATTCAGGATCCTTGTAGTCGATGTACTTGATACCGCTACGTTTGAAACGGCAATATTTTTTCTTGTTAGTGTCTACTGACAATGGAGTCAAGTAACGGATTTCGCTGTTTTGTGCCATCTTATTAGTCCTCCTTTGTTTCTACTGTTACTACTGCTGGTTCTTCGTTTGCTTTGCTTGCGCGGTTTTTGCGACGCTTTTCAGCATATTCTGCTGCATACTTGTCAAGACGGAAAGTCAAGAAGCGAAGTACGCGTTCGTCACGGCGATAAGCTGTTTCGAGCTTCTTAACGATAGTTGGTTCGCCTTTGAATTCAAACAAGCAATAGAAACCAGTTGATTTCTTTTGGATAGGGTAAGCCAATTTCTTAAGACCCCACATTTCTTCATTGACCATCTCTACGCCATTGTCTACGAGAAAGCCTTTGAACTTTTCTACCGCTTCCTTCATCTGAGCATCAGATAAAACGGGAGTTAAAATGAAAACGGTTTCGTAATGATTCATACGTTTTTTTGATTTAAATTAAATTATTAATATTTTGATTTTCAGTCGATTGAGTTTAATCGCTCAAAATCGGATGCAAAATTAGTAAAAATTTTTCATTCCACAAAGTGTTTGAGCGTTTTTTTGCGTGAAATTCACTGAGTTAGGTGTATTTTGTGCGTCGGAGACAAGAGTAGGGGATAGGATAGTAGCAATAGATGGGGTGGATAGGTTTGGTGTTTAACGTTTATGAGATTCTCTTTTACTATGGTCCAAAAGGCCTAACAAGACTAAAAGGCCCAAAGGGCATTGTAACCTCCGTGGCAGCAGTGATTCCGGCGACTTTGCTCTGTGGGGTAGTGTCCACTGTCCTGTCCCTGTCCGGGAGTCCGACTCTGTCCGTAGTGTCCCATGCGAGAGGGAGAGAGAGTTTAGGGAGTTTAAGGAATATAGGGGAGTGTAGGGCAAAGGCCAACAAGGCTAAAAGGCCCAAAAGGTAGGGAGCTTAAGCGTTTAGGGAGCTATGCCTTTCGAGTCTTGAGAGTGGGAGTTTAGGGAAGATAGGGAGCATTTTTGGTTAGGACTTGTACTCGTTTCGACAACTTTTTTAGGTTATTTTCATTAAAAGGGAAAGTGGATATTCGCAGATTTGAAATAAAGTATTAACTTTGCACATTATTAAATTATGAATTATGGCAGACGCTTTAGTAATCATTCCTACCTACAACGAAATAGAAAATATTTCAAACATTATCGATGCTGTTATATCTCAGCCTGAAACATTCGATGTGCTAATCATTGATGACGGATCGCCAGATGGCACTGCATCAGTGGTGAGAGAGAAGATGAAGCAATACGATGGTCGTGTGTTCTTGGAAGAGCGCAAGGGCAAGCTTGGCTTGGGAACAGCATACATACATGGCTTCAAATGGGCAAAGCGTCATGGATATGAGTATGTCATCGAGATGGATGCCGATTTTTCTCATAATCCAAATGACTTGCCAAAGCTCTACAAGGCATGTAAGGAGGAAGGTGCAGATTTGTCAATAGGCTCGCGCTATATCTCCGGCGTGAATGTCGTCAACTGGCCGATGGGTCGAGTGTTGATGTCGTATTATGCATCGGCTTACGTGAGAATCGTGACCGGTATGAGCGTACGTGACACCACAGCCGGATTTGTCTGCTATAAGCGTCGTGTGCTTGATACATTAGACCTCGATAAGATTGAGTTCAAGGGCTATGCCTTCCAGATTGAGATGAAGTTTAAGGCCTACAAGCATGGATTTAAAATCAAGGAGGTGCCTATCATCTTTGTCAATCGCGAACTTGGCACAAGCAAAATGAATTCAAGCATCTTTGGTGAGGCAGTGTTTGGCGTGATTAAGTTGCGCTTGCGTAGCATGTTCACCAAGTATCCACAAGTAAATTAATAGATTATGGCTCGTAGATTGTTGTATAATGCCCGGATTGTGAATGAGGGCAAGTGTTTTTGTGGCTATGTGGGAATGGCCGATGAGATTATCGAAGTAGTCGCTGAAGGTCAGCCGTCAGAGTCGGTCGTGTCATCGTATGATGAGCGTGAAGATTTGGAAGGAGCGTTGTTGCTTCCCGGTGTGATAGACGACCAAGTGCATTTTAGAGAGCCGGGATTGACTCACAAGGCTGATATCGCATCGGAGAGTAAGGCTGCTGTTGCAGGTGGTGTTACTTCGTATATGGATATGCCAAATACGATGCCTCAGACAGTCACTATCGCCGAACTTGAAGCTAAAAACACCCGAGCCTCAGAAGTGTCATGGGCCAACTATGGTTTCTTTATCGGTGCTACTAACAACAATATCGATGAGCTGAGAGCCATTGATTATAGCAATACCCCGGGGATTAAACTCTTCTTGGGCGCGTCTACCGGCAATATGCTTGTAGATGATGAGCAGACACTGGACGATATCTTCAGCCTTGAGGGCATCATTGCTATCCATAGCGAAGACGAGAAGATTATCCGGGACAATATGGCAAAGCATAAGGAGGCATATGGTGATAACATTCCGGTGAGTTGCCACCCTGCCATCAGAAGCGAAGAGTCTTGCTATGTGTCGACAAAACGTGCTGTCGAGCGAGCGTTGAAGCATGGCACACGCCTTCATGTGTTCCACCTATCTACAGCGAAAGAACTTGAATTCTTTACTACTCAACCATTGAGGGAGAAGAAGATTACGGCTGAGGTCTGCGTGCATCATTTGTGGTTTAGCGACGAAGACTATCAGCGTCTCGGAACTCGCATCAAGTGGAATCCGGCTATTAAGACTGCTGCTGACAGAAAGGCGTTGCAAGAGGCTGTCAATTCGGGCAAGGTAGATGTAGTCGCAACAGACCATGCTCCACACCTTTTGACTGAGAAACAAGGGGATTGCAGTAAGGCTGCGTCGGGTGGTCCGATGGTGCAACATTCGTTGATAGTGATGCTTGAACTTGCTGCCAAGGGGGTATTCAGCATTGAAAAGGTGGTGGAAACAATGTCGCACAACCCTGCTATATTATATGGTATCAACAAGCGTGGCTACATCAGAGAAGGCTATTATGCCGACTTGGTAGTAGTGAAACCTGCGAAATGGACTGTGAGTCAAGACAATGTGTTGACAAAGTGTGGATGGTCGCCATTAGAGGGAGAGGAATTCTCCAACCAAGTGGCAATGACTATTGTCAACGGTAATGTCGTATATAAAGATGGTGAGCATCAACCATTCGTTGCCGGTAAGCGCATGACTTACGACCAACGATAGAACAGACTATAGGGAATACCTAAAAACATCCGGATTTAGTTAAGTCCCCTAAAATTTTTTGCGGACGATTTTTCCGCTATCGGTCCTAAGGAAATGTGATTCGAATAAGATGTCTTTAGGCGTTTGATAAGGTGGCATGAGATCTCTTAACTGTGTTAGGATTCTTGTGCCATCTATTTTTGTTGCATCACCTTCGACTATCATGATGACCTCTTCGCCCCATTTGGAGTGTGGTCTTGAGGTGATGTAGAAGGTCGTCGCATCGGGGAGAATGTGTCGGATTTTGTCTTCGACTTCAAGAGGGTGTATCTTCAGACCACCGCTTATTATGACATTGTCAACTCTTCCGCGGAGGAGGAAATGCTCGTCATCAATAAGGTCAACAACATCGTTGGTAACGACAGGGTCGTAATCATTCATGTGAATGACAAGGCAGTCGCGTTTGTCTTTTGAGAATTTTATGCCGGGCAAAGCGAAGTATGGCAGGTCGGATTCTTGCCGGATTTTACGAAGAGCGACATGTGAGGCTGTCTCGGTCATGCCATATGTCTCGTAAGCATTCAGACCACTATTGGCTACTCGAAGACGCAGGTCGGCAGGTATGGCTGACCCACCGATAATCAGATTGCGTATCTTATAGTCCTTAGGGTTGTTAAGGAGGTCGATGAGTTGAGAGGGTACGACGGCAAGGAGGTCGATGACTCCTCCTTTAAACGATGACAGTGGAGTGTTGCTTGGTAGTTCGTCAGTCAATGTAGCGCCACTCAGCAACGAGCGTACTATCATCATTTTACCTGCTATATAGTCGGGAGAGAGACAAAGATGAAGGTGGGAGGACTCGGATAGTGAGAAGAATTCGATAGTGCGAAGGGCTGAGTCTCTGACCAGACGCTTGCTGAGATGTATCTCTTTGGGCGTGCCGGTAGAGCCGGAGGTGTGAGCGACGATGTAATCACAGTCGTTGTGCCATTCTGCTATGAAGTCATCGATAGTCATCTGCTATTCTCTCCAGTCAAGGTTGTCGAATTGTGAGTAGTCGAAAGGCTGCTCTGCGTTGAATTTCAGTTGCTCGCCATCGAGGTAGATAGGGCTTTCGAAATTGTTGGTAAACAGTCCGCCTGTGCCGAGACCTTGAGGCATGGAAGTGTTGAGCGTGGCCACCCATTGCGACAAGGCGTTTAGGCCGATGTTGGACTCAAGAGACGATGTCACCCACCAGCCGATATTTCTCTCGTCAGCAAGTTTTATCCATTCCATCGCACCGGAGAATCCCCCACAAAGCGAAGGCTTGAGAATGATGTATTTAGGGCGGATTGTGTCGAGCATTTCGATCTTAGACCTGAGGTCTGTGATGCCGATAAGTTCTTCGTCAAGGGCTATGTCAAGGGGAGAAACTTGGCATAGGAAGGCCATGAGGTCCCAATGTCCCTGACGGATCGGTTGCTCGATGGAGTGAACGTCGAGTTCGGCAAGTCGGGCAAGTCGGGCAATGGCATTGTCCATGGAGAATCCACCATTGGCATCGACACGGATTTCGAGAGTGTCTGCATCAAAGTGGCGGCGTATATGCTTCACCATCTCGAGTTCTTTGATGAAATCGATAGCACCGATTTTGAGTTTAACGCACTTGAACCCTTGGCTGATTTTCTGCTCAATGCGCTCAATCATTTCGTCGAAACTACCCATCCACACCAGTCCGTTGATGGTGATTGACTGTCGTGCAGCCGTGAAGTCTGATGGGAAGTATATGCCTTTGCACCCATTGGAGAAGTCAAAGATGGCTTGTTCGAGTCCGAATTGGATTGACGAGTGTCGAGATAGGTCGGTCGGGATACCCAAAGCGACATTAGCCAAAGTTTCGACCAATTTAAACTCGTAACGGTCATTGTCTTCGGCACTCAGACCTCTAAATAGCGATGCTTCGCCGATGCCATAACGAGAAGGGTCAGACTCATCCCATATCTTGATGAGATAAGTCTGTTTCTCGTTGAGAATGCCTCTTGAAGTACCGGCCGGGGCCTTGAACTTCAGATTGTAGGGTGCATAAGCTAATCTCATCAACCAGGGAATTTAGGGAATTTCTGGAAGTCGGGATCACGCTTTTCGAGGAATGCGTTTTTGCCTTCTTGAGCTTCTTCCATGAGATAGTACATCAAAGTAGCATCACCGGCAAATTCCATCATACCACGTTGTCCATCGAGTTCGGCGTTGAGAGCACGCTTAATCATACGGATAGCCATCGGACTGCGTTGGAGGATAGTCTTGCACCAGTCGATAGTCTCTTCTTCAAGTTTGTCGAATGGAACGACCTTATTGACCATACCCATTTCGTAGGCTTCTTGTGCAGTGTATTGACGGCAAAGGAACCATATTTCGCGTGCCTTCTTCTGACCGACGCAACGAGCGAGATAAGATGAGCCGAAACCTGCATCGAAACTGCCGACTTTAGGACCTGTCTGACCAAAACGAGCGTTTTCAGATGCGATAGTAAGGTCGCATACAACGTGGAGCACGTGACCACCACCGATGGCATAACCGTTGACCATCGCAATCACCGGCTTTGGAATAGAGCGTATTGCTTTGTGGAGGTCGAGTACATTTAGGCGTGGCACACCATTCTCATCGATGTAGCCACCGACGCCTTTCACTTTCTGGTCGCCACCGCTGCAGAATGCTTTGTCGCCGATGCCGGTAAGGATGATGACACCGATGTCGGAACGTTCGCGACAGATGGCCATTGCATCGAGCATCTCGAAGTTGGTCTGAGGGCGGAATGCGTTGTAGACTTGAGGGCGATTGATGGTGATTTTAGCAATACCTTCGTGGTATTGGAACAGAATATCTTCGTATTCTTTGATTGTGGTCCAATTGATCATATCTTTATATGTGTTGAGTGTTATTTTCGATTCATATATTGTCGCAGAATCTCGCCACTGACATCGGGTGGAGTGACGATTTCCAGGATTGCTTTATGCTCATGGGATAGGAATCTGTCGATGACATCTTCCAATTGCTCTTGAGAGTCGGCAACGAAGTGGGTGAAATCGTAGGCTTCGGCGAGTTTGTCGATTTTGATGCCCGGATTGACAGCAAAGTATTGCTCCAACTGAGGCAGTCGGGCAGTAGACGGAATGAAACGGAAGATGCCACCACCGGAATTGTTGAGGACAATGATTTTGAAGTTGTCGGGGATAAACTTTGTGGCAAGTGCGCCGATGTCGTAGCTGAAGCTCATATCGCCTGTGATGAGGACTGAAGTTGCATCGGTGATGATGTCGGCGATACCTATGGTTGTGCCGATAGCAGTCGAGGTGCTGCCGTCGATGCCTGAGACCCCACGATTGCAGTAGCAAGCAGAGTAGTTCATGCCGTCGAAGAGTTGGAAATAGCGTATCGGTGTGCCATTGGATAGTGAGATGACATGTCGGCGTTCGGAGTGTTGTAGAGCCTCAGCGACAACTGAGAATGCTTTGAGGTCGGACCATGGGCATTCAGCAATGAAGCGTTCATGAGACTCCAGACTATCAGCGTTGTGTTTCTTCCACAGGGAGGCGTATGAGATGACTTCATCAGTTGCCATCTTTGTTTTGTCCACTGTCCTGTCCCTGTCTTGGGTGTCTGTGTTTGTCCGTAGTGTCCCAACCAATAGGCTGAAGAATGTTTCGGGAGCGATGTCGACACGACCTGTCAGAGACTTGAAGCAGTCGACAGTGGTGTGGTTAAAGCCTATGCTGAAGTGTCGCAGAGGTCGGCATTTACGAAGGAATTGCTTGACATAACGCGATACAAGTGCACCGCCGAATGAGATGACGATATCCGGTCGCAAAGTCTCCAATTCTTCCTCTGAAAGTGGTGCGATAATTCGGTCGATGTTGGTGTAGATATTGCCACCTTTGACGTTGGAAATCGTCTCAGTCAATACCACTATATTGTCGTGCATAGACAATTGTCGGAGACTCTGATTAATCTCATTGCTAAGACCATGAAAGCCACCGATAATCAGTGTCTTTTGACCTCGAATTTCGCTGATAATAGGCTCAAGCACGCTACTGTCGATTGTGGCGAGAGTCTTTAATGAACTGATTTTACGCTCGTCGGATTCATTGACTTCGATGGTGTCGGATAGAGGCTGATTGAGCTGAATGTTGATATGAACAGGTCCTCTACGACGGTCGCATGCCTCGAGTAGTGCGTCGTTGATGACTCTGTTGGCATACCAAGTCATTTCGCTATCGTCGGCACTGAATTCGGGTATGTCGTAGCTTTTCTTGACGATGTTGCTTAGAGCATCGTGTTGACGAATGGTCTGACTATCGTCTTGGTCAATCCATTGCATCGGACGATCGGCTGAGATAACGATTAGCGGAAGGCCTTGATAGTAGGCTTCTGCCACAGCCGGAGCATAGTTGAGCAGAGCGGTGCCTGAGGTGCAGACAATTGCCACAGGGCGAGAAGATGTCTGTGCGATACCTAAGGCTACGAATGCTGCTACGCGTTCGTCAATGACTACACGCTTGCGGATCTGCTTGTTGGCATCAAGGGCAAGGATAATCGGAGTGTTTCGCGATCCCGGAGAGATGACGACTTCTTCCACTCCATGCGCTTGAAGCAGTGATGACAAAATTCTGCAAGATGTCTTGTCGGTGGTAGTCATGACGATTGAGGATATAGTGATTACTTACATGCTTTCGGTTTATAGCCCAATAGGAAGGCTTGTGTGGTCATACGCTTCTTGCCTGAGAGTTGAAGCTCAAGGATTTCAAGCAGACCATCGGCACACATCACAGCCATGCGACTCTTGGTGCAGATGATGTCGCCCGACATAAGAGACTGCTCAGATTGCAAGTCATCGCAGAGTTTTGTTTCAAACACTTTGAGGGTGGAAACGCTATCGTTGGCATCACAGATATCGGTCCATGCAGCTGGGTAGGGCGATAGACCTCTGACGAGGTTGCGAACGCATTCACGAGGCTTGTTCCACTCGATTTTGCAGGTCTCCTTGAAAATCTTAGGAGCCGGAATGAACTCGCCTTCAGGTTGTGGCTTTGTCTCGAAAGTCCCATCGATAATGCTATCGACAGTTGATATTACCATCTCTGCGCCAAGACTCATGAGACGATCATGAACGCTACCCACATTTTCATCATCGCCTATTTCGATAGAGCGTTGCTGACAAATGTCGCCTGTATCGATTTCGTGTTTGAGGAAGAATGTTGTCACGCCTGTCTGTTTGTCACCATTGATTACAGCCCAATTGATAGGTGCTGCGCCACGGTATTTAGGAAGCAACGAGGCATGAAGGTTGAATGTGCCCAGACGTGGCATTGACCACACGACTTCGGGTAGCATACGGAATGCAATGACGATAAAGAGGTCGGCATTGTAGGAGCGTAGTTCCTCCACAAATGCAGGGTCTTTGAGATTGGTCGGTTGAAGCACGGGCAGTCCTTTTTCTACAGCATATTTCTTAACGTCGCTTTGCAAGAGGTGATGTCCACGACCTGCAATCTTGTCGGGCATAGTCACAGTGGCAACGATGTTGTATCCACCGCTGACCAATTTGTCAAGGCTCTCTACTGCAAATTCAGGAGTTCCAAGGAATATAATTCGTAAGTCTTCTTTCTTCATATTAATCATCTGTGTAATGTCGCAATACTCTGCGATAAGAATTAAATATCTTTGATTTGGATACAAATCCAACGTATTTTCCGTCATCAACCACAGGGAGGTTCCAAGCGTTGGTGTCATCAAACTTTTTCATCACCAAGTCCATGGAGTCTTTGATGTCGATTTTTGCGGGAGGAGTAGTCATGAATTTATGTACGTGCATCTTGTTGTAGAGGTCGGCACGGAACATGATGTTGCGTATGTCGTCGAGCAGAACTATACCGATGAGCATATCGTCTTTGTCGACTACCGGGAAGAGGTTGCGATTGGATGTCGCTATGACATCGACCATCTGCTTGAGACTCATATCCGGGTTGACAGTCTTGAAATCCTGCTCGATAACATTGTTGATTTTCATCAGCGTGAGGACTGCTTTGTCTTTCTGGTGGGTGAGTAGTTCACCACGCTTAGCGAGACGCATTGTGTAGATGCTGTAAGGCTCAAACACCTTGATAGTGCCATAGGAGAGAATCGACACGATAAGCAACGGTAGGAATAGTTGGTAACCACCGGTCATCTCGGCTGTCAAGAAGATAGCCATCAATGGAGCGTGCATTACGCCTGCCATTACGCCTGCCATTCCGAGCAGAGCGAAGTTCTTGTTGGATATGTCGATACCGAGGTCAAGGTTGTTGAGCACATAAGCAAATAGGAAACCGGCCATCGCACCAACGAATAGAGAGGGTGCGAATGTACCTCCGACACCACCTGCACCGTTTGTGGCACTTGTGGCGAATACTTTGGTAAGTACAATCAAGCCGATGTAGCCTGCAATCAACCATACGGAGTCGCGACCGAAGTAAAGGAATGTACTGTCGACGATAGACGATGGGTCGCCATCAAGAAGGTTGTTGATAGAGTCGTAGCCTTCACCAAATAGAGGTGGGAAGAGGAAGATGAGTAAGGCGAGAAGAGTGCCACCAAATGCTATCTTGAGCGGACGATTTTTTATCTTGGAGAACATTGTCTCCATGGTGTTCATCATTCGGGTGAAATAGAGGGATATGAATCCACAGAATACGCCGAGAAGGATGGCATATGGTATCTTGCGAGTGAGGAATGGTTCGCTTTGGGAGAAGAAGAATTCGGCTGTGTATCCCTCCATGACATATGCCACTGTAGCACCTGTGACTGAGGCGATGAGCAGAGGCATCACTGTAGCACCGGTGAGGTCGATCATGAGGATTTCGATGGTGAACAGCATGCCTGCGATAGGTGCACGGAAGATACCGGCGATACCTGCTGCAGCACCACAACCGACAAGCAACATCAGCACTCGCGGTGAGAGACGGAAGGCTTGTCCGATGTTGGAACCGATGGCTGCACCTGTGTAGACGATAGGGCCTTCTGCTCCAACCGAGCCACCGAATCCGATAGTGACCGAAGAGGCTATCATCGAGGAGTACATATTGTGTCGTTTAAGACGAGATTTCTTTTGAGAGATGGCATTGAGCACTCGAGTCACCCCGTGAGATATGTCGTCCTTAACGATGAATTTCACATAGAGAGTGACAATGAGGATACCTATCATCGGATAAATGAGGTAGGTCCAGTCGGCAGTGGTGAGGTTCATGTGCTCGGTGAGAGTTCCCGATACCCAGTGGATCAGTCCTTTGAGGGTAAGGGCTGCAAAACCACACACGACACCCACGACGAGCGCCAGAATGATTAGAAAGGTGTTCTCTTTGATGTGTTGCTCTCGCCACACAACAAGTTTAAACCAAAGGTCGGCAAGTTTGCCTGTATGTTCTTTATATGCCATAAGTTACATTCCTCGACCGGTAAAGACGGTCTTTACAGTGTAAATAATTATTTTGAGGTCGACCATGATAGAGATGTTGGTGAGATAAATGAGGTCGTATCTCAGACGAAGTATCATCTCGTCGACATTTTTTGCGTAACCATATTTGACCATGCCCCACGATGTGATGCCGGGTCTGACTTGGTGAATCAGAGTGTAGTAGGGTGCTTTCTTGACGATTTGTCGAATGAAGAATGCTCTCTCAGGTCGTGGACCGACCATCGACATTTCGCCTATCAGAACGTTCCAGAATTGAGGCAACTCATCGATACGGTATTTTCTGAGCACTCTGCCTACTCGGGTGATGCGTGAGTCGTTTTCCGACGAGAGTTGAGGACCGTTGCTTTCGGCATCGACTCTCATTGTGCGGAATTTACGGATATAGAATGGCTTCTGACGATAGCCGATACGCTCTTGTGAGTAGAAGATGCCACCTTTGCTATCGAGGCGAATGATAAGGGCGACGATGAGCATCGGCACAGCCAAGATGATAAGCGCAGTCAGCGACATGATGATATCGAGAAGGCGTTTGATGTTCTTGGTGGCCTCACTGATGTCGGCCGAACTGATGTCGATGAGCGGCTCTTCGTAGATGTTTTGCAATCGGATAGGAGAGGTCAATAGCGACAATGTGTCGGGTGATATCTTGATGGGGATATTAAGCGGAAAGAGACGATAGAGGAGCGACAAAGTGGTGCTTTCCTGCTCGTTTTCAGGTGCGATGATGATGGTCGCCACCTTGTGCTTGGCACACATCTCTTCGATGTGGTCAATAGAGATGGATTGCGTCGAGCCCATGGCGTTGTTTTCGCCCGGTATGTCGACAAATCCGACGATGTTGTAGCCTTTAGATGCCTTTTTGTCGCTGAGCGTTTTGGCCATCTGATGGGCCTTATCGGAGTTGCCGATGATAAGGGTATTAATCGACCAATGCTTCTTCTTCATCTGTCGAATGCAGTGAGATGTGATTGAGATTCTGCCTATGTAGGTGAAGACGAAGAAGATGGAGAATAGCGACATTAGCAGTTCATAGTTGGTCGAGCGTAACTGCACCTGGTCGTTGGTGAGAAGAGCGAAGTATATCAGCAGCGTGTAGAGAATGCAACTGATGATGGTGGTGAACAGTTCTTGCAGTCGTGATTTCTGGAATGGCAGATTGTAGTAGCCTGAGAAATAGTAGATTACAAGAAGGATAGGGGGTATGATTGCCTGCTCCCAAAGGAGGTTGGTCGAGAGTAGGAAATTCTCGAGGTTGGGATAGCCTTGATTCCACTGTTGGAGTATAAAATAGCGTGCAATGTCGAATACCAACATCGCAACATTTGCTGTGAGGAAATCACAGACCACATATTTCATTCTCTGCAATCGTGTGGAGATCATGGGCGAATGATTTTGATTACACCTGACTCTGATAGTTTTATTACGCTCGATGGCTGAGCCTCCACAGTCTCGTCTTGTCGGTAGCCGACCACATAGTCGACAGCATCGATTATCTCAGGGGCGATGTCCCTAAATCCTAATGGCCCACTTGTCCCACTGATGTTGGCTGATGTGGACACTATCGGCTTGCGAAATCGACGACACAACTGCGACGAGAATGCTTCTTGGGTGATGCGGATACCGATTGAGCCATCTTCTGCCACGAGATTTGGAGCGAGTCCGACTGCTTTATCGTAAATGATTGTCAATGGTCTGACTGCCACATCGATAAGGTCGTAGGCTATCTCGGGAACATTTTCCACATATCGCTCCAATTCGGCGACTCCCGACATCAGCACAAGCATCGCTTTTGACTCGGCACGGCGTTTGATGCGGTAGACTTTCTCTACTGCTTCGGAATTGGTAGCATCACATCCGATGCCCCATATTGTGTCGGTAGGGTATAGGATAATACCCCCTTTGCGAAGCACTTCTATTGCTTTGTTGATATCTTCTTGCATTGATTGATGAATCATTTTACAAAGTTAGAAAAAATATCTTATCTTCGGCTGATTTTGCCAAGGGAACTTCTATTAAAGCCATGATTTTATCGATTACCGGCCATATTGAAGCCCACAAATAACTTTTGGGGAGATTACCATCCTCCTGAGGCGCCACCACCACCTGACATACCTCCACCAAACGAGCCTCCTGAGAATCCACCGCCTGATCTGCCGCTTCCGCCGCTGATAGGCACGACAGGTGTGATTTTCGGTATCTCATAAGGTATCTCATGACGACGACGGCAGTATTGACATTCGAAGACATGAACGCCGATGCCTTTGTGGGTGAGTGTCGGCTTGCGAGTCACCTTGTCGAAGATGAGTGTCGACGCATAAGTGTGACAGTGAGGGCACTGACCGTAGGATGTGGTCTTGTTTTTGAATGGGAATATCTCGGTCTCTCCACAGGTAGGGCATAGCCACACATCGTAGTCGACTGAGCGTAGTTGCTCCTCACGGTCTTGAGCCGGAGTGAGGTAGAGGTTGTCTTCCTCTTCAGAGAGTTTGGTCATTTTTGAGCCGCAAGTGTCGCATTTGATAGGCTTATTGCGGAAATGACGGCTGAGGACTAACGCGAGTATGAAGAAGATAGCACCTGATAGTGCTGAGAGTATTGATGTTATGGCGAGCACCCATAGATTGTGGCGCATGATTTCCGACTTTTGGTAGTTGGTCTTACCGCGAAGTCGGCTGATGTTGTTGAAGAAGAGTGTCAACGAGAAGATAAATGCAAGCAGCACTATCATAATCATGATAGTATCAAATTCACCCTCTTCGGTGGCTGAGAAAGCGTCGTTGGCTTGGTCAGACCATATTTCACCCACTGCATCGGGATCTTTGCATATCTCGCAGATGCTTTTAGAGGCTTTGATGATTGCGCCGTCGATGTCACCCTCTTTCATGTGAGGCACGATGTCGTAGTTGATGATGTTTTTGGCTGTGATGTCGGGGATAATACCTTCAAGGCCGTAGCCGGTGTGAATACGAGCCCTACGTTGGTCCATAACGAAGAGGAGCAACAGA
This sequence comes from Muribaculaceae bacterium, assembly GCA_017547845.1. Taxonomy (GTDB): domain Bacteria; phylum Bacteroidota; class Bacteroidia; order Bacteroidales; family Muribaculaceae; genus Lepagella. The sequence continues at coordinate 14,693 of JAFYNZ010000002.1, forward strand.
CCATTGTCTTTGTCGGCTTTACCGATTTTCCACCTGTCGAACAATCTTTGTGCGAATTGGTCCATATCCTCGCTGCCGATTGACTCGACGAGTACGATTGCCACTTCTGCCGATGTAGAGTCCATGAGAGAACGAAGGTGATGGTTGACTTCACGCTTGGCGTCGGTGCTCATGTAGCCGTCAGGGTCGGAGACAAATTGGTACTTGTCTTTGAGGTGGACATTGGGAATGTCGTTGATGGTGTAGGTCGCAGCGTTGACAGTCAACGTCACGATGATTAACGCGAGTAGTGATAATAGTTTCTTCATTTGTTACGGATTATTGTGGTTATACTGCAGGGAGACTGAGACCATTGAGTTTGCGGAAAAGGTCGAGTGCGTAGACATCGGTCATGGCCGAGATGTGGTCGAGTACGCTTTGCACCTTGCCGTAGAGAGTCGGAGCCTCCGTGTCGTATTGGAATGGTACTTTGTAGAGCAATAGTTTTGATGAGTTCTTGTCGGGGTGCATCACAGCGTCGAGCAGACGATGCATCAGGTAGGTGATAATCTGATTACCGGCTAATTCGATGTCGACTACATCTTGCGCACGATAGATTTTAGCCCATGCTGTCTGCGAGCATTTGCGATAGCCGCTATGCAGTGGCTGAGGGAGGTTGTCGATAAGACTGCCGCTCATTTTGCCTGAGAGTATGAGGTCTTCGTTGTCGACAAAGATTTGTGCGCAAGCATTGACGAGCTGACCGATTACTTTGGAGCGAAGATAGGCAACCTTCTCGTTGGGGTCGTCGACGCGTTGCATCACTTCGTTGACATGGGCTTGCTTCTCGGTGTCGAAGAACGATGTCAGGAGGTCCATCACTTCCGAAGTCGATAGGATTTTGAGTTTGTGGGCGTCTTCGATGTCCATGACTTGGTAGCAGATGTCGTCGGCTGCTTCTACGAGGTAGACCAATGGGTGGCGGACAAATGTGCTACGGTCGTCACTGAGGCTTATGATGCCCAATTCGTCGGCTATCTTGATGTAGTGGTCCCATTCGGAGGTGAAGAAGCCAAACTTGCCCTTGGTGCCTGCATGAGCCGAGGTGTAGGGGTATTTGATGATTGATGCCAGGGTGGTGTAGGTCATGGCAAATCCTCCCGGTCGGCGGCCCTTGAATTGGTGGGTGAGCAGACGGAAAGAGTTGGCGTTTCCCTCGAAGTTGATAAGGTCACTCCATTGAGTATCAGAAAGATGCTCTTTGAGGCTGATGCCTTCGCCTTCGCTGAAGAAGGTGGAGATGGCTTTCTCGCCGTAGTGTCCGAATGGAGGGTTGCCGAGGTCGTGGCATAGACAAGCGGCGGCAACGATGTCGCCTAAGTCGTTGAGTTTACGCACCCAGGGTTCTGAGTGGTATTTCTTGGTCAACTTGTCGGATACTTGATTGGCCATCGATTTGCCGACTGACGACACCTCAAGGCTATGAGTCAATCGGTTGTGTACAAAGATGCTTCCCGGCAAAGGAAACACCTGAGTCTTGTTTTGCAGACGACGGAAGGGTGAGGAGAAGACCATGCGGTCGAAGTCGCGTTGAAAGTCGCTGCGACTCTGACTTGGGTCATGGTATTCCTCCAGACCGAATCGCTTGTCGCTGATCAGTCTGTCCCAGTTCATCATGCTATTGTTGCACTTATCAGTGTCCATGTCTTGATTTTATGTTTTTCGTTTAATAGAGCAAGATAGAGACTATAGATATTATAGCAATGGATAGTCTCTGCTGTCTTTCTGGTTTTGCATTAGTCTGTCCGGTGTCCTGTCCCTGTCCTGGAGTCCGTGTTTGTCCGTTTTGTCCCAAGAGGAAGGATAGGTGCTATAGACAGGATACATGCTATCTCTTTCCGGCTGCTATCGTTTGCTCAATCATTTGACTGAGATTTCGTCGATTGCGATATGAGGCATCGTATCTTCTGACGATGGATTGACCACTATTCTGACCATTTTTGCCTTCTGCGACTTGAACTTGCAGAGCAGTTGGCAATCACCGGTCGGAGTGTCCGGGTAGGGTTTGTCGGAAGAGTATACCTCGTTGAACGACTCGCCGTCTGTCGAAAGTAGTATCTTGATATCTTTTATCTCTGAGCAATTGAGTGTTTTGTCGATGCGATGATTGATGCCTACGGTGTTGACTTTCTTCACTTTGTCGAGTGTGATGTCGATAGTTATATCGTTACCAAGCAGACACACCCACTCGTTCATCGGAAATTCGTTTGACGACTTCAGTGCATTGACAAGGTTGACAAGTTTCTCCTCAGATGAGTCTCCGAAGAGATAATCTTTGTTGCAATCCACCTTCTGCAGAGTTGCTTTGTTGAAGTCGACATATGTGGTGTATTCGCGGTTGCCCATCACTCGGCGTGTGCTTGTAGCCACCAATTCGCACGATGATTTGAGTTCGACCGGTCCGAGCACAAGCAGTGGTTCGCTACCATTGACGGACCAGAACACCGGTGTCTTATCGAGTGTCGACATCGAAAGCATCACCTTTTTCGCTTCGTAATCAATGCGTGGGGAGGTGTTGACCATGTAGACATCTTCCGAGTAGGCATATTCGTTACGGTCGTAGAGTTGGCAGAGAGTCTCAAGACGCTGAAGCATTTCAACGCGATTGAACTCCATCGAGTGTGTCCACTGATGCTCTGAGAGGATTGTCAATCCCGGCAACAACTGAGCGACAACCTTCTGAAAATCATCGTCATAGGTGACAGCGTAGGTAGAAGCGACACGAGTGTGGTCGAATAGTCGGTCGAGCGATGCAGATCCTACGACACCGAAGTCGGTCTCTTCAAGGTCGGTCGCATTGCCGATATTAGCCATTGCGCTGTATAGTATCGACTCGTAGTCATTAGAGGTTTCTACGCCATTGTCTTTGGCATATCGTATCTGCTTGTCGGTCAACTCTTGATTGGTCACCAAGCGATTGAATCCATGCAGCGAGATGATGTCGACGATGGTCTCAAATTCGCGATTCGACAGGTGCAAGAAACGCTTGTCGAGCATGACATTGCGTGCTTCCATCTTAGGACGATAGACAACTTCTGCTGTAGGGAAATCGACTGATAGAGAGGTTCCTAACTTGGAGTAGGAGGCGTTGTCGATGTCGTCGTAGTGGCTGATACCTTTGCTTGAGGTGAATGTCGCCATAGGTGCAAGGATTTTGCGTAGGTATTGCACACCATAAGCCACGCCGCTCTGCCCACCACTTGCGAGACTGATGCTTTGTGGTGTCACATTGAGGCGAAACTCTTCCTGTGGGAGTGAGTCATCGAGGTGGAGATAGATGCTACGCTCTTCGGCTTCAGTGGCATCGGTGTAGCCTGTCTCGACAAATATGCCTGTCATCTGCTCGATATAGTCTTGGAGCATCACGGCATAGACTTCGAGGTCGGGTTGACGCTCCGGATAGGTGATATATGATGTGTTGTCGAGTTCATAGACACCTTGTCGTGTCAATTCGAGCGAATATGGCTTGGGGATAGTGTTGTAGTCCACTTTCATATTGACTGCTGATGCTGACGAGCACGCAATGAAAGCGACTACCAACAGGGTGATTAATCTGATAGATTGTCTTAACATATTGTGTATTAGGGATTAAAGTTGTTCGCATTCTTGGAGCCACAATGCTGCTGAGGAGTCTGACGGCATTCTCCAGTCGGCTCTTGGCGATAATGAGACAGCGACCACTTTCGGTCCGTCGGGCATACATGAGCGTTTAAACTGCTGAGTAAAGAAACGACGGTAGAACACTGTCAGCCAACGCTTTATCGTCTCCGAGTCGTAAGTGTCACGGAACGCTATCTGAGCCAATGCATAGACCTTGCCGGGTCGGAAAGCATAGCGTAGCGTGTTGTAGATGAAGAAGTCGTGGAGCTCGTAAGGGCCGACGATGTCTTCGGTGACTTGGTCGAGTCGTTGGTCGCTCTTCGATGGCACGAGTTCGGGGCTGATAGGGGTGTCGACGATGTCCATGAGTGATGCACTGAGAGTAGCGTCGTCGGTGGATTGTGCTTCATAAGCCACGAGTGCTTTGACGAGCGTCTTAGGCACACCGGCATTGATGGCATACATCGACATGTGGTCGCCGTTGTAGGTGCACCATCCAAGTGCCAATTCCGATAGGTCGCCTGTGCCGAGCACCAAGCCGTTGACCTTGTTGGCATAGTCCATCAGTATCTGCGTGCGTTCGCGTGCTTGCGAGTTCTCGTAGGTGATGTCGTGTCGGTTGGCAGGGTGGTCGATGTCGCTGAAGTGTTGCTCCACAGCCTTGCCGATGTGGATTTCGAGTGTGGTTATGCTGAGTTGCTCCATGATGGTGTGGGCATTGCTGCGAGTACGCACCGATGTGCCGAAGCCCGGCATAGTGATACCGATAATGCCCTTGCGGTCGAGTCCGAGTCGGTCAAATGCTCTGACAGCCACAAGCAACGCAAGCGTCGAGTCAAGACCTCCCGAGATACCGACAACCAATGTGCTTGAGCGCGTAATCTGCAGGCGTCGCATCAATCCAAGCGTCTGAATCTGAAGCACTTCGTCGCAACAATGGTCGCGTTCCTGCTTGTCTGCCGGCACAAATGGGTGAGCATCTATGGTGCGCTTATCGGGGATTCGATAAGTCATAAATGTGCCTGCTGTGATGGTCTCAAAGTCCTTGCGATGGTCGGCGGCGCAGTCAGCCCACGACGATGTGAGCATACGCTCGCCTCTGATGATGTCGAGGTCGATGTCGGCCATTTCGAAGAGTTCGTCGGCTGTGAAGCGAGGTGACTTGGCGAGGGTAGTGCCGTTTTCGACGATGATGGCATTGCCTGAATGCACCATGTCGGAAGTCGACTCGCCATAACCTGCCGAGGAGTAGATGTAGGCTGCTTTGCATCGCGATGACTGCTGCTCTATCATCTTGACCAATCCACGGTGCTTGCCGTAGACTTCATCGGTCGCTGAAAGGTTGCAGATGATCTCTGCGCCCGCTAATGCGCTGTGGCAACTTGGAGGGATAGCAGTCCATAGGTCCTCACAGAGTTCGATGCCGACGAGTGTCCTATTGTGGGAGATGACCATGTCTGTCCCGAAACGCACCTCTTGTCCCATAAACCTGATGGTCTGATTCTTGATGCCCATAGCCGGAGCAAACCAGCGTCGCTCATAGAACTCGCTATAGTTGGGGAGATACTTCTTAGGCACGATTGCCACCACGCGACCGGCGTTGATAGCGACTGCACAATTGTAGAGCACACCGTTGACAGCCACCGGTGCACCGACCACTATCAGCATCGACTCCACCAATTCCTCGGTCGAATAGCGGCAGATACGCTCGATGGCATCGTTGCTTGCCTCCAAGAGTGTCGGCTGACGGAAGAGGTCGCCACAAGTGTAGCCTGTGGTCGTCAACTCAGGGAAGACGATGATGTCGCAATCTTTCGGTGCTGCCATGGCGATGGCATTCTCTATCTGATGGTAGTTGTGGTCGACATCGGCCACTCTCACTTGAGGGCACGCTGAGACGACTCTTATGTAGGAATTAAGACTATCGAGTTTCATCTGATTCATTTTATATTTAACTGCAAAAATAGTCAAACTATTTCAATTATCCGAGGTTTTGTAGTAAATTTGTAGCGGTTTTACCAATTTTAACGCAATTTATGTCCTCCTCTCGTCTCTACATATTCAATCCTGACACCGACATGGCTCTCGGATCGGGTTGTCGCAACTACACGCCACCGGCTCCGATACAGGCATTTGTGGCACGCCTATGCCTTCTCCCTGCACTTTATGCCGAGCCCGACTCGATGCTCCTGCTGCCACGCTCTATGTCGCGCCTGAGAGCTTCCGATAGAGCCTACTATCCCCTTGTCAGACGCAAGAATATCCGTCTCGTCAAGGAGGAAGACTTGGTCAACTCTTCGGCTGAAGTCTGCCCTTGGGGTTGGGACGAGACCTTGATGCATCGATTGCAACGAATCCAAGGTTTTGAGGCTGAGGGGGTGGATATGAGCAGCGTATGCTCTGCACGCCGTCGATTGTCGCATCGTCGTCTGACCATCGATATCCATCGTCGACTCAACGCGCTGCTATCCAAGTCCGACATCGCCATGCCCGAGGAGTTTGATTCCCTCGACAGCCTTATCCGTTGGGCAGAGGCTCACCCCGGTTGCTACCTCAAATCGCCATGGAGCAGTTCGGGCAAGGGTATCTTCCACCTCACCGATGCCAACCGACATCTGCTTCCATCGTGGGCCAACGGTGTCATCGCCAAGCAAGGCTCCGTCATGGCTGAGATAGGGGAGGAGCGTAGCCTCGACTTTGCCACCGAATGGGTGTCGGAGCGTGGCGTGGTGAAGTTCAAGGGTTACTCTGTCTTTGAGGTCAACGACCACGGCGGCTACTTGGGCAACCTCTTGCAATCCGAGTCGAAACTTGAGCAGACGATACGCCGACATGCACCATCGTTCACTGCCGACCATATCGCTGCCCTTCAACAGGTGCTGACAGAGACCATTGCTGCCGACTATGAGGGTCCGTTGGGAGTCGATATGCTCGCCACCGCCGACGGCCGCCTCAACCTCTGCGTCGAGGTCAATCTCCGTCGCACCATGGGCCATGTCGCTCTCGACATCTGTCGTCAAGGCACCACCGACACCATCTTCCGCCCCGGAGAGCCGGTCGCTTTCAGCGTTTAGGGAGCTTCTATAAATTGCTTTGTGATGATTTATGATTTTTAGGCGAGCAGATTTTTGTTTTTAACGCAAGGAGTATAGCGAGCTATACGACTGAGTTAAAGGCGAAAAGATGCCGATTAAAAACATAGAGCACACAAAA
>JAFYNZ010000056.1 GCA_017547845.1 Muribaculaceae bacterium
CCTAACACAATGGATTATGACTGGGAAAAGAAGCCTGTGCTTTATAACGAAGCAGGTGAAGAAGTAGCAGTCGGCAACTATGGTTATGCAGATGCATCGACTTATATGTCACTTTATGTATCATTCGAAGAAGCTATCACAGCAGAAGGTACTTATAAGCTCGTCATTCCGGAAGGTGGTATGAGAGAATATGGTTGGGGTATCGAAAACCCAAGAATTTGTCCAGCAATGGAACTTACTTACACAGTAGGCAATGCAGAACTCCAATACACTGTGACAGCATCACCTGCACCTGGTACAACAATCGCAGTTGATGAACTCAACCAATTCACAGTGACATTCGAAGGCGTTCAGAAGATAGACTTCTCAACAGAAGCATGGCATGGTTATGTTCTCCGCGTGGATGATAAGGGCAATACATTGGAAGAATTCCCTGCTACATGCGACATGATTTCAGACGTTGCTTATACAGTGACAATGGATCGTGCAGCAACAGAAGAAGGTATCTACCGTCTTGTAATCCCTGAAGCAGCAGTAATCGTTCTTGACAATGCAGGTGTATCAGGTCCTAACGCAGAAGTGACATTCGATTACAACGTAATCACTGTAGGCATCGAAGACATTCTCAATGATGCGACATCATTCGAAGTTTACACAATCAATGGCGTACGCGTTCTCCGCAATGCATCTACTGAAGATTTGAAACAGCTTGACAAGGGCATCTACATCATCAACGGACAAAAAGTATTTATTAGATAATACGCAATCGCGAGAGTAAAACTCTCACATATCCCTTTCCTTCAGAGTCTGCCTCCCACCCGAGGCAGACTCTATTTCTTTGGCACAATGCACATTTCATACTACCCTTATCTCCACAACATACATTATACCCTTCACTACAATCTCTTTACAAATCCCACTCAACAGTCCTCTATAGCCAACTTAATGTGAAAACCGTTAAACGCAATCAACCAACTTTTGAAAGTCAAAGATTATGTGTCAATATAGATGATATCAACGGTCTAAAAGTGTAGATTTCTCAATTTTTGGACAAAAAAATCATTTTTTAGACAGCTACGCAGAAAGACTGCGTACTTAGTCCGTAACTTTGCAGCAGAATCAGACTACGACTGACATTTGGATAATTTGTAATCAATAGTTATATCGTTATGAAAAAATGTAATTTTAATATAGAAGCATGCTTCGGCATTCCATTCGACTACGAAAATTGGTATGAGGATATGGAGATCGAATTGACTGACGAGCAATTCGAAAGATACCTGAAGATGCTCGAGAAGTGGAAGCAAAGCGATGAATGGAAAAAGTGGGACATGGAAAACGGTGAAGATTTTTTTATACGTCGCGATTTGCCCGACATATATCAAATCATTCGGAGCAGACTCCAAGTCTATGCTCCTCAAGTGTGGGACGAGCGAATAATCCCATATCTTGACCAAATCAATATCTTCACCTCTAATGAGATGTGGGAATCATGCCCATCCTATAAAGCTGAAATGATCGAACAGTTGACCATCCCGGTAAGTCTGCGAAAGATTGAGGAAGAGAATGATGTCAAGATCCTGCTGGCTGTCGAGTCAGGCAGCCGAGCATGGGGTTTTGAATCCAAAGATAGCGATTGGGATGTTAGATTCATCTATGTTCATCGCCCTGAATGGTATTTCAAAGTCAATGAGCAACCGGATGTGATTGGGCGTATGTACAACGACGAAGTGGACATGGTCGGATGGGAGTTGCGAAAGGCTTTGTCATTGCTCAAGAAGAGCAACACATCGATGCTTGAATGGCTCAATTCACCTAAAATCTATATGATTGACGCAGATTTTGCAGAGCGTATCCGTCAGATTGAGAGCAAATATTTCAATCCGACAAGAGCCATGTATCACTACAATCACATCTACAACAAGCATAATGAGCGATACCTTCAACGTGAGGAGTGCAACATGAAACGCTTCCTCTACTATCTGCGAGGCGTGCTTGCATGTCGATGGATCGAGCAGCGGAAGACGCTGCCGCCGGTAGCGTTTGAGGAATTGGTCGATGCTGTGGTGGAAGATGCTTCTATCCGTGAGGCCATTAGGTCTCTAATCGAGATTAAGAAGTCGGGGACTGAATGCAGCATCGCAGTTGTCGACCGAGAGTTGATAGCATATGCTCAACAACTTGCCGACTACTACAACAAGATAGTCAACGAGTTTCGACCTCAGCATGAAAGAGCTACGACCGATGCACTGGACGCCATCCTCTTCGACATGTCTCACGCTTCAGTGCGTGGTAAGCGTTGAAGCAGTGTCTCACTTCAAAAGCCAAGCGCCGAGGGCTGTCAGCGACAGTCCTCCTATGACGCTGATGCCGATGTAGAGCAAAAAATTGGCTATATTGCCGCTTTGGAGCATCTGCAGACTCTCATGAGAGAATGTAGAGAACGTGGTGAAACCACCACAAAGCCCTGTTGTCAACAAGAGACACCAATGGCTTGCCGACGCTCCATGTCGACTGAAAACGCCGTATATCAATCCAAATAGCAAGCACCCTAACAGGTTGACTATCAGTATGCCCCACGGCATGCCGTTTGTCGCCACACCTTTGAGCCACATTGAGACGAGATACCTCATCATACCTCCAACGCAACTCCCGGCACCCACTATCATCATCGCTTTAAGTATATCCATAATCGATACAATCTGTCAAATTCGACCACAAAATTACTACAGATTTTATTAGCGACCAAACGCCTAAAGCACTACGATTTTGCCGTAATCACTCCACGCATGAATGCAACGACTCCCAAGACCTTGCGACAAGACCTTGGGAGTTGCTCGTTTATGATTACCATCGAAGGATTACCCTACAGTAGTGAGATACAACGGCCCATCGAAGCCCAATGGCAGCCCCGTAAACACCCAGATAGCAATAACTATGAGCCAAACGGCGAGGAAGATGAGCGTGTAAGGTATCATCAGCGAGATAATAGTGCCGATGCCATACTTTTCGTCGTATCGCTGTGCATAGGTCACAATCAGTGCAAAGTAGCTCATCATCGGCGTGATAACATTCGTAACCGAGTCACCGACACGGAACGAAGCTTGCGTCAATCCCGGGTGGAAGTCGAGCAACATAAACATAGGAATAAACACCGGAGCGAGGATTGCCCATTTAGCCGACGCACTGCCCATGAAGATGTTGAGGAATGCCGAGAGGAGTATGAAGCAGATGATGAGTGGCAAGCCCGTAAATCCTACACTCTTGAGGAACTCCGCACCATTGATGGCAAGGATAAGACCAAGGTTGCTGTAGTTGAACCAATAGATGAATTGTGCGGCAAAGAATACCAAGACGATGTAGGACGCCAAGCCCTTCATCGATGCAGTCATGTGCTTGATGACATCTTTATCGCTCTTGATTGTGCCGACAATGATACCATAGACCAAGCCTGGAATGAAGAATAGCAACATCAGTCCGACTACGATACCCGAGAAGAATGGCGAACGAAGGATGCCGCCTGTCTCCGGATCACGGAGCAGTCCGTTTTCAGGAATGATGGTCATTGCCATCAATGCGAGGAATGCAAGCGTTGCATATCCGGCCCACTTCAGACCCTTCTTTTCAAGCGGAGTGATACCTTCGACCCTGAGTGCCTCGGCATTGCCATTGTACTTGCCAAGTCGTGGCTCAACCACCTTTTCGGTCACCCATGTTCCTACGATGGTGACCATCACTGCCGACACCACCATAAAGAAATAGTTGACAAGCGGATTGATGTACATGTCCGGGTCGATGATTTGAGCGGCAGAGGTCGAAAGACCTGCCAAAATAGGGTCGACCGAGCCAATGACAAAGTTGGAGCCAAAACCTGCACTCACGCCGCAAAAGGCTGCAGCGAAACCGGCCATCGGATGTCGACCAAGAGCGTGAAATATCATTGCTCCCAATGGAATCAAAATGACATAGCCCACCTCCGATGCAAGGTGAGAAAAAATGCCGGCAACGATAATTGCATAAGTCACAAGGCTTTTAGGTGCACCGAGCACGAGTTGCTTCACTAAGACAGTAAACAACCCTGCCCCTTCAGCCACACCGATACCGATCATGATGACCAACACCAGCCCGAGCGGAGGAAACTTCACGAAATTGTGCTCGATATTGGTGTAAATCCATCGGATACCATCGGCACTGAGCAGGCTGCGAGCTTCGATCGTCTCGCCTGTCGCCGGATGCAAAGCCGACAACTCCAAGCCGGCACCGATTGCCGAAATTGCTGCTACTATTACTGCCATCAAAAAGAAAAGAGTAGCCGGATGTGGCAGTCTATTGCCGACTCTCTCAATCGTGTCAAGAATTGCATTAAAATGGTTCTTCGCCATCGTGTAAATAAATCGTATTTAGGATTAATATTAAAATCTTCGCACAAAGATACAAAATTTCAACAAAACGCCCAAACACCCATCAATCAACCAAAGGCCCTATCAATAAAAGTCAGCGAAACCACCACCTGGTCCATATAGCAATTAAGTACCTAGATTTCATATGAAATTATAAGGACCAATAATCCTATTAACGAAATGCCGATTTCATATATGCGTTATCTGAATATGTCAACGAAAAAGCGAAGTCAAATATTTCAGGGTAAGAGATTCGTCAAAAAATAAATATATGCTTTTTGGGAAGGGGTATCGGAGTTATTTTTCTATTGGGAAGTGTCTGGGTTTTGCGAATATTTCACTAATTTTGTAGTGATTAATTCCTATGGGACGATGGTTTTATCGTGTTCCCATATGCAGATAAAAAGGGAAATTTAAACAGATAACAGGGATTCCGATAAAGATTCAGACGATGAATGACGATTTTAAGGGCAAGGTGGCGATTGTGACAGGTGGCGCCAACGGCATTGGCAAGTGTATCGCCGAGGAGTTTGCAGCAAAAGGTGCGACGGTCTACGTGATAGATATCGCGGAGGGCGATCACTTTGTGGGCGACATTTCTCGCAAGGAGGTGCTTGAAGCATTTGCCGACCATGTGCTGTCGCGACATGACAAGGTGGACTATATCATCAACAATGCGTTGCCTCTCTTCAAGGGTATCGACGAGTGCAGCTACGAGGAGTTTCAGTATGCTTTGAGCGTAGGTGTCACTGCTCCGTTCTATTTGGTGAAGCTTTTCGCCGGCCATCTTGCTATCGGGGCTTCTATCGTCAATATCTCGTCGTCGCGCGACCGTATGAGCCAACCCCAAACGGAGAGCTACACGGCTGCCAAAGGTGGCATCGCAGCACTCACTCACGCCTTGGCTGTCAGTCTGTCGGGCAAAGCGCGTGTCAACTCCATATCTCCCGGTTGGATTGATACAGCCTTCACCGTCTACGAAGGTCCAGATGCCACGCAGCAACCGGCGGGCCGTGTCGGAAATCCGTTGGATATCGCCAACATGGTACTGTTTCTTTGTAGCGACAAGGCCGGTTTCATCACCGGTGAGAATATCTGCATCGATGGAGGCATGACTCGTCAGATGATTTACCACGGCGATTGTGGTTGGACGTTGGAAAAATAAATATTCAGACTATTATGCTTGCATACACTTATATCGACAAAGGACACTTCGCTCTGGTAGAGAAGCCGAAGCCGACACTGATTGAGCCGACTGATGCGATCGTTCGCGTAACGATGAGCAGCATCTGCAGCAGCGACTTGCATATCAAGCACGGAAGCGTGCCGCGTGCCGTACGTGGCATTACCGTTGGCCACGAAATGGTGGGCGTGGTGGAAGAGGTCGGCTCAGAGGTGACTAATGTAAAACCGGGCGACCGTGTGACCATAAACGTGGAAACTTTCTGCGGAGAATGCTTCTTCTGCCGAAACGGATATGTCAACAACTGTACCGACCCTAACGGCGGTTGGGCATTGGGTTGTCGAATCGACGGAGGTCAGACGGAATATGTGCGCGTACCGCTTGCCAATCAAGGACTTAACCGCATTCCCGATAGCGTGACTGATAGTCAAGCGTTGCTCGTGGGTGATGTTTTAGCCACAGGTTTTTGGGCGACTCGTATCTCTGAGATTACCGAAGAGGATACAGTGCTAATCATAGGTGCGGGACCTACGGGCATCTGCACTCTGCTATGCGTGATGCTGAAGCGTCCGAAACGCATCATTGTCTGCGAGAAGAGTGAAGACCGACGTTGCTTCGTCAGAGAGCATTACCCCGAAGTATTGCTCACCACTCCCGAAGAATGCAAAGAGTTTGTCTTGAAGAATAGCGACCACGGAGGTGCCGACCGAGTGCTCGAAGTGGCGGGCAGTGACGACACATTCCGCTTGGCATGGGAGTGCGCACGCCCGAATGCCATCGTGACAGTGGTTGCCCTTTACGACCGACCACAGATGCTTCCGTTGCCCGAAATGTATGGCAAAAACCTCACATTCAAGACCGGAGGTGTCGATGGATGCGACTGCGAGGAGGTGCTTCGCCTTATAGAAGCCGGCAAGATCGACACCACGCCCCTCATCACTCATCGTTTCCCACTGAGTGAAATCGATGAGGCCTACCGCATTTTTGAAAACAAATCGGACGGCGTAATCAAAGTAGCAATAGAAACAAATATCGATAAGCAATGAAACACGAAATAGACCCACAATCGACATCACGCGCCGAAGCATTCTCGCTATGGATGACTTCGCCGATGCCTATGGTCACGCTGACCAAAACGTTTGACATCTCGAGAGCCGTCAAAGTAAGCAAAAAGCGAGGCATCAAACTCAACGCGTTGCTCTGTTGGTGTATCGGCAAAGCAGCGATGCAAGTCGAAGAATTTTTCACGCTTCCCGAGCAGGGCAAGCTATACAGGTATGACGCGTTGGCGATAAATATCATAGTAAACAACGCCAAAGGCGGCATCAACTCATGCGATATAGCGTTTGATGCCGACCTCATCAAATTCGTCAGCGACTACGATGCGTTGACATCTAAGGTTGCAGCTGAATGCGCAAGCTCATTCCTCGACGACGCCATGATCATCGGCACATCAGCCGTGGTGCATACAGAACTCGACTGCATTGTCAACCAATACACCGACAAATTCTCCAACCCGATGGTGATGTGGGGCAAATATCGCAAGCACTGGTTGAAAACGACATTGCCCATCTCGTTTCAGTTCCACCATGTTCAGATGGACGGCGGACACGCAGCCCTCTTCCTCGAGCGTCTCCAACAAGAAATTCGCAAACTTTGACCCCTCAACCGAATAAACCACTCCGTTTCGCGTTGTATATACGAAATTGCAACCGGCAATATTAAACAGCATGGTTGACACATACAGAAACAGAAAAACAATAAACAATTAAATATCAAGTCATTGTGGATAAACAATCATTTACTCTGAGCTATACTCAATTCAAACGCAAAGCACGAGAGCATCAAGTCTGCTTTCGAGAGCAAGAACTTGGCGTAGGCTATTGTGTCTATCCCAATGTGCTGAGCAAAGAAGATGCAAAGCGAGGACTGGTGTTTTGCCCTATATTTAGGGACGAGATACTTGAACACCTTCGTCGACCGACACCCCCTTCATCTTCCAAACCCAGCGGACAGATGCTAACAAATCTTTTGCGTAGCGAACACATCCCTTACAACATTTTCTTTCCGATGCGAAAGGATTTGATAGGATGCAGGGATATGTTTAACGCCATATTGGGACGATGTGAGATTGCCAAAATCAGCGAAATAAGCATCGAATATCACCCTGAGCCTATCGATGACTATCTCGGTGACCATACAGCGTTTGATGTATATATCAGTTATTTCGATAGCGACAACCATCCGTGTGGTATAGGCATTGAGGTGAAATACACCGAAAAAGAGTATCCTTTAAAACCCCACACAAGAGAATATCGTCACGTCAAAGATGAGCAAGGCAATACTCGCCTATATCCACCATACCTCAAAGCTACGATAGACAGTCAATACTATCGCAACGAAATCTCTCATGATATGCTGATATCCAACACATTCCGTCAGATATGGCGCAACCATATCCTCGGAGCATCAATGGTAACAAAAGACGATATTCGAAAATTCACAAGCATCACCCTTTACCCGGAAGCCAACGTGCATTTTTCTGCCGTTGCAATACCCGGATATCAAGCCATGCTTTCAACAAAAGGACAAGAAACATTCAAAGCTCTCACATATGAGAAACTTTTTGAGCTGATGGATTGTTATTTATCAATAGAGAGGACTGACGAATGGGTCGGATACCTCAAAAGACGATACTTATTTTAAACAAACAATAATACAAACAATTAAATAATTCTCAATGGATACAAAAGACAAAGTACTCGCAACAATGAAGGAAGCCGGCGAACCACTAAACGCAGGCAAAATCGCCGAACTCAGTGGCATCGACCGCAAAGAAGTGGACAAAGCTATGAAGCAACTCAAAGAAGAAGGCGCAATCGTCTCTCCTGTGCGTTGCAAATGGGCACCTGCTGAGTAAATCCTTCGCATTTCAAACTTGAAACAATATAGGCTGTGCCGAAAGTGGCGCAGCCTATATTGTTATTCACAAAGTCCTCTCCGAAGAGTTCGACAGATTATTTAACTACGACTGTATGAGTCGCCACTGCATCTTTGTCTACAACTTTGACTACATACATTCCTGCAGGCACTGCTATTGACTGACTATCTGCAACGTTTGATTTATAGATTAATCGACCATCAAGAGTGTAAACCTCAACCTTGACAAGCTGACTTGCTACGACATTGATGACTCCACGACCACTATATACTTTAGCACAGTCATTAGCGACGTTGCCTACAGATGCTTTATCCACAAACACCGGCAACACACGGCAGTAAGCCCCAATCATAAATGTATCGCCAACGATTTCCTCGCTATCATTAAGCAGCACCGACTTGTAGGTATATCCTTCAGCAGGAGATGCCACTACGGTGATTGTGCTATTTCGCAATGTTGTAGTGCCCGATACTATCTCATTGTTGTTGACATCATAAAGTCTAATCGTGCCATATTCACTTGGCAAAATGTCGATGTAAGCAGTCTCGCAACCGTTGCCGTTGCCTGCAATATTGATGCTCCAACCCTTATAGGTAGCAATCGAAGCGTCGGCTCCATACGCATCATTAGGTGTCTCTTCGCCTGATTGACCGACATTTAATGGATAACCTGCTATCGCAGCCTGCTCCTCTTCTGTCAATTCAGGATACTGATTCAATGAGTAGTAGATATCGTTGAGTTGAGCGGCAGTCAAACCATTACCACCTATTTTGAGTTGAATCAAATTCTTGAGATTCTTCAAATTGAGTGCTGACAAAGCATTGTTTTCGAGAGAAAGCAACTGAATGCTATTATTGCTTGATAGATTCAAACTTGTGATATCGTTGTTGTCAAGGGCGAGTTCCAACAATTGCACATTCTGAGTAAGGTTGAGTTCGGTGAGATTATTGTCTGAAGCCTTGAAGTACCACAATTTAGGTAATTTAGTAATGTCAACCGAACTAATCTTGTTGTTGGAGATGTTGACATACGATAGGTCGCTATTGAATTCGAAGTTGATTGATTCAAGTTGGTTGTTCTTAGCATCTAAGTATCTCAACTTCGGAGTTTTAGAGATGTCGAGTTTGGAGAGCATAGCGATGCCATCTTCTTCCCAACCATATCCATCGCTATAGCATTCAAGTTGGAGAAGATTAGGAGCACCATTTAGATTGAGTTCTTTGAGTGCAGTGTAACTTACTCCCAACACTTGCAACTGGCTAAGACCTGTGAGGTCAATAGAAGTTATAGGATTCCAGTAGAGGTCAAGGTATTGGAGATATGGATTTTGCGACAAGTCGATTGACGAAATCTGATTATCCCAACCTGCAAAATATGGTTCGCTTTCAAAGTTGGCATAAGTGACATTGCCATAGATGGTGACAGTTGTGCCTACACTTGTACCTTCAATGCGACCGCCGGCGATGCTGAAGTCGCTATATTGAGGGATTTGGTATCCTTGTCGAGAGCCATTACCCCAGTCGATTTCAATAGTATTTGTCTCATTAGGACCTCCAAGTCGGAAAGACAATGGGATACCCTGCAACGTTGTGAACGAGATAGCATTCTCCTCAGCCTTAAAGACAACTTTGATAGTAGATGCTTCATTGACAACGCAACTATTGTTTTCTACCAACCTGCCATTGACTTCGATGCCATAAAATTTGTGTCCAACTTTAGGGTATGCAAAGATGACAATAGGCACGCCAACGTTTGCTTCGGCTGTTATCTCTTTAAATCTTTGGTAGTAAGGTGCATCCCACTGAGCCACTGCAAATGTGCCTCCATCGGTGCTGTATTCTGCCCATGTGTAGGATTGTTCAGAAAGAATACCGCCAAATTCTCCATTGATTTTAATAGAATTGCCTGTCGCTTGGGCATCGATTGTAACTGCTACAGGGTGGTTTGTCGCTGTGCCGTCACCTTCGATATCGGTCTTCCAACCCATATCGGAACTATTAGGGTAAGATGTGTCGGAAGTTTCACCATTCGAACCCTCAATTAGCAACGTCGCACTATACGAGGCACCGTAGTGAGTCGGCAGTGTCTTATACATGCAATTAAGCGACGCTGCAGTCAAGTTTGGATTGTTGCGCACGTCGATAAATTCAAATCGACCTCCGGGATTGACATAATTGAAGTAGAAATAGTCGCAGAGCGTGTTGGCTGCCTCAAAACGACGCAAATTGAAGGCTTCAGAAAGGTCGATATTGGTGATAGGATTGCCTGACACGTTGAGGTTTTGCAACATTGTGTTTCGAGCGATATCGATTTTAGTTAACTTGTTATCAGCGCATGACAATGTCGCGAGATACATGTTGTTGGCTACATTGATGCTTGTGAGTTGATTTGACGAACAGTTGAAATTTGTGAGTTGTAAGTTTTGAGAAACATCGATTTTCGTAAGAAGGTTAGCCGAGCAATCGAATTGTTCCAATTTAGCACAGTTAGCAACATTGATTTCAGGAATGTAGTTGCCGTTGATAGATAGATATTTGAGTTCAGGATAGTAGTCATCAATCACAAAGTCTTCCATCAAAGTGTTGTTGCTGAGGTGCAACGACGTGAGATGAGGCATAGCGACCGGATAGAAATGCGAGAGGTCGCCGTTGCTAAGGTCTATCTTCTCGATATCTCTGCTCTCTTCAGGCATTGCGACAAATATCGAAGTGAATGACGGGTTGTTTTTGACATAGAGTTCTTTAAGGTTGACAAGCGACTCAATGTTCAGACAGATAAGATTATTGTCAGAAAGATTGAGAGTGCGAAGAGTTTCGCTAAAAACCTCAAGGCCCAATGTAGGATTGTTTTCAGTGCTGTTTGTAAGAATATTGTTGTTGAGTTCCAATACTTCCAATGGTGCTGCATCACCGGTAAATGAAACTTGTGAAATTTCATTAATAGGAAGATACAACTCTTTAAGGTGTTTCTGGTCGGCTACATCAACTTTGGTAAGACGCTGTTCCGACACATTAAGGCTGACGATGTTGCCTGTGATGGTTATAGTCTGTCCTCTGAGGACACCATCAACACGTTTAAAATAAGGGATGTCGTTAGGAGAAATGTTGTGAGTAGTCTTCGTGCCATCGCCCCAATCCACAGTGATAGGGTCATTGCTTGAGGTCGAGTGAAGTGTCATCACAAATTCTTCGCCCACGCTTTTGGCTGTAGTTAATTGGATGGAGCCCTGTGCCATAATAGCGTTTGCCATCAGGAAAGCAAACATCACAAAAAAAGTAATCCTTTTCATTTTCATGTGATAATAAATAAGTTAGATTTGTGTTTTACTATTTTTTAGGTCATCAAAAAGCCGAAATCATACCAATTTGACTGATGATGAACACTTATTGCCACAAAATTAATAAAACTTTTCAAAGCAACTACACATTTTGATATATTTTTTTCATTCAACTTGCGACTATATCGCACCACAAACCCTCACAACCGTATAATCATACAAAGCCAACACACTATTTCCACCAATTAATCAAACCTTATACGAACATTAACAGCAAAAAACTGACAAGCGCCAAAGTTTTGTCATCAACCTTGACGCTTGTCAAATCATTTCTTTGCACTATCAATCATAGTCGTACCAATTGTCGAGATGCTGTCGTCGTATGCGTATCACAATCCGAACTAGTCCCCACAGCAAGAGAACAAGTATCCCTATGATGATAATCGCAACACCCGCAAGGGTCACCTCTAATCCTTCGCTCTCGTCGATATAGTAGGTAACATTGCACGAATCTCGAGTGATATTGCACGTCACAGAGTATTCACCCATGACTTCATCATCTCCATCTCCTTCGTGATAAGAGTATTTATTATCGCCAAATTTGCTCCAATTCTCTGGTTGGGTTTGGCATAGTTTTTCCAACTTGCGGATACAATTCTCTGACAATGGCTCTTCAAATTCAGCACTATGAGAAAAGCAATCCCACCTTGATGAACCCCTATCCAGATTATCCCACGAATCAATATTCTTTAGGTTAGGCAAATCGACGCCAGTTATAATTTCAACGTTTCCCGGGACCTTTGCTCGGCAACGATGAAACGAGAAGATTCCCGTATACACATGCAGAACGGTGATTAACATTACTCCGAACATCGCACACCACCATCCAACGTAAATTTTTGTCGATTTCTTCATATCATAAGAGTTCCCTTAAAACAATTTCTTGCCGACGGCGAATGCATCGGCCACCTTCGCTCCCAACTGGATATAATCGTGATTGATAGGATCATAAGCAATTGGCCGCAACTTTGAGATATCGATCTTGCTATCGGTCAAAATCGACTCATCGGCACTGATGTTGACTATGCGACCGACAAGGTGGTTGCTCTCTTGATCATACGACACCATCTCACACTCCAAAGTCATTGGCAATTGCTTGATGCATGGAGCATTGACAAATTCCGAACGCTCTGCAACAAACCCTGCCCTTTCAAACTTATCGGGCACCTTATCACCCGATACGATACCCACATAGTCGCAAGCTGCAACTTGATCGACCGTTGCTACGCTCACCGTAAATGCGCCGGTCGCAAGAATGTTGCGAGTCGTCTTGTGTTCCTCTGCGAGACAAATGCCAATGGTCTCGTCGGTAAACATACCGCCCCAAGCAGCATTCATCGCATTAGGCACTCCCGCCTCATCGTAGGCGGCAACTATCAACACCGGCATCGGATAGAGCCAACTTTTACTTCCAAAATTCTTTCGCATAGTCAATTTATATTTAATACATTAACGGGGCACACTCATATACGCACACCTTAATAAAAACGCAATTCAACGCATTTTATTTCACTCTAAATCATCACGCTCACTTTTGTAGGATGCAAAAATTTCTTTGCTTTCATCATCACATTCAGCAAACATCTTATCCCACTTCATACGTGCCACGAAAGAACCTCGCGACATTGTTGCTGCCTCAATAAGTCGAGCCGTTTTCGTACCCGAAGAAAATGGTACGCTCACACCATTGGTCATTTGCGAGAGTTCCTTATACCAAGGTGCGTCTGAGATGGTCACAGTATCAATCTTGATTTTCATTTCAGCAGCCTTGCTTGCCTCCTTACGCCAGTCAATCTGATTGTTGATGACATGGTCCATGTAGCTGTAACCTAATGGATGAGGATCTGCATCTGAAATCAGCAATATTACCTTTGATGAGCCCTCACGCCATGGAGTCTCCTCTACAATCTTCTTGATGACAAGTTCATAAAACTCGTCGCCATCACCACCATTTGTGTTCTTGCTCTCACGCACAAATTTAATGAGGTCATTTTCGTTGTTGGTAGGCATGAGACACTGGTAGGCATCGCCAAACTCTTGAGCATTCTTCATGTCACAATAATCGCCAAACGCTACGATACCAAGTCGTAGGTCGTCATTGTCTGCAAATAATCGTGGAATCAAGTCTGCCACTTCTTCTCGCACAGCTCCGATATAGGCAGCCATCGAGCCGGTCGTATCAAATGCAATAACCATGTCGAGCACACCAATCTCTTTAGGAGCTATATCCTTAAACGGTTTAGACTCAGCATCATTTGTTTCTCCAACACTCTGAACAGTTGTCGCCATTTCATCATCAGGCTTTTCGTCTGTTGTCTTTTTACTGAATAAGTCTTTTAGTTTCATAGTCTATCAATATTAGTTTATACATCTTTAGGGAGCTTCTAAAAATCCACAAAGCAATTGATAGAAGCTCCATCAACTAGTCACAGTGGAGGTTATGCTTCTTTGAGCACTTCGTAGAAGCGACGTGTCGCTTGCTCAAGGATCACAATGGCGAATGTGAGAAGTTCATCGATTTCGGTATCTTTAGGCAACTTTTCTTCAAAGCATACCCAGACATGGTCGTCGTTGAGCACCAATTTCACCACCTTGTGAAGGTTGTTGATATGATTCATGGTCTGCATGACTGCCATACGATTGTCATCGTCAACCTGGAAAATTGACGGGATGTAGAGATTAAGATACTGATCATCCTCATCTTTAATGTGAAGATAGTCAATCATTTGATACTTGAAAGTCACGCTTGCCTCATCTTCTTTTGGCTGAAAGCCTTCGCTTTTCAAAACAGCCATAATTTTGTCAATCATTTTCATTTTTAAAAGTATTTGATTGTTTAACAATATGTTTTAATTCAGTTTTGCATAAAGCCTACTTTGCGGCGTTGGTTACCGACTGAGCGTTGCTCAAATTTTGCTCTCATTCGGGCGTAATCGGCTGCGTCGTCTTGAGTCACCGATGGTGATGTTCGACTAATTTCGGCAAGCAAGCAACCCTGTGATATCGGCACATCTGCCATTGCCGATTCGATAGCCGCCTCGTTGACGATGTAGCTAATGTCGCTTGCAACATAGCCCTCGGTCTGCCGGGCGAGGTGGTCGATGTCGATACTATCTTCGTTGAAGCGTCCTTCAAGATGAATCTTAAAGAGTTGCTTGCGTGCTTCATAGTCGGGCAATGAGATGTAGACAGCCTTATCGAGTCGACCGGTGCGCAGAATCGCCGAATCGATTTTCTCTGGGCGGTTGATGGTCCCAATGACAAAGATTCCACGCTCGGCACAATTATTGAGCTGACTGAGAAACTCGTTGACCTCGCCTGATGCGTTCTCGCTATGAATAGTCGAGCGGTCGGGCACCATACCATCCAACTCGTCAAAGCAGATGACTGTCGGAGCATCTTCTTCAGCCTCTTCGAAAAGTTCTGCAATCTTGCCTTGGGTTCCATGAATGTAGATACTGCCCAAGTCTGATGCCTTCACCATCTTAAAATTGAGTTTTGACTCCTCTGCAAATTTCTGAGCAATGAAAGTCTTGCCACAACCCGGAGGCCCGTAGAATAGCACACCATTGGGCGTTTTGAGACGATACTTTTCGGCTTTATCAGGATTTTGCATCACAAACATCACCTCCTTGAAAAGCATTTGCTTGACATCTTCCATGCCTGCTACGTCGGCAAAGCCTTGTCCTTTGGATTGCTTGACAGTCTTCTCTTTCTTTGTGACCTCCTCGTATTCACAATCCGACAGATTGTTGTGCTTTTTCGGAAGTTTCTTAGTGTCGATATGAAGTTGGACACCTTTAGATTCTGCATTGACTCGCTCTGCAATAAGGTCTGTACACACTTCACGCACAGACTGATAACGCTTATCGTAATCCAACTCCAACATCTTGTCGAGAATTTGTTTTTGGTCATCAGTCAGACCAATGTCATCAGTCAAATTTGTAGCCAAATTTCGAAGGCTCTTGAGGATATCCGGTTTGACACGAGGGTCGGGGTTATCAATATCCACCAACCATGGTTCGTGGCCAACCAGCATCGTGTAGAGCAATACCCCGATCGAGAAGATGTCGGAGCGTTCATTGTAAATACCTTTGAAAGTCTCGGGTGCGCGATACCAATTGTTAAGGTCGGTTGTACAAAATGGTGCTTTGCCCATCACTCGACCGGAAATATGTCCGAGACCGATGACACAAATTTTGGTCTTCCCATCTTCCTCGTAGACCAATACATTGCGTGCGGTGATGTCATTGTGAAACACCTTTGGAGTCTGGCCATGAAGATAATCCACAGCCGAAAGCACCTTCATGATGATTTCCGATGCCTCATCCCAATCATAGGTTGTACCCTCGTCGATGAGGTCGGAAATGCGATTGCCATCGACATAGTCACGGATAATGTAATAATACTCCTTACCGTCAATAGTAATGGAGTCTGAGTCAATCATTTTGGCAAACGAATGATGATTCATATTGCAAGAAGGAAGAGTATCCCACACCTTATCGGTATAGAGTTTCATCAAAGCGCGATTGCGTTCGCTATCAGTGACGATATAACTCTCTGAGTCAGAAGAGGTCTTGATATAGTATTCGACATAAAAGTCTCCAACAGTTGATCCAATATCCAAAGTAGCATTCATCGTTTCAAAAATTTAAGTCCGTTATTAATACTCAAAGGTGTGAGCAGTATTTCTCCCCACCCAAAAACATTAGATATAGAAAATCTGAAAAATCTATCATGTTCCTAAAGAAATAATGTATTAAAGCACATTATACGACGCCATATTTTGCTAACTGAAAGATGTTTACTAACTTTGAGGTAAATTAAAACGCAATGAGAAAATCAGCATTTTTTATATGGTGTTTGGCTGTGGGGTGCTTTGTTGTGGCATGCAGTCAAAAGGTGGATCAACGCAAGGTTGACACGCAGACTACAGTAGCAGAAGATACGACAGCGACCTTGTCACAAGAGCCTCGCTTGCTGAGAATTATGATGATGGGCGACATTATGATGGGTTCACAATGCCCATGGGATGGTCGCTTTATGACCAAAGACGATGGTAAGTCGCTGTTCGACAGCGTGAAGCCTATCATTGCACAAGGTGATTTCATTGTCGGCAACCTTGAGGGGGTACTACTTGACCGAACTCCGCAATCTGAAAAACAACTGAACACATTCTCTGCTGTCAATTTCATGATGCCGCAGCGATATGTCCATCACCTTGTCGACGCCGGATTCACTGCAATGGCTATCACCAACAATCACGCAAATGATTTCTGCCAGATGGGTATCGATTCCACCACCTCAACGCTACGCCGAGCAAATATGCCTTATTCGGGCGTAAAACGAGAAGGAGGCTACACTCTAATCAATAAAGATGGCATCACCTACGCCCTATGCGCATTCAGCACAAGTCCCGGAGCATACCACCTTGATGACTTTGATGCGGCACGCAAAGTGATTATGGGAGCCGACACCTTAGCCGACATTGTCGTTGTGTCATTTCACGGCGGATGCGAAGGCACATCGGCGCGCCGTGTGCCTAAATGCAAAGAGGTGTTCAACAACGGCTTTAGCCGTGGTGATGTCTATAAATTTGCACGTATGAGTGTCGATGCCGGTGCCGACGTAGTGTTTGGCCATAGCCCACATGTGGTGCGTGCAATGGAAATTTACAACGACCGCATCATCGCCTACAGTCTTGGCAATTTCTGCACACCGACAGGCATGAACAACTCTCTCCCACTCGGATATGCACCTCTGCTTGATGTGACGGTCGACAGCATTGGAAAATTCGTGGAAGGACGAATCCATAGTTTTATCCAACGCAATGGACAAGGGCCAATCCTTGACGCCAACCATGGCGCTGCGAGAGAAATCGACCGACTATCGCGTCTTGACTTCCCCGACACTCGTCTCATCATTGACTCTATCGGCAATATCACTCGCCCAATCTCCGACTCACACGACAATCGCTAAACCATAGAGGTCTTCTTTAAATTGAAGAATTCAAATAGGGCAGATTTCCGCATGAAATATGAGTGTAGATGTGGCAAAGTAGCAGAAAATGTTGTATCTTTGCAGATTATAATGTAAACTTCAAAAAATTATGATTTTACCAGTATATCTTTATGGTCATCCGGTGTTGAGAAAAATGGCTCAACCGATTACCAAGGAATATCCTAAATTGCAAGAGTTGATTGCAAACATGTGGGAGACAATGTATCATAGTGAAGGCGTAGGTCTCGCGGCTCCACAAGTCGGACTTAGCATTAAGATGGCCGTGATTGATGGCAGTCCTGTCGCAGAGGCTTATCCTGAGTGCGAAAACTCTAAGATGGTGATGATCAATCCTGAACTCGAAGTGATTGAAGACATGGACGCTATCAGTCGCGACGAGGGTTGCTTATCATTGCCGGGCGTATCTGAGACTGTGAAACGCACTGAGCACATCCGTCTTCGTTGGATGGATGAAAACTTTGAAGAGCACGAGCAAGAGTTCACCGGATTTTTGTCACGCATCATCCAGCATGAATACGACCACTTGATTGGCAAGGTCTATATGGACCACGTGTCGCCTATCCGCAAGCAGCTCAATAAGGCAAAACTCAACAATATCGTGAAAGGCAAAGTGTCGTGCGACTATAAGTTCCGCACAGCCCCGGTGAAATAATGAGTCATTGATAAAACGAACAATAATTTACAACACAATATGGCAGACGATAAAAAAATTATTTTCTCGATGGTGGGTGTCAGCAAGGTTATCCCACCTCAACGACAAATACTTAAGAATATCTACCTCTCATTCTTCTATGGTGCCAAAATCGGTATCATCGGTTTGAATGGTTCGGGTAAGTCTACTTTGATGAAGATTATCGCAGGTCTTGATAAGAGTTATCAAGGCGAAGTGGTATTCTCTCCAGGCTACTCAGTTGGCTATCTTGAGCAGGATCCAAAGTTGGATCCCGAAAAGACTGTGAAGGAAGTGGTGCAAGAGGGTATGAAGCCAATCCTCGACCTGCTTGCAGAGTTTGACCAAGTCAACGAAGCATTTGCAGATCCTGATGTGCTCGAAGACCCTGACAAGATGGACAAGCTCATTGCTCGCCAAGCCGAACTTCAAGACAAGCTCGATGCTTGCGATGCTTGGAACCTCGACAATAAGCTCGAGCGTGCGATGGACGCACTCCGTTGTCCACCGGAAGACCAGAAAGTCGCTGTACTCTCGGGCGGTGAACGCCGTCGCGTGGCTCTCTGTCGTCTTTTGCTCCAACAACCTGACATTCTCCTCCTTGACGAACCTACCAACCACCTTGACGCAGAGTCTATCGACTGGCTCGAACAACACTTGCAACAATATCAAGGCACAGTGATCGCCGTTACTCACGACCGCTACTTCCTTGACCACGTTGCAGGCTGGATTCTTGAACTCGACCGTGGCGAAGGTATTCCATGGAAGGGCAACTACTCTTCATGGCTCGACCAGAAGACTAAGCGCATGGCTCAAGAAGAAAAGCAAGCGAGCAAGCGTCGCAAGACTCTTGAACGCGAGTTGGAATGGGTGCGCATGGCTCCTAAAGCACGCCAGGCTAAGGGTAAAGCGCGTCTTGCAAGCTACGACCGTCTCCTCAATGAAGACCAGAAGGAACGCGAAGAAAAGCTCGAAATCTATATCCCTAACGGACCACGTTTGGGCAACAAGGTGATCGAAGCTCAAGGCGTCGGCAAAGCATACGGCGAAAAGGTGCTCTTCAACGACCTCAACTTCATGCTTCCTCCTAACGGCATCGTCGGCGTAATCGGTCCTAACGGTGCAGGTAAGACCACTCTCTTCCGCCTGATTATGGGCCAAGAGACAGAAGACAAGGGTCACTTCGAAGTGGGCGAAACTGTGAAGATAGCATATGTCGACCAGACACACAAAGACCTCGGTCCTGAAAAGACTGTCTATGAGGTAATCTCTCAAGGCGTGGAATCATTCCGCATGGGTGGCCGCGATATGAACGCACGTGCCTACCTCTCAAAGTTCAACTTCACAGGTGCCGACCAAGAGAAGAAGATCGGTGTCCTTTCAGGCGGTGAACGCAATCGTCTCCACCTCGCAATGGCACTCAAAGAAGAAGGCAACGTGTTGCTTCTCGACGAACCTACCAACGACATCGACGTCAACACACTCCGTGCGCTTGAAGAAGGTCTTGAAAACTTCGCAGGATGTGCAGTAGTTGTGAGCCACGACCGTTGGTTCCTCGACCGTATTGCAACCCACATCCTTGCATTTGAAGGTGATAGCAAAGTGACATTCTACGAAGGTAGCTACTCAGAATACGAAGAGTTTAAGCGCAATCGCGACGGCTACACAGAGCCACAACGCATTCGTTATCGCAAGCTCATGGACTAATCCGCAAAGTTCTCGGTATCACGCGATACCACGCAGACAATAACAACTTACAAGGGAGTGTGCCAAAATTGAGTTTTTGATACGCTCCCTTATAATATATCAGCAGGCTACCTCTTTTACCTTAAGGAATAATACTTAGTCGGCATCTTGGATGTACAGAAAGTGGTGTGTTCCTCTACGGAGGAGAGGACAGCATGGACACAAAGGAGACACTTCGCGTAGCAGGAAGAAGATGTAGAGAATTTAAGGAGTGCTACATACCACTCTGCAGCTCTTTGATTTGGTTGAGAATCTCAGTTGACTTGCGGACAATCTTGCGATTGACGCGGAAGCCGAAGATTCCTCCTAAAGCAACTCCCACAACTGCGCCCGACAGGAATCCCATCTGCAGTGGACCGGGCTCCATCCGGGTTACCCCCTCATATACCAGCCAACTCAGCCACGACAGAATCAACGGAAGTGCGATTTTAATCCATTCGTGGTAGTGAGTTTTCACTTTATTGAGTTTCTCTGCAACATCAAGAAGATTGCCGTGAGCAAAATCAAGATTCTTCAACGAACATCTCTGCTTAATGGTTATTCCAATGCAAACTGCCAACATTATTGTTGTAGCCACTATAAACAGCAATGAGAATCCATATTTATAAAACATCCATGTGCAATATGGAACCGAAATAGCTCCGACAAAGATAGTTACGGCGATGACTCTTGTCATATCAGACTGCTTGGACTTCATAGAGTTGCGTATATGGGCGTCGCTGATAATAGCTTGCTTTTCAAGTTTCTTTTTAAGTATCGCAATTTGCTGACGCATATCCTCAAGTTCTTGTGAATAAAGGTTTGACATATCTTTATGATTTATTCGTTTGACATTTTCTTAAGTTGCTCTCTGATTCGCACTAAGCGAACTGATACATTCTTTGCAGAGATTCCGACGATAGCAGCAATCTCGGCTCAGTAGCAAAAAGGTGTGGGCATAAATAAAAAAATGTTATCTTTGTAGGCATGGAAACAAAGATATTAGAACAATTGGCAAGCCTAGTATTGCCCAAAGAAATCCTCGACCGTTTTGTAATAGTAAAAATAGAGA
>JAFYNZ010000057.1 GCA_017547845.1 Muribaculaceae bacterium
GACGATATTAGCCCTCATGAATTATTCGCAATTCAAAAGAAATTAAACAATCGACCTCGTAAAAAATTAAATTTTAATAATCCAAAGTGTGCTTTCTTCAGTCATTTTAATTAATTTCGCACTTGCTTGTTTAATCTGCGGAGTGATAAATCTTTAAATTTGTTTGGAGTTGTGGTCTGCTTTTCTTAACTTTGCAAGGATTTTGTAATAGGTCGTACCGATATGGATAATGACTCACAGAAAAATGCAGTAGAGACTTTCACGCGATTTCTTGAATCAAAGGGATTGCGAAAGACTTCGGAACGTTTTGCCATACTCGAAAAGGTGTGGTCAATGCAGGTGCATTTTGATGTGGAGACACTCTATAATGAGCTTGAGCGTGATGCGTATCATGTCAGCCGTGCTACGGTCTACAACACTATCGACTTGCTGATGGAGTGCGGGTTGCTGCGAAAGCACCAGTTTAACTCTCAGCCGGCTCAATATGAAGTGGCTCTGGGCAGTCACTTCCATTTGGTGTGCACGCAATGTGGCAAAGTCAAGGAGGTGGAGGCTGATGAGGTGATATCACAGGTGATGTCGCGTCGTTACACGGCTTTCACGCCTGCTTATGTCTCGGCCTATCTTTATGGATTGTGCTCGTCGTGTATCCGCCAAAACAAGAAGAAAATAAAACCAACTAAATAAACAACATTCGAAATGAATAAAGTAGATGTATTGCTCGGTCTCCAATGGGGCGATGAAGGTAAAGGTAAGGTGGTCGATGTGTTGACACCACGTTACGATGTCGTAGCACGCTTTCAAGGTGGTCCGAATGCAGGTCATACACTTGAATTTGAAGGTAAGAAATACGTTCTCCGTTCGATCCCTTCAGGTATTTTCCAAAACAACAATGTCAATATCATAGGCAACGGCGTTGTGCTCGACCCAATCTTGTTTATGGACGAAGCCAAAGCGCTCGAGCAAAGTGGTACGGACATCAAGAAGATTCTTAAAATCTCAAAGAAGACCCACCTTATCATGCCGACCCATCGTCGTCTTGACGCT
The DNA here is from genome assembly GCA_017547845.1 of Muribaculaceae bacterium. Lineage (GTDB taxonomy): Bacteria > Bacteroidota > Bacteroidia > Bacteroidales > Muribaculaceae > Lepagella. Next base: position 1,048 of record JAFYNZ010000057.1, read on the forward strand.
GCTCAAGAGAAGGCTAAGGGTGATAGCAAAATCGGTACGACAGGCAAGGGTATCGGTCCTACCTACACCGATAAGATTTCGCGCAACGGCTTGCGTGTGGGCGACATCTTCAGCAACTTTGAACAAAAATATGCCATAGCAAAGGCTAAGCATATCGCCACGCTTACTCAGCTCGGTGGCGACACTGATGTGGCTGAACTCGAAGCTCAATGGATGGAAGCTATCGACTACATGAAGGGCTTTGACATCATCGATAGCGAATATGTAGTCAACGACCTTTTGGCTCAAGGCAAGAGAGTGCTTTGCGAGGGTGCTCAAGGCACAATGCTCGACGTGGACTTCGGCTCATATCCATTTGTGACATCATCTAATACGATTACAGCCGGTGCCTGCACAGGTCTCGGTCTTGCTCCCAACAAGATAGGCGATGTCTATGGTATCTTCAAGGCCTACTGCACACGTGTCGGTAGCGGTCCGTTCCCTACAGAATTGTTTGACGAGACAGGCAAACTTATCCGCGACCTCGGTCACGAGTATGGTGCAGTGACAGGCAGAGAGCGTCGTTGTGGCTGGGTTGACCTCGTGGCATTGCGTTATGCTATCATGATCAATGGCGTGACAAAGCTCATCATGATGAAGAGCGACGTGCTCGACGGCTTTGAGACAATCAAGGCTTGCACGGCTTATCGCATCAATGGTCAGGAGACTCGCCAATTCCCATTCGATGTGGTAGATGGTGAGCTCGAACCGGTCTATGAAGAACTCAAGGGCTGGAAGACCGACATGACATCGATGAAGTCGCCTGAACAATTCCCTGCTGAATTCAACGCCTATATCGACTTCCTCGAAAGAGAGTTGAACGTGCCAATCTGCATCGTTTCAGTCGGTCCGGACCGTAGTCAGACCATTATTCGTGGAGAAATCTAAAGAAAATGATAATGTGAGTTGCACAATTGCGAATTAATTTATAATTTAGGAGCGTGAAACGTGTGTAATACACATTATATATAATAGAACATAATTAATAGAACTAATAAATCTAAAAGTTAAATCATGGCAAGAGTAAAACCTTTTAAAGGAGTACGTCCTCCTAAGTCAATGATCGAAGAAGTGGCTTCACGTCCTTACGACGTTCTTAACTCAGAAGAAGCTCGCAAAGAAGCTGAAGGCAACGAAAAATCATTGTATCACATCATCAAACCTGAAATCGATTTCGAACCAGGCACTGACGAACACGATCCAAAAGTATACGACAAGGCTGTCGAAAACTTCAACATGTTCCAAGAAAAGGGATGGTTGGTGCAAGACGAAAAAGAAAACTACTACATCTATGCTCAGACAATGGATGGCAGAACACAATACGGTTTTGTCGTAGGTGCATGGGTAGAAGACTACATGGAAGGTCGTATCAAGAAGCATGAGTTGACTCGTCGCGACAAGGAAGAAGACCGCATGAAGCACGTGCGTTGCAACAATGCCAACATCGAGCCTGTGTTCTTCGCATTCCCTGACAACGAAGTTCTCGAAGGTATCATCCGCACAGTGACTGCAGGCGAGCCAGAATACGACTTCGTAGCTCCGGACGATGGCTTTGGCCACACTTTCTGGGTGATCGAAGACGAAGCGACTATCGCTAAGATCACTGAAGAGTTCGAAAAGATTCCTAACCTTTATATCGCAGACGGTCACCACCGTTCAGCAGCTGCTGCTCTCGTCGGCAACGAAAAGAAGCAAAACAACCCTAACCACCGCGGTGACGAAGAGTACAACTACTTCCTCGCAGTGGCATTCCCTGCTTCTCACCTTAAGATTATCGACTACAACCGCGTAGTTCGCGACCTTAACGGCTTGACTCCTGCTGAATTCCTCGAAAAGATCGCTGTAAACTTCGACGTTGAAAAGAAGGGTGCTGAAATCTACCATCCGGCAGCTCTCCACAACTTCGCTCTTTACCTCGAAGGCGAATGGTACTCATTGACAGCTAAGGCAGGTACTTACAACGACCAAGACCCAATCGGCGTACTTGACGTGACAGTGTCTTCTGACCTCATCCTCCGCGATATCCTCGGCATCACTGACCTCCGTTCAGACAAGCGTATCGACTTCGTAGGTGGTATCCGTGGTCTCGGCGAATTGAAGCGTCGTGTCGACAGTGGCGAAATGAAGATGGCTCTCGCTCTCTATCCTGTGACAATGGATCAGCTCATCAACATCGCTGACACAGGCAACATCATGCCTCCTAAGACTACATGGTTCGAACCTAAGTTGCGTTCAGGCCTTGTAATCCACAAGCTCGAAGACTAATAAAAAAGTCAGATAAAAGTGCGAAAATCGGGTGGGTAATTCTTGCCCGATTTTTTTATTTGATTTATTGTCAGAAAAAATTTGCACTTCTCAAAAAAAGGCAGTACATTTGCATTCAATATTGAAAACCATATAAATCTAAACGGTAAAACATGGATATTAAGAAAATTCTTGCCGATCTCGAGGCAAAACATCCTGGTGAAAACGAATACATCCAGGCAGTGACTGAAGTTCTTCACTCAATTGAAGAAGTTTACAACCAACACCCAGAATTCGAAAAAGCTCGCATCATCGAACGTATGGTAGAGCCAGATCGTATCTTCACATTCCGTGTGACTTGGGTAGACGACAACGGTGAAGTACAGACTAACCTCGGTTATCGTGTACAATTCAACGGTGCTATCGGTCCTTACAAGGGCGGTCTCCGTTTCCACCCAGCTGTAAACCCATCAATGTTGAAGTTCCTCGGTTTCGAACAAACATTCAAGAACGCACTTACTACTCTTCCTATGGGTGGTGGTAAAGGTGGTTCTGACTTCAACCCAGTAGGTAAGTCAGACGCTGAAATCATGCGTTTCTGCCAAGCATTCATGCTCGAATTGTGGAACAACATCGGTCCTGACACAGACGTTCCTGCTGGTGACGTAGGTGTAGGTGGTCGTGAAATCGGTTACCTCTTCGGTATGTACACTAAGCTTGCTCGCGAATACAACGTAGGCGTATTGACAGGTAAGGGCGCAACTTGGGGTGGTTCTATCCTCCGTCCAGAAGCTACAGGTTTCGGTGCTCTCTACTTCACAGAACACGTTCTTAAGACTGCAGGTAAGGACATCAAGGGTTGCACAGTTGCTCTCTCTGGCTTCGGTAACGTTGCTTGGGGTGCTGCTCTCAAGGCTACAGAACTCGGTGCTAAGGTTGTCGCTATCTCTGGTCCTGACGGTGTTTGCGAAATCCCTGGTGGTATCACAAATGAAATGATCGACTACATGCTCGAAATGCGTGCTTCTAACCGCAACAAGGTAGAAGATATGGCTACTAAGTACCCAGAAGCTGCTAAGTTCACTCCTGGTAAGAAGGCTTGGAGCGTGAAGTGTGACATCGCTCTTCCTTGTGCATTCCAAAACGAACTTAACGGTGACGACGCTAAGGAACTCATCGCTAACGGTACATGGTGCTGCTGCGAAGTTTCTAACATGGGTTGTACTCCAGAAGCTATCGAAACTTTCCAAAGCAATGGTATCCTCTTCGCTCCTGGTAAGGCTGTTAACGCTGGTGGTGTGTCTGTTTCTGGTCTTGAAATGACACAAAACGCTATGCACATCAGCTGGTCTGGTGCTGAAGTTGATGAAAAACTCCACTACATCATGGAAAGCATCCACTCTGCTTGTGTTAAGTACGGTAAGAAGGCTGACGGCACTATCGACTACGTTAAGGGTGCTAACATCGCAGGCTTCATGAAGGTTGCTCAAGCTATGCTCGAACAAGGTATCGTTTAATAACACGCAATACTTTCAAACTCTCATGGGCAGCACTTCGGTGTTGCCCATAGTTTTTTCCGCCCTCAGCATAGATTTGCCGTCATTGTCTGCTCTATGCTTGTGCCGACAGTTGCCGGACTCGATCGGTCAAACGTCTCATCTCAACAAAATATATGAAAGGAATCTCAGAAATACGCCATTATCAGATAGGCCGACAGCAGGTCGTCGTGATGTGGAAAAATGTGCGCAACGTGTCGCTCAAAGTTGCTCCGCCCGACGCTGAAGTCAGAATGTCGGTGCCATCGGGCTATCCCGAAGCGAAAGTGCTCGAGCTGCTCGAAAGCAAGCGCGACTGGATAGACAAGGCAGTCAGCAAAGTGAAGAAGCGTGCTGAAGCCACGCCGACAAAGCACGATCCGGCGATATTGCGTGCGTGGATAGAAGAGTTTAAGCCGATGTTAGAGAAATGGGAGCAGCGCATGGGACTCCGTGCCGCCAAAGTGTCGTTCAAAATGATGACCAGTCGATGGGGGTCGTGTCGTGCAAGCACACGCTCCTTGACCTTCAATCTGATGCTTGCTTATAAGCCGCAAGAATGTGTCGAATATGTCATCATCCACGAATTGGCCCACATCGTGCACCCCAACCACAGCCCGCAATTCTGGGACCTTGTCGGTCGCTACTGCCCCGACTATCGCCGCCTTCGCCACCTCCTCAACAACCCCTAATCGATTGATGATGTGGATTTCACCGTAGATGCCACAATAATATTAGTGGGGAAATGGGGGAGGAGGGATTATAAATTGGGGGAATGTATTGTGGATTGAAGAATTTTGATTAACTTTGTGGTCGTAATGTCTGAAGGTGATCCCGGAGGGCAAATGAATGAAACTATCTAAATCCAATAGAAAATGAAAAAGGAAATCAAATCAACAAAAGCACCGGGTGCTATCGGTCCTTATAGCCAAGCTGTCGTAGTAGGTAACTTAGTGTTTATCTCAGGTCAGCTCCCAATCAACGCTGAGACAGGTGAAATGCCAGAAGATATCAAGGCACAGACAGCTCAGTCAATCGAAAACATCAAGGCTATCCTCGCTGAGGTAGGTGCAACACTTGATAACGTAGTTAAGACTACAGTTTTGCTTGCAGATATGAGCCTTTTCGGTGCAATGAACGAAGTTTATGCATCTGAATTCAAGGAAGTATATCCTGCACGCTGTGCATTCGCTGTTAAAGAGCTTCCAAAGCAAGCTTTGGTTGAAATCGAAGTGATTGCAGCAATCTAAGAAACATTATTTTTTTCATATTTTTTAGTTTTTGTTTTGGAGGGTCGGTGATGTATGCATAGACCCTCTTTTTTTAATCTCCAACTTAATCAGATAAAGACACAGTGGTAAGCTATTTGCAGATAGAAGGTTTGACCAAGTCATTCGGCGACAGAATGCTCTTTGCCGATGTGACTTTCGGCGTGTATCAGGGTGATAAAATCGGTATTATTGCCCAGAATGGCAAGGGAAAGAGTACGTTGCTCAGCATCATATCCGGCGAGATGGATTATGATAGCGGCAATGTGGTGTTTCGCACCGGTCTTAAGGTCGGTTATCTTCAGCAGATGCCGGAGTTTGCCGGTGATATGACCGTTTTGCAAGCTGTCATGCCTGCGGTGTTGGGTCCCGAAGACTGGAATATCGAGGACCGTGCCAAGCAGATACTATCACAGTTTAAGATTAACGATTTCGCCCAGCCTATCGCCCAATTGTCGGGTGGACAGGTGAAGCGTGTGGCATTGGCTCGGGTGTTGCTTTCCGAGCCTGAGATGCTTATCCTTGATGAGCCGACCAACCACCTTGACATTGAGATGATAGAGTGGATGGAGAAGTATCTGTCGAAGCAGAATATCACGCTTCTGATGGTGACTCACGACCGCTATTTTCTGGACAATGTCTGCAATAAGATTATCGAGATCGACCGTGAGCAGACGTTCACCTACAACGGCAATTACGACTACTATCTGCAGAAACGTGAGGAGCGCATGGAGAATCTGACTGCGGAGTTGGCAAAGGTGAAAAACCTTCTGCGCACCGAGTTGGAGTGGATGCGTCGTCAGCCGCAAGCACGAGGCTCAAAGGCGAAGTATCGTATTGACAATTTCTATGAGTTGGAGAAGCGTTCGCAGGTCAATCTGTCGGAGCGAAATGTGGAGCTTGCTGTCAAAGGCTCTTACATCGGCTCAAAGATTTTTGAGGCTAAGGACATCTGTAAGTCCTACGGCGACAAGGTTATCCTAAAGGATTGGAACTATACGTTTGCTCGCTACGACAAGGTCGGTATCGTGGGAGATAACGGCGTCGGTAAGTCGACATTCATTAAGCTTTTGCTCGGACTCGTAGAGCCTGACTCGGGACATTTCGACATCGGTCAGACCGTGAAGTGGGGCTATTATAGCCAAGACGGAATCGAATTTGATGAGTCGAAGAAGGTGATCGACGCTGTCAGAGAGATAGCCGAAGAGATTCACATCGATGAGAAGACACGACTCTCGGCATCGCAATTTCTCAGCCATTTCCTATTCGCTCCCGACACTCAGCAGAAGTTTATCCACAAACTCAGTGGCGGTGAGAAGCGACGTCTCTACTTGGCGACAGTGTTGATGCGCAACCCTAATTTCCTCATTCTCGACGAGCCTACCAACGACTTGGACATCGTAACGCTATCGCTGCTCGAGGACTATCTGTCGAAGTTTAAGGGGTGTGTCATCGTGGTGAGTCACGACAGATTTTTCTTGGACAGAATCGTCGACCATTTGTTTGTCTTCAAGGGCAATGGTGTGGTCAAGGACTTCCCGGGTGATTACTCCACCTATCGCCATTGCTTGGATATGGAGAGCAAAATGGCTAAGACGGAAGCCAAGGCGGAGTCGGCCAAGACTGCGGAGCAACGCAAGCCAAAGCGTGATAATTCCAACAAGCTTTCCTACAAGGAGAAGCGCGAGCTTGAGGAACTTGAGAAACGACTGCCTGAATTGGAGACAGAGAAGAATGAATTGGAGGGCCGTATGTCGACCGGAGAGATGTCGACCGATGAGCTTCTGAAGGCATCGCAGCGTGTCAGTGCACTTATCGACGAAATCGATATGGTCGAAATGCGTATGCTCGAACTCATGGAGAAAGAGGGCTGATTCTCGCAAAGTCACTGAAAAATCAGTTGAAATCAATAAGTAGAAGACGTATTAAAGTATTAATTATCACGAAAACTATGAACTCTAAAAAGTATTTTTTGTCCCTATTTGCAATTGTTGCTGTTGTAGCAAGTTGTGCTTCTGAATCACATGAAGCATCGGTGCGTCAAGGATGGTCGCAGGATTGGACTCTGCATGGTGATGTGAAGTCTGTGACGTTGACACGTTATAATATGTATGAAAATGTTGGGGAAGAGGCATCAGTCATCATTTACGACTTCAATGAGCGAGGAGATGTGGTCAAAGAGTCGGGTAGTGACAATGGTTTTCCTATGATCTGGGAGAATACCTACAAATATGACTCCCACGGCAACATGATAGAGTCGGTCCAGGAGAATTCTTATGGCTGCAGCAAGATACAGAATCTTTATGTGTATGACTCAAATGGGAAAGTCATTAAGCAAGATATAGTTTCATTTGATAGCTTGTTGTGTGGCTCAGTCGTTGAATCCGACACCGAGCCTCGGGGTGAAACCAAAGTTGTATATAAATATGATTCCCACGGAAATGTGGTAGAAAAGAATACGTACAGAGATGAAATAGCAACAATGGATAAATTCTCATATGCGTATGACTCCAATGGCAATGTTATAGAGAAGATTGAGTACACTTCGGACGGTTTGGTGTATCAAAAGTTCATTTATCAATATGATTCCGAAGGCCGTGTGACTGAGTATGCTATTTATTATCCTGATGAGTTGATGGAAAAGGCTACTTATGTCTATAATTGGGAAGGTAATGTTGTTGAGCATACACTATATCAAAATGAGGAGATCTTCTGTGATGATTCGTTCTCTGCCGATGGTGAGTATTATGGCTCAGGCAAATTTGTATTTAAGTATAATTCAAAAGGCGAGATGGTGGAAAAGTCTTATAGAAGTTCGGACGGCTCTTCCTCAACCCGAACAACTTATGAGTATGACTCCAAAGGCAATAGGATTAAGATTACAAATTTTGGTGAAAACTCAATGCCATATCACCAGACTGAGATTAAAATCGTTTATCGCGATTGATTAAGCCGGATATAATGGAGGTGTAGGTCTTAGTCTAATGTCCCAGAGGGTGATATAGATCTAAAACTCTCTGAATAGAGATATACGGAAACGAAAGTAGGAGGAAGACGGTGGTGTTTTCCTCCTACGTTGTTATGTGGGATAGAGGGGGTAGTAGTACCCACTGCATTGTTGCGGATTTAGGGGGTAGTTGTAGCCTCTACGTTGTTGCGGATAGTGGGGGATTAGTTGTTTTCTTTGACTACGGCTGTGCGGTAGGCGATGAGGAGACGATGGAGGTCGTCGATGCGTTTTATCATCTCCTTGCCCTTGTCGGTGTCTTTTACGAGCAGACGCTCGGTGTTATGCTCAGAGAGGACAGTGTTGGAGATGATGTCGAGGCCTTCTTCGATGGCTTTCTGTGTCGATTCGAATGGCTCGTGTTGCACAAGTTGCATGCCGAATGAGTTGTAGACGAGTGTGTAGCCTGCGATGCCGGTTTCTGACTGGTAGGCTTTGGAGAATCCACCGTCGATGACGATGAGTTTGCCGTTGGCTCTGACAGGGTGTTCGCCCTTCTTGATCTTGACAGGCACGTGACCGTTGATGATGTGGCCGCGAGTTTCGTCGATGCCAAATTCGCGGAGGATGTTGTTACAGACAGTCTCGTCGTTTTGAAGCTTGTAGTAGTAGCCCTTAGGCTCTTTCTGCACTTCTTTGTTGGTGGTGAGATAGCGTTCGAATGTGGCCATCTTTGCTTTGTCGAACGATGGAGAGTCGGCACCACACCATAGATACCACATGTAGTCGACAGCATATTGTTTCTCTTCGCTCATTTCCGATGATTTGCGGCAAGCGACTTGCACGAGAGCATCGAGACGGTCTAAGAGTGATTTGCCGGCAAAGTATTCGCCCATGATTTTGACTTGCTTGAATGATCCGTCTTCGTTGAGAGGGATTGAAGCGTGGAACATGAGGTTGTTGTTGCGAGCCAAGTAGAATGAGCCGCGACGAAGCAAGAAATAGACGTGTTTCTTGAGTTTCTCGCTGTTGACAAACGAGTTGTGGAGGTGGTTGATGATGGCTTGTTCTTCCGGTGTGAGAGTGTAAGGGTCGGCAGGGTTGATTGTAGGGTAGAGTTTGTCGAGGAGTTCACACTCGATGCCGTTGATAGTGATTGTGCCCTTTTCGAAGTCGATGAGGTGGAAGAGTTTGCGGTCTTCCATTTCATATGCAGGGTTGCGGTCGATGAGAGCTGCTTCACACTTCCATTGGATGATGGAGATCGCTTTGTGCATTTGAGCGATGAGGCGTTGCTCCTTCTGACTGTAGCGGTCGGGCACAAATTTCATCTTCGGTGCGTAGACTTCTACCGGGTCGTCTTTGTAGACTTCCATTGCAAACGTAGCGAGAGGGAGGAGGTTGATGCCGTAGCCTTCTTCGAGGGTGATGAGGTTGGCATAGCGTAGCGACTGACGCACCACGGTAGCGATGCTTGCGTCATTGCCGGCAAAAGCGCCCATCCAGAGGAGGTCGTGGTTGCCCCATTGGACATCGACGTTGTGATAAGTGCATAGGGTGTCGAAGATGATGTGAGCACCCGGACCACGGTCGTAGATGTCGCCGACGAGGTGCAAGGTGTCGATGGCAAGTTGCTGGATAAGGTTGCACATTGCGATGATGAATTCATCGGCACGCTTGGTCGAGATGATGGTCGAGATAATCTGGTTGAAATATCCGCGCTTGTTGTCTTCGTGGGTGTCGTGGAGGAGCTCTTCGATGATGTAGGCAAACTCTTTAGGGAGGGCCTTACGCACTTTGGAGCGAGTGTATTTCGATGATACGATTTTGCAGACTTTCACGAGCTGATTGAGGGTGACGAGATACCACTCGTTGATGTTGCTCTCTGTCTTTTTGACGATGCGAAGTTTCTCGTTTGGATAGTAGATGAGGGTGCAAAGGTCTCTCTTTTCGCCTTCTCGCAGAGATGAGCCGAAGAGGTCGTTGACTTTGCGTTTAATAGAGCCTGAAGCGTTTTTCAGTACATGCTGGAATGCTTCGTACTCGCCATGGATGTCGGAGAGGAAGTGTTCTGTGCCTTTGGGGAGGTTGAGGATTGCTTCGAGGTTGATTATTTCCGTACTTGCGGCTGCAATTGAAGGAAACGACTTGGACAGCAATCGAAGGTAGCGCACGTCCTGTTCGGAAAATTTGCTGATGTTGGAAGATTCTTGAGTGCTCATATTTTAAACGGTATTAGATTCGCGACTAAAGGAAATTGCTGTAAATTTCCTCGTTAATTCTGCAAATATAAGCAAGTTATCTCAAACTACCAAATTTTCGCCTCAATATTGCCTATACTTGGTCGAAATCGGGTTGTCGACAGTGTGGTCGAGGGATAAAGAAAAAACGGAGAAAAGCCGCAGCCTGACTCCGTTTTTGTCGTGATAGCATGTTTTATTATTTAACGTCGCATTCAACGACAAAGTGTTTCTGATAATAATAAGACAAGCCGACAGCGAAAAGGTTTAATCGCTATCGACTATTTTTTTAGGAAATTACATTGGTTGCTTCTTGTGGCGTTGTTGTTGGAGCAGTGAGTCGCCTTTGCTCATGTTGGCTTTTTTGTCCATTCTCTTGCCGTGCTTTGCAAATTTCTGACGCACCTTCTTGCCGTCGGCCTTGTGTTGCTCCTTGTTTTTGAGGTACTGGTTGTATTGCTCGGCAGTGAGGATTTTCTTCAGTCTCTTTTCGTAGTCGGCTTGAGCCTTCTCGCGATCGTTGCGAGCCTTCTTTTGGAGGCGGTCGTTTTTCTCACGGCGATCGTTGTCGAGTTTATTGAGCTTTTCTCTTTGTTCCTCTGAGAGGTTGAGGTCGTGAAACATGTCGACCTTGCGACCATGGTGGTGACGATTTTTCCACTCTTTCTTTGCGTCAGGTTTTGCTTGGCATTGCTCCTTGCGGTCGCATTCGTGACGGTGTTGTGGTTGCTGAGCGAGTGTTTCTACTCCGATTGTCGCGATAAGCGCGAATGCAATTGATAAAATAGTCTTTTTCATTGTCTTATTATTTTTAGAGTTTATATTTTCGTTTTCTTGGCAGCCTTGACTTGGCGGGGTGTCGCTTGTCGGCGGCTTACATCTTATAGACTCGGGGCGTTGTCGATGGTTTAAGTCGGTCGGTAAGATTAACTAAAATTAACGGTGGATTGTTAATCGATGGCGGTGGCTCAGACATAATGAAAAAAGTGCCCTAAACGCTTGGTTTGAGGACACTTAGCTATGGGTTGACGCAGTCGGATAGAGGAGAGTCTTTGCGACCGTGTCGAGTGGAATTTCTGAAAAATCTCGGACTCCGTCGGGGGTGCTTTCTTAAAATTCCGATGTGAAGTGGAATCGGATTTTAGGGAAGTCGGCTTGGGCCATCTGCAGCACATAGTTGCTATCGGCGAGGAATACATCGCGGCCCTCTTTGTCGGTGGCCATGAACTGGTGCTTACGCTTCTTGAATGCTGCCAGAGCCTGCTCGTCGTCGCTTTCTATCCAGCATGCTTTGTAGAGGCTGATAGGCTCCCAACGGCATTGTGCGCCATACTCGTGGAGGAGGCGATACTGGATTACTTCAAACTGGAGCTGACCGACCGTGCCGATAATCTTGCGATTGTTGAATTGGTTGGTGAATAGCTGAGCGACGCCTTCGTCCATGAGCTGGTTGACACCCTTGTCGAGCTGCTTGGTCTTCATAGGGTCGGCATTCTCGATGTATTTGAACATCTCAGGTGAGAAGCTTGGCAATCCCTTGAAGTGGAGTTCTTCGCCTGAAGTGAGGGTATCGCCGATCTTGAAGTTGCCGGTGTCGGGTATACCGATGATGTCGCCCGGGTATGCTTCGTCGACGATGTCTTTCTTCTGCGCCATGAAGGCAGTCGGAGCGGCAAATCGGAGTTGCTTGTTGTGGCGCACATGCTTATATGGTGCGTTACGCTCAAACTTGCCGGAGCATATTTTGACGAAAGCGATACAGCTGCGATGGTTGGGGTCCATGTTGGCGTGAATCTTGAACACGAATCCTGTGAACGCTTCTTCTTCGGGGTTGACTTGGCGTTCGACGGCTTGGATAGGGCGTGGAGCAGGTGCTATCTTGACGAAGCAGTCGAGAAGCTCTTTGACACCGAAAGTGTTGAGAGCAGAGCCGAAGAATACGGGTGCTATTTCGCCGCTGAGGTAGGTGTCGACATCAAATTCGGGGTAAACACCTTCGATGAGTTCGAGGTCTTCGCGGAGCTTTGCGGCATCGGCTTCGCCTACGAGTTCGTCGACCACTTTGGAGTTGACATCATCGATTTCGATGCGTTCGGAGATGGTCTGTTTGCTTGGAGTGAACAGGTCGAGGCCGTTTTCGTAGATGTTGTAGACACCTTTGAACTTAGCGCCGATGTTGATAGGCCAAGAGAGCGGACGGACTCCGATTTTGAGTTCTTGTTCGAGTTCGTCGAGGATGTCAAACGGGTCGCGACCTTCGCGGTCGAGCTTGTTGACGAAGATGATTACCGGTGTCTTTCGCATACGGCAGACCTCCATCAGGCGACGAGTCTGAGTTTCGACACCCTTTGCCACATCGACCACGATGATTACCGAGTCGACGGCTGTGAGTGTGCGGAAAGTGTCTTCGGCGAAGTCCTGGTGACCGGGGGTGTCGAGGATGTTGATTTTGTAGTCGCCATAGTTGAAACCCATCACAGAGGTTGCAACAGAGATACCTCTTTGTTTCTCGATTTCCATCCAGTCGGATGTGGCTGTCTTCTTAATCTTATTGCTTTTGACTGCACCCGCCACATGGATGGCACCACCGAATAGGAGCAACTTTTCGGTCAAGGTTGTCTTACCGGCGTCAGGGTGGGAGATAATAGCAAACGTTCTGCGACGTGAAATTTCATCTGTTAAAGCACTCATATATCTGTGTGTCTGGTTGAGTTTTATAGTTGAAGGTAATTGTTGATGCACTTTCTTAGCGACTCTTCCCAGTGAGGGATGGTGAGTCCGTAGGTGGTCTTAATCTTGGCCTTGCTCAGCACGCTATAGTGTGGGCGTCGGGCATCGGTGGGGTATTCTTTGGTGGTGATAGGGTTGACGCGGCAGTCCTTGCGGGCGTGGTGCATGATAGCGACTGCGAAGTCGTACCATGATGCGACACCCTCGTTGGAGAAATGGAAGATGCCCGGATGCCACTGCTCGGCTGTGATGATGGAGTAGATGGCTGCAGCCAGGTCGTGGGCATATGTCGGCGTGCCGATTTGGTCGCATACGACGCCTATCTCATGCTTTTCGTCGCCGAGTCGACACATGGTCTTCATGAAGTTGTTGCCCCATTCGGAGTAGAGCCATGAGGTGCGAATGATGATGCTTTGAGGGCAGTAGGCTTTGAGCACGGCTTCCCCTTCGAGTTTGGTGCGACCATAGATCGACTGAGGGTCGGGCACATCGTTTTCGGCATATGGCATGAAGTTTTTGCCGTTGAAGACATAGTCGGTGGAGATGTGTATCACCTTGGTCTGGTGGCGACGGGCTGCTTCAGCGATGTTTTTGACGGCATCGGTGTTGATGTGGGAGCAGGCCACTTCGTTTTTCTCTGCCAGGTCAACGGCTGTGTATGCAGCGCAGTTGATGACGATGTCGTATCGGGCGTTGTCGAAGAAAGTGTCGACGGCACTTTTGTCGGTCAAGTCAAGCCTGTCGATGTCAATATAGGTGACAGCGAGTTGTGGCTCGTTGTCGAATATGCGTCTGAGGGAGCGTCCGAGTTGTCCTTCGGCTCCGGTCACTAGTAGTTTAGTCATTGTCGGTAAATAGTTCGTTGTTGAAGTCTTTCTTGTAGCAGTCTGAGAGGATAGCGAGGAATCGCGAGATTTGCTTGATGGCAACGGTGGTCTCGTCGCTTATCTCTTTGCCTTGGAGGCGTAGCATTAGCACGCCATAGAGGGCATTGAAGCAGCTTTCGATTTCGCCCGCCTTGTTGTCGCCTGACTTGGCGCGTATCTCGACGATGTAGGGGAGTGTGCCGTAGAATTGTGCGTTGTAGGCGGCAAACTTCGGGTGCTTCATCAGTTGCGAATGCAGGTCGTCGAGCGCAGCGATGGTGTTGCGGTTGATCTGGAGGTGACCTTTTTCGGTCACGCCTTCGCGTCTCATCATGTCGATGAGCGACTCGTACCATTCGGTGAGGTCCTTGCGTTGAGCCTCGGAGAGAGAAGGGTAGCGGTCGATGATGTTGGCGCAGATGAGGTCGATGTCGAGTTTATATGCGCGAATAATATCCTCTATCTGCCACATATAGAGGATATATTCGGCTATGTTTTCGCGTTTCTTCTGTGATGCTATGAACATGTGACGGTCGATATTAGCAGATGTAGTCTACACAAGCGCGGTCTTGCTTGGCGTCTTTGATGATAGCGGCAGCTGCGACATGGGCAGGGTGCTTGGCATAGACATCGACATCTTCCATCTTGTCGACCACGGCGATGAGGGTGAGGTCCCAAGTTTCAGCCGGGTTTTCGTTGATGCCGACTTCCATAGAGCGGAGCACATCGATTTGCTCAGGCAGAGCCATAAGGGCTGCCTTAAACTCTTGTGCCACTTGGAGGCGTTCTTCCGCCGTGCCTTTGAATTTGAATGTTACGATATGTTTTACCATTGTTTTGCAGTGATTTAATGAGTGTTACTGAATGTGTCTGTGCGTGTGATTACTTCTTGTACATGCGTTCGCGAGCTGCAGCGACCTTGTCGTCGGTGATGTAGTCGTCGTAGTCCATCATCTTGTCGATGATACCGTTGGGCGTAAGCTCGATGATACGGTTGCAGACAGTCTGGATAAACTCGTGGTCGTGGCTGGCCATCATGATTACGCCCTTGAAGTTTTGGAGCGTATTGTTGAACGCTTGGATTGACTCCAAGTCGAGGTGGTTGGTCGGCGAGTCGAGCACCAACGTGTTGGCATCGGTGAGCATCATGCGTGCAATCATACAGCGAATCTTTTCGCCCCCTGAGAGCACAGAAGCCTTCTTGAGCACCTCTTCGCCGCTGAAAAGCATCTTGCCGAGGAAGCCCTTGAGATAGATTTCAGAAGAGTCGGCGCTGTACTGACAGAGCCAGTCGACGAGGTTGAGGTCGGTGTCGAAGAATGCGCTATTGTCCAGCGGGAGGTAGGCATTGGTGATGGTCTGTCCCCAATCGTAGTCGCCCTTGTCGGCTTTGCGGTTGCCCATGATGATTTCGAAGAGAGCCGTCATTGCGCGAGGGTCGCGGCTGAGGAATGCCACCTTGTCGCCCTTCTCAATCTGGAAGTTGACATCGCTGAAGAGCAATTCCCCTTCGACACTTGCTTCGAGGCCTTTGACTTCGAGAATCTTGTTGCCCACTTCGCGACAAGGCGTGAAGATGATGCCCGGGTAGCGACGAGAAGATGGCTGGATATCTTCGACGTTGAGCTTTTCGAGCATTTTCTTACGGCTTGTGGTCTGCTTACTCTTAGAGACATTGGCACTGAATCGTTGGATAAATTCGAGCAATTCTTTGCGTTTCTCTTCGGCCTTCTTGTTGGCAGCCTGTTGCTGACGCAAAGCGAGTTGCGACGACTGATACCAGAAGCTGTAGTTGCCGGCAAAGAGCGACACCTTGTTGTAGTCGATGTCGAGCGTGTGGGTGCTGACAGCGTCGAGGAAGTGACGGTCGTGGCTGACGACAAGCACAGTGTTTTCGAAATTAGAAAGATAATTTTCAAGCCAAGCGACAGTCTCAAGGTCAAGGTCGTTGGTAGGCTCGTCGAGAAGGAGGTTGTCGGGGTTACCGAAGAGAGCCTTGGCAAGGAGCACGCGCACCTTTTCGTTGGCACTCATGTCCTTCATGAGCATATAGTGGCGGTCTTCCTTGATGCCGAGGCCTGAGAGAAGAGCGGCCGCATCGCTTTCGGCGTTCCAACCCTCCATTTCGGCAAACTTTTCTTCGAGCTCGGCAGCGCGAATGCCGTCCTCGTCGCTGAAGTCTTCCTTAGCGTAGATAGCATCTTTCTCTTGCATCACGTCCCAAAGCACAGTGTGACCGCGAAGCACAGTCTCGATGACAGTGCATTCGTCAAACTCGAAGTGGTCCTGAGAGAGCACCGATAGACGCTCGCCGCTGCCCAATGTCACAGAGCCTGAAGTCGGAGTCAATTGTCCTGAAAGGATACGCATCAATGTCGATTTGCCTGCACCGTTGGCACCGATGATGCCGTAGCAGTTGCCTTTGTTGAATGTCAAGTTCACATCTTGGAAGAGAACTCGTTTGCCAAATTGGATACCTAAATTGTTGACTTGAATCATATATTTACTTTATGGGGGACATCTATAGATTCCCTTGATTTAATTTTCGTGAATAGAGTGCTTTCCGAAATCGTAATTTCACGACATCGCAAATAACATGCAAAGTTACTAATTTTTTACCACATAGACAACTCTAAACGCTTTGCCGGGCATCAGAAGCATCGAAAGGATAGAGATTTTAGCGAGAAAACACCCAAAACGCCTTAAACTCCCAAAACTCCCAATAGGCACTGCTCCATTCACCCTTGCCTTGGATTGCTAACGCCCCATTAAACACTAACCCCTAAACATTACACATTCATAGGATGGGCGAGTTGTTGCAGCGTTGTCGTGTTGCATGGCGTCAGCCACAATGCGACATGCGACGATGCGACTACGAAGGGAAGAGTATGGAGGTGATGTGTAACCCCTGTCGGGGTATGTGTCGAGTGAGGGTGCATCTCCGGTGGTGGCACTCGCTACGCTCGCTGACCACCGGTTAACCGAGATGTAACCCCTATCGGGGTAACTCAGGGAAGGGAGCGTTTAGCGAGATGAGAGGTGCTTAGTGAGAGAAAGGGCCTGAAGGCACTTCCCACAGACATTGCAGGAGCGGCTGTCCCGTGAAGACGATGCTTTCAGCAGAAAGGCTTTTAGGGACAAAGCGACTACCTATTGCAGAAAAGGCTCAGAACGATGAGCCTATGAATATAGAAAGATATCTATGATTGCTTGCAAGCGTAGATATACACTCTCCCTCTCTTCCCTCTCTTAGAGTGAAGAGTAACGCAGATGGTCGGACTGTGTGTGCTGTCGACTCTGAGTCGCCGGTCTTGTCTTGCTGTCCCACTGTCCCGCTGTTTCAGGGGTGAGACACTTGCAACGCTTGCAACACTTGGGACAGATGCAACGAATGGGACAGATGCAA
>JAFYNZ010000003.1 GCA_017547845.1 Muribaculaceae bacterium
ACTCACAAAAAAGACATTGTGTGAACCTCGATTTAAACATTTACACAACAAAATACTTTTGTGGAGCGAAAGCTGCTTAAATGCCCCAATTTTTCGCACAAAAAAGAGACTGTCCAACTTTTGTTGTTAGACAGCCTCTTAAGTGATATATTTGTCGGACAAATATTATTTCACGAGTGAGCGACCCTTTTCGATAGCTGCTTCGTTGAGTGGAATAAGCTTGTGGTGACGTTCTGGGAGTGACTTTTGGAGACCCTTGATAACGTTTTCCATTGGCAATTTGTAGTCCATTACTTCGAGCAATGCACCCATGATTACCATGTTGTAGGTCTTAGAGTTACCCATTTCCATACAAGCTCTTGTAGCTTCAACGCGCACTACGCGGATATCGTCGCGAGTTGGAAGGTTGTTGATACCATTAGCATCGTAGATGAGGATACCACCCTTCTTTACTTTTGGTTCAAACTTGTCGAGTGATTGTTGGTTGAGCACTACTGCGATGTCGAATGAGTCGAGAATAGGTGATGAAATCTTTTCGTCAGAAAGGATTACTGTCACGTTGGCAGTACCACCACGCTGTTCAGGACCATAAGAAGGCATCCAAGTGACTTCTTTGTCGTCCATAAGGCCAGAGTAAGCAAGGATCTTACCCATTGAGAGGACACCCTGTCCACCAAAGCCTGCAATGATAATTTCTTCTTTCATTTTATTGTCTTGTGTTTTAGTGGATTAAAGATTTTTGAGATCGCCAAGTGGATATTTTGGGAACATGTTTTCCACCATCCATTCGTTAGCCTTTTCTGGGCTCAACTTCCAACCTGAGTTACAAGTTGAAACTACTTCTACTACTGAAGTACCCTTCTTAGCGAGAGCATTTTCGAATGCTTTCTTGAGGGCAGCTTTAGTCTTGCGAACAGCAGCAGGAGTGTGTACTGACTGACGAGTTACGTAGCAAGTACCATCGAGTTCCTTAAGAAGGTTGGTGATTTCGAGTGGGTGACCGTTAAGGTCTACACGACGACCATAAGGGCTGGTAGCTGTCTTTTGGCCGAGGAGTGTAGTAGGAGCCATCTGACCACCTGTCATACCATAGATAGCGTTGTTGACGAAGATCATTACGATGTTTTCGCCACGGTTAGCAGCGTGGATTGTTTCTGCTGTACCGATAGCCGACATGTCGCCGTCACCTTGGTATGTGAATACTGCTTTGTCAGGGTAGAGACGGTTGAGTGCTGTTGCTACAGCTGGTGCACGACCGTGGGCAGCTTCTACCCAGTCAACGTCGATGTAGTTGTAAGCAAATACTGCACAACCTACAGGAGATACACCGATTGTTTTTTCTGCAAGACCCATTTCGTCTACCACTTCAGCCACGAGTTTGTGGATTACACCGTGAGAGCAACCCGGGCAATAGTGCATGTGCACTTCATCGAGAAGTTGAGGCTTTGAATAAACCTTATTCTCAGGGCGGATTATATCATTGATTTCCATTGATTTCGATTAGGTTAGGGGTTACTTATTTGATTAATTTCTCCTGCAATGCTACAAGCACTTCATCTGGGCTTGGGATGATACCACCAAGACGACCGAAGTGTTCTACTGGGAGTGCATCGTGTACTGCGAGACGAACGTCTTCGATCATTTGACCAGCGTTAAGCTCTACGCAGAGCACACCCTTCTTGCCTTGAGCTGCTTTTTCGATAGCTGCTGTTGGGAAAGGCCAGAGTGTGATAGGACGGAGGATACCCACCTTGATGCCCTTTTCAGCTGCCAATTCCTTAGCCTTTGTACAGATACGAGCTACTGAACCAAATGCTACGATCAAGTAGTCTGCGCCTTCAACGTCGATTTCTTCCCAACGAGTTTCGTTCTTTTCGATTTCGCGATAGCGAGCTTGGAGACGTTCGTTGATGACTTCCATCTTAGCTGATTCGAGTTCCAATGAAGTCACTACGTTGCGCTTGCGAAGATCCTTACGGCCGTTTGTAGCCCATGGGCATTGCTTGCGGATTTCTTCTTCTGTGCGACGTGGACGTTGCTCTGGAAGCACTACCTTTTCCATCATCTGACCCACAACGCCGTCAGCAAGGATCATAGCAGGGTTGGTGTATTTGAATGCCAAGTCGAAACCAAGAGTCACGAAGTCTACCATTTCTTGCACTGTAGATGGTGCGAGAACGATCATGTGGTAGTCACCATGACCACCACCCTTACATGACTGGAAGTAGTCGGCTTGTGAAGGTTGGATAGTACCAAGACCCGGTCCCCCACGAGACACGTTTACGATCAATGCAGGCAATTCTGCTGCTGCAATGTATGAAATACCTTCTTGCTTAAGGCTGACACCAGGGCTTGATGATGATGTCATTACTGCCTTACCTGATGCAGCACCACCATATACCATGTTGATTGCTGCTACTTCAGACTCAGCCTGTAGAACGACCATACCAGTTGTTTCCCAAGGCATTTCCTCTTCAAGAGTTTCAAGCACCTCTGACTGAGGTGTGATAGGATAACCGAAGTAACCATCGCATCCGTAGCGGATAGCTGCGTGTGCGATCGCTTCGTTACCTTTCATTAGTCTAACCTCTTCTTTCATATTCTGTGTTTCTTGTGTTAGCTGTTAGGTAATTTTGTTGTTAAAAACTCTGTGTTAATCGTCGATTTTCACGCGATACACCTCGATACATGCATCTGGGCACACCATTGCACATGATGTACAGCCTGTACATGTCTCTGGGTTTGCCATATAGGCATAATGATAACCACGGTCATTGACCTCACTTGGTTGCAATGAGAGAGTGTTGGTTGGACAAGCCACAACGCAAAGGTTACATCCCTTGCATCTCTCAACGTTCACGGTAATTGCTCCTTTTATTTTTGCCATATTAGAGTTGATTTAATAGATTTGACAAAATTAATACTTTTTTCCAAATTACAGAGCAGTTTTAGGGTTAATTTTTTTATGTTATAAAACATAAATTTAACAATTCATCCCGTCAACCCTCTATAATGCTGATTTTTAACCCAATTTGGAGTGCAAAATATCTACCAATTTTTTCATCCCGACACTCGCTTTCTCACGAATCACGGTCACATTTGCCACTCCGCCGGTCGAAGCCGGATTTGGATCAATATAGTATATAGGTGTGCCCTTAGCCACACAACTCATCAATCCTGCCGCCGGATAGACCGCCAACGACGTGCCGATCACGACAAACACATCAGCCTCAGCAGCAAGCTGCATCGCCGGAGTGATATTAGGCACAGCCTCATTGAAAAAGACAATGTGAGGACGCATCGGATGACCATTCCTGCCACGACGCTCAGGCGTAGTCTCAAAATCATCAGCCGACAACTCCTCTACATAATCCTCATCCTTGACAGAGCGAATCTTCATCAGCTCGCCATGAAGATGAAGCACATCCTTAGAGCCGGCACGCTCGTGAAGGTCATCGATATTCTGCGTAATCACCTTCACATCAAAACGAGAATCCTCCTCAAGCTCGGCAATCAGGCGATGAGCCTCATTAGGCACCACCTCAAGCAACTGACGACGACGAGCATTATAAAACTCATGCACCAACGCCGGATCGGCAGCAAAACCCTCAGCCGAAGCCACCTGCATCACAGGATAGTTTTCCCACAACCCATCAGCGTCACGAAACGTCTTGACGCCACTCTCGGCACTCACACCGGCGCCCGTAGAAAACACAACTTTCAACTTCTTCATACCATTATCGATTAGTTAAAATATATCTTCTGCTTTATACTCACCATGAGTATATCCACATCCATGCAGTTTGCACCATGCAAAGATACACAATTTTATCGGAGTCTCACAAACTAATCCTATCGATATGAAAAGTTTGAAACACCTGACGCAAGATTTTTAAACCTATCACATCCCTAAAAAACACCAATATACTCCTATATATACCTGATTTTAAGACTTTTAATTCCTATACATTCCCCCAAATAAGGCACATAGGTCATTTTACAGACTAAAAACAAGCAGGAGTTACACCATAGACGAAGTCTGTAAGTTGCCTACGTCGATTCAGACACACAACACATAGCAGTAAATATACCAAACCAAGTCAACCTTTCTCAGGAATGCACACAAATCTATATATCGTACTTGACAATCTACCAATAATACTATCTTTTGAAGAAAGCTTTAGCGTCTTTAGTAAAAAAATGAACAGAAAAAGAACTCTTTTTATTATAGGTTTGGGATGCTAAGAATCCCCCGACAAGTATTACGCAAAGACATCTACCTATGACAGAGTTGATATGCTCGAAGGGGGTGGAACCTAAATTAAAAAACGAAGTGCGAAAAATATGATGTTTAAATTATCATCAATTCTTCAAACTAATAAGGTTTGATTTACATTTTGGGCATGCCCAAAATGTAAATCGGCAGCAGAAAAACGAGCAATACGAAAAAAGGAGACCGAAGTCTCCCTAAGATTAACTAATTTTGTATTGCTTATGTACAAACATTTA
>JAFYNZ010000058.1 GCA_017547845.1 Muribaculaceae bacterium
CACAAAAAAGACATTGTGTGAACCTCGATTTAAACATTTACACAACAAAATACTTTTGTGGAGCGAAAGCTGCTTAAATGCCCCAATTTTTCGCACAAAAAAGAGACTGTCCAACTTTTGTTGTTAGACAGCCTCATTCTCTCACAACATAATTCTACTATTATTTAACCAATACTTTATGAACTATAGAATTTTGCGACGTCTTGGCAGAAATCAGATAAACTCCGACACCAAGACTTGAAATATCTACTTGACTGACATCTGTCAATGATTTGACTCTGACACCTGCCATGCTGTAGATGTCTACCTCGTCGCAAGTTGTAGAGTAGGCGACACAATCACCCTGCACCTTATAAGTAAGCGTCGAATCTTCGACGAATTGAACACCGAGATTGGTCACATACGAAAACTTGGTGTATGGCACATAATTCATCGATGTGTGCTGAGGATCCATTTCGTAGTCGTAGCCATTCGACCAGTAGGCTCCTCGATAAGAGATGCCTGACGAGTAATCGACATACCATCCGACGTTGTAGTATTGTTCCTCTATATTCTTATAAATGTCTACTACCAGATTTTTAGTGCAATCGTATTCAAATGGCTCGGCGAAGCGAATCCACATCTCGTTGTATTGCTCATCATCGCCATTGAGTTGCATATCAAGGTCGTACACTTCTGTCATCGTATTGATGTCGATAAAGCTACCGCCATATGTACTGTCGAGGATACGAGATGTCTTAGTGTTGGCCATATGCACGCTGACAGGGATAGCATCAAGATAGTCGGCATCAAGTGATGGTGTGTAGGCAAGCATCATACCTGTGATGTAGATATTTTCACTTTGATTCATCTCATCTGAGTAATATAAGGTCTGCGAGCGACTTTGCTTGTGAGTGAAATCGACTATGTTGCCGACCTTGTGGCCATCAGCTGCGCCAATGGTGAGAAAGCGTTCTCCATCCTTAGGATGAACGGAAATTCTTGTGTATGGAGTGCGATTGTCGTCTTCATAGTCACCACCATCGACATCAATCACTGCATATATGCGATAGGAACCAAGTTCAGAAGGTATCAATGAAATAGTCACTTCACGACTTTGTCCTGCATCTAATGGACGCTTGACTGTAGTCGATGCCAATTCCTCACCATTCTCACTCACCAAACGAATGACCGGTGACTCAATCGAAACAAGACCGACGTTTTTCATAGTGACCTTGACATCAGTCTCTTCTGATTGATACATATCTGCCGCCGCATTGATACTCACTGCCGCTGCTTCGACCTCGCCTACTTCCCTGACCATAAAGTTGCGAAGTCCGACCTTGCCCATGCCTTGACGAGAGTAGATGTGAATAGCCAATGTGACCACATCATCTTCCTCAAAGCTGAAGTCTACTGTAGACAATCTCCACACTGCTCCATCAGCACCCGACATATTTTCATACTTCTGAAGCACTGATTTGACACCCTCTGCACTTGCCGAAGATGCGAGAACGACAGAGAAATCTTCTGTAGCGTTAGTATAATCAGAGATGATATAGTCGAATGTGTATCGATATGTCTTGCCTGCCTCTACGTTGAATGCAGGGAGGAAGAGATAGTCGTCTGCAACATTTTCGTAGTGAGATGTGTAGATGAATGCAACCTCATCGGCAGAATAATCCCATGAATGGCTGTCATTATTACCATCGACCACGGTCAACTCTTCGATGAGTTCATCATCAGAAAGGTCGTTGATATATGGCAATTCATAGGCAGGACCATATGAAATGGTCAATTCTACAGGCTCACCTTCGCCTTCTGTTGTCACTGGCACCACCTTATAAATAAAGTGGTCGTAATATCCGACTTTATCTTCAAAAGCTCCTACTGTCAGACCGGTCGCTACTTTATATGTGCCACGATAGACATCATAACTCAATGATTGGGTATCAAACCACCCGTCGTGTTTACCCGCAAGAGGTGCATCCCAAGTCATGGTCAATTTTTCACCTTTTGTAGTATAATTCAGGTTCTGCACCTGACCCGGAAGGTCCAATCCTGCATAAGCTTCACGCTCGCGCCAGAGACCATCACCACTATTGTTATAAGCAGCAATACGATAGAGATGTATACCCTCTGCCACATCCTCATCTACCCATGACATTTGCTCACCAATAGCCGATGTAGCAATATCTGCCACCTCAACACCATCGCGATACACCTTCACACCGCTTAGTGCAACCAAAGACTGACAAGCATAGTTTTGCGTAGGGTTAGTCCACTTCAACACAATATTGCGAGTGCGCTGATGATCGGCTTTAGCAGTAAACTCAGATACATATGAAGGGGCCTGAGCATCGACTGTCTGATATGGGATAGCCATTGCGACATACTGAGCAGCGTCAGGAATGCGATTTTCATAGCGAAGCGATCCATCGAGGATATCGATTTCACATACATAGCCACCATTGTTGGCTGTCTCCTGAGCCGACCACCACAAACGACCTGTCGCATGGTCAAACTCCATTGTCTGGTCGAATCTTATGACACGGTTTCCACCATCGATATCAGCAATGTGAGTGGTGGCAAAAATGCCATCTACGCTTTGGGTAGGATCGAATTTTATCAAACGTACCTTTTCAGGCATCGAAAGATCGTTGTCGGTATAGTCTTGAGTGATACCATAGACCACACCATCTCGTGCCGCCATGCCAAACATGTAGGCATCTACTTTACCGAGGCGTTTAGGTTCGTAAGTTCCTTCAGCAGGGTCAATCACCCATAGATCCATCATGCGAGTGCCATCAGAAGAGAGGTCAGTGACATACTGCACACCATAAACCTTATTGGTCGATGGGTCGTAGGTCATCTCGATGAAATGCTCATTATAGGAATGTATAGAGGCAGTCTGATACTTTATCACGTAATCACCCGTCTCAGGGTCTAACACACCGATACCGACAGGGATAGTCAACAATCCTCCATACCATGATTGATATACGTAAACCCAATACTCACCATTGACATAAGTTGCCGCTGAGATTGACTCTGTGCCGTCACCCGTAGAGAATGACTTAATATAGGTGACATTCATAGGGTCTTGTGCTTGAAACTTCATCAAGCCGTAGCCCATCTCTCCATATCCGAATTTCTTGAATACGTAAATCTGAGCATCGTTGTCATTCAAATCGGATGCTTTAACATGGCTGACTACAGGGCTGATACCATTCTCGTGTTGCAACTCTGAGCGAATATCGAGAAGATTGACATCAGCATTAAGAGGAAGACTCTTGCTTGCGCCGACATATTGCGAAACAAGCAACAAGCATAGTGTTAAAAGTAATCTCATGTAGTAGGTCATTATAATAATAGTATTAGTTAGCAAATCTGTGTGTTTAATATATCAAATCGTTAGGAAATATCTATAGGGAACTTCTATAAATTCCCGGATTCAGTTATTTCTTTAGTTTGAGGGTTCTTCCTTTTGTGTGCTCTATGTTTTTGACTGGCATCTTTTCGCCTTTAACTCAGTCGTATAGCTCGCTATACTCCTTGCGTTAAAAACAAAAATCTACTCAGTCAAAATTCATAAATCACCACAAAGCAATTTATAGAAGTCCCCTTAGGGTGATGATAATTGTATCCTATAATTCCTAAATCTGTCGCAAATTTAGAGATTAATTCGACATCTGCGTTTATAATATTTTAAATTGTTGGTTTTAGACAGATTTTTTTGCTCTATATCACTAAAAAAGATGGACAGACCGGTTAAGATCTGTCCATTCTGTGAAGTATTTTAGTAATATCGATTACTTTTCTTCAGGAGCGACACCCCATTGTTGTTGAGCAAGGCGACGATAGTTGTTGTAACGCCACATTGCGTTGTCTTGAGCTGCCTTGAAGAGTTCTTCAGCTTCTGCAGGATATTGCTTCATTACTGATGCATAGCGCACTTCACCCTTGAGGAATGCTTGGAACTTATCCCATTGTGGCTCCTTGCTGTCGAGGATGAATGGGTTCTTACCTTCAGCTTCGAGAGCAGGGTTATAGCGCCAGAGGTGCCAGTAACCGCATTCTACTGCGAGTCTTTCTTCCTCTTGAGTCTTACCCATACCGGCCTTAAGACCATGGTTGATACATGGAGCGTAAGCGATGATGATAGATGGACCATCGTATGCTTCAGCTTCGCGGATAGCCTTGAGAGTCTGAGCGTTGTCAGCACCCATTGCTACTTGAGCAGCGTATACATAACCGTAAGTTGTAGCGATGAGACCGAGGTCTTTCTTGCGAACACGCTTACCTGCAGCAGCAAACTTAGCGATAGCACCGATAGGAGTAGACTTAGAAGCCTGACCACCTGTATTAGAGTATACTTCTGTGTCGAGAACCAAGATGTTGACGTTCTTACCTGAAGCAATCACGTGGTCGAGACCACCGAAACCGATATCGTAAGAAGCACCGTCACCACCGATGATCCATTGGCTACGCTTAACCAAGAAGTGGCTCATTTCGAGAACTTGAGCACATGTTGCGCAACCATTAGCAGCACAAGCTTCTACCAATGGAAGAAGTTCGTTAGCGACTTCGCGTGATTGGTCAGCATCTTCCTTAACTTCCATCCAGCGTTGAGCAGCAGCCTTTAATTCAGCTGTGGCATCAGCACAATTGATGATTTCAGTCATAAGAGCTTCGAGGCGAGCACGCATCTTTTCGTTAGCGATCACCATACCCATACCGAATTCGCAGAAGTCTTCAAACAATGAGTTAGCCCATGCAGGACCTTGACCCTTTTCGTTTGTGCAGTAAGGAGTTGATGGCACAGAGCCCGAGTAGATTGAAGAGCAACCTGTAGCGTTAGCCACCATCTGACGGTCGCCATAGAGTTGAGTAATCAGCTTAACGTATGGAGTTTCGCCACAACCTGAGCAAGCACCTGAGAATTCAAACATAGGAGTTGCAAACTGGCTGTTCTTAACGTTAGCCTTAACGTCTACGAGGTGTTGCTTAGATGCTACCTTTTCAACGCAGTAGTTCCAGTTGGCATCTTCAGACAATTGAGTTTCCAATGGCTTCATCACGAGAGCCTTTTCACCCTTCTTGCCCGGACAAACGTCAACACAGTTGCTACAAGCAAGACAGTCCATAACGTCAACTTGCTGAACAAACTTCAAGCCTTCGAGACCCTTACCGATAGCAGGGAGAGCACGAGAAGCATCGAATGGAGCGTTGCTCAATTCTTCTTCATTCAAAAGGAATGGACGGATAGAAGCGTGAGGACAAACGTAAGCACACTTGTTACATTGGATACAGTTTTCTGCATTCCATTCAGGAACGAATGCAGCCACACCACGCTTTTCGTACTTAGCTGTGCCTTGTTGCCATGTACCATCTTCAATACCTACGAATGTAGATACAGGGAGAAGGTCGCCGTCTTGAGCATTGATAGGACGCACAACGTTGTTGATGAATTCAGGATCGTTGTTTGCCACTACTTCGTCATCGCAAAGGTCAGCCCAAGCAGGGTCTACAGCGAGAGTCTTGTACTCGTCACCTCTGTCGACAGCAGCGAAGTTCTTGTTGACAACGTCTTCACCCTTCTTACCGTAAGACTTAACGATAAACTTCTTCATCTGTTCTACAGCGAGTTCTACAGGGATAACCTCTGTAATGCGGAAGAATGCAGACTGAAGGATAGTGTTTGTGCGGTTGCCAAGACCGATTTCGCGAGCGATCTTAGAAGCGTTGATATAATAGAGAGTGATATTGTTCTTAGCGAGATACTTCTTAATTTTGTTAGGAAGATTCTTAGCAAGCTCTTCACCTTCCCAGATAGTGTTGAGAAGGAATGTACCGCCAGGTTGGAGACCGCGCATCACGTCATACATATTAAGGTAAGCCTGAACGTGACATGCCACAAAGTTAGGCGTATTTACGAGATATGTAGAACGGATAGGTTCGTCGCCGAAACGGAGGTGTGAACATGTGAAACCACCCGACTTCTTAGAGTCATAAGAGAAGTAAGCTTGGCAGAACTTGTCGGTGTTGTCTCCGATAATCTTTACAGAGTTCTTGTTTGCACCTACTGTACCATCAGCACCGAGACCGTAGAACTTAGCAGCGAAGATGCTCTTGCCACCCATAGCGATTTCTTCGCCTGTAGGGAGAGAAGTGAATGTCACATCATCAACGATACCGATAGTGAATTGATTCTTTGGCTCAGGCAATGCAAGGTTTTCGTAAACTGCGAGGATTTGAGCAGGAGTTGTGTCCTTAGAACCCAAACCGTAGCGACCACCAACTACTACAGGAGCACCTTCTACGCCGTAGAAGCAGTCCTTAACATCAAGATACAATGGCTCACCATTAGCACCCGGCTCTTTAGTTCTATCAAGAACAGCGATACGCTTAGCTGTCTTAGGCACAGCAGCAAGGAAGTGCTTAGCTGAGAATGGGCGATACAAGTGAACGCTCACAAGACCCACCTTCTCACCCTTAGCCATCAAGTAGTCGATTGACTCACGGATAGCTTCAGTCACTGAGCCCATGGCGATGATGACGCGTTCAGCATCTTCAGCACCATAGTAGTCAAACAAGCCATACTTGCGACCTGTGATCTTGCTGATCTCTGCCATGTATTCTTCTACGATAGCAGGCACATTATTGTAATATGTATTAGATGATTCTCTGTGTTGGAAGAAAACATCTGGGTTTTCAGCCATACCGCGAGCAACCGGATTTTCAGGATTCAAAGCGCGTTGGCGGAATTCAGCGAGAGCTTGACGGTCTACGAGTGGAGCGAGATCGTCGTTATCAAGCATTTCAATCTTCTGGATTTCGTGAGATGTGCGGAAACCGTCGAAGAAGTTAACGAATGGCACGCGGCTCTTGATTGTTGCCAAGTGAGCGACACCTGCGAGGTCCATTACTTCTTGAACAGAACCTTCAGCCAACATTGCGAAACCGGTCTGACGCACCGACATTACGTCTTGGTGGTCGCCGAAGATACACAATGCGTGAGAAGCGAGTGTACGTGCTGACACGTGGAATACGCAAGGAAGGAGCTCACCTGCGATTTTGTACATATTTGGAATCATCAACAACAGACCTTGAGATGCTGTGTAAGTTGATGTCAATGCACCTGCTTGAAGCGAACCATGCACTGCACCGGCTGCACCGGCTTCACTTTGCATTTCTTGAACGAGTACAGTTTCTCCGAAGATGTTCTTTCTGCCTGCTGCTGCCCACTCATCGACATATTCTGCCATTGTAGACGATGGTGTGATAGGATAAATAGCTGCCACTTCGCTAAACATGTAGCTGATGTGAGCTGCTGCCTGGTTACCATCACAGGTTAGGAACTTTTTTTCTTTACCCATAATTTTCTTTTATTGTTTAAGATTTTTACGTTTTCTATTCAATATTAATCTACCCAAAATCAATTAGGCAAATATTAGAGTGCAAAATTACTAATTTTCAGCGACTTTTTCAAACATTATCGCATAAAATATGCCCACAACTATCGATTTTGTGCATTTTTTGCAATTGATTATATTACAACAACTGCACATCAAAGATAGTTTGACCTGAAATGTTAAATCTTTCAACAAAACAAAATTTCAAAAGATGCTTGCATGTTAGGCATTAATACACTAACTTTACACAAAAAATTGACACTTCGTAGCGAGACATGAAAAAGATAGCAATCATTTTGGCCGGTGGCGAGGGCTTGAGAGCCGGTGGTGGCGAGCCGAAACAATTCCGAATGCTTTGTGACAAGCCGGCATTGTGGTGGTCGCTAAAGGCTTTCAAGGAGGAAGACCCCACGACTCAACTTATTGTCGTCGTGCACCCTAATTTCATATATGAATGGGAACAGACCATGCAAGAGATGGCTGCAGACGAGCAATTCGAGCAGACTATCGTTTGCGGCGGTCGCTCACGTTGGCATTCTGTCAGCAACGCTTTGATGGAGGTCACCGCCCGGGAAGATATGCTTATCGCTGTTCATGACGGAGCACGACCATTGATTAAGCCGGAGATGATACGTCGTGGATGGGAAGCAGCCAAGGCTCATGGCGCAGTAGTACCGGCTATCCCGTTGAGCGATTCCATTCGCCGGATGGACAATGCCACCGACAGTCATTCGGTGCCTCGCCGAGACTATGTCGCTGTGCAGACTCCACAAGTCTTCGATGCTACGATTCTTAAAGAGGGATATGCCATGCCGGAAAGCCCCGACTTCACCGACGATGCTTCAGTGGTCGAAGCCATCGGTCGTCGCATCTTCCTGTACGATGGCGACCCCGACAACATAAAGATTACATATCCACGTGACATTGAGCATGCTGAAATCATAATGCGTTCTAAATAACGACCGACGATGCTTCGAATTGGGAATACCGACATAAAGTACCTAAAGGGTGTGGGCGATGCCAGAGCAAAACTCTTGGCTGACGAGCTCGACATACACTCTTTTCGCGACCTACTCTATTATTTCCCGTTTCGTCACATCGACCGTTCACGCTTTTATGCCATAGCCGATTTCACACCCGACATGCCTAACGTGCAAATTAAGGGACGCTTCCTGCGTTTCTATAAAGAAGGAGAGGGTGCAAAGCAACGCCTCATAGCCGTTTTCACCGATGGTCGCAGCGTGATGGAAGTCGTATGGTTTAGTCGTATCAAGCAGATCGAAAACGCCTATCCTCTCAACACCGAACTCGTGCTCTTCGGTAAGCCCAATTTCTTCAAAGGATCCTACTCCATCGCTCATCCGGAGGTCGAAACCTACGACCCGTCGACACCACCCCAAGGGCTGAGAGGCGTCTACTCGCTGACCGAGAAACTACGGAAACGAGGCATCACAAGTCGCACCATCCAAAACCTTGTCGGCAACCTGTTTGACAAGGTGGCTGACATCACCGACATCATACCCCAAAGCGTTTGCCGACAATTCGGCCTCATGCCACTTCGCGATGCACTTCGCAACATACATTTCCCAGAGTCGCTTCACGACCTGAAGAAAGCACAAGAGCGTCTGAAATTCGAAGAGTTGTTTTTCATTCAGCTCCACATTCTTCGCTTCACCAAGCGTCGCAACAGTAGCATTCGCGGGCATGTATTCCCGACAATCGGCGAGCACTTCAATCGTTTCTACTCCGAGGTGCTTCCATTCCAACTCACTGATGCTCAGAAGCGTGTCATCAAAGAGATTCGCTCCGATATGCGCACCGGCCGACAGATGAACCGTCTTCTGCAAGGCGACGTCGGCAGCGGCAAGACGATGGTGGCCTTTATGACTATGCTCATAGCTGTCGACAATAAGACTCAAGCCTGCCTCATGGCCCCGACAGAAATCCTCGCCCGTCAACACTATCAGTCCATAGCACAATGGGCAGAGCCTATCGGTGTCAATGTGCGACTTTTGACCGGTAGCACTCGCACCAAAGAACGAAAAGAGATACACGAGTCGCTCATTGACGGCTCGCTTGACATATTGATTGGCACTCATGCCGTCATCGAGGAGAATGTGCAGTTTCACAATCTTGCCATGGTCGTCATCGACGAGCAACATCGCTTCGGTGTGCAACAACGCGCCAAGCTATGGAGCAAAAACGCACTGCCACCCCATGTGCTTGTCATGACTGCAACTCCGATTCCTCGCACTCTCGCCATGACTCTCTACGGCGACCTCGATGTCTCTGTCATCGACCAGTTGCCACCGGGCCGCAAACCGGTGATGACTCTCCTTCGCTATGACGACAACCGACAGCAAGTGGTCAACGCAGTCAAAGACCAGCTGAGCAAAGGTCGCCAAGTCTACATCGTCTATCCCCTAATCCACGACAACGACAAGCTGTCGCTCCGAAGTCTCGAAGAGGACTATCAGAATGTCTGCGCCACATATCCGGGCTATAAAGTCTGCTACGTCCATGGACAAATGAAAGCCGACGAGAAGGACCATCAGATGCAGCTATTTGTGTCAGGAGAGGCCCACATCATGGTCGCTACGACAGTAATCGAAGTCGGTGTCAATGTGCCTAACGCCTCAGTGATGATTATCGAAAACGCTGAGCGTTTCGGACTCTCACAACTCCACCAACTTCGTGGTCGCGTCGGTCGAGGTGCCGACCAGAGCTATTGCATCTTAATGTCGAAGCGACAGATAGCTTCTGCCACACGCGAACGACTGGAGATTATGACACAGTCGACCGACGGATTCGTAATCGCCGAGGCCGACATGAAGATGCGTGGACCGGGCAACATGGAGGGCACTCAGCAGAGCGGCCTCGCATTCAATATGCGACTTGCTTCTCTTGCCACCGACGGACAGATGATTGCCATCACTCGCGATGCCGCCTCCGACTTGCTCGATGCCAATCCGCAACTTTATGGTGCAACGACATCACCTGCTGAGTCAAGCGGATCATCGCTCACAACACTCTCTCCCTCAGAATGTAACATCATAAATAACGAACTAAAATTCCGCTTCAGTCAAGACACCGACTGGTCGCGAATTTCTTAATAACACCACTATGAGAGAAAAAGAATTTCTTCCCTTAGTAGCACAACGCCTTGGCATCGAAGAACTCAATCCGATGCAACGCCGCATGATGGAGACAGCCTCACAGCAAGCCGATGTCATTCTCCTATCCCCTACCGGATCGGGCAAGACACTTGCGTTTATACTCCCTATGCTCAAGCGTCTTAATCCACCGACAGGTCGCGTGCAGGCTATCGTCATTGCTCCCTCACGCGAACTTGTCATTCAGATATCCGACATCATTCGTCAAATAGCCAACAAACATAAGACCGTCGCACTATATGGTGGTCACAAGGTGGAAGATGAGGTCAATTCACTGACCACATCTGTGCCCGACATCATCGTCTCCACTCCGGGTCGACTGCTCGACCATATCAATCGTCGCAACATCGATGTACTGCCATCTCGCATCTTGGTGCTCGACGAGTTTGACAAGTCGCTCGAATTAGGTTTTGAAGAAGAAATGACCAAGATAATGCGCCACCTCAAAAATGTCAGTCGTCGCATTCTCACCTCAGCCACCGACATTGCCGAGCTACCGGAGTTTCAGCAACTCTCCAACCCTGTCACGCTATCATTTCTTGCCGACAACGACCGTCTGCGCAGTCGCATGACCATCAACCGGGTGCACTCTGAGTCAAAAGACAAAATCGAGTCGCTATTGCGTCTTATGCTACAGATAGCCGACAATCACACCATCACTCGCACCATCGTCTTTGTCAATCATCGTGAGAGCGCGATACGCATAGCCGACTATCTGCAGTCGCACAAAGCCTCAGTCGCACTCTATCACGGAGCACTGCAACAGATAGAGCGTGAAAAAGCCATCGCAACATTCAACAACGGCTCTACACCGATACTC
Source organism: Muribaculaceae bacterium (assembly GCA_017547845.1). Lineage (GTDB taxonomy): Bacteria > Bacteroidota > Bacteroidia > Bacteroidales > Muribaculaceae > Lepagella. Next base: position 11,388 of record JAFYNZ010000058.1, read on the forward strand.
ATCGCTACCGACCTTGCTGCTCGTGGTCTTGACATCGAAGAAGTCAACCACATTATCCACTACCACCTGCCGACCTCACCACAAGCCTACACCCACCGCAATGGTCGCTCGGCTCGTGTCAATGCTGACGGTAATATCTATGTCATCTGTGGTCCCGGCGAGCCTATACCCGAATACATCACATTCGACAACCAAATTTCGCTCCCATCTGAATTAGAAATAGACCATCGCTCGACAGCAGTGTTGCGCACCGACACAGCGTCCATCTACATCGCTGCCGGCAAAAAAGAGAAGATTTCCAAAGGCGATGTCGCGGGATTCCTTATCAAGACCGGAGGCCTTTCAATGGATGAAGTGGGCAAAATCAACTCCTATGACCACTACACCGTCGCAGCCATTCCAAGCCACAAAGCAAAAGCCCTGCTGCCACTTCTCAACGCAGCCAAACTCAAAGGCACTCGCCACAAAATCCACCTCATCAAGTGAGCAATTACGAGAAGATAAATTTCCTCTCTGAGCCTCCTCGCACACTAAACCATAAACGTTGAACATAAGTAGAGGGCGCAACCACTCCGGCTGCGCCCTCTGCTATCATACTATATTAGTGCCTTATCTTGGTTTTCTATTTCAACCAATCCGGAATTGTCCCCCCTTCGACATAACCCAATGTAAAGGCTAATGTTGCGTTCTGATAAACGACGTCCGTAAATAGTTTCTCATCATCATAGTCTCCCATTGCCGAACCGGGACGACGATATAAATACGCTTGGGATTGTAGCAAAATATCTACATCTATATTTTCAGGAAACATAAAATTCCTTGACACTCTTTGAGAATCATTATCTAAATCGAAAATCATCAATTGGCATTCATCGTTCCACTCCTGAATAGGGCCGGCAATTTGGCCACTTGAGCTTGGTAGTGAGATTAGACTTGGTTGGAAATTTCCACATAACAACATATCAACATTTTGCATCTCTTTAGAGCTTTCATATGCATTAATCTGACTACGCAATAAGCAGAAACGATGTGTTACATATCGAGGATTATATGTCTCCAAATCTGCTACATTTCGGAGGTTTTCACCTTCAATATCAAGCACGGTCACAAAATAATACTGTCCACCATCAGGCAACTCATTTGTTTCCATTACCGATGCTACATCCTTGATGTAGAGCGAATATGTGGTCGTAGCTTTTTTTTCAAAATAATCATCTTTATCATTCTCTGTCAAATATTTAGGAGATTTATAGTCCTCTGATTCAGACGTTGTCAGAGAGTGATAGACAATGGTATTATTACCTTCTTTCACATAATTGCATTTACCAAAGTCCGGCAATTCAGAATAATTTACCGGCGAAAGATTGATTATCCACACAGGGTGTGTCTTGGCATATTCTTCTACAAATGTGATTCCCTCAATGATTTGACCATTCTCTGCAATGACATAACCTTGGTATTGGCATGCTACAATCGGAGTCGTCACACCATCCCAATTTTCTGAATATGGCCAATATATTTGAAGTCTATCTTGGTCTGATGTATTTGTCCAATATTCATTAATATATTTCACAGCATTATTATCATTAAATCTACTCAATTTATCATAGATAAATCTTGTAAATCTCGTCTCACTGCAAATTTTAGTTCCACCTCCTATAGCTTCCTTTAGATAATAAACCTCATCGAGTCCACATTCGACAGATTTGCTCACAGCATCATGTACCTCCTGACAGATTACCTGATCAAGATTCAGTGCTGTTATAGCCCTAGCTAAATCTCTAAATCTATACTCTTCAGGTATTTTCACAACGCCATTTTCGACATCCCATGCACGAAAGCCATATGAAGGTGTCTCATACTGTACATTTTCTATAGACCCTCCTCCCTTATTCGGATTTGTTGGCTCATCGGTGTTGCCACACGATGCCATCAGCATAGTCATTGACAACGAAATTACACTTGTTAAAAAACACACAACTTTCTTCATGATTTTAAATTTAAAAGTGATATATTTGTATTAACGATTTAACGACAATAATATTATTTAAATACTTGCGAACACAGCTAATTCCATAGTCCATTCCAACTCTTCACAAGTAAATGCGATTTAATAAAATCAACAAACACTCTTGTCTGGTCAGTTTCTTTGACAACCTTACAATCTTCTCCCATCAACTCTTTCATGAAATAGACCTCATGCAGACCATTATTCAAAGCTGTTGTAACTCCACCGTGAATCTTTTTGACCTCATTATTGTCGAAATCAATAGAAGCCAACAATTTGGCAATGTTTTCCAACTCAGCACCTTTTGATACTTTGTTGGAAGTTATATCTAAATCTTGATTAACTTCTGATACGCACGATGTTTGGCATATCGCCAACACGAGTGCAAAAATATATATAAGTTTTTCCTTCATTGTTATTATGTATTAAAAATTGTTTATAAATTGGGTAGTCTGTGAGGGAGATGTCACCCTCACAGACTGCAAATTGTTATGTTATTTTAGTGCAAGCATTCTTATCGGTTTCGCTTGCACTTTAGCGACCATCACTTCGCCGCCTGAATGAAGATGAAGTTTGCACCACTGTCACACAAAGGAGGATTATTCACCGATGTCTCAATCCTCATCTCTACACCGGATTTGTTTGCAGGTATTCTATATCGCAACACATCCTTAGTGTCGTAAATAATTGTGATATAATCATTTGAAGCTTGATAAAAGTAATTGAAATGCTGATCATTGTAGTCATCATACCAATAATTTTCCATCTTATC
>JAFYNZ010000059.1 GCA_017547845.1 Muribaculaceae bacterium
GATAAGATGGAAAATTATTGGTATGATGACTACAATGATCAGCATTTCAATTACTTTTATCAAGCTTCAAATGATTATATCACAATTATTTACGACACTAAGGATGTGTTGCGATATAGAATACCTGCAAACAAATCCGGTATAGAGATGAGGATTGAGACATCAGTGAATAATCCCCCTTTGTGTGACAGCGGTGCAAGCTTCATCTTTATTCAGGCGGCGAAGTGATGGTCGAAAGACGAGTGGTGCAAAATCAAGATAAGGCACTAATATAGCATGAAAGTGGAGGGCGTGGCTGTCAAGGTCGCGCCCTTGCTCTAATCCGGGGGCGGCAGCATCCGGTGGTGGCATTCGCTGCGCTCACCGACCACCGGTTACCGAGGTGTAACCCCCCAAGGGGTATGGTGGCTGAGGCTGTTGCATCCGGTGGTGGCGTTCGCTATGCTAACCGACCACCGGTTATCGAAGTGTAACCCCAAAGGGGGTATCAGCGACGATTGAATGCATAATGGGTGAGGGCTTAGAGGCTTGATAATTAGTTGGGCTTTTTAACCAATAGTTTATGCAACCAATTGGCGGGTTTTACATCTGAATTACGCAAATTATCGGTGGAGGTGATTGGGATTTGTTGGAAATGTTGTAACTTTGCACAGGATTTAGCGTTAACTTGGGTTAAAGTGCTCATGTCGATGCTGATAAACTATTTAAGGGACTGATCGCAGTCACTCGCAATTTTCTAACTCTATTTACGAAAAAACGCTACTCTATTATGATGGACGCAACAGATATGATGAACGAATCGGCCAAGCTGCCATTGGGCAAGCGACTGCTTTCGTATGCCGTGAAATACCTTTTGCCATTGGCTTTGACTGTGGCTTTGGTGTGGTATATGTTTGAGAAGGTAAACTTCCATCAGATGATGGACATCATCCGTCAAGGTGTGAACTATTGGTGGATACTTTTGGCGATGTTTATCAGCATTTTCAGCCACGTCTTCAGAGCATTGCGTTGGCGACTTCAACTTCGTGCATTGGGCATCAATCCTCCGTTGATGGCGCTATGCTGCTCTATCTTCGGCACATATGCACTCAACCTTGTCTTCCCTCGCTTGGGCGAAGTGTGGCGATGCACCTACATAGCTCAACGAGAGAAGGCTTCGTTTACGACTGTCTTCGGCTCAATGCTTGCCGACCGCATGACCGACACGCTGACCGTCATCACGCTGACCATCTTCACATTTATCGTAGCGTCGGGTGCGCTGATTACGTTTTTGACAAAATATCCTGTCGGACAAGGCATTTTGGCATTGGCTCAGAATCCGGTCTTCTGGTTGGCTTTGGCGGGAGTCATCGCCATGGTGGTGATAGGCTTTAAAGTCTTCAGACACACCAAGATAGTGAAGAAGATTTCGGAAATGGCTCGTGAGTTTTGGCAGGGATTTATGGTGGTGACAAAGATGGAAGGCCGCTGGAAATTCTTGGGCTTGACATTCTGCATCTGGGGCTGCTTCTTCTTCCAATTATATGTAGCATTCTACGCTTTCAGCTACACAGCCGAATTGTGTTTCACCGATGGCTATGTCTTCGGACTCGTGCCATGCTTGGTGGCGTTTGTGCTTAGCTCTATCGGTATGGCAGTGCCATCCAACGGCGGTCTCGGCCCATGGAACATTGCCGTAATGTTTGGCCTTGCAATCTATGGCATCACCGATGCCGAAGGCACAGCGTTCTCGATGCTCGTGTGGAGCGCACAGACTGTGATGCTCATCATCTTGGGCATTTACACTATGGCCTACATATCATTTGGCAAGAAAAAGACAGCTTAATCGACAGATAGACAACAATTTAAAACGACGAAGCGATGGGACTATTTGAAGACGATGACGAAAAAGACATCTTCACCCAGCAGGACCCGGCAGAAGAACCTAAACCGGTGAAGAAGCCCCGACTGACTCCCGACAATCCAGACTATTGGGATAGCGAGGAGGGCCGTTGGGAGCATTTGAAAGTGTTCAAGAGTGTCGGCAAATACTTGTATCTGTTGGCAGCCGCAGCGATAGTGGCTGTGGTGGGCATGCTTGTGGTGTGGGCGACAAGCCCCTACATCGACGAGGCGAGCCAATATGGCTACATCGACCATGTGGAGCGACATGGCTATGTCTTCAAGAGCTACGAAGCAGGCCTGTTGACCTATAAGAGCATCAACGACACATCGACCACCGATGTCAAAGACTTAGAGTTTTCGGCTATGGGCACAGTGGGCCACAAGCTCAAGAAATATTGCCGCACCGGCGTGCCGGTCAAAGTCGACTATAAAGTCTACAAATTTGCCATGCCATGGCGAGGATGTCGCAAGGTGGTGGCAGTCAATGTCGACTCCATCAGTCCCGACTCCATCATTCCACCGTTCAAAAACAAGCCCAAACGATGAGGAAATCTCGGTCGATCGGGGGCAAAAAACCGATTTACGAAAAGAATTACTGAAAAAAATCGATATTTCTTTTGAAATATGGTTAAATAATGATAAATTTGCACAATATTCCGTGCATCACACCCGAATGTGACATGGAATGTTGTGCAATCTTTTATGAATTCCGACAAAAAACGGAGGTCGTAGAAGAGAGAAAACGAAACAAAAAACTAAACTAACTAATTAATAATTAACAATCTAAAAAATCAGAACTGCTATGTGGTTAACAAGCTCATCTGTAGGACGTAAGTTCATCATGGCACTCACGGGTGCTGCTCTCGTCCTATTCATCACATTTCACTGTGTGATGAACAGTGTGGCAATCTTCTGGCCTTCTGCTTACAACGCTATCTGCGAGTTCCTCGGAGCTAACTGGTATGCTTTGGTAGCAACAATGGGTCTTGCTGCACTTTTCGTGATTCACATTATTTACGCTTTCTGGCTCACAATCCAGAACCGTAAGGCTCGTGGTGCCGACCGTTACGCTGTAACAGCACGCCCTAAGGGTGTAGAATGGTCATCACAAAACATGTTGGTACTCGGTATCGTTGTAGTAGCATTCCTTGCTCTTCACCTTTACCAATTCTGGGCTAAGATGCAATTGGTTGAGATCACTTCTCACAGCATCGAAGGCTGGCACCAATATGATGGCGCTTCAGTGCCTCCAACTGCCGGTACACTCTTCATTCAAGAAGTGTTCTCACAATGGTGGGTAGTAGTGGCTTACCTTGTAGGTTTCATCGCTCTTTGGTTCCACATGACTCACGGCTTCTGGTCAATGTTCCAAAGCATCGGTTGGGACAGCACAGCATGGATCCCACGTCTTAAGAAGATTTCTGACTGGTGGACAACTATCGTTGTAGGTCTTTTCGCTATCCAAGCAGTAGTGTTCTACGTTCAAGCACAAGACAGTTTCTACATCAACGACAAGGACCTCGAAAAGCAATACATCGAGTCATTCCAAGAGCACTTCAAAACTGAAGCTGAAAATATGGATCAAATGAGCCAAGAAGCTCAAACTTTGGTTCAAAAGTATCAAGAATCTCTCGAAAAGTTCACTCCGACTGTCAAGGCTGAAGCTGAAGCTCAACAAAAGGCTCAACAAGAAGCACAACAAAGAGCTTACGAAGAGTACATGAAGCAACAAGCTGCTGCACAAGCTGCTACAGAAACTAATGAAGAACCTCAAAACTAATCAAGCGATATGGCTAACAACGAAATCTTAATTATGAATCCAGCGGATTCTAAAATCCCTGAAGGTCCTATCGCTGAGAAATGGACCAACTATAAGGCTCATCAGAAACTCGTGAACCCTGCCAACAAGCGTCGTCTCGACATCATCGTAGTCGGTACAGGTCTTGCAGGTGCTTCTGCTGCTTCTACTCTCGCTGAGATGGGCTTCAACGTTCTTAACTTCAACATCCAAGACAGCCCACGTCGTGCTCACTCTATCGCAGCACAAGGTGGTATCAATGCTGCTAAGAACTATCAGAACGATGGCGACTCTATCTATCGTCTTTTCTATGACACAGTGAAGGGTGGTGACTACCGTGCTCGCGAAGCAAACGTTTACCGCTTGGCTGAAGTATCAAACAATATCATCGACCAATGTGTGGCTCAAGGTGTGCCTTTCGCACGCGAATACGGAGGTCTTCTCGCCAACCGTTCTTTCGGTGGTGCGCAAGTGTCTCGTACATTCTATGCTAAGGGTCAGACAGGTCAACAGCTCCTTCTCGGTGCTTACTCTTCTCTCAACCGTCAGATCGAACTCGGCAAGGTGAAGAGCTACAACCGCTACGAAATGCACGACGTAGTCCTCATCAAGGACGAAAACGGCGTAGAACGTGCTCGCGGTATCATCGCTAAGAACCTCGTGACTGGTAAGCTCGAACGCTTCGCTGCTCACGCTGTAGTAATCGCAACAGGTGGTTATGGTAATGCTTACTTCCTTTCTACCAACGCGATGGCATGTAACGGTTCTGCAGCAGTAGCTTGCTACCGTAAGGGTGCTTACTTCGCTAACCCTGCATTCGTTCAGATCCACCCAACTTGTATCCCTGTACACGGCGACAAGCAGTCAAAGCTTACTTTGATGTCAGAGTCACTCCGTAACGACGGTCGTATCTGGGTACCAAAGAAAATCGAAGACGCTAAGCGTCTCCAAAAGGGTGAAATCACAGGTAGCGATATCCCAGAAGAAGATCGCGACTACTACTTGGAACGTCGTTACCCTGCATTCGGTAACCTCGTGCCTCGTGACGTAGCATCTCGCGCTGCTAAGGAACGTTGCGACAAGGGCTTCGGTGTCAACAACACAGGTCTCGCAGTATTCCTCGACTTCAGCGACGCTATCAACCGCCTCGGCATCGACCAAGTGCGCCAACGCTACGGCAACCTCTTCGATATGTATGAAGAAATCACCGACGTTAACCCTGGCGAACTCGGCAAGGAAATCAACGGCTACAAGTACTACAACCCTATGATGATCTATCCTTCTATCCACTACACAATGGGTGGTATCTGGGTAGACTACGAACTCCAAACTACTATCAAGGGTCTCTTCGCAATCGGCGAATGTAACTTCTCTGACCACGGTGCCAACCGCCTCGGTGCATCTGCCCTCATGCAAGGTCTTGCAGACGGTTATTTCGTGCTTCCATTCACAATCCAGAACTACCTCGCTGACCAAATCCGCGTGCCACGCTTCAGCACAAACTCTCCTGAATTTGAAGCTGCAGAAAAGGCATGTCAAGCAGAAATGGATCGCTTGATGAACATCAAGGGTAAACGTTCTGTTGACTCTATCCACAAGGAATTGGGCCGCGTGATGTGGGACTACGTAGGTATGGCTCGCACAAAGGAAGGCCTCGAAACTGCTATCGTGAAGCTCAAAGAATTGCGTAATGAATTCAACACCAACCTCTTCGTTCCTGGCACTCAAGAAGGCATGAACATCGAGCTCGACAAGGCATTCCGTCTCCGTGACTTCATCACAATGGGTGAACTCATGGCTCACGACGCGATGAACCGTAACGAGTCTTGCGGTGGTCACTTCCGTGAAGAATTCCAGACTGAAGAAGGTGAAGCTAAGCGTGATGACGAAAACTTCTTCTACGTTGCTTGCTGGAGATACGAAGGCGAGGACGGCAAGGAGCCTACTCTCATCAAGGAAGCACTCAAGTACGAAGCTATCCAAGTTCAAACACGTAACTATAAGTCATAAACTATTAAAACGAATTAAAAATGGCAGAATTATCAATGAAAGTCAACCTCAAGGTGTGGCGTCAAGCCGGACCTAAGGCTAAAGGTGGTTTCGTGACTTATAACGACGTTGAGACCACTTCAGACACTTCATTCCTTGAGACTCTCGATATCCTTAACGAAACCCTCATCGAAAGAGGTGAAGAACCAATCGTATTCGACCACGACTGCCGCGAAGGTATCTGCGGTATGTGCTCACTATACATCAATGGTCACCCTCACGGACCTGCAACAGGCGCTACAACTTGTCAGCTCTACATGCGCCGCTTCAAAAATGGCGAAACTATCACAGTTGAGCCATGGCGTTCTGCAGCGTTCCCTGTAATCAAGGACCTTATGGTAGACCGTAACGCATTCGACAAGATCCAACAAGCAGGTGGTTATGTATCATTCAACTGCGGTGGTGCTCAAGACGCTAACGCAATCCCTGTGTCAAAGGAAATGGCTGACGAAGCTATGGACTCTGCGACATGTATCGGTTGCGGTGCTTGTGTGGCAGCTTGTAAGAACGGCTCGGCTATGCTCTTCGTTTCTGCAAAAGTCAGCCAATTCGCTCTCCTTCCACAAGGTCAAGTTGAAGCAGACCGTCGCGTACGCGCAATGGTGAAGAGAATGGACGACCTCGGCTTCGGTAACTGTACTAACACAGGTGCTTGCTCAGCTGAATGTCCTAAGCAAATCAAGCTTTATAACATCGGTCGCATGAACCGCGGTTACATCGCTGCTAAGTGCAAAGAATAATTCGACAACTTGAAATATTCTCAACACAAGGTCCTGCTCATCTCGAGCAGGGCCTTGTTGCATTCCTACCACTCTACATCAACATCGCAAGGGATGAATAGAGGTAAAAACGAGAAATAAAAGTGGTGATATTTTTGGATAATAGGAAGGGTTGCACTAATTTTGTCGGAAATTAGTTCTTGCCGGCAAAATCATGGCATGCAAGACAGTAAATGAGTAGAATATATTAACAGCATAAGCAACAAATATTATGTCAACAGACACAGTCGACGACCCTCGCAAGGTGACCACACATCGCCTCATCGAGATGAAGCAAAGAGGCGAGAAGATCTCAATGCTCACAGCCTACGACTATTCAAGTGCTAAAATTATCGATGCAGCAGGCATCGACATGATACTCGTCGGAGACTCGGCTTCCAACGTGATGGCCGGTAATGTCACCACTCTCCCTATTACACTCGACCAAATGATCTACCACGGCAAGTCGGTGATGAAAGCCGTCAAGCGTGCATTGGTGGTGGTCGATATGCCTTTCGGCACATATCAGGGCAACTCACTCGAGGCGTTGGCTTCGGCTATCCGCATCATGAAGGAGAGCCATGCCGAGGCAGTCAAGATGGAGGGAGGCGCCGAAATCCGTGAGTCGATAGAGCGCATCCTTTGCGCCGGCATTCCGGTGATGGGACACCTCGGATTGACTCCACAGTCGATCAACAAATTTGGCACCTACACAGTGCGTGCACGCGAAGAGGCAGAGGCAGAGAAACTGATAGCCGATGCGAAGTTGCTCGAAGAAATCGGTTGCTTCGCCATCGTAATCGAGAAAGTGCCTGCAGAACTCGCAGAACGCGTAGCCAGAGAGTTGACCATCCCAATTATCGGCATCGGAGCCGGAGGTGGTGTTGACGGTCAAGTGCTTGTGATGCACGACATGCTTGGCATCAACAAGGGTTTCTCTCCGAGATTTTTGCGTCGTTATGCCGACCTCGATTCGGTGATCACAGATGCGGTGCAACACTACATCGAGGATGTGAAGTCAGGCGATTTCCCTAACAAGAACGAGCAATATTAATAGATAATCATAGTCAATCGCACCTTGATGCAAAGCGTCAAGTGAGTGCGACAGAAACGGCCACTAAGGTGGGCGAAATGTGCTATTTATCACTGATTCAGCATTTTTTAACACAACAAAGCAAAAAAGGAGCTGAAAAATTTCCTCAGCAACAAATTTTCTATTAATTTTGCACGTTGAAAAATTTGAGTATAAACAATTTAACAAAATAGACCGTAAAAATGGCAGAAAACAAACAAGCTCCACAACAGGACGAAACTCTCGACAACCTCAACAACTCATTGACATCGGCTGGCGAAGCAATCGTTAAAAACAGCAAGATGATTGGCTGGTGTGTTGGTGGTGTTGCAGTCGTAGCATTGGCTGTACTTGCATATATCTTCTTCGTACAAGGCCCAAAGACTGAAAAGTCTATCACAGCATTCAACAACGTAGAAGTGACAGCTGCTAACGACTCATTAGCTGCAGTAGAATACAAGAAAGTAGCTGACGAATTTGGTAGCACAGTAGGCGGCAATCTCGCTGCTCTCGCTGCAGGTCAAGCACTCTATGAAGAAGGCAAATATGAAGAAGCTATCAAATATCTTCAACAATTTGACGGCAATGGTGACGAAGCTATCCAAGCAGGTGCAATCTGCATGATCGGCGACTGCTACGTCAACCTCAAGAAATATGACGAAGCTATCTCTTACTTCGACAAGGCTATCGTTGCAGCCAACGGCAACGGCGCATTGATCCCTCGCTACCTCGACAAGAAAGCGACTGTCTTTGCTGCTCAAAAGAACTATGCTGAAGCGCTCAAGTGCTACGAAACTATCAAGAAGGACTATCCTAAATACTCTACTTCTTACAACGTAGACGCTTACATCGAACGCGAAAAGGCTCGCGCAGGCAAGTAATCTCATTCCCCTAAGCAATTTTTTGACTACCTAAGTGGTCAACATAAAATAATAAAACATTTGCTTATTTTATGATAAGGGCGGAAATCTTCGGATTCCTGCCCTTTTCGCATCTTGTAGCCTCGGGTGGAGCATCCTTTAGTCGAAACGAGATATGGACGAATCGTATACACTGAAACCGGCACTAATGTCAACGACTGACACAGCAAGAAATACCAACATTTAGGTATCACCACGGGAAAGCCGAGGGTTTGGGGAGGAAAAATAGTTAATTTGTGCGATTGTAGCATCGCATGAAAATGGTCAATTTTGTAGTGTAAAAAGCAAGATTAACTAAAGGAAAAATTGACCAATGGATAAGCAATGTTTCAGACAGATATGCAGTCTGCTCTTAATGATAGTGTACGGAATCGGCGTAGCGATAGCGGCCGGTAGTGGCGGAGTCAGCGGCGTTGTGGTCGACGAAAGTAAAGAGCCGGTCGGGTATGCCACTGTAGCCCTCAAAGGCACAGCCTACGGCCTTTCGTCCGATGAAGATGGTCGATTCTCCATCAATGCCCCTTCGGGCGATTACACGCTGGTGGTGTCGATGCTAGGGTATGCCACTCAAGAGCACCCGGTCACTATCAAGCACGGCAGAACGACCACTATCGATGTGACAATGGCTGTCGCGGCAACTCAACTTGAGGAGGTAGAGGTCTTCTCAGGAGGCGTCAGCAGAGTGAAACGCTCGGCGTTCAACACCGTGGCTGTCGATGCCAAAGAACTCAGCAATACGACCAAGAGCCTCAGCGACGCACTGTCAAAAGCACCGGGCGTAAAACTCCGTGAGTCGGGCGGCGTCGGCTCGGACATGCAATTGATGCTCGACGGATTTACCGGCAAGCATGTCAAGATTTTCATCGATGGCGTGCCTCAAGAGGGAGTCGGCAATTCGTTCGGACTAAACAATATCCCGGTCAACTTCGCCGACCGCATAGAGGTCTATAAAGGTGTGGTGCCTGTGGGTTTCGGAGCAGACGCATTGGGCGGCGTGGTCAATATCGTGACAGCCAAGCATCGCAACAAGTGGAATCTTGATGCTTCCTACTCGTTTGGCTCGTTCAACACCCACAAGTCCTACGTCAACTTCTCGCAGACACTCAAGAGTGGCTTCACCTACGAAATAAATGCCTTCCAAAACTATTCGGACAACAACTACTCGGTCTATGCTCCGATAGAAGACTTCGAGACTGGTCGTATCGACAAAAACAAGCTTGAGAAAGTAGAGCGTTTCCACGACACTTATCACAACGAGGCAGTGGTGGCCAAAGTGGGCGTTGTCTCTCGCCCGTGGGCCGACCGACTACTCGTAGGCATTACCTACTCGCAGATGTATAAGGATATCCAGACAGGGGTGCGTCAGGAGATTGTCTACGGTGAGAAGCATCGCAAGGGCCACACGCTTATGCCATCGCTCGAGTATGCCAAGCGCGACTTGCTCCTCAAAGGGCTCGACGCGGCAATGACGCTCAACTACAATCGCAATGTGACCGAAAACGTCGACACAGCGTCGTATAAATACAATTGGCTTGCAGAAACCAAGCTCCTCAACTCTCCCGGAGAGCAATCCTACCAACACTCTCGCTCCTACAACGACAATTGGAGCGCTACAGCGACGTTAAACTATCGACTTGGTGAATTCCACCACTTCACATTCAATCACGTCTTCAACGCCTTCTCTCGAAGCAACGAGTCGCTTTTGACCAAGGAGGTGATGAAATATGCTTTCGATAAGACAACCCACAAAAATATTTCAGGTCTTTCCTACCGACTGATGATGTCGGAACGATGGAATCTGTCGGTCTTCGGTAAATACTACGACCTCTATGTGCGTGGCCCGATAGCGACAGATGCCAATATGACACAATATGTCGAGACAACTCGCAGCATCGGTTCATTCGGCTACGGAGCTGCCGGCACATTCTTTATCCTCCCCGAGTTGCAAGCCAAGTTGTCGTATGAAAAGGCCTACCGATTGCCTACCATCGACGAAATGTTTGGCGATGAAGACTTAGAGATGGGCGACATCGGTATCCGTCCTGAAAACAGCGACAACTTCAACCTCAATCTCAGCTACGATGCGCATTTCGGCAGTCACTCTATCTATGCCGAAGGGGGCCTCATCTATCGCGACACCAAGGACTTTATCCAACGCAATATCACCGACCTCAGCGGTGGCAAATTTGCCGCTTCTTATGTCAACTACGGCAAGGTGCAGACCATGGGCTTCAACCTCTCGGTGCGTTACGGCTATAGCGACTGGCTCAGCATCGGCGGCAACCTCACTCGCATGGATGTGCGCGACAACATGAAGACTGCTCTCGGCTCGTCGGCTCCAAACATTGCCTACAAGCAACGCATGCCCAACCTCCCCTACCTCTATGCCGATGCCGACCTCACTTTGACTTGGCGAAATCTTGGTCGCAAGGGCAACCACCTCGGTTTCACTTACGACAACCACTATATGCACAGTTTCTCCTACTACTCTTCAAGCATCGGCGCAAACAAAAACGACTATGTAGTGCCGACACAGTTCTCCCACAACGTGTCTCTCTCCTACTCCATCTGCAATGGTCGCTACAACATAGCCGTGGAGTGCAAAAACCTCACAAATGCCCGTCTCTACGACAACTTTAGTCTCCAAAAAGCAGGCAGAGCATTCTATGCTAAATTCAGAATACACTTTGGAAACTAATAACACAGACACTATATGAACAGAAAATTTTTCAGCAAACCATTTTTTGCTATCGCCTTGACATCAGTGGTCATGGCATCGTGTGACAACAGCTCCAACCAAAACGACGAGCCTCAATTGCCGACCGAAAAGAAATCAGCGTATGTGATCGCGTCGTCGGTCACAGCATCAGGTAATACGACAAACGTTCTTCTCACAGCCGAATCGCTCGACGAGGGCGTGGTCTCACCGATCAACAACGGATTGGTCAACGATGGTGCCAGCCAATGGGTGTTCTACAACAATAAATATCTCTACGGATTGACCTACAACGATGGCAATGCAGGGACTACTCGCTCCTACATTCTTAACGGAAATGGTGAAGTAGAGGCACGCTCAAGCGAATATGCTATAAAACGTTTCACTACAAACGGCATCTACGGTGATTATGTGATGACCTCTTCGACAGGCGACGGTCCGACCGAATGGAATGACGAGAACGGATACACCCCAAAATCGTTCCTCCTCTCCTACCTCCATGCCGAAAATGAGACATTCACCACCAATGACACTCGCAACGAAATCTATCTGTCGGAAAATTTCCTCGGCAATGGTGAGTATGTGACTCTCGCCGGTATCCTCGAAAGCGGTGGCAAACTATATAGCGCAGCTATCCCTATGGGACTCAGCCAATACGGCACAAAAGCGGAGGGTGGCAAGTATGTCAAGCCGGGCAACGAAGACCTTGTGAAGACTGAGGCCGGCGGACAAAACAGTGGCGCATACAAGAAGGACGAGTTGCAATGGACTCAGTACCCTGACGAATGTTGGGTGGCTATCTTCGACGACGAAAACCTCAACGGCAAGAAGCTTATCAAGACAGACAAAATCAGTTACGCTTGCGGTCGTCAGAAATCACAATATTATCAGACAATTTGGGAAACCGACAACGGCGACATCTATGTGTTCTCTCCAAGTTATGCGAAGACAATGGCCGACCCTCGTCAACAGACAACGCTCGATGCCGGTGTAGTCAGAATCAAGAAGGGTACGGAGCAATTTGACGACTCTTACTACTACAATATCGAAGCTCAGAGCGGCGGTCGCTCATTCCTTCGCACATGGTACATCGCAGGCAACTATTTCCTCATGCTGATGTATGACCGTCCATTGACCGAGACAGGATTTGTAGCCAACCAATTAGCTGTGTTTGATGCATCTACCGGCAAATTGACTGCCGTAGAGGGACTTCCTTCATCTGAATTGATTTCAGGCTTTGGCTATGCGCCATATTGCGAAAACGGCTATGCTTATATCGCTGTGACCACTACTGAGGGTTACCCTGCAATCTATAAGATTGACCCTGCGACAGCAGCAGCTAAACGTGGTGTCGAAATCCAGGTGACGCAGATCACAGGTGTCGGTCGCCTCAACACAATCAACTGATACATTTATCGACATGAGAAAGACATTCAAGAAACTACACCTATGGTTGTCAGTACCATTCGG
The DNA here is from genome assembly GCA_017547845.1 of Muribaculaceae bacterium. Taxonomy (GTDB): domain Bacteria; phylum Bacteroidota; class Bacteroidia; order Bacteroidales; family Muribaculaceae; genus Lepagella. Next base: position 12,668 of record JAFYNZ010000059.1, read on the forward strand.
ATTGGTCATCGCTATCATCTGCTTCAGCGGCGCAATGCTCGTGTTTGAGCAAGAGATCACCGAGGCAGCTCAACGCGACATGGTCTATGTCGAAAAGGTAGGCGAAAAGCCGTTGCCGGTCAGCGAGATTGCCTCAAAAGTGGCAGCTACATTGCCCGACAGCATCAAGGTGACAGGCGTGGTCGTTTCGTCCGACCCTGAACGAAGTTATAAGGTCAACATCTCCAAGCCGAAAAAAGCATTTGTCTATGTCGACCAATACACAGGCGAGATTAAGGGCAAAAACGAACGACTCGGATTCTTCAAGGTGATGTTTAGGCTTCATCGTTGGCTGATGGATAGCAAGCCCGAGGACGGAGGCATCTATTGGGGCAAAATGATTGTCGGAGTCTCTACGCTCGTCTTCGTCGTTATCCTCATCACAGGACTTGTGATATGGATTCCCAAGAGCCGAAAAGCGTTGAAAAATCGCCTTGCCGTCTGCGCTACCAAGGGATGGAAACGTTTGTGGTATGACCTTCATGTTGCCGGTGGATTTTACGCATTGCTCTTGCTCCTCGCTATGGCATTGACAGGCTTGACATGGTCCTTCTCATGGTATCGCACAGGTTTCTACAAGGCTTTTGGTATTGAAACTCCTGCCAATCCTACATCGCACGCAGAAGCGAAGTCCGAAAGCGACAAGCGCGACAAAGGCAGACGTGGCGAGCGAAAAGAGAATAGCGACCCATTTGCATCGTGGACCGTAGCTCTCGACAACGTGATGAAGACCGAAAGCAACTATAGCCGCATCACAGTCTCTGACGGCCGTGTCAGCGTCTCACGAGACACGTTTGGCAATCAACGTGCCTCCGACACCTATCGCTTCGACAAACGCTCAGGCGAAATCACCGAAGTGCAACCATATGCTGATGCCGATGCAGCCACCAAAATGAGAGGGTGGATATACTCAGTGCACGTCGGCAACTGGGGAGGAATGTTGACACGCATCTTGACATTCCTTGCCGCAATGCTCGGCGCATCATTGCCACTGACCGGCTACTACCTATGGATACGCCGCCTCTACCGCAAACGCACCAAGCAATGCCCACAATAATTGCAACTACATTACAACGAGAAGGAGTCTACGACAATGCAGACTCCTTCTCGTTATGCCTAAATTTGGAGTGAGTGGTCGCTTTTTTGTGGTGGAGGAGCAGAAGTGTCGCTAATTTTATGTAATTTTGCATCATAGAGACTCACATAGATGGATACACCGACACACGACAACGCACAAGCCCTTGCCAAAGGCGCTCTCCGACTGCCAAAGAATGAACGACTGCATCATCGCTCTTTGGTCAATCATCTCTTTGCCAAAAGTGATGCCCTCTATGCCTATCCGTTGCGTATGGTCTATCGTGTGGTCGATGAGCAAGAGATGCGTTCGATGTTTAAGGTGGAGATGCCCCAGGACATCGACAAGGTGCAATTTATGATTACCGTACCCAAGAAGAAGCAACGCCACGCTGTCGACCGTGTATTGGTGCGCCGTCGCATCAAGGAAGCATATCGTCTCAAACGCCTTCCTCTGCGCGATGCAGTCAGGAAGGTCGGTGACAATTACTTGATGCTGGCATTCATCTATCAGAGTGACAAGATACTCGATTACGCCGGCATTGAGCAACGCATGCAGAAATTGCTCACAAAGTTGCAGTCACAACTATTTCCCACTCCATCTGAAGAGGCATGACCATGAAAAAACTGCTCTCGACTCTACTTATCCTTCCGATACGGTTTTACCAACTGGCCATCTCGCCACATTTTCCACCTGCATGTCGCTACACCCCGACTTGCAGCCAATACGCCATTGAAGCTATCCGCAAGCATGGTCCGCTGAAGGGATTGTGGCTCGCAGTGAAACGCATCTGTCGGTGCCACCCATGGGGCGGTTGTGGACATGACCCTGTGCCCTAACCCACTACCACTCAACCACATATCAATCCGCACTACTCCGACAACAAGAAGTCATCGGCGAAGCATTCGTGCGTACAAAGTTCCGGACATCAATTGACAACAACGACTTCACCCCACTTTACATCCACCTTCCGAGGGATACAAATATGGCAGATGATACAGAAGAGAATAGAGATACTGACGACAGAAAGGTATATATACGAAAAAAGAGCTCCCGATTTGGAAACTCTTTGGTAGCCCATAGGAGAGTCGAACTCCTCTTTTCAGAATGAAAATCTGACGTCCTAACCGATAGACGAATGGGCCATCCTAAACCATTGTGCAACTTTCGTTGGCACCGGTCTTTATTTCTTTAGGCGTTACTGCCGGAAATTCTTAGAGAGAATTTACGTGCTTAGCCAATTTGCTCTTAAGGTTAGCAGCTTTGTTCTTAGAGATGATGTGCTTGCGACCGAGACGATCGAGAAGAGCGCTTACCTTGTTGAGAGCAGCAGTAGCTTCAGCCTTGTCTGTCATCTTGCGAACACGGCGAACTGCGTTGCGAGAAGTCTTAGCCCAGTAACGGTTTTCGATTCTTCTCTTTTCCGTTTGGCGGATTCTTTTTTCTGATGATTTATGGTTTGCCATCGTTATTTCAAAAATCTTTTTTTGTTTTACTTGGTAGCCCATAGGAGAGTCGAACTCCTCTTTTCAGAATGAAAATCTGACGTCCTAACCGATAGACGAATGGGCCACATTATGCAACTGCGTTTTGCATTTTGCGAGTGCAAAGTTACAACCTTTTTTTGAACCCACCAAGTTTTTTGCAAACTTTTTTACTCTTTTTTGAAATTATTTTTCTCGAATTTTTGATAACTCACTGATTATCTGCATCTTACATAGAAAACAAATTTTCGTCTGTTTTGGCGATTTTTCGCCCTTCAGACATCAATCGAAGAGTGTAGGCTGGTCTGGCGTGCGCAGACGGCCCAAGTGACGATAGGCATTATCGGTCACTTCGCGACCTCTCGGGGTGCGTTTTATGAAGCCTTCTTTGATAAGAAACGGCTCATAGACCTCCTCAAGTGTGCCGGCATCTTCGCCGAGTGCAGTAGCTATGGTTGAGAGTCCGACAGGTCCACCTTTGAACTTGTCGATGATGGTGAGCAATATCTTATTGTCGATTTCGTCAAGGCCATGCTTATCGATGTTGAGTGCTTCGAGAGCAAAGCGAGCAATCTCGATGTCGATCTTGCCGGTGCCCTTCACCATCGCAAAGTCGCGCACACGACGCAAGAGAGCATTAGCGACGCGAGGCGTACCACGGCTGCGAAGTGCTATTTCCAGCGATGCCTCGCGCGTGCACTCTATATTAAGGAGGCGTGCCGAGCGGCGTATGATGCGTTCAAGCACATCTTGATCATAATATTCAAGGTGGCAGTTGATACCAAATCGCGCTCTCAACGGCGATGTCAGCAAGCCGCTACGAGTCGTAGCCCCGATGAGCGTAAAGGGCGACAACGACAACTGTACACTTTTGGCTCCCGGCCCTTTGTCGAGCAAGATATCAATGCGATAGTCCTCCATCGCTGAGTAGAGATACTCTTCGACGATGGGGTGAAGGCGGTGGATTTCGTCGATAAACAGCACATCGTTCTCTTCGAGCGACATGAGGATACCTGCCAAGTCACCGGGTTTGTCAAGCACCGGACCTGATGTCACCTTAAAGCCCACGCCAAGCTCATTGGCCACGATATTGGAGAGTGTGGTCTTACCGAGTCCCGGAGGACCATGCAAGAGAGTGTGGTCGAGTGCTTCGCCACGCATACGCGCAGCCGCCACAAAGACGCGAAGATTCTCGATGATTTTCTCCTGACCGCTGAAGTCGTCAAAACTCAACGGACGCAGAGCTTTCTCGAAATCTTTATCGCGCTCACGACCTTGGTTTCGTATATCGAAATTATCTGATTCCATAATTAGTTGATTCTATGTGCAAAGATACGCTTTTTTCTTCAATTCTCACTGCAAGAGAGCGAAAAGTTGATTACTCGGCGACTACTTCTGTCTCGGAAGATGTCGCTTTCGGCTCAGACCCTGCCGGAGTCGGATCTTGCTTCTCCTCCGGCTTCTCTTCAGCGACAGCCTCTGCTGGCGACACTTCTTCAGTGGACACAGATTCCACGACAGTCTTCTTTGCAGAAACGGTGTCGACATCTGTTGGTTTTCCGCTATCGACCGGATAGACCGTGCCGTCGCTTTGCGATAGATAGCGCACAGCCTTTTTAGCCAGCGAGCCTGAATATGCGTTGAACACGTTGAATGCAAATAGAATGTCGGTGATGCCGTAGGCTTCGACATAGCGCTTCATGTTCTTGGTGAAATAGCGTGCGTCGACCACATGAATATCTTCAAACGAATAGAACAAATAGCCGGGTATGGCATTGCCATAACTATCCTTGATAATCATAAGTCGACGGCCGTTCTTGGTCGAAGTCTTGACGTGAGTAATCTTCTGGTCGCTACCCATGAAGGTGCTATAAGCTGCACCCGAGCCGTCTTTGAAACTATAGAAGAACGGTCCGTTCATCGGTTTGCTCTCACGCGTCACCTGATAGCTCTTGTTGACATCGTAGACGACGTATTCAGTCGTGTAATTGACACCCTTAGGCACATAATAGACGAAATCCTCGGGAACCTTCTTGATGGAAATATCTTTGGAGTAGCCATACATTGAGCCAACGAAATTTTTGATCACCTTACGCTCATAGCTGTCGAGCGACTTAAACGGCACGCCTGCGGTCTTGGCAAACGCCTCAGCCGCATAAAAGCCACCCAACGGAGCCCAATGGTGGTCGGTGCGAAGATAGATGCCTTCGTCTATGTGACGACTCAACGGAGTATAGACATCGACAGCCTTGACTCCCGGCGCGAGCAACGAGTGCACATTGTCGATTGTCGGACGCTGTGGACGGCTGTGTTTCTTGACATTGTCAGGACAGTAGAACTCGGTCGCCAATGGGACAGTCATAGAGTAGACTTTGACCTTGCCACCGAACGCCTGATAGTACTGATTGGCTGCTTCGGCATAAGCGACACCTCCACGGGCATCACCGCCGTAAATCATGAGTGCTCTGACATTCTCACCCTCACCCACCACGATAATACCGGCATTGGCCAATTTGCCGTTCTCGTCTGCCAACGGATTTTCCATCGCTTCTTGCGTTTCTTGAGCAGACTCGTCAGCGACCGATGCATCAGCCATCGGAGCGGCAAGAGTAATCTTCACGTTGTCGTCGGAGAACGAGACGCGTTTCGCCTCGTCAAACTCCATGCTCAATGCCATAAAGTTGTCGCGATAAGGCTCGCTATCGGAAAACCATGTCGATATCTCCTCGCTATAGCGTCCTGACCATAGTTTATCCCAACTGAACTCCGGGAATGTAGCCAAATCACGCTTCTCAAGTTCCGAGAACGTGCTACGTGGAAACGTATCAAAAACTATGGTGAAGCCGGCAAAAATTGCGACTACGACCGCAACATATATTATGTGATATGCTTTCTTCATCTCTGTCATGGGTTAGAAGCGTGTATAAATAAATGCGTTATTAGTGGCACCTACCAGCAAAGCGACGCTGAGTGTCAGCAGCACGACCGACAGCACTATCTTTGAAGAGGTAAAGAGCACAGCCTTGGCCGCATTCTCTCCGGGCAATAAGCGGTCGACTTGCGCAGCCACCCATCGACGCAACGGCATAGCAAACAACACAGCCCCGGTCCACAACCAGAAATTGTCGGTCAAAGCATTGAGTTCGACAATGTCGGCCTCCGTTGTAGCATTACCGAAGAACGCAGAGAAGAAGTGCATCATCGATGAGAAGTCTTCGAAATAGAAGATGCCCCACCCTGCCACGACAAGCAACAGACTATAGATGTGCAACACGACAGCCGGAATGCGCTCCTTGACTCGAAGCAGTGTGTACTTCTCAAGCATGACTATCACACCGAAATAAACACCCCAAATGATAAAATTCCAACTCGCACCGTGCCACATACCGGTCAAGAACCACACCACCAGGATGTTAAGCGATTGATGGCGACGATTGCCCCCGAGTGGTATGTAGACATAGTCGCGGAAGAAACTTCCGAGCGACATGTGCCAGCGACGCCAAAACTCCGTAATCGAGCGGCAGCAGTAAGGGTGGTCAAAGTTTTCGTTGAAATGGAAGCCCAAGCATCGGCCCATACCGATCGCCATGTCGCTATAGCCGGAGAAGTCGAAGTAAATCTGCATCGTGAATGCCAAGACACCTATCCATGCTCCCGGTGTCGACAGCGATGCCAATCCATCGACAAAAAATTGGTCGACGATTTCCGAAAACTGATTGGCTATTATCACCTTCTTACCCAGACCTATAAGGAAACGATAGACACCCTCGGACACATCTTTGATGTCGACACTACGGTTATGAATCTCTTCTGCCACAGTGCCATAGCGCACAATCGGACCTGCCACAAGTTGTGGAAACATTGAGATATAGAGCAACAAGTCGACAAATCGGCGTTGCACCGGCGAGTCCTGACGATAGACATCCATCAGATAGGATATCGACTGAAAGATGTAGAAACTGATACCGATAGGCAACGAAATCTGCGGAATCGGCACTTGGATACCCACATCACAAAGCAGTTGGGCAAAAAATCCGGCATACTTAAAGACTCCGAGTATCACAAGGTTGCCGACAAGCCCCAAGAGCAACGATAGTCGTCGATTGCGTCCCTCGGAGCGACTGATAAGCAGCCCCGACAGGTAGTTGATAAAGACACACCCGAGCATCAGAAAGACATAGACCGGCTCTCCCCACGCATAAAAGATGAGTGAAAAGATGACCAGCACCATGTTTTTCAGAGCGTTGCCACGCTGCAGACGAGATGTGGAAAGTCTGCGGTCCGCCCACATTGCCACCATGTAGCACAACGCAAAGAGCGGAATAAAGACAAACAAGAAAAACAGATCGGAAAATACCATTTATATTTAAAGCTAATTATCTAATTGACAGATTATTTCACACACCCTGTGGGCCACAAGTCGACCATTGCATTCGGCACCTTGCTCCGATGTGTGAGTACCATCATAGGTGTAAACCTTCTTGATACTTTCATCTTTGCTTCGCACGCAGCTGTCCTTGTCGAGACGAATGACGCCGCAACCGAGCGCCTCACCACTGGTTTCAATAAGGTCGCCGGCTCTTTCGATCTGCTCGTCACTGACCTTGACAGTCTGCATAGGCGTGAGCAATACTATCTTCGCCTGCGGAAATCGTTGACGCAATAGTCCACAACACATCACGACAGACTCTTGCATCGTCAGCACCTCCGACGGCTTTGCCCCTGCCAAATCGAGAGTCGACAGACAGTCGGCATCGTGCGACTCCATAGCTCTCGGTCGTCGGTTGACAAACCACGCATCGTTGGTCCCGGCAGAGATTATCACCAACTCCGGCTCTGCAACTTTGTCGGCCTCAAAGTCTTCGACCAGTCGCATCACTTGATTGTATATCACGTTGTTGTCGCCGAGCACTTCGCTATATTCCCGGGTATCGACCACTGTGTTGACCGTATTGGTCCATGTCGCACCACTGCGAGCATAGCTACATATTGAGCCCGGGCGATACTCCTCGGCAAACCACTTGCCCCAGCCCTTCACTCCTGTGCAATCGTCGCCACCGAGCCAAGTGTTGGAATCACCAAGCAAGACGACATCTTGGTCGGCATGTGCATCGTGTCGAGTCGCGGCATTGCAACCGACACCCGTCGACACCACAATAAACAACAGCAACGTGATTGCATTTCGCAACCACGTCACCCTATTAAACCTTTGATTTTCAATTGTATTCACAATGCATCAACTGATTAATCGGAAAAACTCTGCAAAGTTAGCATATTTTTCTCAACTATTCACTCGATGTCGGTATTTCTACTTCTCTAATATTTGCTTAGAGTGTTCTTTGGTGTTGACCTTCTCGATGATATCGGCGATGACACCCTGCTCGTCGATGATAAATGTTGTGCGCACTGTGCCCATACCCACCTTGCCACACATCTTCTTCTCACGCCACACTCCGAACGCTTCGTTGAGTGTCTTGTCGGTGTCAGCAATGAGTGTAAACGGAAGTTCATGCTTTTGGGCAAATTTGGTGTGTGATGCCGCACTATCTTTGCTTACGCCAATCACCTCATAGCCTGCAGCTTGCAACTCTGCATAACTGTCGCGCAGACTACATGCTTGAGCCGTGCAACCCGGTGTGTTATCCTTCGGATAGAAATACAATATCACTTTTCTGCCGGCGAAATCCGAAAGTTTCACCTCGTCGCCATTAGCATCTATGCCCAACACTTCGGGCGCTTTATCTCCTATTTTCATGATTACATCTGTCTTTATTGTGTTTATACTATTGATTTACAACGCTTTGATATCAGAGATTGTTCGCCTCCTCTGATGATTGCGAAGACTCTGCCTCTGCAGCTTGCGCCTTGAGTCGCTCCTGATGAGCTTTCAATTGCTTCAGCCAGCGACGACGACGAGCCTCGCCACCCGATGACTTGAGTCGCTGAAACTCTTCTTGCTGTCGCTCCAAAAAATTATCTGCCATATCTTTTTTGTTTTTATATTCTACTAATACCCAATCACTTACAGCAACTCCATGGCGATATAAGCACAAGCCTCGGCATCTGCCAATGCATGGTGATGATGCTCGAGATTGTAGCCGCAATATGCTGCCACGGTGTGCAGTTGATGATTGCATACTCGCCCATTCAACTCACGGCGTGATGCTTGTAAAGTGCAGTGAAATTCGTAGTCGGGATAGTCCATCTGATAGCATCGAAACACGGCTTTCAAGCATCTCTCATCAAACGCCTTGTTGTGAGCAACGAGTGGCAAGCCCTCAATAAGCGGCTCTATCTGTCGCCACACTTCCGAAAAGACCGGAGCATCTTCCGTATCGACTGCAGTCAGACCATGCACGCGGCTATTCATACGCAGATAGTAGTCCGGCTCGGGGTGTATCAACGAGTAGAACGTATCCACGATTTGCCCGTCACGCACCACCACGACACCCACGCTGCACACACTCGTGGGGTGGCCGTTGGCTGTCTCAAAGTCTATCGCCGCAAAATTATCCATAATTATCTATTGCTCAATGCGTTATTTAGACGCTTTGAGTCCTTGAATGACTGCGTTAGTGAATCCATGCGCCTCCATGGCGTTCAAGCCTCGTATTGTGATGCCACCCGGTGTTGTCACGCGGTCAATCTCTGCTTCGGGGTGATTGCCTGTAGCTTCCAATAACTCGACTGCGCCGCGGAGTGTCTGCAGCACATAGTCCTTGGCTTGGTGGGCATATATTCCGAGTTCGACACCACCCTCTGTCGCTGCTCTCACATATCGCATCGCAAATGCGATGCCACACGAGCACAAAGCTGTCGCAGCAGTCATCTGTCGCTCCTCTATCACAGCCGATTGCCCCATCGCATCAAACACTGTCTTGACCATCGCCACCTGCTCCGCCGTCGCATTAGCGTTGTGACAGACGAAGGTCATGCTCTGACGCACAGCGATAGCCGTGTTGGGCATAGCGATAAAGATTGCACGCTTCTCTCCCTCGGTCATAAAGCTCGCCAAGTCGTCGAGCGACACTCCGGCAGCGACCGACACTATCATTGTCGACGACAGGTCGACCTCGGCATCAATCTCGCGAAGCACCTTCTCTATGAGCCATGGTTTGACAGCAAGAATCAGCATATCAGCCCCATTTGCTGCCTCAACATTATCGGTAAAGGTCTGAATTTTAGAAGAATACTCTCTCAAAGCCACCAGTTTAGGCTGACTTGGATTGGCGACGGCAAGCTCCATGTCTTGACCAAGCGAAGCCAAACCTCTTGCGATGGCTCCACCCATATTTCCGGCACCTATTATTGCGATTTTCATATATCTCAACTTATTGAATTTCAAATGTTTAAAATCTCATGCACCTTGTCAATGAGCTGCCAGCCAGTTAGGTCCGACACCACACGATGCAGTCAGACGCACGCGACCGCTATAAGCCGCCTCCATGTTGCGGCTGACAAGTTCGCGCATCACATCAAGTTCGTCGGCAGCGACATCGAAGTTAAGTTCGTCATGCACTTGCATAATCATCTTCGACTTCAGATTGCGTTCAGTCATCTCATTGAAAATGCTGACCATAGCCACCTTGATAATGTCGGCTGCAGAGCCTTGGATAGGTGCGTTGATGGCATTTCGTTCGGCATATCCACGCACCACGGCATTGCGACTATTGATGTCGGGGAGCATACGTTTGCGTCCCATGATGGTAGTCACATAGCCTTTCTCACGCGCCTTCTCGATCGCCTCATTCATATAGGTCTGCACTGTCGGGAATGTAGCGAAGTAGCCGTCAATGAGTTGTTTAGCCTCTGTGCGCGGGATCGATAGTCGCGATGCCAATCCGAATGCAGAGATACCGTAAAGAATACCGAAATTGGCTGTCTTGGCATTGCGACGCTGTGTCGCAGTCACCTCTTCCAATGCGACCTTATAGATTTTAGCCGCCGTAATGGCATGGATGTCTTTATCATTGGCAAAGGCATCAAGCATCACCTCATCGGCTGCAAGGTCTGCCACAAGACGAAGTTCAATCTGCGAATAGTCAGCTGACAAGAACAAATGTCCCTCGTCGGCAATAAACGCTCGTCGTATCTCGCGACCGACATCGTCTCTGACCGGTATGTTTTGAAGGTTTGGCTCGGTCGATGATAGGCGACCTGTCGCTGTAACCGTCTGATTGTAAGTCGTATGTATCTTTCCTGTACTTGGATTAATCGTATTGGGCAATGCGTTGAGATATGTGCTAAGCAACTTTCGGAGCTGACGATGCTCAAGCACCTTGCCAACTATTGGGTGGAGGTGCGCTATCTTTTCGAGCACCTCTTCACTTGTAGAGTATTGCCCGGTCTTGGTTTTCTTCGCCTTCGGGTCTAATCGGAGTTTGTCAAACAATATCTCACCCACCTTTGCCGGCGAACCGATATTAAACTCCTCGCCGGCAAGTTCAAACACCTCTGCTTCGATCTCTTGTAGACGTGTTGTCAACGCCACCGATGCATCATTGAGTGCTGCGACATCAATTCGCACACCGGCTATCTCCATTTCAGCCAACACTTTGACCAAAGGAAGTTCCACATCGTTGAGCAGTCGTGTCAACCCCTCTTTCTCAATATCGGAATTAATAATCGGATAGAGTTGCATCGTCATATCAGCCTGCTCACACGCAAATTGACTCAGCGCATCGTCATCGATGGCAAAAATCGACATCTGTCGAGAGCCTTTACCCACAATATCCTCGATTTTACCGATGTTTTTATCGAAATATATCGATGCTAGATTATCGATAGAATGGCGCATTTCCGGCTGAAGCAAGTAGTGGGCAATGGTGATGTCATAATAGTTGACTATCGGATTGGTGATTGATGGTCGCAAATTGCGAGCCATGATATAGTCGCGTTTCACCTGTGGACTGACCACTTTCACCGATGAATCCGAGAGAATTTGCATCACGGCATCGTCTGCACCATTCAATGAAGCCGACACATAATAGACCTTCTCACCCGGCACTGCGATGGCTACAGCTATCCATTGAGATGTCATATCGGTCGCACCCTGCCCAAGCAGATAGACTGCACACTCCCCTTTCTGCTTCACTTTCGACAGAATTTCGCCGATTTCATCGGTGTTTTTCACCATCACATACTCCGTAGAGAGCGCCTGTCGCTTAGGCTCTTCTTGCACACTTGCTTCGTCATCTATATCATCAAAAAGCGAGCGTTGGGCATACTCTGCAGGTCGTTCCTGCTCAGTCGGTGCTTTGTCGTAACGCTTCGACAATCTGTCGATAAGCGTTCTGAACTCCATACGCTTGAAGATTGGGAAAAGCTCTTCGAGATCCGGCTCGCTCACTTTGAGCGAATCGATATCGATATCCACAGGCACATCAGTCTTGATAGTCGCAAGAAACTTTGAGAACTTTATCTGCTCTACATTTTCTTCGACCTTCTTCTTCAACGCACCCTTGAGACGGTCGGTGCCGGCAATCAACTCTTCGACAGAGCCAAACTCTTGCACAAGCTTTATCGCTGTCTTCTCGCCGACGCCGGGGCAACCGGGTATGTTGTCGACTTTGTCGCCCATAAGTGCAAGTATATCGATCACTTGCTGAGGCGTCGAAATCTCATATTTCTCACACACCTCGCTGACACCTCTCACCTCAAACTCTCCGCCGCGATAGCCCGGCTTATACTGCAATACTTTGTCGCTCACAAGCTGACCGAAGTCCTTGTCGGGAGTCATCATGTAGGTGGTGTAGCCTTCAGCCTCAGCACGCTTCGACAGCGTACCGATGACATCGTCGGCCTCATAACCCTCGACCTCAATAATCGGAATGCGATAGGCCTTAATAATCTCCTTGATGATAGGTACCGAGAGCTTTATATCCTCAGGCGTAGCTTCGCGTTCTCCCTTGTAAGCCTCGAAAGCCTCGTGGCGGAATGTCGGACCGGGAGGGTCGAAACAGACTGCCAAATGCGACGGATTCTCCTTTCGCAAGAGGTCTTCAAGCGTATTAACAAAGCCAAACACTGCCGACGAGTTAAATCCCGTCGAAGTCATTCGCGGCATCTTGATTAAAGCATAGTATGCCCTGAATATCAGCGCATAAGCATCGAGCAAAAACAAGCGTTTGTTGTCCATATCGGTGACAGTTTATTCTGTGTGTGTCCTTAAAATTAACGCTAAATTAATAAATTCGGTTGGAATAGCCACCATAATTCCCATTTTTTCACTATTTTTGCAAGATATTTCGAAGCTATGGCAAAGTTTGACTCTTTACTTCAGACACTCAAACCCGAATTGACTGAGCTCAATCGGATTATGAAAGAATCCCTCAACGCTAACAACGAGTTGATGGATCAGATTATCGCGACCTACCTCAAAACCAAAGGCAAACAGATACGTCCGATCCTTGTGATTTTGAGCGCCAAAATGCTGGGTAAGGTCAACGACCATGTCCTCTACGCTGCTGCTGCGTTGGAAATGCTGCATAACGCATCTCTCATCCACGACGACGTAGTCGACGAGACAAAGCTTCGCCGAGGTGTCCCTACCATCAACAACACTTGGGACAACCACATCGCCGTACTGGTCGGCGACTTCTTCGTCTCTACCGCCCTATCTGTCGGCATTCACACCGGTCGCATCTCCGTACTTGGTGCACTATCCGAACTCGGTAAAGAGCTCTCGCTCGGCGAAATCGACCAGATATGCAACGCTCAAGAACGACACCTCAACGAAACAGCCTATCTGTCGGTGATTCGCAAGAAGACGGCTTCGCTATTCATGAAATGTGTGCAACTTGGTGCCGAAACCGGTGACGCTCGCCCCGAAGAAATTGCTCCGATGGTGGACTATGCAGAATTGCTCGGCCTTTGCTTCCAAATCAAAGACGACATCTTCGACTACTTTGAAGACGAGAAAATCGGTAAGCCTACCGGCAACGACCTCCGTGAAGGCAAGGTCACTCTGCCACTCCTCTATGCTCTCAACCATGGCAAAGGCGATGATGTCAAAGAGATGAACGACCTCGTGCAACGTGGCGACCTTTCGGAGGAAGAGATTGCGCGACTCATCGAGTTTGCAAAACGAGAAGGTGGTATCGACTACGCCTATGCCAAGATGCACGACATGCAACACCAAGCCGACGAGATCATCTGTCGCTATCCCGACAACGATGCTCGCAAAGCTTTCCGCGACATTTTCGAGTTCATCATCCATCGCGACAAGTAAGCAATGCCTCTTCTACCCCACCTTCAAGAAGGTCGCATCGAAGCCGGTTGCGATGAAGCGGGACGTGGCTGTTTAGCCGGACCGGTAGCTGCAGCAGCTGTCATTCTCCCCGCTGATTTCCACAACGACCTGCTCAACGACTCCAAGAAACTCACCGAACGCCAGCGTGAGAAGCTTCGCCCTATCATCGAGCGAGAAGCATTGGCGTGGTGTGTGGTGATGGTTTCTGCCGATGAAATCGACAAAATCAACATTCTTAATGCATCAATCACCGGCATGCATCGTGCCGTCGACGGACTATCTATCCGTCCCGAACATCTACTAATCGACGGCAATAAATTCCGTCCCTATCCGGGAATCAACCACACCACCGTGGTCAAAGGCGACGGCAAATATATGTCGATAGCTGCGGCATCTATCCTTGCCAAGACACATCGTGACGAATACATGATGCGCATCGCCGAGCAACACCCTGAATATCGCTGGGACAAAAACAAAGGCTACCCCACCAAAGACCACCGCGAAGCAATCCTCCGTCACGGCATCTGCGACCACCATCGTCGCACATTCGGTCCATGCCTCCAACCCTCACTCTTCGACCAAGAAGAACTCTGACACCATCTGTCCCGACCTGTCCTCATTATCATAAAAAAATGTGCCCACAGCTACTTGTTTAGCCGCAGGCACTTATCGGTAAATACCTAAGTATTATCTATTTACACATTTTTCAAGAATTCTCACCTTGCCAGAAGCAATCACTTCACTCTGCCAAAATTCACGCAATCTATAATAGCGTGGTTGGTCGAGAGATTCATATTCTCATTTTCAGGACGATACTCGATGCAGAGCGTGTGCTTGCCGGCCTTGAGTTCGGTTTTAACCTCGTTGGTCATACCCCAATCGTCCCAATTTGCTACGCCGCGATGTGGCATTACGACCGTACCTATCTTATTGCCGTCGACTGTGAGCGTACGGATAGCGCACTTGTTTTCCGTATTGACAGGGCCGTTACCATTTGCATAACGCAATGAAAATGCGTACTCGCCATCAGCAGGCACATCTACAGTGACCGAAATAGCTGCTGTCGAGTGGTCGGTCTCAACAAATCCGTTGCCGTTGTATCCTGCTATCGGAGTCAATGGTTGATATGATATTTCTGCCGATTTCATCGATGTTTTTTCGCCCGGCATTTCTACGACAAAGCGGTCGGCATTAGAGCGTGGCTCACTTGCAAACGACTCGACACCCGCTTCGCTGACACCGATCACTTGCCACTCGCCTTGCTCTGTGAGTGCATACGATGTCTGACGAGTTTTAGCCACACGCTTACCATTGAGAATGACCTCATAATGGCCGATATACTCTATCGGATTCCAGCAAAGACGACCATCTTCAATCCATGCGATAGGCGTGAGTGGAGCCTTGAGGTTAGGTTGATTATTGACAGCTTGTGCCGGGATTTCTTCGCAATCCATCTCTATAACGATTTCATTCACACCCTTAATGTCAGCAGGAATGAATGGCTTGCACTCCTTGCCATTGAGCATGAACGACTTAATGCGTTGACCATGACCTTTGACTGTGATATTGAGCTTTGCGTCGCGATATGTAAAGTTGCTTAGCGTGCGATTGTCAGCCATCACCTTTGGCACAAATGGGCTGAACGACAGACCGTTGTCTTCGTAATTGATACCGAAAAGAATGCGACAAGTCAATGCGATATTGCCCGACAACGACCAAAGCATATTCGACGAGTTGAGCTCAGTCGCAATGTCGCCATTGTCGAGGTTGAAGTTCTCCTTGTTGGTAGCAAAAAGAGCCGCCGGACGGAACACAGAGCCGAAGCCTTGCAAAGTCGCTTGCTCATTGCCTGCCTTAGCACATGCCAATGTCCAATACGATGCAACGAATGGCCAAAGGGCATTGTTGTGATATGACGGCATGTCGCTAATCTGCGGATAGAAAATAGCCACACCATATGGGGTCGTCGGATTACTCTGCGAGATAGTCTTAGCGCGCTCAGGCGAAGCCACATTGAAGAGGATAGCAAGCGACTCGCCAAGTGTCTCAGCACGAGGATTGAGTATCATATTTTCGCGACCATAGGTATACATCGCATAGTAGCCCTTATCGTCCATCCAGAACACGCGGTTGATAGCGTCAGTCAGACTCTTGGCAGCTTCAGCATAACGCTTGGCTTCCTTCTTTTTGCCCAATTCATCGGCGATTTTCGACAATATACGCAACCCTTCGGCATGCACCACCGACGTATTCATCGCCTCGCTATTGTAGATGTCGGCTGTCTGCATCCATTTCGGGTAGCTCTGTTCACGCCAGTCGATAAACGATGTCTCACCTCTGACAAGGCCCGACTCTGCGTTGTAGACCACCTTGAAATCATCTTCAAACGAGTCACGAATCACCGGGTAGATAAATTTCAACCACTCCTTGTCGCCGGTCACCTTATAGACTTCGTAGGCAGCAACTGCCCAAATCATACGGTCGGAGCTAACAGGCCATGCACCACCCGAGCCGGTGTCTTGAATTATACGGCCGTTGGCATTCACCTTCTTCATCAACGAAATCTTAGATGCCTCAGGCTGCATGTAGGCCATCGAGAGAATGATAGAGTAACTCACATCGCGTGTCCAGACGCCTGCCCACTCCTTACCGGTGCGAAGCGTGGTGTCGGGCTCAACGGCGTTGACCATCTCGTCAAGTCCCATATTGAAAACAGCTGCGTGCAGAGTGTTGGATGTTGTCAGGCGTGGATACATACTGATATCGTTCTTCAGTTTCCACACATGCTCCACAGGCATAAAATAGTGAGGCTGAGCGTAATACGACGACACAATTTCGGTCGATGATGGTGCATGAGCGACATATTCGCCTTGGATTATCGAGTCACCCCTCCAGACATAAGCGTCTGTCTTGACAATTTCTTGTGCTTGCACCGACACGCCTACAGAGGCCAGCGCCAACGCAGCGACTAACTTATTAACCTTCATATCCGTTTAAAATTTTTAATTTCCTAACTGTGAACTATGCAAAGATACAACAAATCGAGTGCAGAAGCAATAGGTTTACCTAATTGTTTATGCCGAGATGCCATAAATCCACTCGCAAAGATACAACAAACGAGCGAGAAACACGAAGCTTACTTCAGTATTTTTCACAGCGAGTGCAGCAAATCTTCGAGATTCATCTCAAAGATACAACAAACTCTCGAAAAATCAGCTCAAATTAGCAAATTTTAGACTCATCATACAAATACGCAGTTGAAATATGATAAAACGATACCCAATCACACCAAAATCAATGAAACTATTTTCACAAATATAATAAATAAGCAAAAAATGATAGCAAATTTAAATGAATTTACTTTGTGTAAAATTGTAAGCAACTTTTTGTTTGATGTTTCATTTTATTGCAAAACTATTTGAGTTTGTAGAAAGCAGTGGTGGCTATGAAGTTCGTGAAATAGGCTTATAGGTCATAAATGGTGGTTATGGTCTGGCAGATGTGCGGGGTGTACAAAAAAAGACGTAGCCTAATGGAAGGTAAGC
Organism: Muribaculaceae bacterium; assembly: GCA_017547845.1. Lineage (GTDB taxonomy): Bacteria > Bacteroidota > Bacteroidia > Bacteroidales > Muribaculaceae > Lepagella. Next base: position 30,062 of record JAFYNZ010000059.1, read on the forward strand.
TACGTCTTTGTGTCGTATTTGAGTACAATTAGCAAATAATGCTCTAATTTCAGAGAGTAAAATTTACTTTTGTGTGATGACTATTTTTTAATAGCCGATTGAATTGATAACGGACGTAATCGGGTTGATTACCATTCAAAGCCGATGGTTGCACCGATGCTGTGGCGGTCCCAATATCTACATCCGTCAACTAAGAGTTGATATGTGAAGCCGACGTTGAGGGCTTGTTTTGGCTTGTGTTTATTGATAGGGAATCGTACGCCAAGCGTTGGACGAAGGTAGAAATTTTCGTTTGGATTGTAGTTGAATGTGAAACCGGCACCCAGTCTGAGGTCAAGATTAGCACTTACCTTGCTTTGGTTGCCAAAAAGGAAACGGAAGTCAGCATAAAGAGGCACCATAACTTGCGGGTCATAGTAGTTGCGACCGTCGCTTGGAAGCATAATGTCAACGCCGGCACCGACACCCATAAAGAGCCAGTTGCTATATTTGAAACCTTGTGTTGTCGAGAAATCGACAAAGTCAAAAATGTCGCTGCCGACACCTTTGAGGTAAGACACTTCAACGTAGCCTTTGTAGTTGAAATTACCTGACAATGCAGGAGACAATAGTTGTGGGATTTGGTTTGCTATTTCGTAGAATTGAGCTTTGGCTACTCCTGTAAATGATAGAGAAATAACAAGAATTAGGATTAGTCTTTTTAGTTGTTTCATGGGTTAATTAGTTATTAAATTGTGGATATTGTCGCAAATTTAGCTATAACATTTGATATGTCAAAAAAATAAGCGATTTTATGCAACCCGCAGATTAAACGAGCAAGTTCGAAATGGCATAATCTCTTGCTAACACATTGTAAAAATAGCATTTCGTTTTGGTCACTTGAATGCTTTTGCTTAATTTTGCTCTATAATTATAAATGTGATATCATTATGATACTTCGTGAGAAGACATTAGGACACTTGGCATGTTTCATCGCATATGCCATCTTCGGCATCAACATAATTGTGTGCAAAGATCTGACAGCAAGCCGGTTGCTGTCGCCTATCGCCTTGTTCTTCATACGCTCTTTGGGGGCGGGGTCTCTCTTCTGGCTTCTTTCACTCTTCCGCCCAAAAGAAAAGGTCGAGAAAAAGGATATGGGCAAGATTCTGATGGCTTCGTTGCTTGGTTTCTTCGTCACGCAAGTCACATTCTTGGTGGCGATACCCGACATTACGCCGATGGACTGTTCCATCGTGAGTTCGCTATCGCCCATTTACACGATGTTCATAGCCGCTTATGCCTTGAAAGAACCTATCACATGGCGCAAGTCGGGTGGTGTGCTCATCAGTTTCCTCGGCATCATCTACTTGATACTCAACAGCGTAACGAGCAGTGGAGGTGCTACACAGACACACCTGCAAGGTATCTTACTGATGGTCTTAAACGGATTGGCCTTCTCCCTCTATTTGGGGCTGTTCAAGCCGGTCATACAGCGATATTCCATCATCACCTTTATGAAATGGATTTTCCTTTTTTCGACGGTCATGACCTTGCCTTGGGGATGCCTCGAACTGATAGAACTGGACACAAGTCGCTTCACAGGGACTTATCTATCCGAACTGGCTTTCCTCATTGTGTGCTCCACATTCATCACCTATTTCCTCATTCCGGTAGGACAGAAACGCATCCGTCCGACGCTGGTCAGCATGTACTCGTATGTGCAACCCATCATCGCCGTCGTGATCAGCATCTGTATCGGCATGGACAGCCTGACATGGCAGAAAGTGTTGGCAGCGCTGATGGTATTCGGAGGCGTGGTAATGGTGAATTACAGCAAAAGTGCAAACCCAAAGTAACGACACTCCCCCACTTTCTTTTACTACCCACCTTTGATTTTCACACTTTTCCGAGTTTGACACCCATCAAAAATCACACTTTTCCGAGTTTGATACCCATCAAAAAACACACTTATTCCACTTTGACAACCCTCAAAAACTACACTTTTCCGAGTTTGATAGCCGCTAAAAAAACACACTTTTTCCACTTTGAAAGCAACATCTTTGAGATAAAAAACGCAGTTCGACCATGAGCAAACAACATTCTTCGGCAACGAAAACAAGCTTGCAAACCATGTGAGTCAGGGTGTGGCGATAGGATTTTTTCGGGGGATTTCTTTCGTAGGAGAAAGAATATGATTAATTTTGCAAATAGTTACGACGCGAATGCAGCTCAACGCTATAGGCTTACCATCGCCGGCGGCATAAATCCGTCAGTCCATTCGAGCAATGCTGCGGAGATATTGCGTAAACTTTATCGGCAGTTGCCAAGCATTCAGACACAATGAAAACACATGAATGCCAAACCCACCCTCAATATAAATTAATCACACACAAAATGAAATTAACAAAACTATTAGTTGCAACACTCGCCCTGACGGCATTCTCTGCATCAGCTGAAATTCCAGAGGGCTACTATGATGCTTGTATCGGAAAGAAACAATCGGCTCTCAAGTCGCAACTCTATACCATCATAAAGAGTCACGACAAAATCTCTTACGGCTCTTCCGGCACTTGGGGTGCATTTCGCGACACCGACGTTCGCGACAATGGCTACATTTGGGACATCTATACCGACGACGAAGTGGCAATGCCAAGCAGTGGCTCGGCTTCGGGCATGAACATTGAGCACACTTTCCCGAAATCGTGGTGGGGTGGCTCCAAGAATGACGCCTACTGCGACATCATGCACCTTATGCCTGTGAATGCTACCGTCAACAGCCGTCGTAGCAACCACCCTTACGCCGAGGTGTCATCGGCCTCTTGGGAAAATACTCGCAGCAAAGTCGGCAAGCCTAAATCCGGACAAGGGGGTGGAGCGTCGACCGTCTTCGAGCCTGATGATGAATACAAAGGCGACCTCGCTCGCACATATTTCTATATGGTCACTTGCTACCAAAATCTTTCGTGGCAAGGCAATGGCCTACTGACCGCAGCCAACGGCACATACCCCACCCTCCAAGACTGGGCCATCGAAATGCTCCTCGATTGGCACCGCAACGACCCGGTGAGCCAGAAAGAACTCGACCGCAACGAGGCCGTCTACTACCACCAAGGCAACCGTAACCCTTTCATTGACCATCCCGACATGGTGGAATATATCTGGGGCACAATGCAAGCCACTGAATGGACTGAAGAAGGAGGCGTACTTCCTCCACCAAGCAAAGACCCTGTGTTGACATCTCCTCTTGCTGATGATGTCTACAACCTCGGAGCTGTGGCATATGGCGAATATACCCAAATCGAAATACCTGTGCTCGGCACCAACTTCTCTCACACGGCGACTGCCACCATCAAAGGCACTGATGCAGAAATGTTTAGCCTCATCTTCTCCAACACCGAGATGAATGCCCTCACACTGACAGCCAAGCAGATAAACTCCGTCACCGGTCATGTGCTCAAGGTGCGTTATACGCCTGCGTCTATCACGGCCGACGACGCTTGTCACTCAGCGACCATCGAATTGACATCAGCCGACCTTGCCACCCCTATAACAGTCTATCTACAAGGATCTTGCTACGAATTAGAAGATGTGGCAAGCGTGGTAGCACTTGATGCCACCGACATCACCGACGATGGGTACACTGCCAATTGGCTCGCATCGACACAACACATCGACTACTACACCGTCTATCGCAACATTTGGGACGAAAACGGCAGCGAAGTAATCATCACCGAAGAGTATGAAGTCGACCCTTCGGCGACATCTCTCGCCATAACAGGACGCATGAACGACTGCAAAGAGACCTACACCGTCACCGCATCAATGAACGGCATCGAAAGCCCTCATTCCAACCTCATCACTATCGAAGCCTCTTCGGCTATTGACATGATTGACACAGACGGCTCAGCGGCTGTCTACTACACACCATCGGGTGTCCGACTCGACAGCAGACCGACCACAGCGGGCGTCTACATCGTGCGACAAGGCCTACACACAAGCAAAATCACAATACGCTAATCACTATGGAGATAAAAGAAGCACAAGAGATTGTTGACCAATGGATTAAGACTGTCGGCGTACGCTATTTCAGCGAATTGACCAACATGGCATTGCTCACCGAAGAAGTCGGTGAGGTCGCTCGCATCATTGCCCGACGATATGGCGACCAAGTAGCCAAACAAGGCGACCTCGACAAGCAATTGGCCGACGAATTGGCCGATGTGCTCTGGGTGCTTATCTGCATTGCCAATCAGACAGGCATCGATCTCGAGGAGGCCCTTCGTCGCAACATCGACAAGAAACTCACCCGCGACAAAGATCGCTTCGAGTCCCTTCGCCAGAGTTGACACCAACACATCAAGAAGCGTTAGCAAAACAATAAAGCATCGGTAGTCCCAATTGGTCGCTACCGATGCTTTGTTTATAAACAGGGTTGACAACAAAAAACGCTTCAATTCTATTACAAAAACCTTACAAATCTATTACAATTGTGAATTTTTTGTTAAATTTGTAGCGGATTAGTGTGCCTTGACGGTTCGCGACACACCCGACTATGCACAGCAATCCACTAATAGTCAGACAATTAACCATATCACAACTATATGAATTATTCGATTATCGATTTCCTCAGTCTTCTTGGAGCAGTCTGTCTGTTTCTCTATGGTATGAAGATTATGAGTGAAGGCTTGCAGAAAGTTGCAGGCGACCGTTTGCGCAACATCCTTGGCGTTATGACCAAAAATCGCTGTGCAGGTGTGCTAACAGGTATTGTCATCACGGCGCTGATTCAGAGTTCGAGTGCATCGACCACAATGGTGGTGAGCTTCGTTAATGCCGGTTTGATGAGTCTTCAGCAGTCAATGGCTGTCATTTTCGGTGCCAACGTGGGTACGACCTTCACCACTTGGATTATCTCAGCATTCAGTTTCAAAGTCAGCATCTCCTCCTACGCCATACCATTGCTTGCAGTGGCAGTGCCGTTGATTTTCATGAAGAAAAACACATGGAAATCGACAGGTGAATTCCTCATCGGTTTCTGCTTGCTCTTCATGGGTCTCGACAGCATCAGCACATATGTGCCCGACCTCAAGAACAACCCTGAAATGCTTGCATTCCTCAGCGAATACACATCGCTCGGCTTTGGCTCAGTGGTATTATTCTTCCTTGTAGGTACAATCTTGACATGCGTCATTCAGTCATCAGCAGCGACATTTGCCATCACGCTTGTGATGTGTTCACAGGGTTGGATTTCATTCGAACTCGGCTGCGCAATCGTGCTTGGTGGTAACATCGGTACGACAATCACTCCTGTGTTGGCATCATTGAGTGGCAACCTTGCAGCAAAACGCACAGCGATGGGCCACGTGCTATTCAACACATTGGGCTCTATCGTCGTGCTGATAGTGTTTGACCCATTTGTTCAACTTGTAGCCGGCATCACCGAGTGGGTAGGTGGTGGCGACCCGATAGCCGCAGGTGCTTCATCTACGACAGTAGCTTTGGCATTGGCTATCTTCCCTACAGTATTCAATACGTTGAACCTCTTTATAATGATATGGTTCACCAAGCTATATGTGACTATCGTCTGCGCTATCATGCCATCACGCCACAAAGACTCTGAAGAAGAGTTTTCACTCAAATACATCGGTCGCGGCTTGCTCTCTGCCTCAGAGCTCAATATCGCTCAAGCCGAGAAGGAAATCGCTGTCTATGGCGAACGGGTGCACCGCATGCTCGGCATGGCACAAAACCTCATCCACCTCGATGAAAAGAGCGACGAATACCAGAAGGTCTTCAATCGCCTTGAGAAATATGAAGAGATTGCCGACCGCATGGAAATCGAGATTGGCAACTATCTCAACCATGTCGCAGAAGGCCGCTTGAGCCCCGAAAGTAAGATGCGCATTGCGGGCATGCTCCGCATCATCAGCGAAATCGAGTCTATTGCCGATAGCTGCTACAACGTCGGTCGCACGCTCGATCGCAAATATATGAGCCACGTGAAATTCAACGAGAAAAATCTCCAAGAGATTGACCACATCTTCACAATGGTCGACACTGCGATGAACAATATGATGGACATCCTCCGCGAAATGGAGTCGCCGGACGAAAACAAGATCATCGTGGCTTACAACTACGAACGCGAAATCAACAACTATCGCAACAAACTCCGCAACGACAACATATTCAACATCAACAATCGCGAATATGACTATCAAGAAGGCATCTTCTTCATGGACATCGTCGGTGAAGCCGAAAAACTTGGTGACTATGTGCTCAACGTAGCTGAGGGCGTGAAGCACCAATTCCGTGCCGATAGCGACGATTGATTGAAGGGAGTCTGAGCGTATTGACAAAACCCGGGAGTCAACAGACGTTCCCTTAAACTAATTGGCACAAGAATTGTTCTAACCTATAAGTATAAGCGAACAATTCTAACCTAATGATACTAAATATGAGACAACATCGCTATTGCGTTATAATGTGCGGAGGGGTCGGATCGAGATTCTGGCCCTTCAGCCGAGCTAATATGCCAAAGCAATTCCTCGACTTTTTCGGCACAGGTCGCAGCTTGCTACAGATGACCGTCGATCGCGTGTCTACACTTGTCGACAAGGACCACATCGTGCTTGTCACCAACGAGGCTTATGCCGACATGATTCGCGAGCAATTGCCCGACATCAAGCCAAGCAACATTCTGCTTGAGCCTGCTCGTCGCAACACTGCGCCATGCATCTGCTGGGCAACCCACCACATCTATGCCCTCGATAAAGAAGCGTCGATCATGACCCTGCCAAGCGACCACCTCATACTCAAAGAGATGGCATTCGTGAAGGCCATGGACGAGGGTATGACATTTGTCGAAAACAACAATGGCCTGCTCACACTCGGCATCATGCCGACATCACCGGAGACCGGCTACGGATATATCCAGAAAGGCACCAAAGTCGATGGTAGCGACGACACGATGAAGGTGAAATCGTTCACCGAAAAGCCCAACCTCGAAATGGCTAAGATGCTCATCGCGACAGGCGAATTCTTCTGGAACTCAGGTATTTTCCTTTGGAAAGCCCAGACTATACTCGACGCATTCCAAAAACACGCTCCCGAGATTGCAGCCCACTTCGATATGGGACTCCCATACTACGGCACCGACAAAGAGCAACAGTTTATCAATGAGGAATTTGTCAACTCACCAAGCATCTCCGTCGACTATGCCATCATGGAGAAGGCTGACAACGTGTTTGTCAAGACAGTCGACCTTGGCTGGAGCGACCTCGGAACATGGAAAGCACTCTACGAGACATCTCCTCGCAACATCGACGGCAATGTCGCTCAAAACTGTAAACTGCTCAGCGCAGACTGCAAAGGCTCGGTCTTCGCAATTAAAGGAGACAAAGTAGTGGTGGCGGTCGGTCTGAAAGACTATATCGTGGCAGAAAACGGCAATGCCCTTCTCATCTGTCCGCTCAGCGATGAGCAAAAAGTGCGACAGATGGTCAACGATGTCAAGACTCGCTTCGGAGAAGACTATGTCTAAGAATCAATCACAACCAATCATAGTGGCTATAGTCAATTTATAGCCACTATTTTTATAAGAAATACCATAATATCAACCATTACCCCCGCAGAACGATGGAATTTATCGACTGGTTAGCACAACTTGATGAGAGCCTGCTGCTTTGGCTAAACGGCATACACTCGCCCTATTTCGACACCTTCATGTACCTCTTTAGCGGCAAATTGGTGTGGATACCGATGTATGCAGCCATACTCTATGTCTTGCTTGTCAACTTCAAGCTTCGCACAGCATTGCTCTGTCTGCTATCAATCGGACTGGTCATCGTTATCGCCGACCAAGTAGGAGCAAGCCTGATACGCCCGATGGTGGAGCGTCTACGCCCATCCAATCTCGACAACCCTATCTCCGAACTGGTGCATATCGTCAACGGCGTGCGTGGTGGTCGCTACGGCTTCCCATCGTGTCATGCAGCCAACACAGTCGGACTTGCTGTCATCGTGCACCTCATCTTCCGTCATCGCGGGCTCTCGGCTTTTATGGCTATATGGGCTATTGTGACTTGCTACTCACGCATCTATCTCGGCGTGCATTACCCGGGCGACATCATAGTCGGCAGCATACTCGGAGCTCTATCGGCATGGTTTGTCTACACGCTACTTATGCGTCTGACACGCAACACACGCTATGCAATTCCGACTCCTAATCCCGACTCACCGAAGGCGGCATCGATAGCCACAACCCACCCACTCCGACACATCTATGCGCCGGCCGCAGTCGGCTTAGCGACAATCCTCGCCTTCGCCTTAGTCCCACTTTTTTAAATTATACTACATTGACATCAACTCAATAAAAGTCAGACACTAACGACATCCTAATGTATTAAGAAGAGAATTTCAGCTGCAATTACATAGGGTGTAAATAATCTTCCAACCACCAATAGAAATGAAACGCCCAATGATCACTCTCTGACGTATGTCCTTCATATTCAAAAAACCTTTTGCTTCCTCCAAAACCTGAACTTTCTGTCTCGACCTCTTTTCCATCTACAATTTTACCAGCAAACAGGTCCCAATGAGCTGCAATTGCATCATATAATATTACTCTGACATTCAGGCGGTCAGTCTTCCAAATAATGTCCAATGTCTGTTCATGCTCATCTTCATATAATTCCAACTTTGCGTCTTGATACATATCATCAGAAAAAGCTTGCCCAGTAAAATCAATCAGACACTGCGTAAGTAATTTAATCTTTTTATCACTCCAACCGGAAGAGAGCAACAACTCTTTACCCTCTCTTTGTATTCTTTCAATATTGTTCATAGTATTTTACTCAGCATCAGTCGGTTTTGGGCGTGGACGGCGGCGTTTCTTTGGAGCAGAGGGCTCTTCAAGCGTGGTCGAATCTATCTCGACGCCAAGAGATTGGCAGATGAGCAGAGCCGCATAATCGGCAGCCGATTGCGTACCAAGTTTGCGTCGCATTGTCTTATAACCACCTATCTGCCAGTCGCGTTGCGGACTTGCCACAAGCAACGGCGTAAGATTGCGTGAAATAGACTCCACGGTGCAGCGATGCACCAATAATTCCGGCACAATCTCGTTGCCCAAGATAAGGTTGGGCAGAGAGACATACTTCACCTTCAGCAATTTCTCCATAATCTTGTAGGCCAATCGCTTACCATTAGAGCGATAGCACACCACCTGCGGCGTGCCCAAAAGCGCAGTCTCAAGTGTGGCTGTACCCGATGTGACAAGGGCAGCAGTAGCATGCTTGACAAGCACCGGCGTACAACCAAACACCACATTCAGCCCCGGGTCTTGTGCCACCTGACGATAGAATCGCAGAGGGATAGTCGGTGCGGCAGCGACGATATATTGAAACTCCGGAAATCGCTTGGCAGCCTCTATCATCAGTGGAAGATTGTTGCGTATCTCTCCCTTGCGAGATCCCGGAAGCAGAGCGATAATACGGCGTTGGTCGGTAATGCCTTGGCGTTCAAAGAAATGCTTGATCGGTGGCATATGTCCCAAAGCATAGTCCATCTCTTGCACCGATGGATTGCCGACATAGGTCACCTTGTAGTCATGCTTCTTATAGTATGCCACTTCGAAGGGCAGAATCGAGTACATCGCATCGACATCGCGCTTGATGGCCTTAATGCGAAACTCTTTCCAAGCCCATATCTTGGGCGAAATAAAGTAGTGAACAGGTATACCCATCGCCTTGGCAGCCTTGGCTAGTTTGAGATTGAAGCTTGGATAGTCGACCAGAATCAGCACATCAGGGCGAAATTCGCTCAGCAACGACTTCGCAATCTTCAGATGCTTAAGCAGTTGAGGAAGTTTACGAAACACTTCGCTAAAGCCCATGACATTCATCTCGTTATAGTGCAGACGAGGCTCAATGCCGGCAGCCTTAGCCATGAGATCACCCCCAAAGAAACAGAATTGGCTCTCAGGGTCGTGATGGCGCAACGCAGTGATAAGTCCGGATGCGTGCAAATCGCCGGACGCTTCGCCGGCTATAATCATATATTTCATGCTTAAGCTATAATCTTAATTCTACGTAGTGATATAATAATGCACCCTTACGCTACGTTTTTAACGTATGAAAAAGATGCGTTATATACTATTGACATTCATCGGACTCGTTGGTTTAATCCAGTCTTCGTGCATCGAAGATGATTTCACCACTTCTCCATCAGATATACTCACATTTTCGCGCGATACGGTCAGCTTTGACACCGTATTCACCGACCTCGGCACGCCGACGGCACGCCTCTTGGTCTACAATCGCGCTAAAAAGTCGGTCAACATCTCGCACATCGCATTCAAGCGAGGCGATGAGTCCAACTTCCAGGTCAATGTCGACGGCATGACCGGCAAGACTTTTCAAGACGTGGAGATTCGTGGTGGCGACTCTATCTATGTCTTTGTGGAGTGTTTCATCGACGAGACGCTCGGCAAAGAGCCCTATTTGGTGGAAGACAAGTTGCAGTTTGTGACCAACGGCGTCACACAAGAGGTGCAGGTCGAAGCCTATGGTCAGAATGTCACCCGTCTGCGCGACTTACGCATCACTTCCGACATGCGTCTGACAGCCGAACGCCCTTACGTCATCTTCGACAGCCTCGTGGTCGAAAAGGGTGCCAAGTTGACCATCGATCCGGGCACTCGAATGCTCTTCCACGACAAAGCTTCGCTGACCGTCAGAGGACAGATAGAGGCTATCGGCGAGGTGGGCAACATGATACAAATGCGTGGCGACCGACTTGACAATGTACTCCCCGATGTGGCCTACGACATCATGGCCGGTCAATGGCACGGCATACGCATCGAAGCCGACAGCTACGACAATCGCATGGAATATGTCAATATGCGCTCGACAGTCATCGGTCTGCAGATTGACTCTTGTGCAGTCACCGACCGACGCAAATTGACGCTCGTCAACAGTTGGCTACACAACTCGCAATCATCGGCTATCACATCTCGTTATGCGTGGGTAGACGCCCTCGGTTGCTGCTTCTCGGAAGCCGCAGCCGGAGTCGTCGAACTATGGGGTGGCAAGCACTTGTTTGCACAATGCACCATCTCCAATTACTATCTGTTCTCGGGCATGTTTGAGCCATTGCTATGCCTCTATCACTGCCTTCCCGACTCCGACATAAGCGACCAGCCACTTATGCAAGCAAGCTTCGAAAATAGTATCCTCTACGGCATGACAGCCGACATCAACGAAGGGGACTTGACCGGCTCGAACGTTTATCTACGCAACGTATTGCTAAAGTCAGCCGGATCTGACGACGCCAATTTCATCAGTTGTGTTTGGGACAGTGACCCACTATTCTACACCATACGCGAAGACTACATCTTCGACTATCGTCTACGCAACGACTCCCCTGCCATCGGAGCCGGCCAGGTGGCCTTCATTCCGACAGAGTCGCAGACCGATATGTATGGCAATAGTCGCACAGCCAATGGCGCTCCCGACCTCGGTGCATTTGTCTGGATTTACGCTCCCGACCCGGAGCCGACCGAGTGATTCAACTCCATCAGCACATCACATTTCAAGACAAAAAACGGGCGATAACGTGCGAAAGTTGATAAAAAATTGCAACTTTCGCAGACTATCGGCGATTTTTGGGGTTATATAGCCAATTACGGGGAATACAAATCAACGCATTTTTTGCCGACTTGGCAACCGTGAAAATAAAATAGGGGCATTAGCCCCTATAGTGGATTGGCGAAGGAGTTGAACCTTGCAATATGCTGCCTTTTGGGAAACCTCGCTACCGATGCGACCATCAATCCACAGCAAAGTTAACAATAAATTTTGATATATTGTTCAAAAAGAAGAAAAATTTTAAAACAAAATAATTATGGCACGACCAAAAAAATTCGATTACGATAGCGATGATTTCTATGACGAAATCTTAGCCCTCGCCATGCAAGGCTTTACTGACGCTGAAATCGCCGATATGCTCGTCGATAAGTTTGGCGTGTCACTCGACCCGGAAACGTTCACCAACATGAAGAATGGCAAGAAACGACCGACATACACATCATTCTCTATGCGATTTCCGGTCGAAGTGATTCATCGGATTCATCGGCAATAACTCTGCAATAATGTGTCATAAGTCACAAAAATAGCCATCGCTTTGATTATATGACAAGGAATTAGTATATTTGCACCAAATATACCGAACTTGTCACACACCTAAGTTTCGGACCAATATGCTAATCTGAAAAAACTTTACTATATGAAAATCAAATTATTATCGTCATTACTTCTATTGTTGGGAGTCGGTCTGGGCGTTTACACTGTTGCCGCGACTCACAATCAGAAAGCTATGATTGAACGCATCGGCACGTCGACTGCTCACCAACAAGCAGCCAAAATCACAGCAGAAATCCGACCTCACAAGGTCAAGACCTCTATCCAAAATGGTGGCGAGACACAGAGCATGTTTGCCGACAGCAAGCAACGCTCAGCGATGATGTCGCCTGCACGCATCAGCCCATCGGGTGCTACGCTCTACGGCTTTTTGGCTTGGGATATCAGCTTTTATGGTGAAGCAGAACACACCTACGAGTTTCGCGAAGTTTTGACCGACGGCAATGGCATGACCTCAATGTGGGATTCTGACTTGTATCTCTCACTCGGTTTTGTCAAGGACGGCGTACTCTACGCTTATGGTCACGACTCTGATGCTTATAGTGTCTACTCTACCTATCACGGCACATGGGACGTCGCTACAGGCGAGCAACTCAGCATCAAATACACCGACCATTCCAACTTTAGCAATACAGTCATCTGCGGCGCTTACGACTCAGATGCCGACAAGTTTTATGCCTACACCTACAACCGCACAGGTAGTGGCTACATGTTGCGCACAGCTACCTCCGACAGTATGAGTTCTTTGACCACTATCAACAACAAGGTGGAATACAATGAAATCTGTCTGTCAATGGCCTACAACCCTATGGACCGCACTCTCTACGGTGTGACAACCAGCGGTAAATTTGTGAAGGTTGACCCTACAGACGGCTCATTGACAGAACTCTTCGATACTAAGATCTCTATCGACAGCAGCCCTACTGCTATGATTTACAGTCCTGAGGACAACACTATGATATGGAATGTCAACTACACAAGTGGCATCGCTGCCCTCTATTCTGTAGATATCGAAGCAAAGAAATGCACCAAGATTGCCGACTGGGTAGAAGAAGAGAGATACTCATTCTTCGCTTGCCCTGACAAAGCCATCGAAGCAGAAGCTCCTGCCGCTCCTACCATCAAGAGCGTGACTTTTGCTGCCGGTTCTACTCAAGGCGAGATGGTCTTCACTATGCCTGCCAAGACCTACAATGGCAGTGCATTGTCTGGCGAAATGGACTACTTTGTCAAGGTCGACGACCAGCAAGTAGCCACAGGCAAAGCTAAGGCCGGCGAGCAGGTATCTGTTGCACTCTCTGTGACTGACGGCTATCGCTCAATCCGATGCTACGCAGTGGCAAATGGCAAGAAGAGCCAAGAGGCAGTCTATGACCTCTATGTCGGTAAAGACATTCCTAAAGCCCCAACCAATGTGAAACTCGACCAGACAGGTCTACGTTGGGACGCTGTGACTGAGGGCATCAATGGAGGTTACATCGAATCATCATCATTGACCTACGAAATCTACATCAACGACGAGAAACACGGAACATCTAAATACCCTATCTACGCTTACACATTCGAAAAGGGCAAGACTATCGATGCCTACACTGCCAAGGTGTATGCTGCCTACAACGGCAAACTCTCTGAGCCGGGCGTGTCAAACACTGTCATCTACGGTGACCCTTATCAGACACCTGCAGTCTTCACTCCGACCCAACGTCAATCTCTACTCTTCGACATGGTCGACGCCAACGAAGATGGTCAGACTTGGATCTATGATGCATCGACCCCTTGCTTCTACAACTTCTACAATTACTACAACGATGCCGACGACTGGTTGATTACACCGGCCATCAAACTCACCGACACCGACCGCATCTATGAAGTCAGCCTTGACGCGGCAGGCGTGGCAGGCAACTACACCGAAGCATTCGAAGTCTATATCGGCAGCACTCCTCAACCAGAGTCTATGACTAAGATTTTCGGTCGCAACGACGTGAGCGGAAGTGCATTCAAGACCTACTCCGACATATTCACTATCGATGCTATCGGCAACTACTACCTCGCTGTACGTGCCACATCTAAAGCGGCTCAATACATGCTCCGCATCGCCAACCTCCGTCTTACAATGTCGGAACGCACCACAGCCGTGCCTGGCGCTGTCTACGACATCACTACAAAGCCTGCGTCTGAAGGCGAACTCAACGCTACTATCACATTCCGCATGCCTGAAGTAGACATGCGCGGCAACGCTCTCGATAAATCGAACGAACTCACAGCGACTATTAGTTCAGGCGTTGAGACTGTCACCAAGTCGGGCAAACCGGGTGCTCGTATCCGCGTCACTCTTGCCACCGAGCAAGGCAACAACAATGTGAAAATTGTGGCTGAAAACGAGCAAGGCAAGGGCAAAGAGAGCGAAGTGGTGGTCTACACCGGTGTCGACGTGCCTAACTATGTGACAGGCATCAAATCTTCAGTGAGCGAAGACAATATGACTATCCATCTCTCTTGGAATGCACCTACCTACGGCTTCAACGGTGGTTACATCAATCCGGACGGTCTGACCTATCGCATCTGCTACTATTCAGACTACATGGGCTGGACTGTCGACCCTTCTATTCCACCGTTGACCAAGACATCATTTGACTATACAGTACCTAAGGGCGAATCTCTCGGCGCTTACAACATCGGTATCGCTTCTGTCAACGAAGCAGGTCGTTGCCCTGCCGTAAGTTCTATCTACGTCGTAGCAGGCGAGCCTTACCGATTGCCAATGATTGAGACTTACCCTGGCGGCATGGCAAGTTGCAACCCTATGATGTCATGGACTCCTACCGAAGACTACAACGGCTCTGCATGGTTTGTCGACGAGCCGGGCAAATACGCTCCAAACGCAGCCTACGACAAGGGCGCAGCTATCGTCGGCTACGGTGCTTCTGCACTCAGCAAGGGTCGCTTGAGCCTCGCCAAATTCTCTACAGAAGGAGCAACCAATCCAGTATTCTCATTCGACTTCTACTTCCGTGGCGTTGACGCCGATATCCTCGCATTGACCTACGGTATGAGTGAGCCTGTCAAGATTGGCTCTACTTCCGACTACGAAGGCGACGGCTGGGGCAATATCACAATGCAACTCCCTGAGCAGTTCCAAAACAAGAAGTGGGTGGAACTCTACTTCGATGCGACCTACCCTATCGCTTACACATTCATCATCGTGGGCCAATATGAAGTGCGCAACGATGTTGCAGACGACGTAGCCATTCTCAGCGTGACAGGTCCATCAATGATTACTATCGACCAGACTGCAGAATTCCGTGCTAAAACAAAGGTGCTCGGCACAGAAGGCAGTCCACGTGGCGCATCTCAATGGCTAGTCTACAACAATGGCGAACTTATCGACAAGTATGAAAACAATTACTTTACAGACGACATGGCACCTACAGGCAGTGAAGAAGAATACACTTTCACACTCCGTCCTACTACCGACTACATCGGCAAGCTCGAAGTAGTGTTTGAACTCCTTCGCGAAGACATGAACCTCGCCAACAACCGTGCAAGCACTAATATCGAAGTCAAGAACGATAACTCCACTATCGTAGTGACCGACCTTCGTGCCGTAGACGCTACAGACTCATCTGTCAGTCTCGACTGGAGCGACCTCGAACTCAACTTCGGCGACGGCAGTTTCGAAGACAACACACCATTTGAAATCACACCTACTCTCGCACCATTCAAGAACATTGACGGCGACGGCGCTGCTCTCAACTATTTCAGCAATTGGCAATGCCCTAACGAAGCCGCTCCTGCAGCGTGGGTGGTGTGGAACGCTACTCAAATCAACCAAATTATGGCTTCTTACGGCGTAATCGGTGAATACCGTGCATTCGACGGCGACAACTTCCTTATCGCTATGTCGCCAATGTGGGACGCCGCCCTCAATGGTGCTCCTGCAGCCGATGACTGGTTGATTTCAGAAGAGATTATAGGTGGCACGGAAGTGTCTTTCCAAGCACAACCTGTGACCAACGTTTATGGTGCTGAGACTATCGAATTGCTCGCATCTTCTACCGACGACAATATCCAATCGTTTGAAGTCGTTAAATCGTTCAAGATTGGCGACCCATCTAAACCTGACGATATGATCGAGTGGGAAGAATGTCGCGCGACACTCCCTGAAAATGCTCGCTACTTTGCTATTCGCTACGTATCAAGAGACATCATGGGCGTAATCATCGACGATATCCGATACTCATCTGTATACCAAGGCCTTGAAGTTGTGGGCTACGATGTGCTTCGTGACAACATCACTATCGCAGAAAGCGTTGTCAACAGCGAATACGTCGACAACACCATTACAGACCCTGCAGTGCGCTACTGCTACAACGTAGTGCCTGTGCTCAACAACGGCGGTCGTGGCACTAAGTCCAACAACGCATATGTCACTCCACTCGGTGTCGAAAACATCACCGACGTGGCAAACATCTTCGCTATCGATGGCGGCATCGTTGTGACAGGACACATGGGCGACAAGATTTCTATCGCCACTGTCGATGGTAAAGTGATTGCTAATCAAGAACTTCAGTCCGACCGACAAGTGATGCTATTAGACCCGGGCGTCTATGTCATCAAGGCCGGCAACGAAGTGGCTAAACTGATCATTCGCTAAATTTATTTTTCATAATTGTAAATACTAAGAAGCGGGGGCTCGTGAGAGTCTCCGCTTTTCTGTATATAGTAAAGAGAAAGTGCAGAACGATAGATTGCGACCACTCATCTTCGAAAGAGCAAAAGCACTCAACCACGCATTGATAAGTCGGCATTTTTTGCGACAATATTGGCAATTTCAGTGGATAAAGTTTTATGTATCAGGTTTTTTGTGTAACTTTGCCCTGTATTTGAAAGGCGAGTCAGAACATAGTTGCTACAAATCCGTTGTAAAGGATGATGTGGACTGTGTTCTTTTTGTCTATCAATTCAGCCCTCGAAATGAGATTTATTAACCAACAAAATAATTTAGTTCTATGAAGAAATTTTTACTTTCGTTAGCCATGGTGCTCGGCCTTGTCAGCTACGCATCAGCAACTACAATTTCCTTCACAATGGATCAGGTGACACTGACCGAATCTGGAGAATATGATAGTAGTGGCAACCCTATTATCAAAGGTTTCAAGTATGACAACATCATCGCTACAATCAATAGCGGATCCAACAACACCAACGTCATTTATAGTAATTCAGGTAAGGATGTTCGTCTTTATGCCGAACAAACCCTCACTATTGAAACTGTGGACGGTTCAAACCTTACTAACATTACGTTTACTATTTCATCAAATGGCAAGAAACGTCTTGCTGATATGACTGTAAATACAGGTACTTGCGTATCAAACGGTGCAGACACTTGGACTGTAGTATGGAATGGTGAAGCCCCATCTGTATCAATCACAGTCGGCGCTACATCTACCGTCGGAACAGAAGCAGGTAAAGCAGGTCGCTTGGCGTTTTCTGCTATGGAAGTGACTACAGGCGGCGCGGGCATCGAACGCAGCGAAACTCCTGTCATCTCTCCTGAAAGCACTACTTTCGGCGACGACGGCATGCTCGTGACTATCTCTGCTGCTGCGGGTGCAAGCATCTACTACACTCTCGACGGCACTACTCCTACCGAAGCTTCTGAACTCTACGCAGCTCCTATCGCTTTGACTGCGACTGCTACAGTGAAGGCTATCGCTATCGAAGAAGGCAAGTCTGCTTCAGCTGTCGCTGAACAGACCTACACTTATCGTTCAGGCGAATTCCAAATGACAAGCGTTCTCGGCACGGCTACTGTAGGTAGCGAGCTCTCAGTCGGTGGCGTCGTGACTGCTATCTGCACACGCGGTATCGTTGTGACCGACAATAGCGGCTCACTCTTTGTCTACAGCTCTTCATTCCCTTACAAGGACTACGCTATCGGCGACCAAGTATCTTTCACCGGCACTGTAGGCGAATACGGCACAGGCCTTCAATTTGACGGCACTGCTGTGACTATCGAAAAGTGGGGCAACCAAGCATACACTTACCCTGCTCCTACCACTATCGACTGGGCATCAGCCGTAGCTCGCTCGGCTTCTGAACGTGCTTACTACACTACAATGGAAGGCACACTTTCAATCTCAGGTAACTACTACAACGTAGAGCTCGGCATTGACAACGTACAAGGCTCAATCTACTACGCAACTGACGAAGTAAAGGAACAGATGGCTAACGGTCAAGATGTGAAACTCAAAGGTTACTTCATCTCTGTATCAAGCGGCAAATATGCCAACCTCATCGTGACTGAAGTAGTCGCAGAGGGTGACGAAAAGCCTGCTACTCAAGTGGCTAACATCGCTGAATTCATCGAAAAGGGTCTTAGCGACGAGTCTACTATCTTCGAAATCACCGGCGAAGTGGCTGTGACATACCAAAACGGTCAAAACCTCTACGTTCAAGACGCTACAGGCGAAATCCTCGTGTACGGTTCGCTCCAAAACATTTACAACAACGGCGACCGCCTCACAGGTATCCAAGGCACATTCAAAAACTACTACAGCACATATGAATTCATGGCTGTCAGCACTTCTTTCGGCGCTGCTACTGCAGGCGCTGCTGTAGAGCCTAAGGCTTACTACATCGAAAACATCGTGCCTGAAATCCAAAACCACTACATCCTTCTCGAAAACGTGACTCTCGACATCGAAAACTCTAAGTTTATCGACGCTATCGATGCCGACATCAAATACTACAACAAGTTTGCTATCGAAATCCCTGAAGCCGGCACTTACGACGTAATCGCTGTAGTCAACTACTATCAAGCTAAGGGTGCAGAATATCCTGAACTTCAAGTTTATCCTATCGAATTCATTGGTGCAGAAGTTCCTCCTACAGAATTGACAGCATCTACTCTCGCTGAAGCTCTCCAAATGGGTGCTAACGGCGAAACTGAAGCTATCACTATCACCGGCGATGTGACTGTAGTCTACAAAAACAATCGCAACATCTACGTTAAGGACGACTCTGCTTGGACTCTCCTCTACAACAAGAACGATGTCGAAATGCCGGCTTACAAGAATGGCGACGTGATCTCAGGCTTCAAGGCTATCTACGCTGTTAACGACGAGCATGGTCAATTGATCCCTGTCTCAGACTTCAACGCTGCTACTGCAGGCAGCGAAGTTGCTCCTGTCGCTATCAAGTCTAACGAAGTCGCTGACGCCAACTACCACAAATATGTGTCTTTGACAGCAAACTTCGCTGCTACAGACGAAAAGAACGGTGTCGCTACAGACTCTGAAGGCACAGCTGCCATCTACGCTCAATGGAACAATGCATATTCTGACCCGATGGTGGCTCTTCCTGCTGAAGAAGGCCTTTATGAAATCCGTGGTTTCGTAAGCTCTTACAAGGGCAACTATCAAGTCCTCGTATGCGAATTTATCGACAAGAATTCAGTGGAAGGCGTAGCACTCGATCAGCCTATCGCTATCGTTGGTCGCGACATCATCGCTCCTGAAGGTGCTGAAATCTACTCTATCGGTGGCGTTCGCGTAAATGGCGAAAACCTTGCGACAGGCGTATACGTTGTGCGCGTGGCAGGCAAGTCATTCAAGGTAATCGTGAAGTAAAAAACTTCTCATTTCACCAATATTCCGAAAGAGGGTGCACATCGCATCCTCTTTCGCTTTATTAAGGGAGCTTCTTTAAATTGCTTTGTAGTGATTTTCAACGACATTAGGGCATGTCATTTTGTGATTTAGAGAAAAATCGCTAACTTTGCAACCTTAAATAGTAAAAAATAAAGCAACATTATGAGTATCCAGGAATTGAGCGAACAGGAAATCGTGAGACGTAACTCACTCGCTGCATTGCGCGAACGTGGCATCGAGCCATATCCGGCAGCAGAATATCCTGTAGATGGACATACAGTCGAGATAAAGGAAAACTTCAGCGACGATGCTGAGCCACGCCAAGTGTGCATCGCCGGTCGCATCATGAGCCGTCGCATCATGGGTAAGGCTTCGTTTATGGAACTTCAAGACAGCGAAGGCCGTATCCAAGTCTACATCAGCCGCGACGACCTTTGCCCGGGCGAAGACAAAGATATGTACAACGTGGTGTTCAAGAAATTGCTGGATATCGGTGACTTTATCGGCATCAAGGGCTTTGTATTCCGCACTCAAATGGGCGAAATCACTGTCCACGCACAAGAGATCACCCTCCTCAGCAAGAGCCTCCGTCCTCTCCCTATCGTGAAGATGAAAGATGGCAAGGCCTACGATGCTTTCACCGACCCTGAGCAACGCTATCGCCAACGCTATGTCGACTTGGTGGTCAACAAGGGCGTGAAAGACATCTTCCTCAAGCGCACTAAGATGTTCAATTCAATGCGTGAGTTCTTCAACTCTCATGGCTACATCGAAGTCGACACTCCTATCCTTCAGTCGATTGCCGGTGGTGCTGCGGCTCGTCCGTTCATCACTCACCACAACACTCTCGACATTCCATTGTACCTCCGCATCGCCAACGAGCTCTACCTCAAGCGTCTTATTGTCGGCGGTTTCGAAGGTGTCTACGAGTTCTCTCGCAACTTCCGCAACGAAGGCATGGACCGCACTCACAACCCTGAGTTCACTTGCATGGAAATCTATGTGAGCTATAAGGACTACAACTGGATGATGAACTTCACTGAGCAAATGCTCGAAAAGATATGCCTTGACGTTAACGGCACAACCGACGTTCAAGTCGGCGACAACGTCATCAGCTTCAAAGCCCCATTCAAGCGTGTCACTATGGCTGAAGCCATCAAGGAATTCACAGGCTACGACATCGAAGGCAAAAACGAAGACGAACTTCGCCAAATCTGCAAGGAACTTCACATCGAGACCGATGCCTCTATGGGCAAAGGCAAGCTCATCGACGAAATCTTCGGCGAAAAGTGTGAAGGCAACTATATTCAGCCGACATTCATCATCGACTACCCTATCGAAATGTCGCCACTCACCAAGCGTCACCGCACCAACCCTGAACTCACCGAACGCTTCGAGCTTATGGTCAACGGTAAGGAGCTCGCTAACGCTTACTCTGAGCTTAACGACCCTATCGACCAATACGAACGCTTCGTAGAGCAAATGAAACTCAGCGAAAAGGGCGATGACGAAGCGATGATCATCGACAAAGACTTCATTCGCGCTCTCGAATACGGTATGCCTCCTACATCGGGCATGGGTATCGGTATGGACCGCCTTGCAATGTTGCTCACAGGCCAGACCACTATCCAAGAAGTGCTCCTCTTCCCTCAGATGCGCCCTGAAAAGGTGAAGAAAGCAGCTGAGAACGGCGAAGAGCAACCGGCTGAAGAATAATCTCCTCGCTCTGAGCAGGGACAACCCTCTCAGACTCAAAACATTGAGTATTCATAACTTTTAAAAAAATCGAATATGCCTCGCGGTCCCTCCTTGTGAAAGGGGTGGCCGCTTTTTTCATGCCCCATCTCCACCGATCCCTCAAAATACCTTCAAAATGGAGGTAGATTTGGATAATTGGGGTGATTTGCGTATATTTGCAGATTATTTGATAAATGACGATTTTTTAAGATGGTGAAAATACATCGCGAAGGCACCAACATACTCATCCTATTGTTTGTCGTACTGGTAGCATTGAACGTGCCGGTGTGGCTCTTTTTGCCCCCAATCGTGTTGCCATGCATATTCACGGGATTGTCGTTGATGTTTTATCTTTTCGTGTTCAATTTCTTTCGCTCGCCACGTCGCTACTACAAGGGTGAGCGCAAGGATATGATAGTGTCGTCGGTCGATGGCACAGTGGTAGCTCTTGAGGAAACTATTGAGCCTGAGTACATTAAAGGTCCTGCCATTCAGCTCTCGGTCTTCATGACTCCGATGAATGTGCATGCCAATTGGTTTCCGGTCGATGGTCGTGTCGACTATGTGCGCCACCACAAAGGTCGCTTCCTTTCTGCCTACCTGCCTAAGTCGAGCACAGAAAATGAGCGTAGCACCATCGGCATCGTCTGCGACAATGGCCAACGCATCACAGCACGCCAGATAGCGGGCGCAATGGCTCGCCGCATCGTCACCTATGCCGAAGAAGGCGACAGAGCCGACATCGTCGAGCATATGGGCTTCATCAAATTCGGTTCACGCGTCGACCTCTTCTTGCCTATCGGCACAGAAGTGCTTGTAAAGCTGGGCGACAAGACTTGGGGTGGTCTCACTCCTGTAGCAAAACTCAAGGGCAGTAAACCATAAGCCCTCTGACTTGTCTTATCCATAGATTAACAGATATACAGCATGCTGAAGAAGATACGTTACAACATTCCCAACGCAATCACTTGCATGAATCTGATTGCGGGCACAGTGGCTATAATCCTGGCATCTAAAGGCGACGAGCCTATCAACGGGCTTTTTGCCTACGAGTGGGCTTTTATCCTCATCGGAGTCGCTGCAGTGGCCGACTTTCTCGACGGCTTCATGGCCCGACTGCTCAAGGCATACTCGGAAGTGGGCAAGGAGCTCGACTCGCTATGTGATTTGGTCAGCTTCGGAGTGGCACCTGCCGTGATACTCTATCACGCCATCATCGCTTGTGGCGGAGCTGAATGGGTGGCATGGGCATCGTTGTTGATACCGGCAGCCGGCGCAATGCGTCTTGCCAAGTTTAATGTCGACCCTCGTCAGCACTCATCATTCATCGGCTTGCCAATCCCTGCCAACGCCATCTTCTGGATCGGTTTCGTGTCGTTCTACTACGAAGTCGGCGGCATACTCAATTGGCTCACACTCATCGCCATTATCGGCATGAGTTGGCTGATGCTCTCATCTATCGACATCTACTCACTTAAATTCAAGAACTACTCTTTCAGAGAGAACTCTCATCGCTACATTCTCATCGTCGCAGCAGTGGCATTCACAGCCATCGGCGGGTTGATGGGCATGGCGATTACGATTCTCTACTATGTGCTTTCGGCCGTCGCAATGAATCTCAGAGCGAAGTCCAAAGCTTAACGATTATCTCACAGACACACTCATATGGGTATTTTAGGTTTCTTATTCACCTCATTCATTATCTGGCTTCTATTCTTGCTGCTTAAAGCCGGGTGGCGTATCTATCGCACCTATAAGAATATCAACAATGCTTTCCGTCAAGGTCCTTTCGGGCCTCAACAGCAGCGACAAGAACCGCAAGACGAATCCCGAGGCTCAAGCGGCTCATCGTGGTTCACATGGGGCAAGCGTCAGAGCAGTCAAAAATCGAAAGGCTCGAAGAAGATTATCCCTGAAGACTATGGCGAATACGTAGACTTCACCGAGTCGAAATCATCTGAGCCGACCGAAGTTCAACGCCCTGAGTCGACCGACCGCTACAAGAAGGAAAGCCAGATCGAAGATGCCGAATGGGAAGAGATAAAGTAGTCGCAGCAAAGTCAAGGACCCTCTATGTCAGCGACCTCGACGGCACTCTCCTCGGCGAAGGCTCACGACTGAGTCGTCGCTCTGCAGAGATGCTCAACGAGGCAATCGCCTTGGGAGCTCAATTCACCATAGCGACAGCTCGCACTCCCGCCACCATCGCCACTCTCTTAAAAGATGTCGACATGCGACTCCCTGCCATAGCCATGACCGGTGCTGTGCGTTGGGACTTCCGCAGTCACGACTATAGCCTTCCGCAATTCATCGACACCGACAAAGTGCATCAGTTGCTTGAGGTCTACGACCGTCACTCGTTGCCGGTGTTTCACTACAGTCTGGGCGACAACCGTGTCGAAGTGCGACACATCGGAGCTCTCAGCGACATCGAGCGACAGTTTGCCGACGATCGCGACGACTCACCCTTCAAGCGTTTCCTCCTCGACCAAACGCCGACTGAGGAATCCTTGCGTCGCACCCTGCTCTTCTACTCGATGCAACCGACCGAAATCCACCGCAAAGTCTACGAAGAGATAGCGGCAATCCCGGGAGTCAACCCAGTGTTCTACCACGACATATTCGGCCAAGAGATCGCCCTGCTCGAAGTCTTCTCGGAGCAGACATCCAAAGCACTCGCCCTTCGCAGCCTTGTCGAAGAGGTCGGAGCAGAACGAGTGGTGGTCTTCGGCGATAATGTCAACGACCTGCCGATGATGCAAGAAGCGACACACGCCGTCGCTGTCGGCAATGCCATCGAGCAAGTGCGTCAAGCGGCCGACGAAGTAATCGGCTGCAACACCGACGACTGTGTGGCTGAATGGATATTGCGCGACATCACCGGCACACAATAAAGAGCCACGACACATCGTTTTAGAAGCAATGGCAAACATCTACGACTCTCAACGCATCGGCAAGCTGATATTCATCATAATATCCGCCGTCATCATATCGATATTCCTCATCGTGTCCAACAATCTCATCGAAGAGCTTTCCCACCAGGAACGCATACGCATGGAGATATGGGCCGATGCCACCAAGCGTCTTGCCAATGCCGACGAGAACACCGACTTCGACTATCTGCTCTCCATCATTCAACGCAACAACTCCATCCCTGTGCTTGTCGAAGATGGCCAAGGCAATATCCTCAACCACCGCAACTTCGACCTCCCTGTCAAAGGGGAAGAAGAGACACTGATTTTCTCCGAACTTTCATCCAAAAACCAAGAATACCTCAACGACAAACTCAAGAGCCTGCGCAACTCTTCTAACATGATTGTCCTCGACATCGATGCCGACAATCGACAATACATCTATTATGAAGACTCCATCGTGCTCACCCGACTGAGCTACTACCCCTACATTCAGCTCGGTGTCATGATAGTCATAGCACTGATTATATTTTCAGCCATACTCTACACCAAACGCGCGGAGCAAAACCGTGTCTGGGTCGGTCTTTCCAAGGAGACAGCCCACCAACTCGGCACTCCCATCTCATCGCTGATGGCGTGGACTCAGCTGCTCGAGGCATACGGCGTGGAGAATGATGTGGTCAAAGAGATAGACAAAGATGTGCATCGGCTCTCCGTAATCGCCGACCGTTTCTCTAAAATCGGCTCCAAACCCGAACTTCAACTCGAATACCTCAACGACACCATCGGTCGATCGCTGGAATATATGCGCTCGCGTGTCTCGGGCAAAGTCAACATCATCATGGATCTATCCGACGACGACCATGGCGTGATGCTATCGGTGCCCCTGTTTGAATGGGTGATGGAAAACCTCACCAAGAATGCCGTCGATGCAATGGACGGAGCCGGCACTATCACCATCCGCACCCTCGCCGACCACCAACGCGTAGCCATCGAAGTCAGCGACACCGGCAAGGGCATCTTACGCAAGAATTTCAAGAACGTATTCCACCCCGGATTCACCACCAAGAAACGTGGTTGGGGTCTGGGATTGACACTCGTCAAACGCATCATCGAAGAATACCACGAGGGCAAAATCTTCGTCAAAGAGTCGGAGATCGGACGTGGCACAACCTTCCGCATCGAGCTCCCATCACCCAAAAACGACCGCTGAGAGGCCATCAAAAAAGGACTTCTAAAATCCACAAATCTCTACAAAGCAATTTATAGAAACTCCAAAAAAAGAAAAAAATCGGTCATTTCTGTCCGAAACGTGTTGCATATAAGATAAATTCGCTATCTTTGTGGTTCAAAATGTCAAATTATTAAAATCAAACCTCAGAAAATGGGAAAGGTACTTATTATCGGCGCCGGTGGGGTAGGCACAGTCGTAGCCCACAAATGCGCACAAAATCCGGAGGTATTCTCCGAAATCGTCATCGCTTCTCGCACCAAAGAGAAGTGTGACCGTCTCGCTGAGAAAATCGGTGCTAAAAACATCGTGACCGACCAGGTCGACGCGGACTCTGTGGAGCAACTTGTAGAGCTGATGAACCGTCATAAACCGGAGCTCGTAATCAATGTGGCTCTCCCTTATCAGGATTTGACTATCATGGAAGCTTGCCTTCAATGTGGTGTCAACTATCTCGACACAGCCAACTATGAGCCTAAGGACGAAGCGAAGTTCGAATACTCTTGGCAATGGGCTTATCGCGAACGCTTCGAAAAGGCCGGCTTGACAGCTATCCTCGGTTGCGGTTTCGACCCGGGCGTATCGGCTATCTTCACTGCCTACGCTGCTAAGCACCACTTCTCTGAAATGCACTACCTCGACATCGTAGACTGCAACGCCGGCAACCACGGCAAGGCTTTCGCTACCAACTTCAACCCTGAAATCAACATTCGCGAAATCACTCAGAAGGGTCGCTACTGGCAAGATGGCCAATGGGTAGAAACAGAGAACCTCGAAATCCACCAGCCACTCAACTATCCGGGCATCGGTGAACGCGAGTCTTATCTCCTCTATCACGAAGAGCTTGAGTCACTCGTCATCAACTTCCCTACCATCAAGCGCGCTCGCTTCTGGATGACATTCGGCCAAGAATACCTCACTCACCTTCGCGTGATCGAAAACATCGGTATGGCTCGCATCGACCCTGTGATGTACAACGGCCAGGAAATCGTGCCAATCCAGTTCCTCAAAGCAGTGCTCCCTGACCCGGGTTCACTCGGAGAAAACTACACAGGCGAGACTTCTATCGGTTGCCGCATCAAAGGTCTTAACAAAGAGGGCAAAGAGTCGACCTACTACATCTACAACAACTGCTCACACGAAGAAGCCTACAAGGAAACAGGCGCTCAGGCAGTCAGCTACACCACCGGTGTGCCTGCGATGGTCGGTGCCTACATGTTCATGACAGGCAAGTGGGTTAACCCGGGCGTTCGCAATGTTGAAGAATTCGATCCGGATCCATTCCTCGAAAAGCTTGCAGAGTCAGGTCTTCCTTGGCATGTAATCGTCGACCAAGACCTCGAATTCCGCGACTAAACCACGCTGTCAATCAAGACTATGCAGTCAGCAAAGTCTACAAGCGACTCCCCGACAAAGACCACATAGTCAAGACGATAACACTAAAGAGAGAGATTTCACCACGAAGTCTCTCTTCTTTTTTATACACCCACACACGCTTACAACAACAAAAAGAAAGTTCAAAGTCTCAAGCGGTTGCAAAAAACACCAAAAAACTTTGTTTTTTTAGATATTTTTTATTAGTTTTGCACCATCAACAGAAATCAGACAAAATCATGAGGCTCCACGTAAAATATTATAAACTCTTCAACTCGCTGAAATTCAGTTAGTTTGTCTGTGTTTACGCATAAGCATTAAAGAACAGCGACATAGTAAACATAGACTTTGGGGAAGTTCTAACAAATTCACATATCACCGCAGAGCAATTGATAAAAATTCCC
>JAFYNZ010000004.1 GCA_017547845.1 Muribaculaceae bacterium
ATCATTTGAAGCTTGATAAAAGTAATTGAAATGCTGATCATTGTAGTCATCATACCAATAATTTTCCATCTTATCGCCCATATCAATCTTCAAATCGACTTGATTGCTATTTACCTTGAAACTTTCTACAGGATAAATCCAGAAATATTCTTCACTAGCCACGAGATCTAATTCTGCTCCATTGACCGGGATATAGATTTCATAATTGACACCGGTTTTATTGTATGTTTTTATTACTCTAAAACCATCCAACGACTCATTGGCAAACTCCATAGCGCCACCTCCATCCAACTGTTGTCCTGGGATACGCTCATCAATAACTATGATTGTATCGTTATAAGAAGGGTCTTGTGTTGGTTCGAACGGAGGTTCGTTGTTGTCGCTACAACCTACTACGACGCTGACACTTGCCACTATTGCAGCAATGTATACCAAAAATCTACGTTTCTTCATAATCTAAATATTTTAATTGTTTATAAATTGGGTAGTCTGCGAGGAAGATGTCACCCTCGCAGACTGCAGTTGCATATTAGTGCCTTATCTTGGTTTTGCACCACTCGTCTTGCGACCATCACTTCGCCGCCTGAAAGGGTTTCTATTTCACGACTATCTTCTGCGTGAGACGATTGCCAGTGCTGTCTGTCGCCTTAACCACATAGATACCTATCGGTAATTCGGCTGTCGATAGGCCGACCGACTCTGAGCCCGATGCTTCAGCCACCTTCACACCATCAAGTACATAGATAGCCATATCGACCTTGCCTATCGCGCCTCCTATAGTCACGACATCTCCTGTCTGATAGAGAGTCAAATCTCCGATTTTCTCAACTTTTATGGTATTTGGATCATCATTGCTCAAACATGGATCTCCACCATAATATAAAAAGATTGTCTCATTATCAAGTGTTATATGACTAAGTCGTGGTGTAGTGTATTCATATGTAGGCAACACAGGGTTAGGCGAACATACATAACCGGAAAAATCGCCTATTATGCCGATGCCTTCAATGACGTTATGTGAATTTGAAAGCACATACTTCTTTCTCAATTTGCCATCGATTTCTATAAATTCCACTGATTCAATAGTATGATTTAACCAATCATCCTCATAATAAGGAAATTCGTGATATGAATCGCCTGCCGAGAGATTGAAGTCGTATAACAGATACTCCTGTGCCTCCTCCATATCAGATGCATAAGATTCGTATCCTAAGAAAAATGGAGGGCAATAGCCTGAATCCACTGCCGGAAGCATATATACACGCTTGTCTTCTTCGCGCATATAGCAGAGAAGCATGGCATCGTCTTCGCTAAACTCACAATGGTCATAATAGAGCCAACACTTGGTATACACTTTTCCATTAATCACATCTTGTCCTCTCATTGCTATTCGGGCATAGTCATCTTCTATGACTTCCCAACCCCAATTCTCAAAGTAATGCCATACTTTACCGTCCTCTACAAGCGGTGTGTATTCGTACGTAGCGCCATTGTTTAAGCATGGGTCTGATGCACCAATACTGCTACATATTGCTTTGAAAACAATATTACCTTCGGCATTTTTTTCATAATTTAAAGTTGCATTTTCCACATAAGGGTAATCATTTGGTCTTAGCATATCGCCTAAATGTGTACCGACAATTCCAATACCTTCAATATAACATACATTGGAACCAACAAAATAACGTTTGCGTAGTCCTTCCGTAGTTTGAACGTAGTCCACTGACTCGATTGGCAATGTCACTGCTCCATTAAACCATGGATGCTGACCATATTCGTCACCTTCTTGCAAATTGAAATCATACAACAAGTATTCACTGCCGGCATTTTGATATAACACATATACGCGCTTATCCTCCTCGCGCAAATACCCATAAAGGACAGCTGTTGATTCATCAAATTCGCAATCGGTGTAACACCAACACTTTTTATAGATATTTCCATTTATCTCTTCTTCTCCTGACAATCGCAAACGATAGAAATCTACTTCTTCTGC
>JAFYNZ010000060.1 GCA_017547845.1 Muribaculaceae bacterium
TTCTGCTGCCGATTTACATTTTGGGCATGCCCAAAATGTAAATCAAACCTTATTAGTTTGAAGTATTGATGATAATTTAAACATCATATTTTTCGCACTTCGTTTTTTAATTTAGGCTTACAAAGGTTTTACCAACTAAATTGACCATTAGGCCACAATACGGCAAAAATGCAAAAGAAAAATCGCTAAGTGATTGAAAATTCAATACTTAGCGATTTGCTTTGTGGTCCCACTTGGGCTTGAACCAAGGACTCCCTGATTATGAGTCAGGTGCTCTAACCAACTGAGCTATAGGACCTTTTGCAATCTGTGCTTTATATACACGTTCCTGTGAAATGTGTATGTTTGCTGTGAGTTGGCGTTATGCCAAAATCACGTTTTTTTGTTTGCGACTGCAAAGTTAGTGATTTTTTGTGAATCTGCAAATTTCTGACAATATTATTGCGTTGTTTTACGCTCTTTTTATCGTATTTGGCTGTTTTTGAGGGATTTTCGGGGGCAGAGTATTCTTTGCACAGGTGACAGTGAAATCTGGGATAAGGGGCTATAATGCCGAATTGGTCGGAAATGGAGATGCGATAGATATAATAGATGTGATAGGGGGATACAAATAATCAACAGTCCGAAAGGGCAAAAGGGACGAAAAGGCAATGCTCACTACTATCGCTGCTAATGGGGCGAAGGGGCTAAAGGTAGGAGTAAAGGGGATTAAGAGGCTATAACGCCTAAAAGGGCTAATAGGCAAGGGTGAGTGAAGGTTTAATATTTAGGGTTTAATGGGAGTTATTGAGGGCATCGATTGTCTTTACTATTCTTGAGGGATAACTCTTTCGGGGGTGTTTGCTTTATTGTTTTCGGGGGAGATGTCGGGTGATTAGGTGAGTGAGTCTGGTGGAGGTGGCTGTCAATATGTCGCTTAGGGGGCGTATTAAGATGGTGATGATTTTGTCGATGAGGGGGCATGCTATGAGCATGATGAGGATTACGGCTACGCACCATAGGGCGAATGCCGGGGCGTCGTAGGCTGACGCTGCTGCTTTGACGGCGTTTTTGAGGCGAATCCAGAGCAACGGGTGCATGTGAATCAAATAGATGCTGAATGATGAGGCGGCTATGAGGTTGACTGTTGCGGATCGGAAGTTGAGGGTGGTGAATAATAGTGTGAGGCTGAGGGCTGCGCCGATGACGAGTGGCGAGTTGTAGTGAAAGGCGTTGTCGATGTATAGCGATGTGACGAGGATACCGACGGAGAAAAGCAGATAGGCTGTGATATAGTTTAGACGGAGGCGTAATGACGGCGTGCTGTGGGAGGGGATATAAAGGGCTATGTAGCGTGCAATGAGGTAGAGGAATGCAAAGTTGTAGGTGCTGTAGCCTCGGTCGCTGAATGGAAGTCGACACCACCAACCTCCGTAGATGGTGACGATGGCGACGGCGATGAGTAGCAAAAGGTATTGATGCTGAGAGAGTTGACGAATGGCTGCGTTGAGAATAGGGGCAATGATGAGCAGTCCAAAGTAGGCCGGGACAAACCAGTAGTAGGACTCGGTGTAGATGTGCGAACTGCGAAGAATTACGTTCCAATCCAATTGCCAAATCCCTATGAGCCAACCGACTAAGTATATTCCGACTGAGTAGAACAGGCATTGGAGAGAAAATCGCCAGAATGTCTGCCAACGTGTGTTGATGCCGAAGTAGCCACTTATGAGTACGAAGATGTTGACGCCTATGATTGAGATGCTTTCGACAGATAGTTTCCACCAGTCGGACGAGGTGATAGATGCGATGTCGCCTTTGGGAGCCGGCAGTCCGAGTGCGGCGCCACACATATGGACGATGACGACGAGCATCATGGCTATGATGCGTAGCAACTCCATATTGGAGCGTCGTGAAGCGTTAGCTGTTATAATAGAAAGCATAATGAGTGCAAAATTAATATAATTTTGGTTGAATTGCTATTATTTCGCGTAAAATACTTTGCAGATTGCTTATGATTTTATACCTTTGTGGTCGGAAGAACAACTTAACTAAATTAAATACATACGTAAAATGGTAAATTATAAGGATTTAGGCCTTGTGAATACTCGCGAGATGTTTGCAAAGGCAGTAGAAGGCGGATATGCTATCCCTGCATTCAATTTCAACAATATGGAGCAGCTTCAGGCTATCATCAAGGCTGCAGCTACTACTAAGTCGCCTGTGATCCTTCAGGTATCGAAGGGTGCTCGCAACTATGCTAACGCGACACTTCTTCGCTACATGGCTCAAGGTGCTGTGGAATATGCTAAGGAACTTGGTTGGGAAAACCCACAAATCGTGCTTCACCTCGACCATGGCGACACATTTGAAGTGTGCAAATCATGTATCGAAAGCGGCTTCTCATCAGTGATGATCGATGGTAGCCACTTGCCATACGAAGAAAACATTGAGTTGACAAAGAAGGTAGTGGAATACGCTCACCAGTTTGATGTGACAGTAGAAGGCGAGCTCGGCGTATTGGCCGGTGTAGAGGACGAAGTGTCATCTGACCACCACACATACACCAACCCTGAAGAAGTTATCGACTTCGCTACACGCACAGGTTGCGACAGCTTGGCTATCTCAATCGGTACATCTCACGGTGCTTACAAGTTCACACCTGAGCAATGCACAATCGACCCTGCCACAGGTCGCATGGTGCCTCCTCCATTGGCATTCGACGTGCTCAAGGCAGTAGAAGAAAAGCTTCCTGGCTTCCCAATCGTGCTCCACGGCTCATCATCAGTGCCACAAGAAGAAGTTGAGACAATCAACAAGTTTGGCGGTGCTCTCAAGGCTGCGATCGGTATTCCTGAAGAATGGCTTCGCGAAGCTGCTAAGTCAGCAGTTTGCAAAATCAACATTGACTCCGACAGCCGTCTTGCGATGACAGCAGCAGTGCGTCAAGTGTTTGCAGAAAAACCTGCAGAATTCGACCCACGCAAGTACCTCGGTCCTGCTCGCGACAATATGGAAAAACTCTATCGCCACAAGATTGAAAACGTACTCGGCTCAGCCGGCAAAGCATAATTAAGGAATCCATAATGCGCCCTGTCGTCGGGCAGCATATATGACCATAAAAGGGATTGTGTCAATACAAGTTGGCACAATCTTTTTTTGATGGTAGCGAGGAGGTAATAATGTTTTAATGGGCGTTTGGGGACCTTCCGGTGGAGGCGTTCGCTACGCTCACCGCTCACCGATTGCGGTGATGTACCCCCTCGGGGATGGGTATCAACGACGATGTGAATATTTAATGTGGGCTATAAGTCGTTTATCTTCGCAAGCTTACCGGGGCGTTGCGATTATTCGCGGAAGTAGACTCGTTTGACGCGTGGGGATACGGAGGTGAGAACTTCGTAAGGGATGGTCTCAAGCACATCAGCCAGTTCTTGCACCGATACGTTTTCGCCAAAGATTTCTACGATGTCGCCCTCTTTGCATGGCACGTCGGTGACATCAATCATGCACGCATCCATGCATATGTTGCCCACAGTTGGCGCATATTGTCCGTTGATGTAGACACGGCTGCGTCCGTTGCCAAATCGGCGATTCATACCGTCGGCATATCCGATAGGGATAGTCGCTATCCTCGATTTTCGGCCGAGCATTCCACGACGAGCATAACCCACTGACTCACCCTCGTTCCACTCTCTGATAGCGATGATGACGGTGCGCAACGTCGACACCACTGCGAGCGGTCGCTCTATCTCAGGAGGCAATGTGTTGGCACCATAGAGTCCGATGCCGAGGCGTGCCATATCGTAGTGATATTGTGGGAAACGGATTATGCCGGCAGAGTTGAGCACATGGCGCTTGATTTTGCGCGGATAACGCGACTGCATATAGTCGGTCAATCGGTCGAAGCATTGCAACTGCATCAGCGTGTAGTCGTCCATGTCGGGGCAATCGGCCGTTGCAAGATGGGAGAATGCCGATGCAGCCACGACGTGGTTTTGCGCGTTGAGTATCTCCATGACATGCTCAAGTTCCGACTCCAAGAAGCCCATGCGATGCATGCCTGTGTCGAGTTTAATGTGGACCGGATAATTATTGACACCATACTTTTCGGCTTCACGGATCACATCCTTGAGCATCGCGATGCTGTAGATTTCAGGCTCAAGGTGGAATGTAAACATGGACTTATAGTTGACCACTTTCGGATTCATCACCATGATAGGCATTGTGATACCGGCCTTGCGAAGGTCGATACCCTCATCGAGCACAGCGACAGCCAGATAGGCAGCGCCTTGTGCTTGGAGCGTCTTGGCTATCTCGTAGCTTCCCGCGCCATAACCCGAAGCCTTCACCATTGCGACAAGTCCGGTCGACGTCGGCAGATGCTGACGGAAATAGTTGTAGTTTTTGACCACCGAGTCAAGGTTGACTTCAAGCACAGTCTCATGCTTGCGAGCCTCGAGGTTGTCTTGAATGCGTTTAAAGTCAAATTGCGGTGCACCCTTGATGAGTATCAACTCGTTGCTAAAGTCGGAGGTCGACATTGACCGCATAAACTCGTCGGTCGAAGCGAAGAATGATGCGTTTGTGCCAAACAGGTGGGCCGACGCCATCAGTTGCTCGCCGATACCGATAAAGCGGTCAATATTGGCACGACGGCACATCTCTGCGACACGCTCAAACGAGTGTGACTCGCTGTCGCCATCGCCGGGCATATCGCTGAGAATCAGCGTGCGTGTGCAGTCACCTGTCGCTCGGCGTCCCATGAAGTCGAGCGCTTGCCATAGCGAACGGCAGTCACTGGTGTAGGTGTCGTAAATCAAGGTGCAACCATTGACACCATCGCTGACATCGAGGCGAGTACCCACAGCCGTGAGGTGACTCATACGCTCAGCTATCACCGATTTATCCTTGCCAAGAAAGAGCATCAACGCCAAGCAATTGATGGCATTCTCAACGTCATAAGATGCAGAAAATGGTATAACGACAGATGCCGAAACATCGTTGTATACATAATCGATTACGGTCTGATTATCAGGCGTTTGTTTTATATTAGAGACATACAATGAAGCCGACTTATCGGTGCGCGACCAACTCATCAGATGCTGTCCACAGGCATGTCGTGCGACAGCCTCAGCTTGCAAGCGACAATCGGCATTGTAAACGACATGGCGTGCCGAATCCATCAGCACCGCCTCCTGCTCAGCCTTATCCTCAAGCGAAAGGAAACGATCGCCACGTTCGTAAGAAAGATTGGTCAGCACCACGACATCGGGAGCGATGATAGCTTCGAGATTGGACATCTCCTTGTAGTCGGAAATGCCGGCTTCGATAATCGCCAACTCAGTCGACTCATCGAGTTCCCATAGCGACAAAGGCACACCAATCTGCGAATTGTAGCTGCGAGGACTGCGCACAATGCGACTGTCGGGCGACAACAACTGGAAAGCCCACTCCTTAATCGTTGTCTTGCCGCGACTGCCTGCCACGGCGACAAGCATCGACTCATAGCGACGACGGCTATACTTCCCGATGCATTGCAACGCAGCCAAAGTATCATCGACGACGATAAAATTAAGGTCATTGCGTTCGGCAAGAGATGCGGGTATCTCATTGACTACAAAGCTTTTGACACCGCGTTCGCATAGCGACTCGATGTAGCGATGACCATCATTGCCCTTGGTGCGAAGTGCAAAAAACAGAGTCTCGGCAGGGTGCGACAACGAGCGAGAGTCGGTCAGAAGAATCGACACTTTCGCATCATCTGCCATCACCAACCTCGTAAAACCACATTGCAAACCACGGCCCGACGCCACGGCGTCAGCACCGACACGAAGCACTTCTGCTATCTCTGAGACACTGCTAATCATACACATATGGGAACTTCCAAAAATTCCCGGATTTAGTTAATACTTTAGCTTTCGGATTCTTCCTTTGGGGTTAATCCACCTATTGCATAACACTTTTACACTGCAAAGTTAACCTAACTTCTATTAACTGCCTAATTTTTAAAGACTAAATTGTCTTTTAGCGGATAGAAGTGTAGTCGATATTATGCTAAGTCGAAGAATAATCAGTCGGGAGTGTTATTTTCTTGTTGCAATCTGAATATCATTTTTTGACGCTCAATTTCGTTTGACAGTTCTTCTTTTGTTGGCAAGAATGTGAGATACTTCGCTTGGAATAGACGATCATTGTCTTTGAGCATAGAATAACGAGCCATGTCTGTACTTGTGCGAGAGCAAAGGATTAGTCCGATTGTAGGGTTATCTCCTTCTGTTCGCTTTAGTTCATCATACATCCTGATATACATATCCATTTGTCCCACATCTTGATGACTTATTTGTTCGGTTTTTAAATCAACAAGCAAAAAGCATTTGAGGATATAGTTATAGAATACAAGGTCTATATAAAAGTCGCCCATATCAGTACGGATATGTTGCTGACGAGCAACGAAGGCATAGCCCTTTCCCAATTCCATAATGAAATTCTGCAGATGAGTGATTATGGCGCTTTCTAATTCTGATTCTGAGAATTTAGTATTATGACTTAAACCTAAAAACTCAGCGACAACGGGATTTTTGATAAATTCTAACTTGTCGTTTTGCATAGGAGCAGTAATATGCTTCATTTCATCTATTACCACATTCTTTGCTTGCGACTGCAATAAACGATAATAATACTGCGATGATATATTGCGATGAAGCGTTCTTACGCTCCACATTTCCTTTGATGCTTCTTGCATATACCAAAGACGTGCGATTTCATCGCTGACAGTAAGCAATTCACGATAATGTGTCCAAGTAAGATTTGGCACTCGCGAGTGCCAAATCTCTATATCCTTGAAATAGAGGTAGAATTGGCGATAATCTTGCAGGCGTCGGACAGAATATGAATTGCCGTAAAGCGGTGTTAATTCGGAAGCAAGATTCTTCAGTAAGGCTTTGCCGTATTCTGCTCGCGAGGCACCACCTTGTTCTTCCTCCACAATACGACGACCTACCAACCAATTCGATTGAATCATTAATGTGTTGATAGAAGCATATGCTTGCTTTCTCGCTTGCTCGATAATCTGCTTAATATCGGCAATAATATCTGTACTATTATGAATCTGCATCTGTTTCATTGTTTAAAGATACTGCATTTATCTAAAATCGAGTGCAACTGCCTATCATTTAAACCAAAATCATAAACAATAGAGGACTTCTGTAATTACCCGTATTTAGGTTAATACACCCATTGTATACCTAAATTAAAAAACGAAGTGCGAAAAATATGATGTTTAAATTATCATCAATACTTCAAACTAATAAGGTTTGATTTACATTTTGGGCATGCCCAAAATGTAAATCGGAAGCAGAAAAACGAGCAATACGAAAAAAGGAGACCGAAGTCTCCCTAAGATTAACTAATTTTGTATTGCTTATGTACAAACATTTAACCTCACTGCAAAGGTCGCAAATTTTTGCGTACAAACAATGCAATAAGTCACCAA
>JAFYNZ010000061.1 GCA_017547845.1 Muribaculaceae bacterium
TCCCGAGTATTTATGTCCTCTGCTCTTGCTACCTCCACGAGCAGAATATTCCCACTCTGCTTCAGTAGGAAGACGGAATACCATACCACTCGGTCTACTATCTTTTGTCAGACTATTCAGTTTCTCTACAAACTTTTGACAGTCATTCCATGACACATTTTCCACCGGTAAATTATCACCCTTAAATTTAGATGGATTACTACCCATCACAGCCTGCCATAGTTTCTGATTGACTTCTACCTGTCCAATATAATAATCACTTAAAGTCACACTATGTTCCGGCATTTCATCTTCCTCAGCATCAACAATCTGCTCTAAGGTTGCACCCATAATGAAAGTTCCACCCTTGATCGGAATCATCTTAAACGACGCACCTCCGACCCAAAACTCTTTAACATTTGGATTTGGTTCCGGTGCTATATAGTCATCACACGAAAAGATAGTTAGCGATAAAACTAACGTAACTAT
This sequence comes from Muribaculaceae bacterium, assembly GCA_017547845.1. GTDB lineage: Bacteria > Bacteroidota > Bacteroidia > Bacteroidales > Muribaculaceae > Lepagella. The sequence continues at coordinate 469 of JAFYNZ010000061.1, forward strand.
ATATAAATATATTCTACTAATTGTTTTCATAATGCGATATTTAGAATTCTAAACCTAAACGGAAATTGATAGCACCTACACTTACTTTGCTATAAGTATCACCTTCAAAATTATAGGATAGCTTTGTGGATAGCAGTTCATAGCCTACACTGATCAAACATCCCGCACGTTTGCCTCCTACCCTCACGCCAAGAGATGGATTAAAATAGAGACCTTTGAGATTTAGAAGCGAATAACCTACCCTAACATCTGCAAATGGCGAAAATTTAGTATTTTTTATTGGCAATGAAGCTTTAACATCTGCATAAACAGGAATGTTTATTATATTGTAGTTGCATTTAAAATTTACTCCGACACCGGCACCAACAAACAGATACTTGTTTATGGCGCAACCATGTGTGGTCGAAACACCTATATTGTCATGAGGAACGACTCCGGCTGCCAATCCATAACTGAAATCGATTATGCCCTTATAATGTACTTTGTTTTTATTGTCAACATAATTTAAAACACCGCCTTTATCCGAATTACTTCCATATTCCGAGCGTTTATCGTTTCCTCGATATGAGTGGTGCAACTCTTCTGAAGTATTATCCGAAGACTTTAAGCTATCATTTGAGATATTAGCCTCTATTAAGCTATGATTGTTTTCCGTAATAGTTACATGCTTTGTCACTGTTTGACACCCCTTCTTACTGAGTACGACTTCGTAATCACCAACAAGCATTTCATCTACACTTAAAGGTGTATCGCCATAGCTCTTTCCATTGATGGTTACATTAGCAAACATCGGCTCGGAGAGAATATCAAGTGATCCATAGATAGGTGTCGGCTCTAAGCTAATGATTTGCGGTTCTTTTGCAACTACCTCTATCTGACGAGTGGCACTCCTATGACTGTCAAGCGACACTTCAATGTCATAGATACCCTCTGCAAGATCTTCTTTATAGTTGCCCTTGCCCATAACCAGACCATTAATTGTGATTGTCGCTTCCGGCAATGTATTAATCACTACCTCTGCAAATCGAGCATCAAGTGTAGCCACTAATTCTGTCTGCTGACCATCTAAAATTTCGACTTCTCGAGTAAACAATGCAAATCCTGATGCTATTACGCTGACTTTATGATGACCTGATGGTATATCATATATCGTACACGGAGTAATATATGTGCGAGTATCATCTGCAATCGTCACCTTTGCTCCGGACGGAACGCTTTCAACCTTGAGCGAGCCAAATGCAGGACGCATCACAACTTTCTGCATTAATCTACTACTATCAATGACAGCCACACCCACCTCATCATGATAAAGCGATTTCTTTACACGATAGTTATATGTGCCATATGAAAGTTTCTTCTGTGTCGGAGTGATACCTACATAGTTCTCAACTCCGTGTTCGGTAATATAGACATCAGCCCCCTGCGGATCACTATCAATAATAAAGTAACCGGTCTTTACTCGTTCTTCCTCTACCACTACGGTCACCTTGCCTGTTGTCAACTCCATACGATAGCAAGCGGCTTCTTTAAGTGGTGATGGGAAATAATAGAAACCATCTTCGGAGTCCTTGAGCTGACCAAGCACGGGGTGCATAATCTTTAGTTTCATAGTTTTAGCCGGAAGATATACCCACCACTCCGACAACTCCGGCTTATGGATCGCCTTGGTCACACCAAGCTGACCATTGTCAAACGAAAAGTCGTTCTCCGTGGTTACAACTTTGACCAACGCACATTTCTGTCCGTTTTGATCGATCACCGGATAATTAACTCGTGCATCAAGGTCTTGCGTCAACTCTTTAAACGACTTGACACTGATGCCACTTTGTGCACTCGCAATCGATACGCAACACAAAGCCACCAACAACACTATAAATCTTAATCTATGCATATATCTTTCAAATCATTTTATTCCACACTCATTGCTAACCGCAAACCTAAACTATAACTAGTAAAATAAGGCATGTCGTTATGACGAAATGAAACTCTACAATACCTTGCATGGCTACTCATACTTCCACCACGGAAAATGCGATTATATCCAGATGAGGGACCATTAGGATTTATTTGTAAACTATTGCTGTATTCACCATACCAATCGTCACACCACTCATATACGTTGCCACTCATATCATAGATTCCTAATTCATTAGGCAACTTAGATGCAACCACATGTGTTTGTGATGATGAATTACTATCATGCCACGCTACGCTGCCGACGTCGTTACTTCCAGAATATTTATATCCTTTACTCATATTGCCTCCTCGTGCAGCATATTCCCACTCGGCTTCAGTAAGGAGTCTAAAGTTCTGTCCAGTTAGAGAATTTAGTTTCTTTATAAACTCCTGACAATCATGCCATGACACTCGTTCTACAGGTAACTTATTTCCCTTGAAATAAGATGGATTCATTCCCATCACTACTTGCCACAATTCTTGCGTCACTTCAGTTTCACCTATCATATAGTCACCAATTGTCACCTGATGCGTATTTTTTTCGTCAGCACCTACATCAAGACCTTGTTCGGATGTTGCACCCATTATAAATGTACCACCATTAACTTTAACCATCTCAAATGATACACCCTTGACGGTAAAAATAGTTTTATTCAGAGTATCTAATTGGGTTAGTTGATCTGGTGTCACTGATTCTACTCCGTTATCTGAGACAAGACGTAAACCTAAGGTGTCTAGTCTTCGATTTGGGACGCAGAAAATACGAAGTGACACCCGGCAACCACTCGTACGGTCAGACAAACAGCCTCCACGAATCACTCTAACAGAGCCCGAAGATGGTCCTATTGGATTAGTCTGCGAGACACTGCTGTAATCGCCATACCAATCACTACACCATTCAAAAACATTACCGCTCATATCATATAGACCTAACTCATTAGGCAACTTAGCAGCAACAGCGTGTATCTTCGATGATGAATTATCCATATACCAAGCTACGCTACCGATATCGTTGCTTCCAGAGTACTTACAACCTCGGTTCTTTTTACCTCCTCGTGCTGCATACTCCCATTCTGCTTCGGTAGGAAGTCGGAAATTCAAGCCCGTAAGAGAATTTAGCTTCTTTATAAACTCCTGACAGTCATCCCATGACACATTCTCTACAGGCAAATAATTACCCTTAAAATGCGACGGATTTCTACCCATCACTGCCACCCATAATTCTTGCGTGACCTCAGTTTTACCCATAAAATAGTCGCTAAGCGTCACTTTATGCGCAGGCTTTTCATCACTTCCAGCATCATCACCCTGCTCCAAGGTGGCTCCCATTGTGAACGTACCTCCTTCAATATTGACCATGCTATCTATCAGCTTTTGCAAGACTTCTTTCTGTGATGCTGTGACATTAGAACTCCAACGTGGCATCAAACCCGAAGCAAGATTTGTAGTCGATGGCGTATCGCCATACATAGCCCTATCGTCTAAAACACCATTGCCAGAAGCATCACTGCGTATCGTCATTTCGCGACCTTGTGGCAGAGTTGCCTCTATGGTTGAGAGATTTTTTTCTGTAATAGTTACTCGCTTAGTCACTGTGGCACAACCCTCCTTACTGAGTACAACTTCGTAATCACCAACGAGTAAATTGTCTATACTCATAGGAGTATCGCCATAACTTTTACCGTTGATAGTAACGTTGGCAAACATTGGCTGGGACTCGACATTCAATGAGCCATAGATTGGCGTTGGCTCAAGAGTAAGTTTTTGCGATTGCTTTGCCACAACCTCTATCTGTCGCGTTATGCTGCGATGATTAGCAAGCGACACTTCAATGTCATATATACCTTCTCCGAGTTCCAAACTACAGCTACCTTTACCCTTAACCTGACCATTGACAGTGATTGTAGCTCCGGACAATGTATTGATAATTACCTCTGCAAATCGAGCATCAAGCACGACATCCAACGTTGATAGCTTTTCATCCTTTATCTCTATTTCTTTAGTAACTGATGCGTATCGTGGTGCAACAATATTGAGTTTATATCTTCCCGATGCTAATTGTTCAATCGTACATGGAGTCTTAAACTCACGCGAATCATTAAAAATGGTCACTGTTGCTCCCGGAGGATTTGACAACACTTTTAATGAACCAAATGCAGGACGTAATGAAATATCTTGAATGACACGCGATTGGTCTATAACTGCCACACCGACCTCATCATGATAAAGCGATTTCATGATGCGATAGCTGTATTTACCATAGGTCAAGTTCTTATAGAAAGGTGTATTGCCGACATAATTCTCGACACCATCTTCATTTAAATATACATGTGCACCTTCCGGCTTGCTATTAATAACCAAATAACCAGTCTTTTTACGTTCTTCTTCGATGGTAACAATCACCTTGCCAGTTGTCAACTCCATTCGATAGCAAGTAGACTCCTTTAGTGGAGCAGGAAAATAGTAATAACCATCTTCAGAATCCTTATACTGACCAAGTACAGGATGCATAATCTTTAGCTTCATAGTCTTAGCCGGCAGATAGATCCACCACTCTGATAGTTCCGGCTTGTGAATAACCTTGGTAACACCAAGCAAACCGTTATCAAACGAAAAGTTGCTCTCTGTAGTAACAATCTTAACCAACGCACATTTCTGACCATTTTGGTCAGTCACCGGATAACTGACGCGTGCATCAAGGTCTTGCGTCAACTCCATAAACGACTTGACACTGATGCCACTTTGTGCGCTCGCAATCGACACGCAGCACAAGGCCACCAACAATACTATAAATCTAATCTTATGCATACATCTTTCTATTCCTTTTATTTCACACTAATAGCCAAACGAAAACCGAGGTTATAGTTACTATTATTAGGTATGTATAAGTAGCGATCTGATATTCTACAATACCTTGCTTTAAAACTCCAACTACCCCCTCTAATCACGCGATGAGATCCACTTGAAGGTCCTTGGGGATTTACTTGAGAATTACTGGTATAGTCACCATACCAATCACTACACCATTCATATACATTGCCACTCATATCGTATAGACCTAACTCATTAGAAGACTTAGATGCAACAGTATGCGTCCTTGATGATGAGTTGCCAAAGTAATAAGCCACATTTTCAATCACATTGCTTCCAGAGAATTTATATCCCTTACTTTTATTGCCTCCTCGTGCAGCATATTCCCACTCTGCTTCTGTAGGAAGTCGGAAATTTAAACCAGTAAGATAGTTTAATTTCTTTATAAACTCTTGGCAATCATCCCATGATACACTTTCTACCGGTAAATCTTCACCTCTGAAACGAGACGGATTGCTTCCCATTACAGCGTCCCACAATTCTTGCGTCACCTCCGTATTCGCAATCATAAAATCGCTAATAGTAACCTTATGCGATGGTATTTCATTAGAAAACACGTCACCATCTTGCTCTGTAGTTGCACCCATAGTAAACCTTCCGCCTTTAATATATACCATATTATTACAAAGTTTTTGTAATATTGAACGCTGAACATTTGTTATAGATGAATTCCATAATGGTTGTAATCCATTAATTTTATCAGATTTACTATCATCTTCAATCATATTAGCATCAGATGGTATAGTGTTACCTTGCGACAAATTTGCTTCTATAATAGACAATGTATTCTCAGTTATACTTACATGCCTGGTCTCCATGACATAACCCTGTTTAGAAAGAACAACTTCGTAATCACCTACAAGCAAATTTTCAATACTTAATGGAGTATCTCCATAATTCTGTCCGTTGATAATCACATTAGCAAACATTGGCTGAGATTCTATATCAAGCGAACCACTAATAGGAATCGGCTCAAGCGTAAGGGTTTGCGGTTGATTTGACACCACTTCTATCTGTCGAGTTACGGTACGATGCTTATCAAGCGAAACTTCTATGTCATATATACCTTCGCCAAGTTCTTCACTATAATTGCCTTTACCCTTAACTTGACCATTAATCGTAATTATTGCTTCGGGTAGTGTATTGATTGACACTATTGCAAATCTCGCGTCAAGAGTAGCTACCAATTCGGTCTGCTGACCATCCTTAATCTCAATTTCGCGAGAAAATGAAGTATATCTCGATGAAACAATATTTACTCTGTGAGTTCCAGAAGGAAGTTGATCGATAACACAAGGAGTCGTAAATTCACGTAAGTCGTTCTCAATAGTTACAGTTGCACCCGATGGACTACTTGTAACGCTAAGAGAACCAAAGGCAGGCTGTAATGCAAGGTCATGAATTATGCGAGTATTATTTATAACAGCCACACCAACATTATCGTGATATAAAGATTTTTTTACGCGATAATTATATGTTCCATATGGCATTTTCTTATAAAAAGGAGTAGTACCCGCATAATTTTCGATTCCACCCTCTGTAATATATACATGTGCATGCTCAGGTACACTATTGATTACCAGGTAACCCGTTTTTACTCTCTCTTCTTCAACAGTCACCCTAACCTTACCGGTTGTCAACTCCATGCGATAGCAAGTTGCCTCCTTAAGTGGCGTTGGAAAATAATAGAAACCATCTTCAGAGTCTTTAAGCTGACCAAGCACAGGGTGCATAATCTTTAGTTTCATAGTTTTTGCCGGTAGATATACCCACCATTCCGATAATTCCGGATTGTGAATAGCCTTGGTAACGCCAAGCTGACCATTGTCAAACGAGAAATCGCTCTCTGTGGTTACAACTTTAACCAAAGCACATTTCTGGCCATTTTGATCCGTCTCGGGATAATTAACACGAGCGTCAAGATCTTGCGTCAACTCTGAGAACACTTTGACACTGATGCCACTCTGTGCTCCCGCAATCAATACGCAACACAAAGCTACCAACAATACTATAAATCTAATCTTATGCATATATATCTATTTATAATCAACCACGAAGCTAAATCTGAAATTAAAAATGTTCAGGTCCGATAATACCCCAAGATGGATCTGGTTGCTCTTGCCAAGCACGAACGTGGATAATAGGCTTATCTGGGTCATTTACATCAACTAAAAGGAATAGATAGCCCGTGTCACCATAATTAGCAGAGAAGTAATCTTGCTTAATCTGTACTGCGTAAACCTCTCCGCCTTTTCCCATCTTTTTGACATCATTATTAGCAAATTTAATATTGATGAATTCATTATATCTGAATATATCTTTTAGTCGATTTATATATTCCGACTTATTGTATTTTGTCAATTTGACGTAGCGATTATTACGATAGCCTGTTTCAACGTTACCAACGAGTTGCTGAACTACCTTTCCCGAAATAATCAATGCATCTTCCGAGAATATAGATTCCAAATAGTCAAGACGCTCAAGAGCATAGGCTGTTTTATAATTTTCAAGGAATGATTGCAACACTCCCTTAGCCTCACTACTCCAATCAACATTATGGTTGGTAAATATATCATCTTGAGCAACTTCACTCAACCCAAATGAAATATTATCAATTTTACCTGATCCTTCAAATACAAATACTACATTCTCAACAAAACTTCTATTACCGGAAAAAGCAAATCTCATCGGAATACTTCTGCAATATACATATCCGGCAAGTTCTGTAAATTCAAGAGCCATATCGTTGCCTATGATACGAGCCTTGCCATAGTTTATTAGCTTTGTAAAAATATCATAACCATCAGCCGTAAAATAAGATTGTACTGATGCATATGACCTTGATTTAATAGCTTGCACTATCTTATCCATTGTGCCAACAAGAGGCATCAACGCTTCTTGAGACAATTTATTTGAAACCTCTTCTACATCATTAGATGATGTGGCATTTTCTGCAGACTGTGAACTTGCTAAATTTCCTTCAATATTCACTTCATCTGATAATACTTTTTCTGTTACCGGAATACTGATTTTAGCTTGTGGATACACTATCTGTTTGACAGTTTCAAGCACCTGATTGACTTCCTTATCACATTGAGACTCATTAAAATACATACACTCATATTTGAGAATAAGTTGATCAACGGTAATACCTGGTTTTAGCTCTACCAGACCTTTTCCATCGCGAGCTGTATTCACATGACTCCAGTCATTGCCTACCCAATAGGTATAATCAATGCTTGCAACAGGCGTACCTTTATATGAAAACTCAACCTCGTATACATTGCCATCACTTTGTTTGCCTTTGAAATTAGCCTTAAGATTGGAAAATATTTCGTCAAGTTGATTCTTGATGAGCAACGATGCACTCATTTCCTTACCTGCAAATTTAACCTTTACATCTTCTCCAGGGCGAAGACTATTAAGCAACATATTGGCCCAATAGTAGTATCTAATAGCATCATCTATCTGCTTTATCTCTAAAGCTGTAGATGCCACATTTATCATCTCTTTAATTTTGTCCTTACGAGCCTCAAAAATCTTATCTAATTCATTCTTCTTAATGTAACGAAACACCTTAGCAGTAGGTTCGTCTGAAAGCACAAGTCGTTCAGTATTAGTCAACGTAGCAGAAGAATATGTACGCATCTTTTGTTCAAAACTCACTTGTGATTTCACATTTTGTCCTTTTTGCTCGTTTGATATAGTAGTAGACTTCTCACCACTGACATGAACTGCAATCTGACTTATTAAATCTACCAGAGCTTGATCGTCAGCAAGTCGCAGAGTCTCACCTTCTCCTTCACCCCACAAATATTCAGGTGAAGACTTGATTTCTGAATATGACTGAGCATTGGACACAAAAGCCAATGACACTAACAAAAAAATAGAGATAAACCTATACATAGTAATTAATTTATATTAGTAGGTTGTCACAGCACCCACTATTATAGTGAGTACTGTGACAAATATTTAGATATTATGCGCTAGATTACCAACCTAAAACTTCATCAAGCTGATCATGAAGTTTATTTCCCTTCTCTTCCAAATCTTTGCGAATAATTTTCTTTGCTGCTTCCATAGCCATATTATGATTATATGCTATGCGAACAAGAACTTCCTTATTCTTATTAGGAAGATCACGATAGAGTTCCACAACCGGAATAACTCGACCAATGCTTTGCGAAATTAAATTCTTGCTTGCCAAAACAGTTTCCGCAATAGAAGCAGCTTCTTCTTCAGCAAGTTGCTTATTTGCAACAGTATTTTCTACCAACGCAGTAATCTCGGTCTGTATCTGACCTGCAAGATTCTGCTTTGCCAACTCAAGAGCTTGCATCTTAGCAGCATCGTAAGTTTCGCCGATACTCATTGCCTCACCCATAATATACAGAGGATAACCTGATTGGTCGACATCCATCTGCATCATCATTGAGCGATCAAGCTGCTTTTCTAGCGTAAGTGTTCCCGGAGTTGTTTGCCAACCTTCTTTCTTAAATTTCTTTGCTTCTTTACGAGCATCTTTTGACGCTTTGCTATTAAGAGCCTTGCGCTGCTGAGACACCTGTTCTTTACGTTGCTTCTGCTGATCTTTTGTCAACTGAGCTTCCATTGGTGCGACTGCAAAAAGACCGAACACCAAAACTGACAATAATAATTTTTTCATAAAATAATTATTTGGGTTAATATTGATAGTTAATTATTTACTTAAAATCAAACAACACTAATCCCTTTAAATTCAAACGATTGCAAGTGATATATAAAACCAAAATTTAGTGTTTAAAAAGTTTTTTACAAAATTAGTCAAAAATTAAGGTTTTCCAATATTTACACTGTTAATAAATGTTAATACTAAATATTAAACAAAAAATCATATAAGCTAGAGTAGAAACCAATTTGCAAGCAGAAAATGAGTATGAATTGTTATTAAAGTCCTCTTCTCAAAGTGACACATTTAAAGGGGGGAATAGATAAGGTCGAACGTACGGGACATTCGACCTTGATACTTTCAGGATTTTACAAAATTTGAATACAAAGATTAACTACTGATATAAATGTGTGCTAATTAGAAGCGGAAGCCCATTGAGAGCGCGATTTGATGGTTTTCTGATGTCACCTTCGCCTGTGGACTTTTCACTGAAGGTGTTTCAGGGTCAGGAGTAAATGCATGCCATTCGCTTGATCTGTTTCTATAGACGTAAGCAAGGTCGCAATAGAAGCCTTTTGAACGGAAACCAACACCACAAGTCACATAGTTGGTCGTATTATCCAATGCGTATGATGGATTAGTGCCGGCTGTGTACATTGTCATAGCATTGTCTCTAACTTCTTGCTTCACAGGCGATGACACATTAGCATATCCTGCACGCAAACTAACTTCCGGAAGCACACGATATTCAGCACCAAGTCTCACTGTATTTGTCGCTTGATAATAGTTGTCTATGTCTTGATTTTCGTAATAAAAGTCCGGCAATATATCGCTATTAAAACCCCAACCGAATTCGTTGTAACTTGATAGGTTCATATCTTGATAGTTTGACCATTCGTAGTCACCGCTAATGATAAATTTCGAGCCGATTACACCTGCTGCGCTGGCTATAATCTTCCATGGAGTGCGATACTTGTAGTCGTTATAACCCCAGTATCCGTCATTAGTCATTGCTGAACCGGGACGTATGTCGGTGTTAGGATAGTCATACTCTGTAGATGCGATGTATTCCTCTTCAAGGGCGTACCAAGTAGGGGTATGGAACGCGAAACCGAGGCGAAGTTCTTGGATTGGTTTAACGATGAAACCAAGCTTATAGTTGAAACCTGTGCCTCTGACCATATAGCGATTGTGAATATTCCAATTTGCTTCAGTCACAACGGTAGACCCATCAGGATTAGAAATGTTTGCTCCATTAAGTTTTTCACCCCATAAGACTGACTGATTGAAGGCAATAGATGTGATACCAAAGTCCATACCCCAGAACACTACGTTCTTGATATTACCTCCGAAACTGATGTTGTACTCATCGATGCCTCCTGTTTCCAATACACTAAATCGTCCAACGCCTGTCGTATTGTTGCCCCACAAACCATTCCAGTGAGTATTAGCGTCTCGACCGATTGGATTTACAAGATAGGAGTCATAGCCAAGAATAGAAATCCATGGTGAAACATAACCGCCATCATTAGGATTGTATGGGTCATAATGATCGGTAGTCGTAACATCGCCGACCGTAAGATTATTAGCATTAGACACTCCGGCAATATAGTTACTCATAGAGTTTGACAACGAGATAGCTCCGTCATATTTACGATTGAATGAAGCTGCTTTATTGTAGGTGAAACCCCAATTGAAATAAGGCATTACCGAATTGTTGAGATTTACTGAGCCGATATATCCGACATTATTGAGCAAAAACTTGAAGTCGCTACCTTTCATAGTGATATCGGAATTTGTGGTATAATTCTGGATATCAAAATTGACAGTTACACCGATTTCTGACGAACGATAGACGCCAAGACCACCGGGATTCTGCGACAATGTAGTCATATCACCACCTAACGCACCGAAAGCACCACCCATCGACATAAATCGAGATGTACCTTTAAGGTCTGCTTGATTAAATTGATATGCATCTAATGCGCTTTGTGCATTTGCACCTAATGCGGCGAGTACGAGACCGCAACCTAAGAATATTTTCTTCATATCTGTGTGATTTATTTTCTAAATATGGATATAGTCTCAAACAGATAATCCGTTTGAGACTATTAAAAAATACATTTATCTATGTCTGCCTCCGCCACGGTTTCCACTACCGCCACGACTGCCACCTCTGCTCGAGCCGGAGCTACCAGAACTACTACGGTTTGTTCGACTACCGGAATTAAATCCGCTATTATTTCGTGTAGTGTTGCTACTACGTTGAATGTTGCTGCTACTACGATTCGACTGACGGTTAGCACCTTGAGTCACACCTGTCTTTTTTCCTGAGTTGGAATTTGATGCACCGACTCTATCATTCGTACGACCTCCTCTGTTGTTATTTTCCTTGCCTACAGATTCAGAAGCGCGATGATCAGCATTATCTCTGAATCCATTGCTATTTACTCTATAGCCCTTGCCTGTGCCTCCGGTGTATCTGTGTCCATCATTAGAATGACCTCCTCCACGATGACCGCTCACACTACCCTGATGACGATGACTATCAGGGCGAGTATTGCCAGCCCAACCATCATTGTGATGATTTGTGTGGTGACCACCATGACCTGCGTGGTGGTGATGATGCCCCGGTCCTACAGGGTGATGTGGGTGATGTGGATAAGATGGCCCCCAACCAGGATACCATGGATCATACCATGGATCATACCATGCCCAAGTCGGACCCCAAGCCCAACTATACCAATAACTATATGGCGAATAATAATAGTAAGGCGAATAGTAATATGGAGAGTAGTAGACCGAATAATACGGGCTGTACCATGTAGCAAGCGATGGAACACCATAATTGTAGACAATCTCTACGTTGCCATAAGAACTATTGATAACCTCATCAAATACTTCAGCATTATCAACCACAATCGTCGGATTGTAGTACTTCTGAATTTGCTTAGTATAGACAAAGTCCTCACCATTGCTTATCACAGAGCCAATGGTATCAATCTCGCTTTCGTAGTAGCCACCAAATCTATTATACTCGTCGACATCTCTGCCATTCACGACTTCGGTATTTTCATTTACCACAACCTCACTTTTCTTATTGGGATTGAAGTAAATATCATCATATTCGTCAGCAATCACACAAAGAGAGCCGACAAACATCATTGATAAAATAAAAAAACATCTTTTCATATCTCAATTCAGTATTTACATTATTGACATCAAAATTACTAATTGGTTTAAATCTCACTGATTATTTGATTATTGCCAATCTATTACAACTCTTCGGGATTCATTTAGAACTTCAAGTAAAAATCCTTAGTCAACTCTCGATATTGCGCTGTAGCTTCACCACGCTGATACTCAAGGATCAAATCCGACTCATCCAACGGAAATTTATCTCTTCCAAACTCCAAAAGAAGACGCTTTATCGGAGCATCTGCATTTCCTTTAACTCGAGTCAGACGCTGAAACGATAACCCACTCCGGTCTGCAATCATTCTTAAGCGTTCGAGCCACAACGGAGGACATATCATTGACACCTTGCCATGTTCTGACAGCATTTTGCTCGCCATAGAGAGCAGAGTTGACGGCGACAATCCATCTTCCATTGCATGACGAGCCTGCATGCGACTATCGTCTACTACCTGCACTCCGTCATCGAAATAGGGAGGATTGGATACTATCAAATCCCACTGACCTTGCATCGACATAAAATCTTTATTCGAAATTATCACTCTGTCACACCACTGGGAATCATTTACATTCCGTTGAGCTTCTTCGACAGAAGCCTCATCGATATCAACACCTTCAATCAATGATTGGTCGGCACGCTGAGCAAGCATGAGTGTAATAACTCCGCAACCACAACCTACATCTAAAATCTTCTGAGCATTCGACACATCAGTCCACGCACCGAGCAACACAGCATCAGCGCCGACTTTCATGGCACTGAGCTGATGATAGACACCAAATTGCTTGAACTTAAAATATCGTTCTCTCATAGAATAGTAATTTAGCACAAATATAGACAAAGAAATCCATTCCCACAATATTAATTGCAGAATAGAAGATGATATTAACGTTTTTTGTTGTAACTTTGCAAAGATATATCAATTATACATACATGAAAGGTTATACGTGGTTCATATCCCAACGAATGAATTTGTCCTCGTCTGGCAAAGGCAGTTCGCCTACAATCAAAGTAGCAGTCATAGCTGTCGCTTTGTCTATTGCTATAATGATACTTGCCATTGCTATTGTCAACGGATTCAAAACACAAATCACAGATAAGGTCACAGGCTTTAACTCCGAGATAATACTATATCCGACTTATGCGTCAGAAAAAATCGACGACAACCTTGTCGAGCTGACCAAACCACTCAGAGAAATCTTAGACAATGAAAATTATATCAAAAGCTATAGTCTCATATCATCATTGCCGGCCATACTAAAGACGGAAACCGATTTCAAAGGGATATATCTTCGTGGTGTGCCTAATGACTACGATTTTTCTTTCATAGAAAACAATCTGATAGACGGCAAGATAGCCGATTATTCTCAAAAAGAAAACAGCAACCACGTTCTAATTTCCACACAAATAGCCAATGAGTTAGGTCTCAAAGTAAATGATGACATCAATGCATATTTCATCAGCCAAGACATCCGCGTAAGAAAGCTGAAAATCGTCGGTCTATTCAACACCCACTTCGAAGACTACGACAACAACTTCATATTCGGCGACATTGGCTTGATACAAGACTTATGTGGATTCACATCTACGCAAGGCTCAGCTATTGAGATTAATACCTATGACATCGACAGAGTGAATGACGATACCGCATCATTATTTGGCACTCTTAACACTGCAATCGCTGAAGGCAAATTACAAGCGACCTATAACTTAAACAATGTCAAAAACACCGGGTCAAGCTATTTCGGATGGCTTTCGCTACTTGATACTAATGTAGTGGTGATTCTGACCTTGATGATAGTAGTTGCCTGCTTCTCGCTTGTCGCTGCAATGCTGATTCTTATACTCGAAAAGATCCAACTCATCGGTATTCTCAAGACACTTGGATCGTCAAACGATCATATCAGCAAAATTTTCATACAATTGTCCATAAAGATTGGCGTCATCGGCTTGGCTATCGGCAACTTTATTGCAATTACACTCTTATACATTCAAGACAAATATCACCTCATTCAACTTGACCCTCAATCATACTACATTGATTTTGTGCCTGTCGAGATAAATTATACCAGCATAATTGTTACTAATATATTAACGATTGTAGTCATGTGGTTGATACTCATCATTCCGTCGCGCATGGTGAGCAAAATATCGCCTTCAGAAACAATCAAATACGAATAACACGACTATGTCATCAGAAATACTACAAATCATTATGATTCCCCTATTGGGAACAATAGTTGGCTCTGCATTCGTCTTTTTCATTAAAGAGCGAATACCTGATTTGTTGCAGAAACTGCTGCTGGGATTCGCCGGTGGAGTCATGGTAGCAGCATCCGTGTGGTCATTGCTTATCCCAAGCATGGACATGTGTGATGCAATGGGCAAGCTTGCGGTAATGCCTGCTGCGGTCGGATTATTGTTAGGCTTTGGCTTTCTGCACTTAATAGACCATTTCACTCCACACCTTCATGCTGACGCAATGACAGCAGAGGGTCTACCAAGCCAGTTATCCAAGACATGGAAGCTTGCACTCGCTGTCACCATCCACAACCTTCCCGAGGGTATGGCTGTCGGGGTAGTCATTGCATCAGCATTACAAGGCAACTCTGAAATTTCATTAGCAGCAGCGTCAGCCGTGGCTGTCGGAATGGCAATACAAAACATACCTGAAGGCGCAATTGTCGCTATGCCTATGCGCACAACCGGCAACTCACGAAAGAAATCGTTTACAATAGGCGCACTTAGTGGCATCGTAGAGCCAATCGGAGCCATAATTACGATTGTTCTCGCCTCATTCATCACCCCGGCACTACCCTACCTCTTGGCGTTCGCTGCAGGAGCAATGTTATATGTAGTGGTCGAAGAACTCATCCCTGAAGCATCTACCGGCAAACACTCCAATATGGCGACAGTGGGCTTTGCATTTGGTTTTGCACTTATGATGATTCTCGATGTAGTGCTATCGTAGGTAAACATCAACAACCGAATTTTGTTATCATATTATCAAAATTGAGAAGTATGATAACAAAGCAGAAATTAACCGGAATTATAAAGAAAATAGTAGCTAACTTCGACCTTCGTGCTGACTTATTGGCTCAAGAGAATGCTGAGGAGGAAATACGAAGTGGAGTATCATTTAGAGGGTCGCAACTGCTGGTCTTGATATTTGCTATAATCATCGCATCAGTCGGACTTAACACCAATAGTATTCCTGTAATTATCGGAGCGATGCTCATTTCTCCACTCATGGGCCCAATCATCGGTATAGGCTTAAGCATAGGCATACAAGACTTTTCTCTCTTAAAGCAAAGTCTCAAAAACATAACTCTTGCAATCTTAGGGTCCATCGTAGCATCTGCTCTATATTTCTCTGTATCACCGATTTACGAGGGTAGTAGTCAACTATTAGCACGCACCACGCCCTCTATCTACGACGTAATAGTGGCACTATTTGGCGGAGCTGCGGGCATCATAAGCATAGCTTGTAAAAACAAAGGGAATGTGTTGCCCGGAGTAGCAATAGCCACATCACTCATGCCTCCATTATGCACAGCCGGATATGGTCTTGCCACACATCAATCCCAATTCTTCTTTGGTGCACTATATCTATTCCTAATCAATGCCATATTCATCTTCTTCTCATCTTGGATTGTCATCAAACTTATAGGCTATAAACACACCTTAACTATTGACTCAAAACGCTCGAAATGGATACAGATTATCGTCTATTCATTGGTATCGACTACAATCCTTGTCAGTTCCTATCTTACATTCAACTTGATTCAGAAAAACAACTTCATTAATTCAGCTCAGGCATTTGTCAAGGATCAGATGATATTTCCTAATACTCAAGTGCTTAGCCATAACGAATATATCAAGCAAGGAGTGCGACATATCGACGTGACTCTCATCGGCGAATCACTACCCAAGGACTCGCTACAAGTGGCAATGATAGCCAAACTTGACTCAATCGGTTTGGGAGGCACAGTGCTAAATATCAAACAAGGTTTCACAATGAGCAACTACACCTTTGACCAAGAGAAATCATTTCATCAATTCTACAGCTATATGCAAAAGCAGATAGACACTCAAACCCACATAATCGACTCGTTAAAGCAGATTACTACTTCCTATGACCGATCACAAGAACTACTCTATGAAATCTCACCGGAAATACAAGTTCTTTTCCCATCGATTGAGCGACTTGCATTAGCCAAAACGCATATCGACAATGTCGGTACTGACACAAACAACGTCGATACTCTCAACATCATTTTCATTCAAGCTCCAGAAGGAATCAGCAACGATCAAGTCAACAAATTAAAAGAATATATCCCTCTAAGAATGAAATACCAAAATCCTCACATAATCATCAATCCCAAGGACTTCCCTTGGCAAAAAAACTAAAGAACATTATAGCAAATTTCTGTTGTTATTTGAATCTATTGGGATAAATTTGGGTAATGATGTTAAAGTGAACTGAGGGTAGGTGCAACTAAATGGCACGCGATTTGTTATAAGGTCATAAAATCTTTTTTAATACTCTATTGACTATGAACTTTAATAACTTTACAATCAAGTCACAAGAAATCGTTCAAAAGGCTATCGAACTGACTCGAAACGGAGGACAGCAACAAATTACTCCTTTGCACCTGCTAAAGGCTCTATGCATAGAAAGTGAGTCAATCATCAATTTCATACTTCAAAAGTGTGGAGCAACCATTTCTACCATTTCTGCTCAAATTGATCATCAACTCGCCATGCTACCCAAAGTGAGTGGTGGAGAAGTCTTCCTAAGCAAAGAGAGCAACGATGCTCTACAAAAAAGTGTCGAATGCTCCAAGAAACAAGGTGATGAATATGTCTCAGCAGAAATGCTGCTAATGGGTATATTTCTTTCATCATCGGCTGCTGCCCAAATTCTCAAGGATAAAGGTGTCACTATCAAGATGATAGAAGCTGCTATCTTAGAACTACGACAAGGCAACAAGGTCACTGCTCAAAGTGCAGAAGAGACATATCAAGCTCTCAGCAAATATGCTGTAAACCTTAACGATAGTGCTCGTAATGGCAAACTCGACCCGGTCATCGGCCGTGATGACGAAATCAGACGAGTACTCCAAATTCTAAGTCGACGCACCAAAAATAATCCAATGCTTGTCGGAGAGCCGGGCACAGGTAAAACGGCTATTGCCGAAGGTCTCGCTCATCGCATTATCCGTGGTGATGTGCCAGAGAATCTGAAGACGAAACAAATATATTCATTGGATATGGGAGCATTGATTGCCGGTGCAAAATACAAAGGTGAGTTTGAAGAACGCCTAAAAGCAGTGGTGAACGAAGTGACCAAAAGCAATGGTGAGATTATTCTCTTCATTGACGAGATTCACACACTCGTCGGAGCCGGCAAAAGCGATGGCGCAATGGACGCAGCCAATATCCTCAAGCCTGCACTTGCTCGTGGCGAATTGCGTTCGATCGGTGCAACGACATTGGACGAGTATCAGAAATATTTTGAGAAGGACAAAGCATTGGAACGTCGTTTTCAAAAGGTGATGGTCGATGAGCCCGATGAAGCAGCTTCCATCTCGATACTCCGTGGTCTGAAAGAGCGTTACGAAAACCATCATAAAGTGAGAATTAAAGATGAGGCAATCATCTCTGCAGTGCAATTGTCCGAACGATATATTACAGATAGATTCTTGCCAGACAAGGCTATCGACCTCATTGACGAAGCGGCATCGAAGTTGCGCTTGGAAATGGACTCAATGCCTCAAGTAATTGATGAGACTTCGCGTAAAATAGCACAACTTGAAATCGAACGCGAAGCAATCAAACGTGAGGGTGACAATCAGACATTACACAAAATAGACAAGGAACTTGCCGAGCTTCAAGAGTCAAAAAATTCGTTGATGGCCAAGTGGAAAGCTGAGAAACAAGAAATCAATAAGATTCAGCAGAATAAGATTGATATAGAGCAACTCAACTACGAAGCCACACGAGCAGAACGCGAAGGAGACTATGCCAAGGTGGCAGAAATCAGATACTCCAAAATCCGACAAAAAGAGAACGAGAATGAAGTAATTCAAGAGCGCCTCAAGGACTTGCAAGGTGATGGAGGACTGATTAAAGAGGAGGTTAATGCTGAAGACATTGCCGAAATTGTATCTCGATGGACCGGCATACCTGTTCAGAAGATGGCTCAATCTGAGCGACACAAACTGCTCCACCTTGAAGAAGAACTGCACAAGAGAGTCGTAGGTCAAGACGATGCCATACAAGCGGTGTCAGATGCTGTCAGAAGATCACGCGCAGGACTCAATGATCCGCGCAAACCTATCGGATCGTTTATCTTCCTCGGCACAACAGGTGTAGGCAAAACCGAACTTGCCAAAGCGTTGGCAGAATATCTTTTTGACAACGACGATATGCTCACTCGAATTGACATGAGCGAGTATCAAGAGAAGCATTCGGTGTCTCGACTCGTCGGTGCTCCTCCGGGATATATCGGTTACGAAGAAGGTGGACAACTGACTGAAGCAGTCAGACGCAAGCCCTATAGCGTCGTTCTTTTTGACGAAATCGAGAAAGCACACCCCGATGTGTTCAATATCTTGCTTCAGGTGCTCGATGATGGTCGACTGACCGACAACAAAGGTCGCTTTGTCAACTTCAAAAACACCATCATCATCTTGACATCCAACATGGGTTCGCACTTGATACGCGAAAACTTCGCTCGCCTCAACGATGAAAACCACGACGAAGTAGTCGAAACGACCAAAAACGATGTATTGGAATTGCTAAAAGAAAATGTGCGTCCCGAATTTCTCAATCGAATTGACGAGGTGATAATGTTCACACCTCTAAATAAAGATGAGATAAGAAGCATCATCGGTCTTCAACTCGACAATATCAAACGAATGTTGGCTGCAAACGACATGAGCATGAGAGTCACCGACAAAGCTGTCGACTACATCTGCGATAAAGGATATGACACCGAATTCGGTGCTCGCCCGGTGAAACGCACCATCCACCGATTGATACTCAATCAGCTCTCAAAAGAGATTATCGCGCAAAACATCGACAAAAACAGTCCGATAATAATCGATGCAGATGAAAACGGTCTAAAATTCAGCAACTAAAATAGAGTATCTATTTCACTCATAAAGGCGATAGGCGGCAATGGCTTATCGCCTCATTTTTTGCGACAAATCAATTTATTACATTTGCATTTTAGTGAATATTGCACTAACTTTGCAGTAAATTTATAGGACATAAAAGACAAGCATAAAGACAGATACGATGGCTACAATGTACGAAACTATAATGAGTCTCCCGCTGTTCAAAGGAATCAGCAGACAACAAGTGTCGACTTTTTTAGAGAAGACGCACGTGCAATTCATAAATTACAATCCGGGAGAACGCATCGTTTCGGTCGGTGATGCTTGTACTCATATCAGATATATCATATCGGGTGAAGTCGGTGTGACAAGCAACAATTATTCTGGCAACTTAGTAATAGAGGAAAAACGCTCGACAGGCACGGTGTTGGCTCCCGAATATTTGTTTGGCATGGATAGAAGCTACCCGTTTGATGTAGTTGCAGCCGGAAATGTGAGCGTAATGCAATTTAGCAAAGAGCAATACCTCGCGCTTCTACAGTCGGACTCTATCTACATGATTAACTATCTGAACTATCTCTCCTATCACTCTCAGCGTCCTATCAATGCCATCAAGCTCATGGGCGACGGCTCGTTTGAATCTCAATTAGCATTGTGGGTAATGTCGCTCACCGACGCACGAAGCCAAAGCATACGTATCAAATGTACTCGCGACAATCTGCTACAGATGACTCACGTCAAACTTGACGAACTATTGACATCACTTGCAGAAATGAAATCTCAGCAACTAATCGACTTCACCGACGATGAGATCAATATCCAGTCACGACACATGCTGCTTGATTATGTGACAAACAAATTGGAGCAAAACATCGACAATTAATACTACACCCCATCTTGCACTTGGCAAACGCAGAGGATAACCATTATTGAAATGCTAATTAGGTCGGTGTGAATTTTTTTCGACCTAAATTTGTAATTGTCAATCAATTAGTGTAACTTTGCCATAAATAACTGATTAGTGATGAAGATAATAAAGGTCTGGAACGACAATCCTTCGGATCGTCAACTACAAGAGATAGTAAACGAATTGGAGATGGGATCCATTATGATTTATCCCACCGACACCCTCTATGCCATCGGATGTGATGCTCTCAATGTCAAAGCGATTGATCGCATTTGCAAGCTGAAAGGAATTAACCCGGACAAGACCAATCTCTCTATCATCTGCTCTGACCTATCGCAAGTGTCAGAATATGCTCGTTACGACAATCAGTCGTTTCGCTTACTTAAAGACAACACACCCGGACCATTTACTTTCCTATTGAAGTCAACATCTTCGCTACCGAAAGCGTTTAAAGGACGCAAGATAGTCGGAGTGCGAATTCCCGATTGTGCAACAATCCGTGCAATCGTTGATTTGCTGGGACGTCCTATTCTCACCACAACGATTGAGTATACAGATGATGACTACGCAATCAATGTGGATCTGATAGCTGAAGCATACGACAACAAAGTCGACTTCATAATCGATGGAGGAGATGGTGACACCGAGCCTTCGACAGTGATAGATTGCACCCTTGATGACCCAGAAATTGTCAGAGAAGGCAAAGGAAAATTAAAATAATCAATCGTTGGAAATAAAATCTTAGAAATAATAGTAGGATTATGGATTTTTTTCTGTAATTTTGCCAAACGAATAAAACCATTTTAAATTTAATCATAAGAATATGTCAAAAGTAACAGTTGTAGGCGCAGGTAATGTAGGCGCAACAGCAGCAAACGTACTCGCATTGCGCGAAGTTGCTGATGAAGTAGTAATGATCGACATCAAAGAAGGTGTATCTGAAGGTAAGGCTATGGATATGATGCAAACTGCTAACCTTCTCGATATGAACACTCGCATTATCGGTGTAACAAACAATTACGAAGCAACAGCTAATAGCGACGTTGTTATCATCACTTCTGGTATTCCACGTAAGCCGGGTATGACTCGCGAAGAACTTATCGGTGTAAATGCAGGTATCGTTAAGCAAGTGACTGAAAGCGTTCTTAAGCACAGCCCTAACGCTATCATCGTGTGTGTATCAAACCCAATGGACACAATGACATACCTCATCCACAAAATCGCAGGTATCGCAAAGAATCGTATCATCGGTATGGGTGGCGCACTCGACAGCAGCCGTTTCAAATACTATCTCAGCCAAGCACTCGATGTTAATCCTAACGAAGTTGAAGGTTTCGTAATCGGTGGTCACGGCGACACTACAATGATTCCAATGAAGCGTTTCGCTTCTTATCGTGGTATCCCAGTATCTTCACTTCTTGATGCTGAAACACTCGACAAGGTAGTAGCTGACACAATGGTCGGTGGTGCTACATTGACTAAGCACCTCGGCACTTCTGCTTGGTACGCTCCAGGTGCTGCAGCAGCTGAAGTAGCAGAAGCTATCATCCACGACCAAAAGTGCATGATTCCTTGCTCTTGCCTCCTCGAAGGTGAATACGGCGAAAAGGATCTCTGCATCGGTGTTCCATGTATCCTCGGCAAGAACGGTATCGAAAGAATCATCGAACTTGACCTCAACGAAGAAGAAAAAGAACTCTTCGCTAAGAGTGCAGCAGCTGTTCACGGCACAAACGCAGCTCTCCCTTGCTAATTAAAGCAACACTTTAACAACTAAATATAACCCGGTGGGTCACAGATGTCCTACCGGGTTTTATATAAAATAGCAATATGAAGAAAATTATTCTTGCAATTCTATCGCTTGTAGTATTGGTGGCATGCAACAACAAGCAATCGGAATCCACACAAGCAGCAACAGAGACTAAGACTATCGAAACAGCCCAGGTAGAAGCCGGTCTTCCTACTGTGCTCGATTTTTCGGCTACATGGTGTCCTCCATGCCAACAATTTAAGCCTATCTTCGAAGAAGTTAAAGAGAAATACGATGGTCAAGTAGATATGAAAACTATCGATGTCGATCAGAATCGCGAACTTGCAGAAAAGTACAACATATCATCAATTCCTGCCATCATCTTCCTTGATGCTGACGGAAAAGAGATCGACAGAAATGTTGGATTTATGGATAAAGAAACCCTTGAAGAATCTATCCATATCAACTTTAATATCAAAAAGATAGAAGACAACAATCAACCACAATAAAAATATGAAAATCGGCATAATCGTTGCAATGGAGAAAGAGCTGAAATTGCTCTTGCCCCTCATCTCCGACAAGAAAGAAGAGTGTCACAATAATTTTGCATTCACATCTGGACAAATAGGTCAGCATGACATCATAGCGATGCAGTGTGGTATCGGCAAAGTCAATTCTGCAATCGGCACACTCACAATGCTTGACAACTATCATCCTGAAATCGTAATTAACACGGGGGTTGCCGGAGGTGCAGACGCTTCAATGCATGTGCTCGATCTTCTCATCTCGACAGGTATCTCCTACCACGATGTGTGGTGTGGTCCAGGCACTGAATATGGCGCAGCCTATGGGTTTCCGGCAGAACTACCTGTCGACAAGAGAATTGTCGAAATCGCAAAACAGACTGTGACAGGCGAAAATGTGAAATACGGACTAATTTGCTCAGGCGATAAATTCATCACAACCGAAGCTGAAATCTCAGAAATAAAATCCCATTTCCCATCAGCACTTGCTGTCGATATGGAATCTGCCTCTATCGCACAAGTGTGCCACATGAGAAACACTCCGGTCAATATCATCAGAGTCATCAGCGACACTCCGGGACAAGAGGAAAACATCTCACAATACGAGAACTTCTGGACAGATGCCCCTGCTGAAACATTTAAGGCTCTTACAGAAATCCTAAAAGCACTATAATCATGAAGAAAATTCCAAGCTTTACCATTGATCACCTCCGCCTCTTTCCAGGCATCTATGTCAGCCGTAAAGATGTGACACCTTCGGGCGATGTATTGACAACGTTTGACGTCAGAATGACTGCTCCAAATAGAGAGCCTGCGTTATCAGTATCAGCACTTCACACTATCGAACACCTTGCGGCAACATTCCTACGCAACAATGAGCAATGGAAAGAACGAGTAGTCTATTGGGGTCCAATGGGCTGTTGCACAGGCAACTATCTCATTCTCCAAGGAGACCTTGAAAGCACAGAGATACATCAATTGATCATCGACACATTCGAATTTGTAAGTGAATACGAAGGAGAAGTGCCTGGAGCAAACGCCAAAGATTGTGGCAACTATCTATTGATGAATCTTCCTGAAGCACGATATGTGGCTCAGAGATATCTATCTGTGTTGAAAAGCGATGAATGTCGCTTCGTTTATCCAGACTGATTTTCTGATATGCGTCAACGAATCAAGAGCTTAATGCTCCCGATAGCGATATTAGGTGGGGTGGTCTTTCACAAATGGATTGACTATCTCACTCCCCTATCTATGTGCTTAATCTTTTGTATGTTGACGATTACCTATTGCCGCATCAAGCCGTCAGATTTACGACTCAAAAAATATCATTGGATTCTGCTTGGTGTGCAACTTCTGTTATCTGCAATCACTTACTTTGCAATATTACCATTCAACCCAATAGTTGCAAGCGGAGTATTTATCTGCGTATTTATCCCGACAGCTACTGCCGCACCGGTAGTTACGCGTATGCTGGGCGGAGATGTGACTGCAGTCGCTATTTACTCGCTTCTATGCAACATTGTTGTCGCATTGATAGCTCCGATAATACTTGCAGCCATCGGCGAACACCCTGAAATGAACTTTCTTGAGTCGCTTCTCTATATATGCAAGAAAGTCATTCCTCTATTAATTTGTCCTATGCTCATTGCATTCGTGATGCGTAAACTGACACCTAAAACCCACAACTTCCTTGCCAATCACCAATCGGCCTCATTCTATTTGTGGGCAATTGCATTGTTTATCGTCATTGGCAGTTCAGTAAGCTTTGTCATCAAACGCTTCACATGGGAAATTGCGCCGATTCTCATCGGTCTGACGATTGGTTCGCTTGTCGTATGCGTAATCCAATTTTATATAGGTAAAAAATTGGGCAAAAAATATGGAGAACCGATATCAGGTGCACAAAGTTTTGCACAAAAAAACACCATCCTTGCGATTTGGATGTGTCTGACTTATCTTAATCCTCTTAGTTCAATCGGACCTGCCACCTACATGGCATGGCACAATCTTTTCAACTCCTGGCAGATAATGCGTCAAAAGCAAAATTAACTTTTAACGCGTTCCGATTAGGATTTTTAAGACTTTTTTACTAATTTTGCAGTCATAAATGGTTTAGTGTCATCATTTTACACTAAATCAAGAGTTCTTTACATGCTTTATTAATTTAATTAACCTATTCATGGAAAAAAACAATTTTTACCGTACAATGTTGAAGACATTGTTATTGGTATCATTGTTCTGTTTCTTGCCATTAAGTGCATTCGCACAAGCATGGACAACAACAGGTACAGTGATCGATGAAAGTGGCGAGCCGATTATCGGTGCTACAGTAATGGAACAGGGTACTACCAACGGCGTTCAGACCGACTTCGATGGTAAATACTCTATCAAAGTAAAACCAAACGCTAAGTTGATGTTCTCTTACGTTGGTTGCGTAACAAAGACACTTGACGCACTCAACGGCAAACTCGACGTGACATTGACAACAGACGCAAAGATCCTCGACGATGTTGTTGTGATTGGTTATGGTACAGTTAAGAAACAAGATGCTACAGGCTCAGTAGTGGCAATCAAGCCGGACGAATTCAACAAGGGTAACCGTGTGACTGCTCAAGATGCTCTTGTAGGTCAAATGCCTGGTGTGAACGTAGTGCCTGGTTCGGGTGCTCCTGGTTCGGGTGCAACAATCCGTATCCGTAGCGGTGCTTCATTGTCAGCAAGCAACGACCCATTGATTGTAATTGATGGTGTGCCTGTGGATAACTCGGAAATCAATGGTTCGTCTAACATCATCAGTACATTGAACCCTGATGACATCGAAACATTCACAGTGCTCAAAGATGCTTCTGCAACAGCTATCTATGGTTCGCGCGCATCAAATGGTGTGATCGTTATCACAACTAAGAAGGGTACAGATCGCCTCACAGTAGAATACAATGGTACTTTTTCATTGTCAACAGTAGCAAACAAGCTTGACGTATTGACTGGCGACGAATTCCGTGCATTTGTTCCTACAGTGACCGGTGTTCCTGCTGATGTCGTTTACGGCACACACAACACTGACTGGCAAGATGAAATCTACCAAACAGCATTCAGCACTGATGACAACATCTCTGTTTCAGGTAAAATCAAATCTATCAAGAGTCCTTGGCGCGTTTCTGCCGGATATACAAACCAAGATGGTATCATCCGTGAAAGCAACTATGAACGCGTTAGCCTCGGTGGTAGCATTGCTCCAAGCCTCTTCGACGATCACTTGACAGCAAACCTCAACATCAAGTTCTCATACGAGGACAACAACATGGTTGACAACAGCGTAGTCAACAATGCTCTTCGCTATGACCCAACTCGTCCTGTTCACACAGACGACGTTAATGGTCCTGGTCTCGGCTACTTCATCTGGAAGAATGGTAACTCTCCAATGGCTATCCAAACTGATAACCCGGTAGCTCAAATCGAATTGTCTGACAACGAAAACAATGTAATTCGCTCAATCGGTAGCGCTGCTATCTCTTACAAGATTCATGGTCTTGAAGACTTGAAGGTTAACCTCAACCTCGGTTACGACGTTCTCGATAGCAAGTACAACAAATTCGTTCCTGAAATGGCAGGTATGATGTATACAAGCAACATGAAGGATGGTACAGGTCTTGACTACAAGTCAACTCAAAAGAAGCGCAACTACCTCTTGGACTTCTATCTCAACTATGATAAATTGTTCAACGAAGTTCACCAATTTGGTGTGATGGCAGGTTACGGTTGGCAACACTTCTGGAAGAAGTTGGACTCAACTACACAAGACCCTAAGGGCAACGAATTGTTCTCACCATACCACATGGAAACAGAAAACTATCTCGTGTCATTCTATGGTCGTGCCAACTACTCTTTCGACAACCGCTATCTCTTGACAGCGACATTGCGTGCCGATGCTTCTTCACGCTTCGCTAAGGACAACCGTTGGGGTCTCTTCCCATCTGTTGCATTCGCATGGCGTCTTATCGGCGAAAACTTCTTGATGGATCAAGATGTACTCTCTGACCTCAAGCTTCGCCTCGGTTATGGTGTGACTGGTCAACAAGATATCCTCAACGACTATCCTTATATGACTACATTCAGCGTATCTTATCCTGAATCATCTTACTTCTTCGGCGACACTTGGTATCAGACTATCCGTCCTAACGGCTACGACAACGACATCAAGTGGGAAACTACTACTACCTACAACGTAGGTCTTGACTATGGTTTCCTCAACAACCGCATCTTCGGTTCTATCGACTACTATCAACGCTACACTAAGAACCTTCTTAATACTATCAACGTAATCTCAGGTACAAACTTCTCTTCTGTGATCACAACCAACATTGGTAAGATGGAAAACCGTGGTCTTGAATTTGCAATCAACACAGTGCCTGTGCTTACTAAGGATTGGGAATGGACTCTTGGCTTCAACTACACTTGGAACGACTCTAAGATCACTAAGCTCAACACTATCGACAAGGAAGACTACTATGTTGAGACAGGTGCTATCTCAGGTACAGGTAAATTCGTTCAATGCTTCATGGTTAACGAACGTCCTTACACTTACTACCTTGCAGAACAAGCATACGACGATAATGGCAAGCCACTCGAAGGCCAATACATCCAAAAAGATGGCACAGTCGGTACAACTGAATATCGTAAGGCTACAGGCAAGAGCGCTCTCCCAACTCACTACATCGGCCTCAACACTCGCCTCTCTTATAAGAATTGGGACTTCGCTATCAGCGGCCACGGTTCATTCGGTCACTACATCTACAACTACGTGAAGGCTGACCAATACGTTCAATCAGTATATAGCGACCAAGGCAACTTCTCTAACATTCTTGAAAGCACTCGTGAGACAGGTTTCGAAACACAACAACTCTATTCAGACATTTGGCTTGAAAAGGGCGACTTCTTCCGTATCGACAACATCACACTTGGCTATACATTCGATAAACTTTGGGACTCTACAAGCTCACTTCGCTTGACATTGGGCGTTTCAAACGTGTTTACATTCACAGGCTACGATGGTCTTGATCCTGACCTCAGCTATGGTATCGACCGTGAAGTATACCCACGTCCTCGCACATATACATTCGGTCTTAACCTCAAATTCTAATCAATCATTAAAAACTAACGACAATGAAAAAATATATTATATCATTATGTCTTTTGTTTAGCCTTTGCTTCACTTCATGCTTAGGCGACTTGGACACACTGCCACTTGACGAAAACTCTCTCGTGTCAGAACAAGTGTATAGCACAGAAGAAGGCTACATGGGCGTTCTCGCTAAGTGCTACGGTTCGTTGATTCTCACCGGCCAACAAGGTGGCGATGGTGGTATGGGCGACCTTGAAGGTGCTAACGAAGGTTATTCAGGTTATGTTCGTCTTTTGTTCTACTTGGAAGAACAACCTACCGACAACTTCCTCATGCCTTCATCATCTAACGGTCTTCGCAAGATGCTCAACTTGCAATGGGACGCAAGTAATGCTGCTGTAATCAAGTGGACTTACCAACGTCTTTATATGTCAATCGCATATTGCAACGAGTTCCTTCGTGAATGCACAGAGTCTAAACTTAAAGAACGTGGTCTCTGGGAAAAACTTGGTGATGACTACCTCGCTTATCGTGCTGAAGCTCGTTTCATCCGTGCTTATGCTTATTCTCAACTCTGCAACTACTTTGGCAATGTGTCATTGATCGATGAAAACACAGGCGTTAAAGATATTCCTGCTCAAAACTCTCGCAAAGAAGTGTTTGAATTTGCAGAACAAGAACTTAAGGCTGTTGCAGGCGAAGTAGCAGGCAACAATGAAGTGCTTTGTGACCCAAAGACTGCTCTCTATGGTCATGTCGACAAGGTAGCAGCATGGTTCTTGCTTTCAAGAATGTATCTCAATGCTGAGACATGGATTGGCACAGACCGCTATGCTGATTGCTACGCATACGCTAAGCGTATCATCACAAGCAACACCTATCCATTGGCTTCAGACTACCGTCACATCTTCCTTGCAGACAATGAAACTTGCCCTGAAATCATCTGGCCTCTCGTTCAAGATGGTCAAATGGCTCAAAGCTCTGCCGGCACAAACTTCTATGTAAAAGCATTCGTCAATGGTCCTATGGATGAACTTTACAAGACTGGTGTAGGCTCACGCGGTTGGGGTAACGTTCGTGCTAAGATGACATTCGTAGATGCTTTCGATCCTGCCGACGTACCATTCGACAAGGAAGACACTTGGGGTAACAACAAGATGGACAAGCGTGCTCAATTCATGACTGCTCTCGACAACCAACAAAAAGAAACTTGGGATGCCGACATGAATATGACAAGCACATTCACTTGCGGTTATGGCTACATCAAATGGCGTAACGTGACTAAGGACAACAATAATGCTCCTCAAGGTGACGCATACGTTTCAATTGACTATCCATTGTTCCGCACAGCTGATGCTTACCTCATGGCAGCTGAAGCTATCCTCCGTGGCGGTGGTGGCAACCGTGCAGAAGCTCTTGACTATGTCAACGAAATTCGCGAACGTGCTTACATGAGTGGCAAGTATGCTGTAGATGGTGTTCGTTCAGATGTATCAGGTAAGATTACAGATGCAGAACTTAACCTCGACTTCATCCTTGCAGAACGTCAACGCGAGCTTGCTTCTGAGCTTGTTCGTCGCACTGACCTTGTTCGCTTCGGCAAGTTCACAAGTGGCAAGAACTGGGAATGGAAAGATGGTGTACGCCTCGGCCAAGATGTAGATGCTAAGTACAACATGTTCCCTATCCCTGATAGCGAAATCACCAACAATCCTGATCTTAAACAAAACGATGGCTATTAATCGTCTGTTTTGATTTAAGATAATAACTCACCTTTGCGCCACGATGGTAGTCAACACGATTACTCTCGTGGCGCAAACATAAATCTCAACTGCATGAAACGTTTCATTCTTTCACTTGCCGCATTTTCGCTCTGTCTTAGCATCAATGCACAGACAGCAAAGGAAGAGGTGTTTGACAACGTAGCCAAGTCAGGTGGTGTCTACTATGCATACCCTGTAACCGAGTCTGCCAACACTCCTGCGCCTAAAGGCTATGAACCTTTCTACATCAGCCACTATGGTCGTCACGGTTCTCGCTACTTAATAGCAGATGAAGACTACACTACGGTGCTCGACCTTCTCCATGTCGCACAATCTCATAATGCCCTCACCCCATTGGGTATTGATGTAATGCAACGCATTGACTCGCTGCTACTCGAAGTAGAAGGCCATGGTGGAGCATTGTCACCACTTGGTGTGCGTCAGCAACGAGCAATTGCAGAGCGTATGTATAAGGCATATCCTCAAGTATTCAAGGACTACACTCCTATCTCTGCTCGTTCGACTGTGGTGCCTCGATGCATTCTCAGTATGGATGCACTCTGCGAACGCCTAAAAGAGTTCAACCCTACCCTTGTCACCACAAGAGAGTCGAGCGGTAAATACATGAGATATCTCAACTATCACAGCGACGAGTCCAACAGATTTACTTCACAAGACTCACACTGGCGCGAACAATATCGCAAATTCGATCTTGCCCACACTAATCCCGATCGACTTATGACGTCACTCTTCAACAGTCAGGAATTTGTCGAAAAATTTGTCAATCCGTATAAGACAATGTGGAGTCTCTACTGGATAGCTGTCGGCATGCAAAACGTTGAAACACAAATCTCCTTCTTCGATATATTTACTAAGCAGGAGCTTTTTGACCTTTGGCAATCAGTCAACTATCGCACCTATGTCTGCGACTCCAACTATCCTGCCAGCAATGGTCTGCTACTTGATAACGTGAAGCCTCTATTGCGCAATATCCTTGATTCTGCCCAAGAAGCAATCGATTCGGGCAAGACTGCTGTCACATTGCGTTTTGGCCACGATGGCAACTTGATTCCTCTGACAGGCATACTTCGACTCAAAGGCTGCTACAACTCTGTCGACGAGCCCGATGCAATCTGTGATGCATTCCAGACCTACAACGTGGCCCCAATGGCAGGAAATGTGCAAATCATATTCTTCCGTCACAAGAAAAACGCTGATGATATTATTGTAAAATTCATGCTTCATGAGCAAGAAACATCTATCCCTGTCGAAACAGACATCTACCCTTTCTATCACTGGGAGGATGTTAAAGCCTTCTACCAAAACATACTCAACGATTAAAAACACACTCAATAGATTATATAGTGCCTCGTATCATTGCATATGAGGCACTTATTTTGTCATGAATGTAGATAATTGCTAATGTTGCAAAATCGCTAAAATTGTAGTAACTTTGCAAACTGAATTATAATAAGGCAGAAGTAATAAGGTAAATTAGATGAAAGTACTAAAATTCGGTGGCACATCGGTGGGCACTATCGAGAGCCTCAGCCATGTGAAAAGGATTGTAGAAGGTCTGTCAGAACAGGCTATTGTGGTGGTATCTGCATTGGGTGGAATCACCGACAAACTTATTTATACCGGACAATTGGCTTGCAAAGGCGACCAGCAATTTGTAGAAGAAAGCCAGTTGATAGTCAAACGTCATCATGATGTTATCAATGGCATCGTACCGGCAAATCGCCAACAAGAAGTGCTCGACATCGTCAATCCTCTTCTTGACGAGCTTCTCACAATATACAAAGGTGTCTCTCTCATCAGAGAATTATCACAACGCACGCTCGACGTCATCGTCAGCTATGGCGAACGCATGTCGTCGGTCATCGTAAGTCGCATTATAGATAGTGCTTGCCACTTTGACTCTCGCGAAATCATCAAGACCGAAAAATGGTTTAACAAAAATATTGCAGCTACCGAACTCACCAACGAACTTATCCATGCTACGTTTGATAATATGGAGTCGAAAGTGGCTGTAATCGGTGGATTTATCTCTACGGACAAGGATAGTGGCGAAATCACCAATCTTGGACGTGGTGGCAGCGACTATACTGCAGCTATCATTGCTGCTGCACTAGATTCCAATGTCCTAGAAATCTGGACAGATGTCGATGGTTTTATGACTGCTGACCCACGTATTATCAAAGATGCATATGTATTGAGTCACCTTACTTTCATCGAGAGCATGGAGCTTTGCAACTTCGGTGCAAAGGTGATTTATCCACCTACGATTTACCCTGTATTCCACAAAAATATTCCTATAAGAATCCGCAATACATTTAATTCTGAGACAGAAGGCACATGGATCACCGATGAGCATCGCAACCATGGTGTGCTACTAAAGGGTGTAACATCTATTGCCGACACATCACTTATCAGAGTAAAAATTGAAGACACTCTAGACATCAACAACATAAGTTCACGCGTCTATAATGCGCTTTCTAAGAATGGTGTGAGCGTAATCCTCAGTTCTCAGAAACACACAGAAAATGAAGTTGCGTTTGCGGTGAGAAACAACGAAGAAAAGCGTGCAATCGAATTGCTCAACGAAGAATTCATCACCGAGATTAACTCAATGACACTTCACTCTATCACTGCCAATGCAGAGATGTCGACTGTCGCAATCGTAGGAGAAAGCATCACTACTATTGTTGGCATTGAAGGAAGACTGCTCAACACTTTGGGAATCAATGGTGTAAATGTAGAAGCATATGCTTCGGGTGCATCGAAGACATACTTGGCATTCATTGTTGCATCTGATAAGATGAAAGATGCACTACACATTATCCACGACACATTCCTAAGCAAGAAAAACGCTTAAAATTAATAATTTTTCTTTACACAGATTGGTATTTAAGATTTATTGATTAACTTTGCAGTGTACAAAGTAATTAACTAAATCTCAATATTACATCACATGAAGAAAAATTTACTTCTAACTGCTGTTTTAGCATGCGGTATTGGTCTTTCTGCATCAGCAGAAAATACCATTACAGTTTTCAACACTTATTTTGATGAATCTACTCAATCAAACGAACTTTTGACTGGTAGCTTCTACTCTGTATCTCCTAACGGTAAGTTTGCTGTAGGTTTCGACGAAGGTACTATGGACTATGTGACATATATCTGGTCAGCTGAAACAGGCAAAGTTGAAGTACACCGTTGTAAAAACTTTATGTACTTCTACGATGTTGCAAACGACGGCACTTGTGTTGGTTCATTCCCTGTAGAAGGTGCTGGTGAAAACGGCCACCGTCCGGGTTATTTCAAAGATGGTGAATGGCACGCTCTTCCACAACACCACACAGTAGCAAGTGTAAGCCACTACTCAAACAAGGCTTTCGCCATCTCTCCTGATGGTAAATATATCGGTGGCACACAATTCTGCGAACATGCTGATGGCGGCAATGCTCGCACATATCCATGTCTTTGGGTAAAAGAGGGTGATGAGTATGTTCTTCACATGTACAACGATATGGAACTTCCGGATCACCAAGGTTTCTTCCCTGTGAAGATGTCTGACGACGGCACTTACATGGTAGGTA
Source organism: Muribaculaceae bacterium (assembly GCA_017547845.1). Lineage (GTDB taxonomy): Bacteria > Bacteroidota > Bacteroidia > Bacteroidales > Muribaculaceae > Lepagella. Next base: position 33,932 of record JAFYNZ010000061.1, read on the forward strand.
AGATGTTCTCATGGGCTGGCTCAACTCTTCTTGCATACGTAAAAAATGGTGAACTCCGTCACTTCTACGAACTCGAAACCCGCATGGAAGAATGGTTGGATGGCAACTACTATGAAGAATCATACATCAATGGTGTACACGACAACGGTTACACAAGCGAAGCAGAATTCTTCGACGTTGACAACAACGGCAACATGATCGGTTACTACACATTCCTTGAAGAAGGCAAAGACCCATATTCTTGCGCAGTAATGTTTAACGAAAATGAAAACGATGGCAACCTTCAAGAACTTGACTACCAAATCGGTACTACAATCGCAAACAGAGATCAGTTCTTTGTAGTTGCAGGCTCGGGTGGTTACTTCACTCCTTACTACGTAGAAAATGGCGTTCAACGCACACTTCAAGATGCATTCGCTCTCGACCACTCTTGCTCTATCATCAACGACCTTTCAGCTGATGGTCGCGTAATCGTAGGTGCAGGCGTTGAATCATTCGAAGGTGGAGGTTACAATGTGCCGGTTCTTATCCAACTTGACGGAGAAATTGTTTCTGCACAAACTATCCACAACGACAACGTTCGCATCAGAACAAGCAATGGTCAAATCGCTGTAGAAGGTGCTGAAAATGTAGCTATCTATTCTGTGAATGGCGCACTCGTAAGCACTACTGCAAACGCTACACTTCCTGCCGGCATCTATATTGTAAAGGCCGACAACAAAGCTAGCAAGGTTATCGTAAAATAATCAACAAAGAGTCATAATTTCTCAGGCAGAGTAGAGTCCGAAGGCTTTACTCTGTCTTTTTTATGCACCGATGGCAAATTTACCCTCTCTGATGTGATAAGCTCTGAAAAAATCACTAATTTTGCAGTAAATAAAAAGATAGACCAGATGATACGATTTGACAACGATTATATGGCCGGTTGCCACCCCAAAATATTGGAGCAACTCTCACTCACTAATCTCGAAGAGACTCCCGGGTATGGTCACGACCACTATTGCAAAGAAGCATCAGAATTGATACGCAAGGAGTGTGGAAATCCTGATGCAGAAGTGTGGTTTATGAACGGAGGTACACAGACCAACTCCACTGTGCTTAATGCCCTACTCCGTCGCCACGAAGGTGTTATAGCGACAGATTCCGGACACATCGCAGTTCATGAAGCCGGTGCTGTAGAAGCGTGGGGCCACAAAGTAATCGAATTACCATCGACTGATGGTAAACTATACGCAAGCGCGATCGACAGATATATCACTGATTTCTACGCAGATGCCACCTATCCTCACATGGTTTTCCCGGGTGCAGTATATATATCATTTCCGACAGAATTAGGTACACTCTACTCATTAAAGGAGCTGACCGACATTAGCGAGGTGTGTCACAAGCACAACATTCCCCTATTTATAGACGGAGCACGACTCGGCTATGGACTTATGGCAGAATCGTGTGATGTTACCATAAAAGATATAGCCCGTCTCAGCGACGTATTTTATATTGGTGGCACTAAAGTAGGCTTACTCTTTGGAGAAGCGGTAGTGGCTAAGTCATCGAAACTTCTGCCCCACTTCTTCACTACAATCAAGCAACATGGTGCGCTGCTTGCTAAAAGTCGACTCTTGGGAATCCAGTTCAAAACGCTATTCACCGATGGATTGTACTATGAAGTATCGCAACACGCTATCCACCAAGCAAATAGAATACGAGAAGCATTCACACAAAACGGCTATAAAATAGCATTTGACTCCCCTACCAACCAGCAATTTTTCACACTGCCCAACGAAGCAATGGACCGACTTGCGAAGAATGTTTCATTTGAAGTCTGGGGCAGGCGAGGAGAAACAGAAACGACAGTGAGATTTGTCACATCATGGTCGACAAAGACCGAAGACGTGGACTGCTTAATCCAACAAATTAACAAACTAAACAACAAGTAATATATGAACGTAAGTTTTGACAACAAGATAACAGAAGCTTTTCCCAACTTTATAATGATTAAAGTCGAAGCTGATGTCGAAAACTGTGAGACAAGCGAAGAATTGTGGAACGAGCTTCTCGCTGAGGGCGAACGCATTAAGTCACTCTATCCGATGGAAATGGTCAATAAGCGACCGGGCATTATGGCTACACGACAAGCCTACAAGACTCTCGGCAAAGAGCCTAATCGTTATCGTCCATCATCCGAAGCATTGTGCCGACGAGTTGTAAAAGGAATGGAACTCTATCGCATTAATGCACTTGTCGACCTTATCAACATCATTTCTATGCGTAGCGGCTACAGCATCGGTGGCTTCGACCTCGACAAAGTGGAAGGAGACTGCATTACACTTGGCGTCGGAGCACATGAAGAGCCATTTGAGGCTATCGGCCGTGGTCCTCTTAATATCGAATTCTTACCCGTCTATCGCGACAATGTCGGAGGCATAGGGACACCTACAAGCGACAACGAACGCACTAAGATTTCCATTGACACCAAGCGTCTTCTCATGACTATCAATATCTACGGCGAGGAGATGCCATGCGACGAATGCATCGAATATACTACACAACTAATTACTAAGCATGCAAATGCTCGAAATATCCAAATTTCAGTGCATAAAACGACGGAATAAGTACGATTTATTAAATTTAACACTCCGGTTAACACTTTTAACTATTGGCGCGCTCACATTACTGAGTACGCCAATTTTATATTATAAAACTATGTTATAAAACATGTTTTTACAACCCGCAGAGAGTCTTCGGTTTGGTCAAAACGCAGATAATTAGTAACTTTGCATCGCATTTACGAATAAGAACGGCTTGAAACAGAGGTTTTTGCGACTTATTCTACCACCGAAAATCGGTGGGGACTCAAAGAAAGACTATAGTCTTCTTGCAGAGTTTTATTTGCAAACTTAAATTGAAGTATAGTGAAATCATGGTCAATTTTATTGGCCGCTGCATTTACGATTTTCTTCACCTCATCTCAGTTGACTGAGCCATCGGAGGCAAAGATCGGATCGACAGCTCCGGTGTTCAGCATCAAAAACGAGAGTGGCGATTTTTCGCTCAGCGAGATGAGAGGAAAATATGTTTTGCTATCATTCTGGTCTCTTAATGAACCACAATCGCGTGTCAACAATGCCCAATACGCATCGCTGGCAGATAGCAACAACATTCACTATGTCTCTATTAACACCGACTCCGACACAATACTTTGGAGCCAAATTGTGGAGATTGATAATCTGAATGCGAGCCGCCAATACTCTTCTCAAGATTCGAAGTCGAGCGACATTATGGACGACTACCATCTTGCGACAGGAAGTAGAGCTTATCTGATTAATCCTGACGGAATAATCGAAGCCGTTAACCCTTCATTAGACCAATTGGTCAAACTAACCCCAATCTGAAAATTCTGCTCTCTAATTGAGCTTTAGCTGAGTCGCCAACTTTGACAGTTGGTCGACTCTTTTTCGTTAATAGCATTTCCACCTCCACTCTTTTGATCCCTTCATCACTCCGACATCTATTCATAAATGATTATATCGTGTGAACGTGGATTGTAGTCCATTTAGTATTCTCGCAGTAACGCTTGTATAATTGCGAAGATTGTCTTAATTTTGTATCATATTTCATTAGAAAAGCGACTACCATATTATGATAGATTACCTGTCAGGACAATTGACCGAAATCACACCGACATCAGCTATTGTGGAATGCGGTGGAATCGGCTACGAAGTCAACATTTCGTTGATAGACTTCACATCAATTCAGAACGAAAAAAATGTAAAGCTATATATCCATGAAGCGATTCGCGAAGATGCCCATTTGCTCTATGGATTCACAAGCAAACGCGGACGTGAATTGTTCCGTCTGTTAATAGGCGTTAGCGGAGTGGGACCAAACACTGCACGACTCATTTTATCGGCAATTACGGTTACCGACCTTGAGCAGACTATAGCATCAGGCAACGACTCGATACTCAAATCGGTCAAAGGCATCGGCGCAAAAACTGCACAACGCATAATTGTTGACCTCAAAGATAAAATAAAAGTGGGTGAGTCTACGTTAATATCAATGTCGTCTACATCGTCGGAAAGCTACGATGAAGCATTGTCGGCATTGATTATGCTTGGATTCACATCACAACAGAGTCAAAAAGTGCTCAAAAAACTATTTGCCGACACACCTTCAATCACAGTCGAAAATGCCATAAAGATGGCACTCAAGATGCTGTAGCGACAATGACTGCAATCATTCTCGCAAGAGAGATTGCGCATTGATGATATGAAGGAAGTAAAGAACCATAAGATACGATTTGGAACGTGGGTGGTGATCGCTATTGCATCACTGCTCGCTACTGCTATATCCTATGGCCAATACATTAAGTCCGAACTTCCTCCCCCACCACCTCCTCCGGAAAACTCTCTGACAGAAAATGTTGACACAACTCACTCCACTATCTATGAAGTGAGTCCGACTATACCCGTAAATTATGAAGATTTCGAGGGAGGAGAGTATCCTGTAGACCTCCGTGACCCTTCCAACATAAAGACCGAGGCTGAATACGACCCTCAGACAGGCATGTATGTCATTCGCACAAAGGTGGGTGACTACGAAATCATCACACCATATCAGATGGGTGCTGACCAATACAATAAGATATCGGTGCGCAATGATATGATGGACTATTATCGTCAACGCAATGCCGAGACTTTTGAACAGAAGGACAAAGAACCTTTCAATATCTTTGATATGAACTTTGCCCTTGGGCCACTTGAAAAAGTGTTTGGTCCCGGTGGCGTGAGATTGACCACTCAAGGATCAATCCAATTGTCGATGGGTGTTAAGAGCAACAAGACCGACAACCCTGCTCTATCACTCAACTCTCGACGTAAGACATATTTCGACTTCGACCAGAAAATTCAAGCGACCATCAATGCATCGGTAGGCGACAAGATGAAATTCGATATGACCTACAACACCGATGCGACTTTCGACTTTGACTCTCAAAAGCTTAAGTTGGCATACGAAGGCAAGGAAGATGAAATCATCAAAAACATCGAAGCGGGTAATGTCAGCATGACCACAGGGTCGAGTCTTATCCGTGGTAGTACCGCCCTATTCGGCTTTAAGACCAAATTGCAATTTGGCAAACTCACACTCACTGGATTGTTGTCACAACAAAACAGTGAGTCGCAGACTATTAGCACCACCGGCGGCGTGCAATCGACCAAATTCTCTGTCAAAGCAGACGAATATGATGCCAACCGTCACTTCTTCCTCGGTCACTTCTTCTTCGATAATTACGACAACTTTGCATCAAAGTTGCCATACGTTTCATCAGGTGTCAACATCACACGCATCGAGGTGTGGGTAACCAATAAGACCGGCAACTACAACGAGTCACGCAACTTCGTGGCATTCATGGACCTTGGTGAAAATGAACGATTGGCCAACAACTATTGGGTACCCAATGGCAGTAGCATGACACCATCCAACCAGTCGAACGATCTTCTTAATGTCATTAAGAATGAGTATCCTAATGCTCGCAACATCAATCAAGTGACACAAGCATTGGAACCTCTTGGCGCATACGGCATCCTGGGTGGTCAAGACTACGAGAAGGTGGAAAGCGCTCGACTCCTCAAAGAAAGCGAGTATACTCTCAATTCCACACTCGGATATATCTCTCTTAAATCAGCACTATCCACCGACGAAGTGCTTGCGGTAGCTTATGAGTATACCTATATGGGTAAGGTTTACCAAGTCGGTGAATTTTCAAGCGACGTAACCAACACCGAGCAATCTCTTTACCTTAAAATGCTCCGTGGCACAACCGTATCGCCTAAATTACCGATGTGGAAATTGATGATGAAAAACGTCTATTCGCTTGGAGCATACCAACTTCAAAACAAGAATTTCAAGCTCAACATCAAATACCTTAGCGATACGACCGGTACAGAAATCGTTTACCTTCCGGTCGGCAACATCTCCAACCAGCCATTGCTGCAGGTGATGAATCTCGACCGTATAGACTCCAATCAAGAATCCAATTCCGACGGTTTCTTTGACTATATAGAGGGCTACACTGTCCTATCTTCATCAGGCAAGATTATATTCCCTGTCGCAGAGCCATTTGGTTCGAACCTTGAGAAAAAGATCGGCGATCCACGCTTGGCAGAACCGTATGTCTACAAGGAACTCTACGACTCTACGCTGACGGTAGCAAAACAGTTTGCCGACAAAAACAAATTCACCATCACCGGTGAATACCAAGCTTCCAACGGTGCACAGATTCGTCTTAATGCGATGAACGTGCCACGAGGATCGGTTGTCGTAACGGCCGGTGGTGTGACTCTTGTGGAAAATAGCGACTATACCGTCGACTACAATATGGGTATTGTCACTATCACCAATCAAAGCATCATCGACTCCGGCACAAATGTCAGCGTAAGCCTTGAAAATCAGTCGACTTTCAGCATGCAACGCAAGACCTTGCTCGGACTTGATGCACAATACAAATTCAGCAAAGATTTCACTCTCGGTGCTACATTGCTTCACTTCTCAGAAAAGGCTCTGACTGAAAAGGTAAACATTGGTGATGAGGTGATTAATAATACAATGTGGGGAGCCAACCTCTCATTCAATAAGAAATTCATGTGGTTGACCAATCTTCTTAACAAGATTCCGACCATCAATGCCGTAGCACCATCATCAATCAACCTTACGGCTGAATTTGCACAACTCGTGCCACACCAGCAGAAAAGCGGGTCAAATCAGGGCTCAAGCTACATCGATGACTTTGAGACTACTCAGACAGGCATCGACCTACGCTCGCCGTATTCATGGTTTCTCGCACCTACGCCCTACGACACAAGTGCCGATGCTCTCTTCCCTGAAGCGACTTTGACCAATAATGTCGACTACGGTAAAAATCGTGCACTCCTCTCATGGTACTATATCGATAGACTTTTCACACAGAAAAACTCATCAATGGCTCCGGGTTATATCAAGAATGACCTCGACCAATTGTCAAATCCTTATGTCAGAGAAGTCACATCACGAGAAATCTTCCCTAATCGCGAGTTAAGCTACGGTGAGTCTTCGACCATTCAGACTCTCAACCTCTCGTTCTACCCTAATGAACGCGGTCCTTACAACCTTGATGCAACCAACATTGACAGCGAAGGCAACCTTTTGTATCCTGAAAAACGTTGGGGTGGTATCATGCGCAAAATGGATAACTCTAATTTTGAAAACTCCAACATTGAGTATGTGCAATTCTGGATGATGGACCCATTCTTGGATACCGAGAACGACAACCTTGAGGGTGGTGACCTTTATTTCAACTTTGGTGAAATCAGCGAAGATATCCTCAAAGATGGTATGAAGAGTTACGAAAATGGTCTGCCTGTCGATGGCGACAACTCTTTCATTTCTGAGACCAATTGGGGTAAGGTTTCACGCCAAAACTCACTCACTTACGCTTTCGAAAACACCGATAACGCACGACTTCTCCAAGACGTCGGTTTAGATGGTTTGTCAAATGATGACGAGTTCAATTTTGGTTCGTATAAATCGTTCCTTGACGAACTTCGCATTAAGCTATCATCGACCGCAATTGCAGAAATGCAAGAGATTCCATACTCTGTGATGAACGACCCTGCTAGCGACAACTATCATTTCTATCGTAGCACATGGTACGACGAGCAGAAAGCATCTATCTTGCAACGCTACAAGCACTATAACGGTGTCGAAGGCAACTCGTTGTCGCCTGACCAGTCTGACAACACTCAATATCAGTCATCTCGCAGCGTGCCTGATGTCGAAGATATCAACCAAGACAATACCCTAAACGAATACGAACGCTACTTCCAATATAAGGTCTCAATTCGTCCTGAAGACCTTGAAGTGGGCAAAAACTACATCACCGACAAGCAAGTATCCATGGTCCGCACTCGCAACGGCGAAGACCAGCAAGTCGTGTGGTATCAATTTAAAATTCCATTGAGTGCTCCCGATAAAATCGTGGGTTCAATCAGCGACTTCTCTACCATCCGTTTCGCTCGTATCTTCATGACGGGCTTTAAGAAGGAAACTCACCTTCGTTTTGCTACCCTCGAACTTGTCAGAGGCGAATGGCGCGACTATGAATTCAATCTCAACAGTCGCAACGATGCTCCGGCTGAGGGAAGTCTCGACCTTTCGATTGTCAATATCGAAGAAAATGCAGGACGCACTCCTGTCAACTATGTGCTTCCTCCGGGTGTAACACGTATCCAGGACCCTGGTCAGACTCAAGCCACACAACTTAACGAGCAGTCTATGTCGATGAAACTCACCGACCTCCAAGCCGGTGATGCTCGTGGCGTCTACAAAAACACTCAACTCGACTTGCGTATCTACAAGCGTTTGCAGATGTGGGTGCACGCCGAAGCCCTCGTTGACGACTTGACCGACCTCAAAGACGGAGACCTTGCACTCTTCGTCAGAATCGGTTCGGACGTTAAGAACAACTATTACGAATACGAAATTCCACTCGAAATCACACCTCCGGGTAAATATAGCAACTTCAGTTCGACCGACAGAAAGATTGTCTGGCCGGAAAGCAACTACCTCAATATCCCGCTGGAAGTTTTCACCGACCTCAAGACTCAACGTAATCGCGAAAAAGGCATAGAAGGAAGCGGCGTCGGCTATACTACTCTTTACTCAATGCGTGACCCGGAAAACAACAACAATACAGTCACAGTGATTGGTAACCCTTCATTGAGCGACATCAGAATGATGCTTATCGGTGTCAGGAATAAGTCAAACACCGTAAAAGATGGTACAGTCTGGGTTAACGAAATGAAAGTGACCGACTTCAACCAAGATGGCGGTTGGGCTGCAAAAGCCAATATGAACCTTTCCATCAGTGACATCGCTACTGTCAATGTCGGTGCACACGTCGAAACTGCCGGATTCGGTGGGGTCGACCAAGGTCTTGCGTCTCGTCGTCTTGACAACTATGAGCAATACAATGTAGCTGTCCAATCCGACCTCGGAAAGCTAATCCCCGAAAAGGCTAAACTGAACGCACCTATCTACTACTCTATCTCACAAGAGAGCACCACGCCTAAATACAATCCTCTCGACCAAGATATCCTCTTGAAAGATGCTCTTGATGCCGCAGCAGACAAGCATGAACGCGACTCTATCAGCTCATATGCAGTAACCAAGAAAACTGTAGAAAGTTTCTCTCTTTCCGGACTCAAGTTTAACGTACAAAGCAAAAATCCGATGCCTTGGGACCCTGCCAACTTCCAAGTCAGCTTCTCATTCAATCGTCAGAAGAATGCCGACCCGACAACTGAGTATGAGAACACGAGCGACTATCGTGGTAGCTTCCAATACACCTACAATCCATTCATAAAGGGTTGGAAACCATTCAACTGGATTAAGAGCAAGAGCAAGCACCTTAAATTCTTCAAAGACTGGGAACTCAACTGGATGTTCAACTCCCTGACATTCTACACAAATATTTCAAGATACTACTACGAACAGCAGACTCGAAGCGAAGTTGATACATACTTCCAGCTTCCTGTGCAAGTGAGTAAGAACTTCAACTGGGATCGCCAGTTGTCATTGACATGGAATTTTACCAAGTCGCTCAATATGTCGTTCAGTAGCAACACGACTGCTCGTATCGAAGAAAGCATCGGTGCTGTCAATAGAAAACTATTCCCGGATAAATACAAGGAATGGCGCGACACTGTGTGGAACTCTATCAAGGGTTTTGGTACGCCATGGAACTACAATCAGACATTCACAGCATCTTACAAAGCTCCACTTAGCAAGATTCCGGTGCTTGACTACATCACTGCATCTATATCCTACAATGCGACCTATAAGTGGGATCGCGGTGCATCTATCGATGGTATCAGTATGGGTAACTCTATCCAAAACCAAGCGACATGGAACGGTGATGCCCGCATTAACTTCGAGACACTCTTCAATAAGAGCAAATACCTCCAAAGCGTCAACAAGCGCTTCTCATCATCTAAAAGCACAAGAAACACCAATAGCAAGAAAGAACGTCCAAAACGATTTGAGCGTTCGATTACGCTATCGCCTGATACGTCTACAATGATTAAGCACAATTTGAAAACAAAGAGTGTCAAGGTTGTGGCACGTAGTGGACCTAATGTCATCAAACTTCAGACAAAAGTGGTCGACGAAAACACTATCGAAGTACTCGATCGTGGCAAGCAAAGCATGAAAGTGACGATTACGGAAGTGAAGAAAGAGGAGAAAAATCTCTGGAAAGAGATTGCCGACCACTCTGTAAGATTTCTTTTGATGCCACGCAACGTGAGCTTCCGTTATCGCAATTCTCACTCAATGTCGTTGCCGTTGTTCGGACCTGAAGTCGGAGACATCTTCGGCCAGAGCAACAACTATGGACCGATGTCGCCTGGGCTTGACTTTGCTTTCGGTTTTATCGATGAATCTTATGTCGACAAGGCTCTTGCTCGTAATTGGTTGATGGTAGACGGCACTCAGACATCGCCTGCTATCTGGAATGAGACCGAAGAATTTAATTTCGAGCTCAACCTTGAGCCAATCAGAGGCCTCAAGATTTTGCTCACGTCAAATCATACCGACAACCGCACCCAACAAGTGCAATTCATGTATGCCGATATGCCGACAACTCGCAGCGGTTCATTCACAAAGACTCACTGGGCAATTTCTACTGCACTCAGCGAGTCAAACGCAGCCGATGGTTATGCAAGCAAGGCGTTCAACGATTTCCTTAATAATATTCCTATCGTTGCAGATCGTATTCAGTCGCAGTACATCGGCACGACATACCCATCTACAGGATTCCTCGAAGGCTCAACATTAGGTGGAACAACCTATAATCCAAATGTCGGCAAAGTCAATAGTTCAAGTAGCGATGTATTGATACCTGCATTCTTGGCTGCATACTCGGGACTTGATGTCAACACTATCAGTCTCTCTGCATTCCCGGGATTGAGCGCGATGCGTCCAAACTGGCGTATCACCTACGATGGACTGGTGCAAATTGGCAACCTCAAAAATATTTTCAAGACTTTCACTATTTCTCACGCTTACCAATGTACCTACTCTGTGGGTTCGTTCACAAGCTATCTCAATTGGATTGGTATCGATGGTGAAATGGGCTTCACTATGGACGAAATGACTCAACAGCCAATTCCGTCTTCGCCTTACAACATCTCTTCTGTAGCGATCACTGAGAAATTCGCACCACTCATCGGCTTCAATGCAACGATGAAGAACGACCTCACGCTTAACGCAGAGTATCGTGACAGTCGTACGTTGACACTTAACTCAAGTGCAGGACAGATAGTGGAAGCGACAAGCAAGCAAATCACTGTCGGTGCCGGCTACAAAATTGCCAACTTCAACACAATCCTCAAGATTGGTTCAAAGCAAGGCGGCGTAAGCAACGACCTTTCGTTAAATCTTGACTTCTCATTCTCCAACAATAAGTCGTTGATTCGAAAGATTGAGACAGCATTCACACAAGCCACAAATGGCACACAGACAATGGCAATCAACTTCACTGCAAGCTATGTTTTGAGTAAACGTATCACACTATCGGCATTCTTTGACCACCAGGTCAATACGCCACTTGTGTCGAATTCGTCCTACCCTACATCGAACTCAAACTATGGTATATCCATAAATATGTCGCTCGCAAGATAATATTTTGACAAAACATTGTCAGACAGATTGCTAATTGCGTAATTTTTAATTAACTTTGCATTTCGAAAATTCCAACGTAGGAAATAACATCTTTAACAGACAAAAATAATTTTCAAAAATATGTATAGAGACAAGACATGTGGTGAACTACGCATCGAAGATTGCGGTAAGGAAGTCACCCTCTCAGGTTGGGTGCAACGCACTCGTAAAATGGGTGGTATGACATTTGTCGATATTCGCGACAGATATGGCATCACTCAAGTTGTTTTCAACAATGAAGTAAACGAAGAGCTTTGCGAAAGTGCCAACAAACTCGGTCGCGAATTTGTGATTCAAGTCAAGGGTACAGTAGCAGAACGCTCAAGCAAAAACAATAATATCCCTACAGGCGAAATCGAAATCATCGCTTCAGCTCTCACTATCTTGAATAAGAGCGATGTGCCTCCATTCACTATCGAAGACAATACCGACGGTGGCGACGACCTTCGTATGAAGTATCGCTACCTCGACCTTCGTCGTCCTGCTGTGCGTAGCAACATCGAATTGCGCCACAAGATGGCATTCGAAATCCGCCGTTACCTCGACTCGGAAAATTTCCTCGAAATCGAGACTCCTATCCTTGTGAAGTCTACACCTGAAGGTGCTCGCGACTTCATCGTTCCATCTCGTATGAATCCGGGTGAGTTTTATGCTCTTCCACAGTCTCCACAGTTGTTTAAGCAATTGCTCATGGTGAGTGGTTTTGACCGTTATTTCCAAATTGCAAAGTGCTTCCGCGACGAAGACCTTCGCGCCGACCGTCAACCTGAGTTTACTCAGATCGACTGTGAAATGAGCTACGTAGAGCAAGATGATGTCATCATGATGTTTGAAGGCCTTGTTAAGCACATCTTTAAATATGTAAAGGGCATCGAATTCAACGACAAATTCCAACGCATCACATGGCACGACGCTATGAAATACTATGGTAGCGATAAGCCTGATATGCGATTTGACATGAAGTTTGTCGAACTCACTGACCTTGTCAAAGGTAAGGGCTTTGCTGTGATGGATGATGCTGAATTGACAGTCGGTATCTGTGCTAAAGGTTGCGCCGGCTACACTCGCAAGCAGACAGACGAACTCACAGACTTTGTGAAGCGTCCACAGATTGGCGCAAAGGGTCTCGTATGGGTTAAGATTGACGAGCAAGGTGGCATCAAGAGCTCAGTAGGCAAATTCTTCACTGATGAGCAAATCAAAGAATGGGCAGACAGAATGGGTGCTGAAAATGGCGACCTTCTTCTCATCATGAGTGGCGACGCAATGAAGACACGCAAGATGCTCTGTGAACTTCGTCTTGAAATGGGTAACCGTATGGGTCTCCGCGACAAGAATGTGTTTGCTCCTCTTTGGGTTGTCGACTTCCCTCTATTCGAATGGGACGAAGAGACACAACGCTACTATGCAATGCACCACCCATTCACATCTCCAAACCCAGAAGACATCCCATTGTTGACTACCGATCCGGGCAAGGTGCGTGCGACAGCCTACGACATCGTTGTCAACGGTACAGAACTCGGTGGTGGTTCTATCCGTATCCACGACTCAGAACTTCAAGACCAAATGTTTGAAATCCTCGGATTTACAAAAGAAAAGGCACAAGAGCAATTTGGCTTCTTGATGAGTGCATTCCGCTATGGTGCACCTCCTCACGGTGGTTTGGCATTAGGTTTCGACCGATTTGTGTCAATCCTTGCAGGACTTGACTCTATCCGTGACGTAATTGCATTCCCTAAGAACAATAGTGGTCGCGACGTGATGAATGAGTCACCATCACCAATCGATCCTGCTCAAATTGACGAGCTCAACCTCGCTATAACACTTCCTCAAGAATAAACCATCACTTAATAATCCCTACTGCGCAATGCCACACTCGACATTGCGCAGTTGTTTAGTTAAGATAGTTCACTATGCCGACAGTTAAAGAGATAGCTAAAGCAATCGAAGACTTTGCTCCACGACATCTTCAAGAAGACTTTGACAATGCAGGACTCCAAGTCGGAGACCCTGATATGGAAGTCAAAGAGATACTCGTCTGCCTTGACGTGACAGAAGAAATACTCGATGAAGCCATCGCTAAGCAATGCAACCTCATTGTCACACACCATCCACTCATATTTGGTGGCATTAAAGAGATAACGGGTCGCAACCTTACACAAAAGATTGTCATCAAAGCAATCAAAAACGACATCGCTATCTACTCTGCACACACCAACCTTGACAACGTATGGGATGGTGTCAGCCATCAGATGGCCCATGAGTTGCGCCTAAGCAACATCACAACATTAGAGCCTAAAGATGGACATGACAATGTGGGACTGGGCGTAATCGGCGACGTCACCCCTACCCCGGCTCTTGAATTCTTGCGAAATGTCAAAGTCACTTTTAATGTCAAAGCTCTTAAATGCAACACCGACCTTCCCAAGGTGGTAGTCCGCAAGGTGGCTGTGTGCGGAGGATCGGGTGCATCACTCATCAAGAGCGCAATCAAAGCCGAGGCCGACATTATCATCACAGGCGATGTCAAATACCACGACTTCACAACATATGCCAACGACATTATCATCGCTGACATAGGGCACTACGAAAGTGAACTTTGCACAAAAAAGATTTTTAAGCGTATTATTAGCGAAAAATTTGTTAACTTTGTAGTCTATTTGTCGGAAAAAGAAAAAAATCCGATAAAACACATATAAAAACTATATTTATTAAGAATCCAACAAACTATATATAAAATATATGGCTACAGATAAAAAAGTCGAAAAAGAACGCAGCGTAGAAGAACGTCTCAAAGCACTCTTCCAATTGCAAACACTCCTTTCAGAAATCGATCGTATCAAAACTCTTCGTGGCGAACTTCCTAACGAAGTAAAGGACCTTGAAGACGAAATCATTCGCTTCCAAACTCGTATCCAAAAACACAAAGACGAGATTGCAGAACTTAAGCAAATGGTCGCTCAAAAAGGTATCGAAATCAAGGAACGCGAAGCAAAGATTGCAAGGTATCAAAGTCAACAAGACAATGTTCGCAACAACCGCGAATATGACTTCTTGAACAAAGAAATCGAATTCGAAGGCCTTGAAATCGAATTGGCTGAAAAGAACATCCGCGACTACAATAAAGCTCAGGATCAGAAAACAGCTGAAATCGCAAAGGCAGAAGAGGAACTTGCCGACAACGAGCACATTCTCGCAGAAAAGCGCTCAGAGCTTGATGAAATCGTTTCTGAAACAAAGCAAGAAGAAGAAAACATTCGCGAAAAGGCTCAAGCACTCGAACCTGTTATTGATGCTTACACTCTTGCAGCATTCAAGCGTATCCGCAAAAACGCGCGCAATGGTCTTGGTATCGTGACTGTACAAAGAAACGCTTGCGGCGGTTGCTTCAACCGTATCCCACCTCAACGCCAACTTGAAATCAAGATGCACAAGAAAATCATCGTATGCGAATATTGTGGTCGCATCATGATTGATGCAGCTCTTGCCGGCGTAGAAGAAGTTAAGCCTACAGTTACTACAAAGAAAAGATCACGCTCATAATAGCGTAAGCAGATTGCTTCGGTTGCCTGAAGCCGTAGATACTGCAATACACAATATGTTTGTTAGAATGCTTTGAGATTTAGCAGACTGCTACATTCGGCATAAAGCATAAACGAACTCGGGGAGAGACACTTGTTCTCTTACCCGAGTTTGTTGTGTACATACCAATTGGTATCGCTTCGATTGGCACAATAATAATGCTGACATTGACAGCGATGTTACGACACAAAGGCAAAGGCATATCAATGTGGGAAAGACTATCTTAACACACTGATATACAAAACCATACACTAGAGCAAAAGCTCTATCGAAACATATATCTCAACATAAATAGAGAACAATCGAAATGCAATTACGGATTTTTTTCCGTAATTCAAAAAAAATGACTACCTTTGCACTCGATTTGAAATAAAGAAACTAATTTACACTAATATAATAAGATGAAAGCATTCGTATTTCCAGGTCAAGGTGCTCAATTCGTAGGAATGGGTAAAGACCTCTACGACAACAATGAGACAGCAAGAGAAATGTTTGAAAAAGCAAACGAAATTCTCGGCTTCAGAATCACAGATTTGATGTTCAACGGCACAGAGGAAGACCTTAAGCAAACTAAGGTTACTCAGCCAGCTATATTCCTTCACTCAGTAATCTTGGCAAAGACTATGGGCGAAGAATTCCGTCCTGACATGGTAGCAGGTCACTCTTTGGGTGAATTCTCTGCTCTCGTAGCTGCAGGCGCATTGTCATTTGAAGAAGGTCTTAAGCTCGTGTTTGCTCGTGCTCAAGCAATGCAAAAGGCTTGCGAACTCCGTCCTTCTACAATGGCTGCTGTTCTTGCATTGGCAGACGAAAAGGTGGAAGAAATCTGTGCAACTATTGATGATGTGGTAGCTCCTGCCAACTACAACTGCCCTGGTCAAGTTGTAATCTCAGGTACAGAAGAAGGTATCGATGCTGCTTGTGCTAAACTTTTGGAAGCAGGCGCTAAGCGTGCAATGAAGCTCAAAGTGGGTGGTGCATTCCACTCTCCACTCATGCAACCGGCTCAAGATGAATTGGCTGCTGCTATCGAAGTAGCTAAGTTTGAGACTCCTATCTGCCCTATCTACCAAAACGTAGACGGCAAGCCTCACACTGACCCTGTAGAAATCAAGGAAAACCTCATCAAGCAATTGACAGCTCCTGTACGTTGGACATACGACGTACAAGCTATGATTGCAGATGGCGCTAAGGAATTCATCGAACTCGGTCCTGGTGCAGTACTCCAAGGCCTTGTCAAGAAGATTGACCGCGCAATGACTGTTTCAGGTCGTCAATAATTTAATTGCACTAATATATCACAATAAAGCCGGGCCACAAAGCTCGGCTTTATTGTTGTTATGCGCTAATCGTAGAGTATGATAGCACAATAGCCACGCTACGAAGCCCAACTATTGTGTTTAATGTTAAAAATGAACAGATGCCGAATGGATATCACTACGACATCTGCATTGCGAGAACCTGTAATTAGAGTACTGCTTTTACAACGCAAGTTTCATTGCCTTGACGTACCTTTACGATAGCAAAGCCACTGAGATGGTTGAGATCAATCTGGGTATTATCTGATGGAATATTACTCATAGACTCAAGCACACGACCATCTATAGAGACAACCTCTACTGAATATGGAGCATCAGCATCAGCAAGAGACACCTTGCATAGACCATTCGCGACATAAGCATTAAGAGAAGAATCCTTCACATCTGCTACACACTCAATAGAGGTGGTAGCATCTGAAAGATCAATTTTAGCCGCATTAAGTATTTCCGCAGTCTTCGTATTCATAACATACACCACTACCGAGATATTGTCTCTATCAATAACATTGTCTGATATAGCCAACTCGTAGTCGAATGAATAACTATCACCATTAGAAATGGTCGAACCAAAACTTGACACGCCCGTTTTAGAAAGAGAGCCTTCTCGTGACACATTTTCATAATACATCATGCTTGCAGGCACTGTCGATGGCATGTAATAAAACTCTCCGCTGAGCGTATTAAAGTTACAGTTGTTTACCTGATTATATCCGGTATTGTTTGCATTATACACTTTATTTTCATAGATAGCATAGCACATACGATAAATATCGTCGGCATTGTTGTAATCCTTTGCAAACTCGACATCAGCATGAATCTTCACCATATCACCATCTTTCTCTGCTGAAGCATTAAGACCGACATATGTAGGACGCTTAGCAATCTCATAGAACGGTTCATAATTGAATTTACCAGACTTCTTAAACTCTGTTGCACCCATGACGCCATCATCGTCAATACGATTGATAATAATCAATGGCACTTGTGTTAACCAACGAGCGACACCATGCTGATAGTTGCATTCAAGTACGTCACGAATATGAACGCTGACATAAATCAACTCATCTTTGTATCTGTTTTTAAGGAAATGAGCATACACTGTACCATCAGGACAACTATTACACCATGTACCTGTACCCTTCTCTACAAGCATTGTACGCTTGAAATATGAGCAGATGACGTAGTCGGAAACAAAATCAACGAGCGTACCATCTTCTAATTCGCCGGAGATAGTGTATTCAGTATTCTTTCCGACCTCTACAGGCACATCGAAACTATACTCTATCCTATCGTTGATAGCAAATACTTCATCGACTGCTGATCGGAGTGTCTGCTCACCGGTACCATCATCAAATTTCACAGTAGCAACGATATTTTTGAAATCGTATGTCTTACCGGCATTAATGACCGAACCATTGACATTTACTGTGCCGACATTGCCACAGAAACGCTCTGTCTTATCATCGACAAGAAGTTTCTCGTCATTTATTTCTCCAATTGCAATATTATCTACTGCAAGAATGAATTTGTTGGTGCTATTGCATACGAAAGCGACATAGATAGTCTGACCATTATATGCTGCAAGAGATTCAAGATGAGTGTTCCATACATCAGACTCAGCATTAATGGTAGCAATCTCGGTGAACGATTCTACATTTGTGTCAGTCGTTGAAACCATCACTTTATAAGACTCCTTCATGTGTTTATATATAGAAACAGCGTCCCAACGCAAATAAGCATTCGCAGACTTAATTTCCACGCCTTCGGTAATCAACCAATTGTCTTGCGCTGTTTCATCGCCGGTCTGCGACATACTGAGAGCGGAGTAACCGTTTTCGTGTGTTCTACCAACAATCCAACCATCTGTGCCTGATACATTTTTGTAGCACTCGGCAAGGAGTGTTGTTCCGTCATTGTCATAAGTCTTAAAGGTCTTAGGCATACCTTTGTCAAAATCCTGGCTCCAAAAATCTGAAGCACAAACATTAGCCACGCCTATGAGCGAAGTCAATGCAATAATAGATAACTGTTTGATATTCATTGTTTTGGTTTTATATAATCGTGTCTTAATCACCACAAAATTAATGATTTAAATTAATACTTGCAAACATAGCACTGCTTCACAAGGGAGCGTCAAGAAACACAAAATAGTTAAAAACATCAAATATCTAAGCAATAAGATTATTAATCGGACAAAAATGCGTATCTTTGTACTCGAATTTTAACACAACTATAACATTAAATTTTTTAGTCTATATGAAAATAGCAATAGTTGGCGCAAGTGGTGCTGTCGGACAAGAGTTCCTCCGAGTGCTCGATGAGCAGAATTTCCCTATCGACGAACTACTTCTTTTCGGTTCAAGTCGAAGCGCAGGTAAAGAATACGAATTCCGTGGAAAGAAATATACAGTCAAAGAGTTGAAGCATAATGACGACTTCAAAGGCGTCGACATCGCATTCACCTCTGCAGGTGGCGACACATCTAAAGAGTTTGCTGAGACTATCACAAAGCATGGCGCAATCATGATTGACAACTCTTCAGCCTTCCGCATGGATGCAGATGTGCCTTTGGTAGTGCCTGAAGTCAATGGTGAAGATGCCCTCACTCGTCCTCGCAACATCATTGGCAACCCTAACTGCACGACTATTCAGATGGTGGTGGCTCTGAATCCAATCCACAAATTATCCCCTATCCGTCGCGTACACGTAGCGACTTATCAGGCTGCAAGTGGTGCCGGTGCAAGTGCTATGGCTGAGTTGGCTAAGCAATACGAGCAGATTATCAACGGCGAAGAGCCTACAGTAGAAAAGTTCTCAGCTCAATTGGCCTACAACCTCATCCCTCAAGTAGATGTATTTATGGACAACGGCTACACAAAGGAAGAGATGAAGATGTTTAACGAAACCAAGAAGATTATGCATTCCGACGACATCGCAGTATCGTCAATGTGTGTCAGAGTTCCTGTGCTTCGTGCCCATAGCGAAGCTATCTGGGTAGAAACAGAGAGCCCTATCAGCATAGAAGATGCTCGCAAAGCATTTGAGCAAGCTCCGGGTCTGGTCGTGATGGATAATCCGGCTGAAAAGGAATACCCTATGCCTCTTGATATAGCAGGCAAAGACCCTGTATATGTCGGTCGTCTTCGCAAGGACCTTTGCAACGAACGTGGATTGACATTCTGGGTGGTCGGTGACCAAATCAAGAAGGGGGCAGCCTTGAACGCCGTACAGATTGCTCAGTATCTTCTCAAACACGAATTCAACCGATAATATAAAGCCTTATCAAAGGACCATAAACGATAAATCACTCTATGTCGCTCAAGATATGGAGTGATTTTTTAGCAAACACACAAAAGCATAGAAGAAAAGCACGCAAACATTGGTTTAAAGCGTTCCAATATAAGAACAGAGGATGCCTCGCCTTTGAGACATCCTCTAATATTGTGTTATGAATCAAGCAGATACATTATTGCATACCTTCGAATTCTGAATCATTCATCATCTCTTGTTGCATCATTTGTGGCTTTGGTTGCTTTGGTTTCATATTACCAAATGAGTATTTGATAGTGAAACGTACGTTTGTTCCTCCATGCCAACGCTGAGTCTCTTGCTCATAGTTAGGACCGATAGTTGTGCGGTGCATTTTGCGAGAGTTGAAGATGTCACGACAGTTGATTGCAAACGACCAGTTGCCGAGAGATTTGCGGAGACCGGCATCTACGCTCCAACCCGGCTCGCGTGTACCTTGAGCAGAAATCATACGAGAGTTGTAGCGACCTGTCGCTTGGAATGAGATATCCCATGGAAGACGTACGCTTGCCATGCATCTAACGTCCCAGGCAAGGCTATTTTGCTTCTTACCTGACACAGGGATAATCTGTCCATCATGGTCAAAGTCGATCTTCCAAGCATCGAGTTGATAGTAGTAAATATTACCTGTTGTAGTGAGGTCGAGTCGATTGCGGAAGAGAGAGTTCTTGACAACGATTTCTGCACCGGTAGAGAGTGAGTTGCCGGTGTTGGCAGTAGTTGTATACATAATGCCATCTTTAGCAATGTAGCTGATTCGCTCCATGACGTCTTCGGTAGTGCGAAGGTAACCCGAGAAGCTAAGCATGTGGGATGTAAAGGTCTTGATATAGTTGAGTTCAAATGCGTTTGAGTATTGTGGTTGAAGCTCTTCGTTACCATATGAGATATTGGTAGGGTCAGAGATATTTCTGAATGTATTGAGCTGACCACCCCATGGGCGACGGATACGACGTGTAAAGTTTACTTGAAGTTCGTTGTTCTTAGGGAGCGACCATGAAACATATGCAGATGGGAAAAGGGCGAAGTCGCTGCGTTTGTAAGGAGTGACATCCTCAGGTTTCTGCTCGTAACCAAGGGATTGAGCTTTAATCTGCCAAGACTCTGCACGCAGACCTGCTGAGAATGAGAACGCTTTGACCTTACCGCCAAGCGTTGCGTAAAGGGCTGATATATTATTGTCATATTTAAATCTATTATATAGCATAGGATTGATGACCATATCATCGACGTTAGTACCTTCGTAGGTAGTCACAGGTGTATTTTCGTGAGAATAACGACCATCGTAACCGGCTTCAAGTTTGAGCCAATCTGTAAGATGATTGGTATAGTCAAGCTTAGCTTCCCATGATGATGAGTTCATCTCTTGCTCCTGCTCTTGATAGATATTGACAGTCGAAAGATCAGCAAATTCTTGGTCTTGGTCATAACTACTCCAGCGAGGACCATTCCAATTGTTATAGCCTACCATGAGGTCAAGAGTGTGGGTGTCGCTCCATTTGTGGAGGTAGCCAAACTCACCGTGCAGACCATGCATGTAGTTTTTATTAGACGACTTGTTGACGTTGCTAATCCATTGATTTTCGACGTCAGACGTATAAGTAGTTGTAGAGCTACCCCATGGGTGACCTCTCATTATGAATGCGTTAGCATAGATATCATCGCTTCCGGTGACGTGATATGTTGCACCAAGTCGAGCGAAGATATTATTACCATGATTGCGAGAAGTAGATTCCGATTTAAGGAATGTGCCGTCATCGTATTCACGATAAGAAGATGCACCTCCCTTGTTGTGGCGTATTCTGAAGCCTACACTTGCATAGGTGTCCCATTTATGGTTGTTATAATTGAAGTTAACCCCGGCATTGCCACCACCTTGAGTATTAGCACTGATTTCCGCACTACCAAAGTATCCACCGCGACGGTCCTTCTTGAGCACGATATTGATGATACCGGCTGTGCCTTCAGGACTGTATTTAGCTGAAGGATTGGTAATTACTTCGATACGCTCGATAGTGTCACCCGGAATTTGTTCAAGGATTTGAGCACGGTTGTCGGCTGTCAGACCTGATTCTTTACCATTAATCCAAACTGTCACTGACGAATTACCACGGAGTGAAACCTCACCTTCCTGGTCAACCTCTACAGAAGGAATTGATTCGAGCAATTCACTTGCTGAAGCACCTGCAGCGGCGATATTGGCATCGACTGTAAAGACACGACGATCGAGTTCAAATCGCATCTGCGACTGCATACCGGTCACAACGACTTCCTCGAGCATCTTTGTGTCATCAGCGAGGTGGACTTCACCGATATTGACAATTCCGTTATTGATAGTGACATCGCGTTCTTGTGGGATATTACCGAGGTTGGAAATACGAACTATGTATTTGCCATTAGGCACTTTGGGAAGTGTGAACTGACCATTTTCGTCAGTGTTTGTGCCATAAGTGGTCGGTTTACCTGTGCGAACATCGATAAGTTGCACCATAGCAAAATCGATAGCTTCGCCAGACTCTTTATTGCTTACATGTCCTGTGATGGTGCCATCAGCAAAAACTAATGTGGCACCAAATAAAATTGCTGCCACAGAGCTTATGATTTTTTTCATTTTAATTTATTGCGTACTTTGTGAGTTTACTCTATCGTAGACCGATAGAAATACAAAAGGTTTAATCGCAGATTATTTTTCTAAAAACACCGGAGATTGAGGATTAGATGTTGCATCATTAGCACCATTAACCAATGCACGATAGTAATGCCACTTCGCTCTCTCAAAATAAGGATTTACTACAAACGAGGCAAGTCCGAATGTAAGAACACAAATCAAAAACCAACCAATAAATCTGCAGCAGAAAAGGAAATAATCAGTCTTGTGACCTTTCATCATCTGCCAACTCTTTTTGAGAGCATCTAAGCCTGAAATATTTGGGTCATCGACCATAATAAAGAATGTCATGCTTAATCCGAGGGCTGCTATGATGCCCGGCACTACAAGCAAGTAAAATCCTATACAAATGATTAGCAAGTATAGCAAACCAGCTACCATTGTTTCAACAAAGCGATTGAATCCTGAGACCAATGGTTCAAGATCGGTATTTTCAGTGTCTATTGTCTGACGAATATAGTCGGCATAACCATATGCAAGTGGACCTGTGAATATCAAAAAAGACTGAGTAACAGAGTTGAGTAATGAGTATAAAAGGGTTGCTACTGACGACATTAGCCACACCTTTGAGAAATTCTGCTTAGCTAAAGCTATAAAGTGCGAGTGGTTCATAATAGTGAATATTTAATTAGGGTGTAAAATTAGTGCTTTTTTCGATATTGTCCAAATATTCAGTTAATAATGTATGCGACTACTAAAATAATTAGGTCGAAATAGCTAAAGTTTAGCAAAAATTGCTTAAATTCGCCCTTAAATTCATATTTGAAATTTTTTAGTGTTAAAATAGGAGAATTATTAACTAATCTAAACAATACTGTATGAAAGAAACAGAAGAAATGCAACAGGGTACAGGATTGCCGGAAAACGCTTTTCGTGAGCTTGGAAAGGACGAGAAGTACACGCCGGTGATGCATCCTGAGAGAGCACAGGAGGAGGTGACTCCTTATTCTGTGATTACGGGTCTTATTATGGCCATCGTGTTCAGTGCAGCAGCTGCTTACCTCGGTCTTAAGGTGGGTCAAGTGTTTGAAGCTGCAATTCCTATTGCCATCATCGCAGTCGGTTTGTCCGGTGCGTTGAAGAAAAAGAATCCACTCGGACAGAACATCATCATTCAATCAATCGGTGCATGTTCGGGCGTGATTGTAGCAGGTGCTATCTTTACACTTCCTGCTTTGTACATCTTAGAGGCTAAGTATCCTGATATTACAGTTCAGTTCTATCAGATTTTCCTAAGCTCGCTCTTCGGTGGTATTCTTGGTATCTTGTTCTTTATCCCATTCCGTAAGTATTTCGTAAAGGATATGCACGGTAAGTATCCTTTCCCTGAAGCGACAGCTACTACTCAGGTGCTTATCAGCTCAGTTGCAAGCGGTAAGGAGAATAGCGGACAAGCTAAGACACTCATCATCGCGTCGCTCATCGGTGGTCTTTACGACTACATTGTGGCAACATTCGGATGGTGGGCAGAAACTATCACAACTACTGCAGCATCATGGGGTACTGCGTTGGCAGAAAAGACTAAACTCGTGCTTAGCTGCAACACAGGCGCTGCATTGCTCGGTCTTGGTTACATCGTCGGCTTGAAATATGCGTTCATCATCTTTGCCGGCTCTATCTTCGTATGGTGGATTGTAATTCCATTGCTTGGCACTTACGGCTCACCAGAAATCGCATCGCTCAGCTCAGCACAAATTTTTGCTGACCACGCTCGTTTGATTGGTATCGGTGGTATCGCAATGGCAGGTGTGATTGGTATCGTTAAGTCATGGCCTATCATCGCGCAAGCAGTAGGTCTTGCAAGCCGTGAGTTGAAGGGCAAAGCATCGGGTGCAAAAGAAATCCGTTGGCAACTCGACCTCTCAATGAAGTTTGTCGTGACATGCATCATCATCGCATTGGTGGCAGTCTTCATCTTCTTCTACTTCGGTGTAATCAACACTCTTTGGCAAGCATTCATCGCATGGCTCGTAGTAACTGTTATCGCATTCTTGTTTACAACAGTAGCAGCTAACGCTATCGCTATCGTGGGCTCAAACCCTGTGTCAGGCATGACATTGATGACACTCATCATCGCATCAGCTATCTTCGTAGGTATCGGTCTTAGCGGCACATCAGGTATCGTGGCATCGATGGTCATCGGTGGTGTAGTATGTACTGCTCTCTCTATGGCAGGTGGCTTCGTGACTGACCTCAAGGTCGGCTACTGGCTCGGTTCTACTCCTAAGAAGCAAGAGACATGGAAATTCCTCGGTACAATCGCTTCTGCAGCGACAGTGGGTGGTGTAATCCTTGTCCTCAACCAAGTTTATGGTTTCGACCCAAGCAACCCTGACGCACTCGTAGCTCCACAAGCTAACGCAATGGCTAAGGTGATTGAGCCTCTCATGATGGGTGGCGACACACCTTGGATTCTCTACATGGTAGGTGCTATCCTTGCACTCATTCTCAACTGGCTCGGCGTGCCTGCATTGGCATTCTGCCTTGGTATGTTCATTCCATTGCACCTCAACACTCCAATGCTTGTCGGTGGTGCTGTCGCTTATTTCGTAGGTAATAGCTCTAAGGACAAGGCGATCAACGATGCTCGTCGCGATCGTGGTACACTCATCGCTTCGGGTCTCATCGCCGGTGGTGCTTTGTTTGGTGTATTCGCAGCGATTACGAAATTTGCAGGTTTCGAATATGTCAACCCACTCTCAGCAGGCACATCACAAGTGCTTGGTATCGTGGCTTACGCTCTCTTGATCACATACTTCATGTGGGATTCAAGACGTGCTAAAGCGTTGAAATAATAAGACTTATAGCATTCAATAACTTGATGGGCGGTAACATGGTTTATCGCCCATCTTCTTATATATACGTCAAAATCGATCCGACAACACGCCTCCGCCATCAAGAAATGGAGGCAATAGCAATTTAGTCGCCGGAGATAATTATAGTGCCTATAATAGCAATAGTAATTATAATAGGGGTAGTGATTAGAGCAGTTTTAGAGCGTATCCGGCCAATTATATCTATCGTATCTACAACATTGAGAGGAGAAGCAATAAAGAAAATGCCACTCGGCCATTGAGACGGAGTGACACTCTTATCAATTGATTGACTTTATTGTCGAGGTATATTATCTATAAGTCAGAAAAGATATATTGATATATTTCGCTAAGAACTATTATTGACGGCGAATGAACGCTCTTTCGAGGTCTTGTGAGATATTAATCATATAGTCGCCCATACGCTCAAACTCGTTCATAAGGTCAATGTAGTAGACGCTTGTCTGATAGTTCTTGCTACCATTGTCGATTTCTTCTACAGCAGCTTCGCGGAAGTTGTTTCGTAGAGTGTTGATGTTAGACTCAGCATTGTAAGCATTTGAAATTTCTTCCAAAGTACCATTGTGAGCGGCACTAAGATTAGCAATCATCACATCATAAGCATCTGTGACAGCCTTAGCCATTGTATTGAGATTCTTTATAGATTCATCATCGAATTTCTTCTTATGAATGTTCTTTCTTGAGAGAATACGGCTGATAGACTCACCTGAGTCACCAAGAGATTCGAGTTCACCGATAATCTTATACATTGCCTTAATCTGCTTTGAAGTTATTTCGCTGATTTCTTCTGATGATACTCCATTGAGGAATGATGCAATTTCAAACTCAACACGGTCAGAAATCTCTTCATATTTCACAAGTTTATTGCGAAGTTCTTCAAATTTGTCGGTGTCAGCTTCATTGATTGCAGTGCGAGCATACTCTGCACCAGTCTTAGAGATATTTGCAAGGTGAATAATTTCGTTGAATGCTTGTTCTACTGACAATTCAGGTGTAGAAAGCGGACCGGCAGAGATGTATTGGAGTCTGAAGACTTCCTTTTCTTGATTCTTAGGAGCACGCACAATCCAGCTTACCAATTTACCGATCAATGGTGTGAACCATACCAAAATCAACGTATTAGTAAGGTTGAAGAGTGTGTGAAGCATTGACAAACCATAGAGGGCAGAAGTACTTTCAGGAGAATTTGCAGATGTCACAGCAAAACCTTCTGCTGCAGGGTTTGGCACGCCAAATAAGTTTTCAGTAATCCAACCGACCAATCCAAGGAACGGAGTAAAGAGGATAAGAGCCCAAATCACACCAAAGACATTGAAAATAGTGTGCGACATTGCTGCACGTTTAGCTTGTGTATTACCAATCGATGCTGCAATATTGGCAGTGATAGTAGTACCGATATTTTCACCCAACACCATTGCACATGCCATATGGAAAGGAATCCAACCCATGCTAAGCATAATGAGTGTGATAGCCATTGTAGCCGATGAAGATTGCAGCACAAGTGTCAAGATTGTACCAAAGACAAGGAAAATCAATACAGAGCCGAAGCCGTGAGATGCCCATGAAGTAACGAAGTTGAGTACTTCCGGCGTCTGACCGAGGTCAGGAACTGACTCTTTCATAAATGAAAGACCGAGGAAGAGAAGACAGAAGCCTACGATTAACTCACCAATGTTCTTGCGTTGATCTCTCTTAGAATTGGAAAACAAGAAGCCGAATATCATCAACGGCACTGCAAGCACTGAGATGTCGGATTTAAAGCCAAGCCAAGCGACCATCCATGCAGTCACTGTCGTACCGATGTTGGCACCCATGATGACACCGATAGCTTGAGCCAATGTCAGAAGACCGGCATTGACGAAGCTGACCACCATCACAGTTGTTGCCGACGACGACTGGATAATAGATGTGATACCGAGACCGGTCAATACACCTTTAAATGGATTAGATGTCATTGCTGACAAGAATCCACGCAATTTTTCACCTGCTGCTTTCTGCAGACCGGAGCTCATAAGGTTCATACCATAGAGGAACATACCTAATGCGCCCAACAATGTAAATAGTTGTAAAATACCCATAATTTATTGTTCAAATTTTTACGATGCAAAGTAACTTATTTTATGTTTCAAAAATGTTACAAAATTGTTAGTCTTTAGTGAAATGAGGGTTAAATAGCAATTAAATTTGCAAAGAGGTACTATTTAGATGGGATTTTATCCGTATATTTGCACTCAAATCTATAAGTATTATATTATGGTGACCGAACGCATTTTAATAGTAGATGACGAAGAAACTCTCTGCGAAGTGTTGAAGCTAAATCTTGAAAACGAAGGATATGATGTCGATATAGCCTTCAGTGCCGAGCAAGCTTTGACGCTTGATTTGACACGATATTCTCTTATACTCCTTGATATTATGATGGGGGAAATAAGCGGTATTAAAATGGCAAAAATGCTCAAATCTGATGTCAAAACAGCCGACATTCCTATCATATTCTGCACCGCACGAGACTCGGAAGACGATATGGTCATGGGACTAAACCTTGGTGCCGACGACTATATAATGAAACCTTATACAATCCGTAACGTAGTGGCTCGCGTCAAAAGTGTGCTACGCCGCACATCAAACTCTAAGGCTACTAATACGGTCGCAGAACCTGCGAATGTGTTGCAAATCGAAGGTCTCAAACTTGACTTGGAATTTAAGCGTTGTGTTGTCGATGGAGAAGAGGTGAAACTTGCCCGTAAAGAGTTTGAACTGCTGGCATATCTGCTATCTCATCGTGGTAAGATTTGCTCGCGCGAGCAGATTCTAAGTAGAGTATGGAGCACTGAGGTAGTGGTCTTAGATCGCACTATCGACGTCAATATCACTCGCCTTCGCAATAAGATAGGTCGCTACGGCTCATACATTGTCACACGTTCAGGCTTCGGTTATGGCTTCCGTGATTAGAATTTCCTATCATAAGCGACTCTTCTTGATGTTGCTTACCTTTTCACTAATGATTATCCTATGCTCCATAGGATTTCAATACTTACGCGAAAAGCAATACAAATCCGACATCTTGGATGTTCAGCTACAACGCTACAACAAGAACCTTATAGATGTAATCGAAGACGGCATACCGATTGGCAACTATATTGCGTCACACAAGTTGCCATTTGATGACTTGCGAGTTTCGGTAATCGAATTATCGGGTATCGTCGTATTCGACAACGAAATTTCACTTGATTCACTTGACAACCACCGTCATCGCCCTGAAGTGCTTGATGCACTTGAGACAGGAGCCGGTCACCACATCGGTCGTCAATCTGCTAGTGATGGTCGAGAGTATTTCTACTCAGCAACACGAGGAGACGCCGTCATAGTGCGCACGGCTATCCCCTACTCTTCATCTCTGACCGAATTGTTGGCCACTGACTTGGATTTTCTTGGAATTATGATTCTTATCACCTTGGTGGTCAGCGTGCTATCCTACTATGCAACTCGTAGCCTTGGTGATAACATCAAGCGATTAAACCGATTTGCAGCGAAGGCCGAAAAGGGGGAAACTTTTGATGAAGAGGAGCCATTCCCTAACGATGAACTCGGCTCTATCTCCAACCACATTGTGCAACTCTATGCTCAATGGCAACAGACTATCATCGACCGCGATATAGCCCACGAAAATGCCATGAAGGAGGAGCAAGAAAAAATCCGTATCAAGCGACAGTTGACCAACAACATCAACCATGAACTGAAAACACCGGTAGCATCGATTCAAGTCTGCTTGGAAACACTTCTCTCCGGCATCAACCTAAGTGAAGAGAAACGTCAAGAACTTATCGAAAGATGTTATGTCAATAATGAACGACTACGACGTCTGCTTGAGGATGTATCTCTAATTACTCGTATGGAAGACGGTAGCGTACTTATAGGCAAAGAGTCAGTGACTCTAAATAATATTATAGACGAAATTAATGACGAACTTGACTTGACAGTCGATAACGAGCGTATGTATCTACACACTAATTTTGATGAGCAAGTGATCATTGAGGGCAATCTATCGTTGATCGGATCTATTTTCCGTAACTTGACGGAGAATGCCATAGCTTACTCCGGTGGTCGCAACATCTATATTTCACTTGTAGAAAACAATGACAAATATTGCAAAATACGTTTTGAAGATGATGGCTGCGGGGTCGAAGAAAAGCAACTCACACGCCTCTTTGAACGCTTCTATCGCATAGACAAGGGACGCTCACGACGCATGGGTGGTACAGGTCTCGGTCTTGCCATTGTCAAGCATGCAGTGCAATTCCATGGCGGCACAATCATCGCCAGCAACCGTCCCGAAGGAGGTTTGCAATTTGACTTCAACCTCAATAAGAAATAAGTCTTACTCATTCACTAACTCAATCCGTTGATACAAAAGATAATGCGACGCCATATCCTCAAAAGGGAATATAGCGTCGCATTCTATTGTAATTGAAAAGTATTTATCCGATAGAAACTTTCTTCAACCTATCTTGTCGCAGATAGGGCTCGATAAGAGTATACAATTGTTTAGTCTACTGACCATTAACCGATTTTGATACCAGAGAAGCCCATGAATGCCATGGCGAGCAGACCGGCACAAATAAGTGCGATAGGCACTCCCTGCATACCCTTTGGAAGTTCGGTAATCTCTAATTGCTCACGGATACCGGCAAATATCCACAATGCCAATGTGAAACCTAAGGATGTAGACACACCATAAGTGACCGACTCCATAAGCGTATAACCCTTCTGAATGACAAGGATTGCAACGCCGAGCACAGCACAGTTGGTCGTAATAAGTGGCAAGAACACACCGAGTGCACTATAGAGCGACGGAGCGATTTTCTTCATAATAATCTCAAGCATCTGCACCAAGAATGCGATGACAAGAATGAAAGCGATTGTCTGAAGATAACCAAGTTCGAGAGGGTCAAGCACAAAGCGTTGCAAGAGCCATGTGACAACTGTTGCGAGTGTGATAACAAATGTCACAGCCGCACCCATACCTAACGCTGATGATGTCTTCTTCGATACGCCCAAGAATGGACAGATACCGAGGAATTGTGAAAAGACGATATTGTTGATGAATATCGCTGTTACGATGATTGATATATATGTCAACATAGCCTTATTTCAAATTACGAAGTTTATTAACGATAGCAATGAGATAACCCAACGCCAAGAATGCACCCGGAGCCAACACAAAGAGCAACATGCCGTAGTCCTCAGGGTAAATCACACAATCAAACAAGCGTCCTGTGCCAAGCAATTCTCTGACTGCACCAAGAAGCGTCAAAGCAAAGGTAAAACCGATGCCACAACCAAGTCCGTCGCAGATACTATCGACAACACCATTCTTGCCTGCAAACGCCTCTGCACGACCGAGCAGGATACAGTTTACCACGATAAGCGGGATAAAGATACCAAGTGTAGCATTCAACGCCGGGAGATAGGCATTAATGATGAGTTGAAGCATGGTCACAAATGATGCAATGACCACAATGTAGGCAGGGATACGCACCTTGTCGGGCACAACGCTCTTAATCATAGAGATTACAGCATTGGAACAGATAAGCACCACCATTGTCGCAATGCCCATCATCAAGCCATTCATAGCACTTGATGTCGTACCGAGCGTTGCACACATACCGAGGAGCAACACAAGCACCGGATTGCCCGGTATAATACCATTATATATTAATTTCCATTTATTAGCCATAGCGATTAGTTTTTGAGGGTTTGACCATATTGTTTAAAAGCCTCATAGGCGTTGCGCATAGCTTCAAGGAATGCACGAGATGAAATTGTTGCTGCTGTAATAGCCTCAATTTCGCCATTCTTATCCGCATCCTTTGTGACATAGAGCGAAGCTGTCTCAGCATTCTTACCTATCACGCTACGAGAGCCTGTAGGGTCACAGAACCATGTCGCCATCTTTGAGCCCAGACCCGGTGTTTCTGCATGACTGAGCACTTCATAGTTGCGAATAGTGCCATCTGCCTCAAAGCCACACATAATGCGAACTTCACCCGAGAAACCTGACATTGTCGCCGATTCCACTGCAGCACCGACGAGTTTATCGCCATTGTAAGCAGGATAGACCACATAGGTGAGACCTTCGTTTTCCCATGTCCACTTATCAGCCTCCGGATCGTTTGTAAATTCAGGAGCCACATTACGGATAGCAGCAACTTGTGTTTCATGAGCCATCTGAGCGATTGGTTCTTTAGTGATATAGTAGACCACACCCAGCATTGCGCCTGCGATGAGAGTGATAAGACCCAATGACATCACCATAATAGGGAGTGTAGACTGCAACTTTTTCATCTCTTACCTCCTTCCCCAAATCGACGTGGTTTGAAATACTTATTGATCAATGGAGTGAAACCATTCATCAACAAGATTGCGAATGAAACACCCTCAGGATAGCTACCATAGCAACGAATAATCATAGTGATAAGACCGATCATTGCGCCATAGATGAGTTGTCCCTTCTTAGACATCGGTGAAGTCACATAGTCTGTGGCCATAAAGACTGCACCAAGCAAGAGACCACCAGAGAGGAT
This sequence comes from Muribaculaceae bacterium, assembly GCA_017547845.1. GTDB lineage: Bacteria > Bacteroidota > Bacteroidia > Bacteroidales > Muribaculaceae > Lepagella. The sequence goes on from JAFYNZ010000061.1 coordinate 65,985, forward strand.
TTCGAGTAACGGATTGCAACCGAATGCCCATGCCGACAATGCTGTCGCACCAATCACAGCGACAGGAATGTGCCATGTGATGACGCGAGTTATCAAGAGATAAGCAAGACCGATGAGAATAGCGATAGAGCCGACCTCACCAAGACAACCGTTCATGTCACCGATACCAAGCGACCACCAGTCAATTTGAGATGAATCGAGTTGGTGACCGTGACTTTTCAAAGTAGCGAGCATTGTCGCACCTGAAGAAGCATCGATCGATGCTGATGTAGTAGCGTCAACACCTGACTTCACTGCTGAGTCCCATGTGGTCATCGCAGCAGGGAATGACAAGAGCAAGAACACACGGCCGACAAGCGCAGGATTCCAAATGTTGCAACCAAGTCCGCCAAATGACATCTTGCCGACACCGATTGCGATAACTGCACCGATGACTACCATCCACCAAGGAAGAATGTTTGGCAAATTGAATGCCAACAACATGCCGGTGATAAGAGCCGATCCGTTTGTAATAGATGGAGTTCTTTTAAACATAAACTTATCGATGGCCCATTCCGTGAGCAAAGATGCTCCGACAGAAATCAACACCACCCACAAAGCACTCAAGCCAAAGACATAGATTGAGACGATAAGCGCCGGAATCATAGCAATGACCACATTCCACATGCAACGCTCCACGCTGTTGGTGGTGTGGATGTGAGGTGCAACCGAGACTGTTAATTTATTACTCATATTCAGATGTTACTTCTTAGTATTTCGATTACGGATTATTCCTCCGACAAATTGCTTGCCGAGTTTGATGTAGTCGAGCAATGGACGATGTGATGGACAAATGTAGCTACAAGATCCACACTCGATACAATTCATCACAAGTTCCTTCTCGCAGTCTTCCCAATTGTGTTTCTTTGCCAATATCGAGAGCAAGAATGGCTCAAGACCCATCGGGCAGACATTGACACAATTGGCACAACGGATGCAGACTTGCTCCTTCTTACGGTGACTCTCTGCTTCCGGGAGTACCAAGATACCCGACATGCCCTTAGTCGTAGGTGCGTCAATATTGACGATAGCCTTACCCATCATAGGACCACCGGCTATCACCTTGCCTGTATCTTCAGGCAATCCTCCTGCAGCCTCAATAAGCGTTCTGATAGGCGTACCGATAGTAGCGAGGAAATTGCCGGGATTCGTCAACGATGGACCGGTCACTGTCACAACACGTTCAATAAGAGGGCGGTCGTTGTAGACAGCTTCAAAGATGGTGTAGATTGTGGCAACATTGTTGACCACTGCACCGGTTGACACCGGCAAAGCACCACTTTTAACCTCCTTGCCGAGCACAGCAGCAATCAACTGCTTCTCACCACCTTGAGGATATTTCTTTTTAAGAGTTACAACCTTGATATCATCGCGACCTTCTACGGCCTTACGCATTATTTTGATTGCTTCCGGCTTATTATCTTCGATACCGATGATAGCACGCTTGACGTTGACCACCTTCATGACCACCTCGATACCCTTAACAATTTCGTTAGGATATGTGCGCATCAACACATCGTCACAGGTGAGATAAGGCTCGCACTCGACAGCGTTGACAATAATCACCTCAGGCTTACTACCCTCTGGAGGCAACAATTTCACGCGAGTTGGAAACGTAGCACCACCAAGACCTACAACACCGCGATTGTCTACGATGTCGATAATCTCCTTTACGGATAGAGCGTCTACTTCCTCTTGTGTACGAGGATGCGATGCTTCCATGAAGTCATTGCCACGATCCGGGTCAGCTTCGATAGTTACAGCTTCGCCATACCATCCTTGAGTGTTGCGAATCTTCTCAATCTTGGTCACAGTGCCCGAAATTGGAGCATGCTGACATGCACTCACGAAACTACCGTCTTCGGCAATCAGTTGTCCCTTCTTGAGTTTGTCGCCAACTTTTACAATACATATCGATGGTGCACCGATCTGTTGATAGAGCATCATCTGTACCTTGTCAGGCTGATCGAGCCAAACGATAGGTTTGTCGGCTGTCAACTTAAAATCATTAGGGTGGATACCACCTATCTTGAACGTCTTTGACATAATATTACATCTCGATTTTTGGTTTACACAATATGCTGTGGCGTGGACATGCGACTATACATTCACCACAAGCCACGCAGACATCTCTGTCAATACGAGCAAGGAAGTCGGTCACCTTGATAGCATTGTGCTGACAAGTGCGAACACACTTACCGCAACCGATACATGACACGCTACAAACCTTTGTTGCCAATGCACCCTTATCTCTATTGCCACAAGCTACATAGACCATTGTCTCATGACGCTTCACAAGCTCAGGAATATGACGAGGACATGCAGCCACACATTTGCCGCATCCTACACATTTGCTATAATCCACTACAGGAAGACCTGTTTCTTCATCAAGCGACATAGCATCATAAGGACAAGCAGCGACACAATCGCCACCGCCGAGACAGCCATAGATGCAGTCGGTCTCACCCTCATAGAGTGCGCCTTCGATAGCACATGATCCGACACCCTCGTAATGGGAAGTGTGAGGACGATTCTCACATGTACCGTTACATCTGATAATTGCCACCTTTGGACTTACCGATGACGAAGCCAAGCCTACAATCTTAGCAATGCCATTCATTGCAGTCTGACCACCGACCGGGCAAGATAGTCCTTCCAATGATGATGCAGTCGCACAAGCGACAGCAAAGTCATGGCAACCACTGCGTCCGCAACCACCACAATTTGCTCCAGGCAACAACTCTTCGATTTCAGCAATGCGCGGATCTTCATGCACGTGAAACTTCTTTGCCACAAAATACAATACTACTGCTGCAATCAACCCAATAACTGTCGTCACAGCAATGGTAATCAATACGACATTCATATTCTTATATTTTTACAATTTCTCTACTCTAAACACAAATTCTCGAGCAATCCTATTGCGACACACATATAATACGATGAAAAACACGAGCATCAACCCTAAGCCACTCAATGCAGCGACCGACTCGTCAAGCGTTAGCAGATAGACCATTACCATAGTTGCTATCAGCAATAGACACGGACACACCAATGCCAAAACTATAGCCTTGCGATGCATCATCTCTGTGCCTACAACTCTCACCTTCTCGCCTACCTCAAAAGTATCGTCACTCATGACGACCACCTTATTCTCCGACTTAGGTCCATGGCTGCACAACTTAGCTGCAGGACACGAGCCACAATCTCCTCCATCTTCCAACAAAATCTCGATAGACCCGACTGACGAGTCTACACTCAAAACCTTACCGAGATGGATAATTTGCTCGGCCTTAACGCTTTTCATCATAAAATTCTAATTATCAATCGATTAAACAATCGAAATATGATTCTCGAAAATTGAAATGCAAAATTAGTAAATATTTCCTGAAATATGGAACTTTTTTACCACCTATTTTTCAAAATAACGAAATTTTTCCGTAATTGACAATTTTTGCGCCATTTCAACCTCCATAAAGTCCATTCATAAAACTGCACAACTCCGGAAAAAGTGTGCAAAACCTCACTCTCAAGGCATTTTCTCAAAAAAAATCTTTGCAGTTTTAAAAACTTTGTCTAACTTTGCATCACCTTTTAGGACATCATGTCCAAATCCTCCCTACCATTAGCAGAAAAACATTTTATCAACTAAATCTGTTAATCGTAATATCACAATCATTATTCATTTTTCGCATTCAATTTTACTCTCATTTACAAAGAATGCGTCCTCATTAGATTTATTAAATTAATCAACATACATTTGATATGTACACACTCGATGAACTCAATGCCATGTCGGAAGACCAATTGCGTAAATTGGCCAACGAAATGGGAATGAACAACACCGACTCTGTAGGCTCTCAAACGATGGCTTATTACATCCTCGACAATCAGGCGATTACTACTGCCAAAGAACAATCAAGCAAGAAATCGACCCCAAAAGAAAAGAAAACTCGAGAGAAAAAAACTGCATCTCAAAAGGCTAAAAAGACACAAGATAAACAAGTCGACTCTGAGTCTCAACCCGAAGTAAAGGAAGAGGTTGCTACTACAGTCACCTCGACTCAAAGCGATGAAAAACCAGCCAAACCGGAACCTAAAAAGCGTGGTCGCAAGCCTAAAGTAGCAACTGCTTCTGCTACTGAGCAATCTGTACCTAAAGAAGCAGACAAAGAGCCAATCAACGAGAATAACGAACAAACTCAGCCCTCAATAGAGACTCCAAAGCCCCAAGAAGAACCTAAAGCGGAGCCACAACCTCAAGCAACTATAGAAACTGTTAATGCACCTGAGGTTAAACCGACTCCTACCTCACAAGAACAAACTCCTCAACGACGTGAGTCATCGTTCGGCTCGTTCTTCCCTAACTCCGGCGGTAAAAAATTCGTACCTCGCACCCAAGAGGAACGCGAAAGAGCCGAAAAAGCTGCAGCGACCGCTCCAATTATTATCCAAGAGCCAACTGCAGAACCTCCTCAACAACAGGGACAACAAAAGAAAAATAAAAAGCAAAAAAATCAGCAGAACCAGCAACGTCAGAACCAGCAACAACAGCAGCAGCCTCAACGCCAGACAATGTTTGACTTTGAAGGTATATTGACTGCACAAGGCGCTCTCGAAATTATGCCTGACGGATATGGGTTCCTACGTTCAAGCGACTACAACTATCTCAATAGTCCAGATGATGTCTATGTGTCTCAAGCACAAATCAAGCAATATGGTCTTAAGAATGGTGATGTTGTCGAAGGTGGTATCCGTCCTCCTCGCGAAGGCGAAAAATACTTCCCTCTCTGCAAAGTAATATCAGTAAACGGTCTTCAGCCTGAAATGATACGCGACCGTGTACCATTTGAGCACCTCGTACCTCTATTCCCTGACGAGAAATTCGACCTCACAGGTGGTCGCACATGCAACATCTCAACTCGCGTAGTCGATATGTTTGCACCCATCGGTAAAGGACAACGTGCACTTATTGTCGCTCCTCCCAAAACCGGTAAGACTATACTTCTCAAAGACATTGCCAACGCTATTGCAGAAAACCACCCGGAAACCTACATCATTATGCTCCTCATCGACGAGCGTCCTGAAGAAGTGACCGATATGGCTCGCAGTGTCAATGCTGAAGTAATTGCATCTACGTTTGATGAGCCGGCCGAACGCCATGTCAAAATCGCAGGTATTGTGCTCGAAAAAGCTAAACGCCTTGTTGAATGTGGCCACGACGTTGTGATTATGCTTGACTCTATCACACGACTCGCTCGTGCCTACAACACAGTATCACCGGCATCAGGCAAAATCCTCTCCGGTGGTGTCGATGCCAATGCGCTACAACGCCCTAAACGCTTCTTTGGTGCAGCGCGCAACATAGAAAATGGTGGTTCACTCACAATTATTGCAACTGCACTTACAGAGACATCGTCAAAGATGGACGAAGTAATCTTCGAAGAATTCAAGGGTACGGGCAACATGGAACTTCAGCTTGATCGCAAGCTTTCCAACAAACGTATCTACCCTGCTGTCGACATCATCGCATCATCAACTCGTCGCGACGACTTGCTCGTCAGTCAAGAAGTGCTTAATCGTATGTGGGTGCTACGCAACTATCTTGGCGATATGAACTCACTCGAAGCAATGGAATTTATCAAGAAACGCATGGAGATGACTCGCAACAACGAAGAACTCCTTGTCACTATGGATAAATAACACCTATCTCGCAACAAATGGCCGGTATTCAGAAGACTAATGCAGCTCGACTACTCGACAAAGCAGGTATAAGCTACGAACTTATACCCTACACTGTCGACCCCGACAACCTCGCCGTCGATCATGTCGCAGCAGAATTAGACGAAGATATCAATCAAGTATACAAAACTCTTGTTCTCAAAGGCGACAAGACCGGTCACATCGTCTGCGTGATACCGGGCAACAAAGAAGTCGACCTCAAAAAAGCTGCGAAAATCAGCGGAAACAAGAAGGTCGAAATGATACCTATGAAAGATTTGCTACCCACCACAGGCTACATCCGTGGTGGGTGCACCTCAATAGGTATGAAAAAACAATTCCCCACCTACATTCAAGAAGACTGCATACTCTTCGACCACATTTTCATCTCAGCCGGTCAACGTGGTCTTCAAATTAAAATCAACCCCAACGACCTTATCAATTTCGTCCCTGCTATCGAAGCAGACATCACCACCTGACCTTAATCCCCCTAATTATTGGCACACGATAAATGCTATTGATGTTGATGACATCGTGGCATCTATCTTCGTTTCTCACTACTTTATTACTCCAAGTCTGCTAAAGTGCCAATAATAGCGAAACATAATCGCCCAAAACGTTTGCTTTGCCAATATTTTTTGACTAACTTTGCAGTCTTAATAATCAGAATACTATCAGTTAACAATAATGGCACAGAAACCAAGCATACCTAAGGGCACGAGAGACTTCTCTCCTGCTGAAATGGCAAGAAGAAATTATATCTTTGACACTATCCGTCAAGCATTTAAATTATACGGCTACAAGCAGATCGAAACTCCTGCAATGGAAAACCTCTCTACCCTTATGGGTAAATATGGCGAAGAGGGCGACAAACTCCTATTTAAAATCCTTAACAGTGGCGACTACCTCAAGCCGGTGGGCGATGAAGAATTGACTGAACGCAACTGCGCTCGTCTTGCTTCAAAGCTTTGCGACAGAGGCCTTCGCTATGACCTCACCGTACCATTTGCACGTTTCGTGGTGCAACACCGTGACGAGTTGACAATGCCTTTCAAACGCTATCAAATCCAACCGGTGTGGAGAGCTGACCGTCCTCAAAAAGGTCGCTACAGAGAGTTTTTCCAATGTGACGCTGACGTCGTGGGTTCAGACTCATTGTGGAATGAAGTAGAATTGCTTTCGCTCATTGACACAGTCTTCCGCAATCTCAAGATTCGCACTTGTATCAAGCTCAACAATCGCAAAGTGTTAAGCGGTATCGCAGAGGTAATCGGTGAGGCAGACAAACTCATCGACATCACTGTCGCTATAGACAAGATTGACAAAATAGGCATTGACAAAGTTAACGAAGAACTGAGTCAAAAAGGTCTCAATGACGAAGCTATCAGCCGTCTCCGTCCTTTGCTCGAACTCAGTGGTTCAAACAGCGAAAAACTTCAGACTCTCTCTGAACTTTTGGCATCGTCAGAAATCGGTCTCAAAGGTATCGAAGAACTTAAAGAGGTGCTCGATGGTATCGACACACTCGGACATGAATGCGATGTCGAACTCGATGTGTCGCTTGCACGTGGTCTTAACTACTACACCGGCACTATCATCGAAGTGAAGGCTTTAGATGTTGAGATCGGTAGTATTACAGGAGGTGGACGTTACGACAACCTCACAGGAGTTTTTGGCATGAGTGGTCTTTCAGGCGTGGGCATCTCATTCGGTGCTGACCGCATCTACGATGTGCTTAACCAACTCAACCTCTACCCGGAGGAAATCAGCAACACAGTTAAGGTGATATTTGTCAACTTTGGTCAAGCTGAAGCTGTGCAGTCAGCTAAATACATCGCTCAACTTCGTCAACAAGGCATCTCAGCAGAGCTCTACCCTGATAGTACAAAGATGAAGAAGCAGATGAATTATGCCAACGACAACAAGATTCCTTTCGTCGCTATCATTGGCGAAACCGAATTGCAAGATGGCACTATCGCTGTAAAAAACATGAATAGCGGCGAGCAAAAGACAATGTCTATCAATGAATTAATCGACGCACTCAAGTGAAACGACTAATCCATCTGTGGGTAGTAGCGACATTCGCATCACTATTGATGCTGGTCAGTTGCCAACCCAATAGTAAAGAGGCAGCAGTCAGTGGTCAAAACGAAATGACCCACTCCCAATTGCTGTCGATGCGCAAACATGGCAATGGCACTATGGTGGAAATTGCCAACCCATGGGACTCTACAAAGCTTATGGCATCCTATCTATTGGTACCTACAGACGAAACTATTCCTCAAGATATCGACTCGGAAGTCACCGTAATTCGTACGCCGGTGACTTCTCTTGTCGCATATACATCAGTTTATGCCGCAGCTATCAAAGAACTCGGAAGCATCGATGTAGTGACAGGCGTGACCGATGCTCAATTCTACAAAATTCCAGAAATAGTTGATGGTCTGAAATCTGGCAAAATTATAGACGCCGGCAAATCGGATAGCCCTATCGCAGAACGTATCATCGAGTTATCGCCCGATGCTATCCTCTTGACCATCTATCAAGGCATGGAGATGAACACTGTCCAACGACTTGGAATACCAATCCTCAAGTTTATCGACAACATGGAGAACACGCCTCTCGGCCGTGCAGAATGGATCAAGTTGATGGGTGAATTGACCGGCACACGCCAGACTGCAGATAGCATTTTCAACCAAGTCAAAGCAAGTTATCAGTCGCTACGCGATAGTGCACTATCGGTATCAAAACGACCAAAAGTGATGGTCGAAAACATGTATCAAGGTGTGTGGTATGTCAGCGGTGGCAATAGCTACCAAGCGCGCATGATAGCCGATGCCGGAGGTGACTATGCTTGGAAAGACGACACTTCGACCGGCTCTCTATTCTTGTCGTTCGAGCAAGTGCTTGACAAGGCTGAAGATTCTGACATCTGGTTGCTCAAAGTCTTTGGCACAGATTTGACAGCGAAAAGTCTTACGGATATGGATTCACGCAATCGTTTATTCAAGCCATTCTCCACAGGTGGGGTCTACTACTCCAACACTGCAGTGTCCAACCTCTTCGAGGAATTTCCGTTCCACCCGGAATTGATGCTTCGCGATTACATCTGCATATTCCACCCCACATTGCTCAGCGACAACAACCTTCGCTATTTCAATCAGATGAAACCATGATTACAGTCCTATCTCGACACCGCTCCGCCATAGTTTTCTCCACGCTGACCGTGATGTCGATCATCGTGGGATTGGCGTGCATTTTCATCGGTTCGGTAGACATACCCTTTGACGAAGTAGTCAATTCACTTATAGGCAAGGGGACACAAAAGCCAACATGGGACTACATCATCCACGAGTCGCGTATTCCGCTCACAATAACCGCAGCATTGGCTGGTGCAGCATTAGCCATTTCAGGCCTATTGATGCAGACCACATTTCAAAACCCATTGGCAGGTCCGTCTATCTTGGGAGTTTCGACCGGCGCGAGTATGGGAGTTGCCATATTGACTCTCGGTGCAGGAGGACTGTTGCAAGGCATTTTCGGCAACCATATCGGCGAATATGTCACCAACATAGTCGGAGCACTTCTTGGAGCCGGCATCATCATAGCCATACTCATTGGTTTTTCGTCCGTTATACGCAACACATTGATGCTACTCATCATTGGAATTCTCATCAGTTACCTTTCCTCGTCTACTATTTCATTGCTTAACTTCTTCTCATCGGCAGAAGAAGTGAAGTCATATGTGGTCTGGGGATTAGGCAGCTATTCTGGCGTTACGACCCAACAACTGCCATTGTTTGCCCTGTCGACCATAATAGCATTGCTATGGTCGCTTACTTTGAGCAAACCATTAAATGCTCTCCTGCTTGGTGAACGCTATGTGCAAAACTTGGGCTACAACATACGCAATCTCCGTAATTCGTTACTAACAATATCCGGAGTCTTGACCGCCATCGTCACTGCATTCTGTGGACCAATCGGTTTCCTCGGACTCATCGTGCCTCATGTAGCAAGACTGATGCTCAACTCATCAAATCATGTCATTCTCATACCGGCAACAATACTTTGCGGAGCATTTATCTCACTGCTATGCACGCTTTTAAGTGTGCTACCATCAAGCATCGGAGTCATACCGATCAATGCCATCACGCCAATCATCGGTGTGCCTATCATCTTATATGTCATTCTCAACCGCAAACGCATCAACTACTTCAACTAAGACATGAAAGCTTTGCTCGCAACTCATTCATTAAGCGTCGGTTACAAACATACGACCATACTCAAGGATATCGACATATCGATATTCCCTGCTGAAGTAGTGAGTCTTTTGGGTTCAAACGGTATTGGCAAATCCACACTTCTCAAGTCTCTCACAGGCGAGATCGATGCTATTTCGGGTAGCGTTGAAATCGACAACACACCACTTAAAAACCTCAGCAACAAAGCTTTATCACAGCTCATTGCAATTGTCACTACAGAGCGAGTGCAAGCCGGAGGACTAAAAGTCGAAGAACTTGTCAGTCTTGGCCGACACCCCCACACAGGCTTCTTCGGGAAATTGTCGCAAAAAGACAAGCAGATTGCCATGGAAGCGATGCAGTCAGTCGGTATCTACCACAAAAAGGACTCTTTCACGTCCGAACTATCTGATGGTGAGCGTCAAAAAATGATGATAGCTCGTGCTATTGCTCAGCAGACTCCGATTATCATACTCGATGAGCCATTCTCTTTCCTCGACACTGCAAGTCGCATCGAAATTTTTGCACTTCTCAAAAAGATAAGTCGTGAAAAAGGTGTCGCTATCCTCCTATCGTCACACGACGTAGCGCAATCCATGCGCATGAGCGACCGAATCATCATGATTGACCGCAATAGGAATGTCACTTGTGGCACTCCTTCTGAGATAATTCAAGAAGGAAATATCAACAACCTGTTTGATAGCCAAAACATTGTCTACGACACTGCCCTATCAGACTTCATACCTAAAAATTAATCGCATGCAAAAGATATCTCTTCAACAATTCCTTTTCAATCAGCCAAATTCACCGGTTGAAAAACCGACAGACAAAGGCTATCTCATCATTGCCAATCGTCTGCTTACAATATGGAATGATAGCAAACTCCTTCGCGAAATTCCTGAAACTCTTCGCCACAACGTAGTGCTTGGCATCATCGGTTACTACCAAGACATCGTAGCCGACTCCGGCATCTGGCGAACGTTCACCGACCATTGTCTCTCCCTCTATGGTCATCGTGTGCCATTTCATCAGCAAGACGAGGACTACATCGACTATGAACTCAATCTCATCGATGTCAAATTCCTCACATGGTATTTCCTTGCCTTCAACTCAATGAAATATCGATTCATCTATCCACTCAACGACGACCTGATGGCTCTTGCCACTCTATTCTTCAACGAGCTTGACCGCTGCTATGAGAATGCGCCTATTCCGACAGACTACGATGCTCTGCTCGACGTTGAACTCAACGACCCTGAGTGTACCAATGCCATCTACGACCTTAGTCAGTGGCTTTTCTGGAGAAACTACCTCCTTGTGCCTCCATTTCAATTGACCTACTCGGCAGTATATAGTCAGATGGAAGAAATTCGCCTCTCAGGCATTGGCGAAGAAGCTGCATTGGCGAAGTGTGAAGAGGTCAAAAACGAAGTTATGTCGACAATTCCGACAGGACCATTGGCTTTGTTCCTCAACGAATGGCTACACCTTATAATTAACGGTCGTCTGCCTAAAGCTAAAGCAGAAAACACCTCTGAACTACACAAATTCTACACTGCATTCACAAACTATACCGGAGGCAAGAACATGGCCTTCTTCAAGACCTACGATGAGATGAATCAATTTTTCATTGACGCTCTTCAGTGGAAATCCGGTGAAGAATACTTTGTCAACCTCAAGCAGAACTCCGACTTTGTGCTGATGGTGACTCCCTACAAAGGCATGATGATAGCCAAAGATATTGCTCAATGCATCAACCACCCCGACAACCCTCTCTACAACCGAGAATACGCTACTCAAAACGCATTTGCACTCCTTGCCGAGCGAGGAGTCTGCCCGGCCGACATGTTGCTTCACCTTATAGAGAACGATTATCTGCCCGATGCATCATTCCCCGACAGCGACGACCGTCAGCTTGTTAAGGCTAATGCCGACTTCATTGCTCGCTGTTATCTCCAAGAATACTATCGAGCTGACTAATCAAGCAACATTTCAACCCATCACAACAATGAGCAGAAACTACCTATCACGACAAGAACGACGAGGCATTATATGGTTGGCACTTATTGTGCTGACCATAATTGCTATTGCGTCAATACGAAGCTGCGCTAAGGAGAAAGATATACCAATGCAACCGATGCTTCACACTGTGGTATATAGCGACTCTGCTATCAATGATTCATCGACTACGAAGAAAAAAACGTCTAAGAAACACCGTAAATCCGGCAAGAAATCTTCGCAAAAACGAGTTCCAAAGATCTACCCGACTCGCGACCCACTCACCGATACAATACCCCGATAACTTCTTTCATCGCTAAACCTATCCTGCGACAGACTGATTGAACACGGAGACTATCATCAAAGCGACTGATAACAAAATTTAGAGCCTAAATAGCATATAACAAAAAAGCAACCTACCATAGTAAGTTGCTTTTCAGTAGCGGGAACGAGAATTGAACTCGTGACCTCCGGGTTATGAATCCGACGCTCTAACCAACTGAGCTATCCCGCCATTTTAATTGCTCGGAACAGTGTCGCTTCACTATCATTTCCGTTTTGCGAGTGCAAAGTTAGCAACTATTTTTCATCCCACCAAATTTTTCGACACTTTTTTTTTCAAAAATTCTTTATTTTGCCCACTTTTTAGTTGTTTTTCGGTGTTTTCAACCCCTAATTTGGCCTCATAGGCACCTAAATACGATAATGAAGGCTCAATCTTATTCGCAAACAAACATCGCTACTCCGACAATCAACTCACCTAATTATTGAGACAAACTATAATAGCGATTACTAACCGCTCACCATTGATTTCCATCATAATTCGCACGCCTCGTTGATGTATCTATCCCACAATACCCGAAGCTGCGAACAATATGATTGACATCAAATACATTAATTGCATAAAACCTATGGTAAATGTAAAACAAAAAAGTTTACACAACATAGTGATATATTATAAAAAAGTGGATATTTCAAGCACTTCAACTGTCAAAATGATACGCATATTTGATTTTCCATCAAATTAGTTGTTGTTTTGGCATTTTTTTGCTAACTTTGCAGTCGCAAATATTTAGAGTAGAAGTTTTACGCATAAATTCAAGTAAAAAAATCAAAAAACTGATAGAAAAATGAAGAAAAGTGCATTACAGCGTGTACGCTCAGAATATCAGCCAAAGCTACCCCACACTCTTCAGGGCGCCGTAAAAGCTAAAGCCGGCAAAGCCACTGAGTCCGTAGCAGACCAAGAAGAGATTAAAAAATTATTCCCTAATACATATGGTCTTCCTGTAGTCGAATTCGAAGAAGACCCAAATCCTACTCGCGTTGAAGAGCCTTTCAACGTCGGTATTATCCTCTCAGGTGGTCAAGCACCGGGCGGTCACAACGTAGTGAGTGGTATCTTCGACGGTATCAAATCTCTCAATCGCGAATGCCGTCTTTACGGCTTCCTTATGGGTCCTGCCGGATTTGTTGATCATCAATATATGGAGCTCACAGCAAGCATCATCAAAGAATATCGCAACACAGGTGGCTTCGACATCATCGGCTCAGGTCGTACTAAACTCGAAACTCCGGAGCAATTCGACAAAGGTCTCAAGATTCTTGAAGAACTCAATATCAAGGCTTTGGTAATCATCGGCGGTGACGACTCCAACACCAACGCTGCAGTGCTTGCAGAATATTATAAGGCTAAAGGTGTCGATATCCAAGTAATCGGTGTGCCAAAGACCATTGACGGAGACTTGAAGAACGAATGGATCGAAACATCTTTCGGCTTCGACACTGCTTGCAAGGTATATAGCGAAGTTATCGGTAATATCCAGCGCGACTGCAACTCTTCAAAGAAATACTACCACTTCATCAAGCTCATGGGACGCTCTGCTTCTCACATCGCTTTGGAGTGCGCACTTCAAACTCAGCCAAACATCTGCATCATCAGCGAAGAAATCTTGGCTAAGCGCATGACTCTCGACAACATCATCAGTCAAGTGGCTTATGTAGTGTCGGAACGTGCAAAATTAGGTTGGAACTTCGGTACTGTCCTCGTTCCTGAAGGTCTCATCGAGTTTATCCCTTCTATGAAAGCACTTATCGCCGAACTCAACGAAGTACTTGCAGCCCACAACGAAGAACTTGTAAACATTGACGATGACAACAAGATTATCACTATCCACTCATATCTCAGCCCGGTAAATGCAGAGCTCTACAAGAGCCTTCCTAAGCAAATTGCTCTTCAGCTCAGCCTCGACCGCGACTCTCACGGCAACGTACAGGTGTCGCTCATTGAGACAGAACGCCTCATCAGTGAAATGGTGGAAGAACGCTTGGCCGAAATGAAGGAGCAAGGCCTCTATTGTGGTAAGTTTGCAACTCAACACCACTTCTTCGGTTACGAAGGTCGTTGTGCTGACCCATCAAACTTTGACGCCGATTACACATACGCATTGGGCTACAACGCAGCGATGCTTATCAATGCCGGTTTGACTGGTTATATGTCATCAATTCGTAACCTCACAGGCCACACAGAAGAATGGATTGCCGGTGGTATTCCTATCACAATGATGATGAATATGGAACGCCGTAACGGTCACCTCAAACCTGTAATCCAAAAGGCACTTGTCAATCTTAACGGCAAGCCTTACCTCAAGTTTGCGTCACAACGCGAAACAAACAGCCTCAACACTCTCTACCAGTATCCGGGTCCTATCCAATACTTTGGACCACCGGAAGTGTGCGACCGCACATCGATGACTCTCATGCTCGAACACGACAAAGAGTTCTAAACCACACAATACATTCAGCAGGATTTACCCATCAAGTAAATCCTGCTTTTCTTTTCAAGCACTTTATCATCTATAGTATAGATAGTATGAGTAATTTCGACTATCTAATATATCTATAATATCTATCGCATCTACCCTCCCAAGACTCCATCTATTCAAAAGAAATCGCTCCGAAATCGACCATTTTGAAGGCACAATTTCGAAGCGAATGTGATATGATATATCGCTTAGACAACTGCTATTCGAGAGTGGCACGACGCACCTCGTCTACACCGTCAATGGTATTGATATGGTCGATGATAGTCTGAAGTTCACCGATAGAGTGCACAAGCAGACAGATTTCGCAATCAGCAATTTCATCCTCTACAGATGTATTGATACTGATCATCGGTAACTTAAGGCGATTGGTAATCATGTCGATGATATCAATCAGCAAGTGGTAGCGGTCGATAGCCTTGATGTCCAACTTAATAGGGTACATTCTGTCCTCATGCTCTTCAAGAGCAATGCTCACGATGGCATCACCCTTTTGAGCCGAAAGACTGATTGCTGATGGGCAATTGCGTTTGTGGACAGTGATTGTGCCATCAGCCTCCTTGAAACCGATTGTCTCATCACCCGGCAACGGGTGGCAGTTTTCGCAACGCACAATCTCCTCCTTAGCCTTCTTCAGCAACGACTTCAGACCTTGGCGTGCTTTGTAGGTATGCACATACTCAGCCCAATCAGGCTGCGGTTTGTGACCTTCTGTGACACCGATTTCCACACAGTCGCCACGCTTGAGTGTGGTCTTAATCGAGCATAGTTTGCCATTGATACGAGCATACTGTGCGTTTTTGCCGATATCGGTATGTACCTCAAAAGCAAAGTCGAGTGCAGTAGCCCCCTTAGGCAAATTGACAGGCTTACCCTTCGGAGTATAGACCATGATATCGTCGTTGTAGAACGATGTCACGACATTCTCGATGAAGCTCGAGTTGCGGTGATAGGTGATGTCTTGAAGCACCGACTTAAACTTCTCAAGCCAGTTGCTTTTGTTGCCTTGGCCGGCAACACACCAGAAGCGAGAGTTGGTAATCATCTGCTCCGAGCTGATATGTATCTCTTCCCACTCGCCAAACTGAGTCAAAATCTTGACATGAAAACTCTGATAACCGTTCTCCTTAGGCGAGTCGATATAATTGTTGATGCTCTCCGGCTTCTCCTTAAACTTATCGGTGAGCAACGAGTAAATCTTCAAAGCCATGGTCTTGTCCGACACATTCGGATCATCTGGGAAGACGATTCTTACGAAATGGCGATGCTCCGTGTGCTTGAGGTCCGTACCGGTTGACTCCATCTTACGCCAGATGCTATAAGGCATACGATACTGCACTTCAATGCGTACATTCAGACCATTTTCGTCCATAATCTTTTGTACCGAGTCGGTAAACTCTTTCAGCGGCTCGGCGTATGTGCGTTTGTCGCACTCAAGTGCCTCCACCATATGTCCATACTCGCGAGGGCAACGGAAACGCATGCTGAGATTTTCGAGTTCGGTCTTGACAGCATACAGACCAAGACGATTGGCAAGTGGAGCATAGAAATAGTCGGTCTCACCGGCAATCTTCATCTGCTTGTCGGGACGCATGCTCTCAAGCGTGCGCATATTGTGAAGACGGTCGGCGAGTTTGATAAGAATGGCACGGATGTCATACTGCATAGAGTCAAGCATCTGCTTGAAATTGTCGAGCTGCTTACCGAGCACATACTTCTCCTTCTTCTTCTTAGTGACAACATCGACCAAAAACGCGACATCATCGCCAAACATTTCCTTGATTTCTTCGATAGTGTGGTCAGTATCCTCCACCACATCATGGAGAAAGGCTGCGATGACAGTGTTGGCGTCGAGCATAAGTTCAGCCGCCACAATCTCAGCCACCTCTACAGGGTGGATAATGTAGGGCTCACCCGATTTGCGTTTCTGCTTCTTGTGGGCTTCATTGGCAAACAAAAATGCGCTTTCGATGCGCTTCAAGTCTTCATAGTTCACACGAGCACACATCACATTGAGTATGTGATCCACCTTCTGTCGAGTCTCTTTGTTGTAATCTCTTTCCATGCCGCAAAAAATTATTTATCGTTTCATAGGACAACTTCTGAAAGTGCCCTTATTTAGTTAATACTCTTAGGAGCTCAAGTTAAAGTATTAAGGATTTTTCTAAGAGTTCCTATAAGTAGGAGATGCAACAAAACACTAAAACCTATCTATTTTAAGACAATATTTCGCTATTTTGAGACATTCACACTGCGAAATTAGAAATCTTGACGCATTTTTGCAAATTTTTCGCCAAATAATTTGGTGGTATCAGAAAAACTTCGTAACTTTGCACTCGCAAACGGGAAACGAATGCACATGGTCTCATGTCCGAGTGGTTAGGTACCGGTCTGCAAAACCGTTCACACCAGTTCGAATCTGGTTGAGACCTCATAGCGACTTCACTTCGAAGTCGCTTTTTTTATTCCCCCACCCATCACAAATTCCACATTGATTTGGAGAATGTGGGGTTCAGTAGTTATTTAGTGAGGGTAAGCGAAAAGTTTAGCTATGCGAAACAGGAAGAACTTCTTATCAACGACGCCTCTAAGGTTTGCTCTAAAAAGCTTGATTTTGGCGTTGAAAGATTCAGCCAAAGCGTTTGAAGA
>JAFYNZ010000062.1 GCA_017547845.1 Muribaculaceae bacterium
CAAGAGCAGAGGACATAAATACTCGGGAAGTAGCAACATTGATAATGTAGCATGGTATGATGGTAATTCGTCATCAAAGACGCATGAAGTAGCTACTAAGTTGCCAAACGAATTAGGACTCTATGACATGAGCGGTAATGTATGCGAATGGTGTAGTGATTGGTATGGTGATTACAATGGTGGCTCACAGTCTAATCCAGTGGGTCCATCATCGGGCTCTAAGCGTGTGTTTCGTGGTGGCAGTTACAACGGTATTTCAAAGTCTTGCCGAGTGTCGAATCGTTGTGACTCACCCGGTGATATGACCAACTATGGTTTGCGTATTGTTTTAGCCAATGGGGTTGAACCTGAGACACCTGAAGAACCAACCCAACCGGATAATCCGAATAAAACTGTTTTTACAGTCAAGGGAGTATCGTTTGAAATGGTCGATGTTGTGGGTGGCTCATTCACAATGGGTGCGACTTCAGAGCAAGGTGTAGAAACGGAAAATGATGAAACACCAATACATAAAGTGACGCTTAGCGACTACAAGATTGGTAAAACAGAGGTGACACAGGAATTGTGGCAAGCAGTAATGGGAAGTAATCCATCACATTTCAGAGGAAATAAGTTGCCTGTGGAGCAAGTGACTTGGGATGACTGTCAGGAGTTTGTTAAGAAACTCAATTCTCTTACAGGCCAGACTTTCCGACTTCCTACCGAAGCAGAGTGGGAGTATGCGGCACGTGGTGGCAATAAGAGTCGTGGCTATAAATTCTCGGGAAGTAACGATATTGAAGGTGTAGCATGGTATAATGGAAATTCATCATCTAATACCCACGATGTAGCTACAAAGTCCTCCAACGAATTAGGACTCTATGACATGAGTGGCAATGTTTGTGAATGGTGTAAGGACTGGTATCACGAGTATAGTAGTGAATCGCAGACCAATCCTAAAGGTCCATCGTCAGGATCCGGTCGTGTGAGTCGTGGTGGCGGTTGGAGCAACTATTCGAGACACAATCGAGTTTCATATCGAGACTGTTACTTTTCTGGCTATAAATATAAAAACCTTGGTCTGCGTCTTGTTTTAGCTGATGACGCAGAACCAGAGACTCCTGAAGAACCGGAGACTCCGGAAGAACCAAATGAGCCATATACTCCGAATAAAAGCACTATAAATGTCAAAGGAGTGTCGTTTGAGATGGTTGAGGTTAGGGGAGGATCCTTTACTATGGGTGCGACTTCAGAGCAAGTTAGCGATGCTTATAGTGACGAAAAACCTACACACAAGGTGACATTGAGCGACTATATGATAGGTAAGACTGAGGTGACTCAAGAATTGTGGCAAGCCGTAATGGGAAGTAACCCGTCTAATTTTATTGGAAATCAGTTGCCTGTAGAGATGGTGTCGTGGAATGATTGTCAAGAGTTCATAAAGAAACTTAATCAGCTCACAGGGCGCAATTTCCGACTACCTACTGAAGCAGAGTGGGAATATGCAGCACGAGGTGGTCAAAATACTAAAGGTTATAAATACTCAGGAAGCAACGATAATGGCAGTGTTGCCTGGTATGAAAGCAATTCCTCAAAACAGACGCATGCAGTCGCATCTAAGTCTCCTAATGAATTGGGACTCTATGACATGAGTGGCAATGTATTTGAATGGTGTTATGACTGGTATGGTAGTTATAACAGTGACTCACAGACTAACCCGAATGGCCCATCGTCAGGTTCTGATCGAGTGCGCCGTGGAGGATGTTGGAGTAATGACTCTCGACACTGTAGAGTTTCACTTCGTTACTACAGCAGTTCAGATAGTAGACTTATCAACTTAGGCTTTCGCTTAGCACTTAGTGCAGAATAACAGATTTGAAAGATATATGCATAAGATTAGATATATAGTATTGTTGGTGGCTTTGTGCTGCGTATCGATGGCGTGCGCACAGAGTGGCATCAGCGTCAAGGCATTCACAGAGTTGACGCAAGACCTCGACGCACGTGTCAGTTACCCTGAATTGGACCAAAATGGTCACAAGTGTGCGTTGGTAAAGATTTATACTACTGAGAGTAACTTTTCGTTTGATAACGGTTTGCTTGGTGTGACCAAAGCGATTCATAAGCCGGAATTATCGGAATGGTGGATATATCTACCGGCAAAGACTATGAAGCTGAAGATTATGCACCCTGTGCTTGGTCAGCTCAAGGACTCCGAAGATGGTTTCTATTATTTCCCATCGCCACTTAAGGAGGCTACTTGCTATCGTATGGAGCTTACAACCGGCAAGGTGGTAGTGACTGTCGAAGAAGAACGTGTAGAGACCGGTTTCCTTGTTATTGATAGCGATCCGCAAGGGGCTGATGTATATATTACAGAAAATGGTGTGGAAAACTATGAAAGCACTACACCGATGCAGAAAAAGTTGCCGTATGGTTCTTATAATTATCGCATAAAGAAAACACTCTATCATGACGAGGTAGGCGTGGCTGTTATTGACCAGCCGCGTGTGGTGCAAAGCATATCGTTGCGTCCTGCATTTGGTTCACTGAAGGTGGTAAGCACGCCGGCAGGAGCAAAGGTGACGGTTGAAAATGATACTCGCACTTTTACTACTCCATGTACAATCGAAGGTCTATCATCGGGACGTCACAAAGTTAATATCGTAGCCCCGCGATTTGTGTCATTTTCTCGCGAGGTAGAGATTGCTGATGGTCAGCAGGCAGAATTAGTAGCGACTCTTGATGCTCGATTTGCAGAGGTGACTATTAATACACTGCCGGGAGCGACAATTACTATCAACGGTCAAGTTAAGGGCAAAGGCAGCTGTCGTGAAGAACTTGTTGAAGGTATCTACGACATCGAGGTGTCGCTTGCCAACCATCGTAGCGTAACTCGTCAAATAGAGGTGGTGGCAAAGCAATCTCAAAACCTTACCATAGAGCCGACACCTATCTATGGCTCGCTTGATGTTATCACCGAGCCGATATTTGCTAATGTGACAATTAATGGCAAGAGTTATGGCGATACCCCTCTGAGTATTAATAAAATGCTTATTGGCGATTATGAAGCCGTAATCAGCAAGGATGGCTATAACAATGTGACAAAGCACGTGACTATTACCGAAAACAATCTCTCCACCATCAAAGAGTCCTTGCATCAAGATGGTAAGCAGATTGTCAAAACTGAGGTGTTATCACAATCGACTAATCGCACGCAGAAGGCTACGGAGAAAAGCAAGGTAGCTGTCAGCGATGACAATAGCAAGGCAAGATATAAAGGTATTATTGATTTTGGATATGGCATAGCAGCCGGAGATGTGCCTCAGGATTTGATAGGTGTATCTACCGTGCATGGTTGTGAAATCAACAAATATTTGTTTGTAGGTGCCGGTGTTGGTGCAAATTATTTATACAATTATAGTCTTATTAACGTACCAATATTTGCCGATGTGAGAGCTTCTTTGCCGATAAATGGTAGTAAATTTACTCCGTTTGTTGATGTGCGAGCAGGGTATTCGCTACTCGATGTTGAGGGATTCTACTTTAATCCATCTGTGGGATTGCGAATTGGTGGAAAACGAATTGGAGCATCTTTTAGCATCGGATATGAAATGCAGTCTACCGAGCTATACTTCAAATATGAAGACAAAGTATATAATGGATCAGGCAATGTCGGTACTCTTAAACTTCGTATAGGTTTTGAATTTTAAAAGTTTTTTGTTATGAGAAAACTTAATTACATATATATCAGCCTAATTGCAATAGTAGTGTCGTTAATGGCATCGTCATGTGATGAATATTTTGACATTGAGCCTAATGCTAAGAATCAGGAATTCACAGTAAATGGAGTATCGTTTGACATGGTATTTGTAGAAGGAGGCTCTTTCATAATGGGGGCAACCTTTGAGCAAGGTGGCGATGCAGAAGGTGATGAAAAACCTGCGCATCAAGTGACGCTTAGTGACTACATGATAGGTGAGACTGAGGTGACACAAGAACTTTGGCAGGCCGTAATGGGCTGCAATCTATCGTCTTTTAAGGGTGATAATTTGCCTGTAGAGAATGTGTCATGGGATGATTGTCAAGAATTTATAGAGAGACTTAACATAGCGACAAAGGGAGTTCGTCCTAAAGGTATGGTTTTTCAACTTCCGACTGAGGCTGAATGGGAATATGCTGCGCGAGGTGGCCAAAACTCTAAAGGCTATAAATACTCAGGAAGCAACGATATTGGTAGTGTAGCGTGGTACTGGGATAATTCATCATCAAAGACACACACTGTTGCGACTAAGTCACCAAATGAGTTAGGACTCTATGATATGAGTGGCAACGTATATGAGTGGTGCAGCGACTGGTATGGTAGTTATAGCAGTGATTCGCAGACCAACCCTAATGGTCCATCGAATGGAAATAGTCGCGTGATCCGTGGCGGCAGTTGGAATCCAGAAGCATGGGACTGCCGAGTGTCGGATCGTGACTTCATTAGTCCTGACCTTGGGGACGGCGACTTGGGGTTGCGGCTTGCTCTTGCAGAGGGAGAAGAGCCGGAGATACCGGACGAACCAACTGAGCCGGAGTTTGAATACAAGACATATACTATCAACGGAGTGTCATTTGATATGGTATCGGTTGTGGGTGGCACATTCACGATGGGGGCTACTTTGGAGCAAGTTAGCGGTGCTTATGATGACGAAAAACCTAGGCATCAAGTGACGATTAGCGACTACATGATGGGAAAGACTGAGGTGACGCAAGAGTTGTGGAAAACCGTTATGGGAAGCAATCCATCGTCTTTTAAGGGTGATAATTTGCCGGTGGAGCAAGTCTCTTGGGATGATTGTCAGGAGTTTATAGAAAAACTAAATATCGCTACTAAGGACATTCGTCCTAAAGGATTAGTCTTCCAATTGCCTACTGAGGCAGAATGGGAGTATGCAGCTCGAGGGGGAAACAAGAGTAAAGGCTACAAATACTCGGGAAGCAACGACATTGGCATCGTGGCATGGTATAGTGGTAATTCATCATCGCAGACACACATAGTTGCCACAAAGTCTGCAAACGAATTGGGACTCTATGATATGAGTGGTAATGTATTTGAATGGTGTAGCGACTGGTATGGTAGTTATAGCAGTGATTCGCAGACCAACCCTAATGGTCCATTGAATGGAAATAGTCGCGTGGTCCGTGGCGGTACATGGGACAGTAGTATGGGGAGCTGCCGAGTGTCGAATCGTGGCTACTTCATTCCTAGCAATAGGGTTAGCTACTTAGGGCTGCGCCTTGCCCTTGCAGAGGGAGAAGAGCCGGAGACCCCTGACGAGCCGACAGAGCCGGAGTTTGAATACAAGACATACACTGTCAAAGGCGTATCGTTTGATATGGTGTCGGTTGTGGGTGGCACATTTACAATGGGAGTGACTTCGGAGCAAGGTAGCGATGCTTTTAGTGACGAGTTGCCAACCCACCAAGTTACGCTTAGCGACTACATGATAGGCAAGACTGAAGTGACGCAAGAACTTTGGCAGGCTGTGATGGGTAGTAATCCATCTAAATTTAAGGGTGATAATTTACCGGTGGATAATGTATCATGGAATGATTGTCAAAAGTTTGTAGAGAAACTGAATAGTCTGACAAAAGATAGTAGACCGAGTGGTATGGTATTCCGTCTTCCTACTGAAGCAGAGTGGGAATATTCTGCTCGTGGAGGTAGCAAGAGCAGAGGACATAAATACTCGGGA
>JAFYNZ010000063.1 GCA_017547845.1 Muribaculaceae bacterium
AACACAAATTTACTAAAAATCCATGACATGACAAAGGCTTTCGCGCTGAAAATCAGCATGAAAGCCTTATTTTTTTCGTTGTTTTTTGCAGTACAACAAAAATAGAGGCCGACTAACGGACTTGTTAGACAGCCTCTCTCTTTTTTCTATAAGCCCAAATCCATTGCGTCAGGAAATGCTATGATGCACTGCTGTAGAACTCTTGAATTCATGGCTGTCAGCGCGTTATTAGGCACTTAAAAAGAAAATGCACCTGATTCTCATCAGATGCATCTCCATGTCTATTTTTAATCATTCATAACATGAGTTATGAAACCAAACTATTCTTCTTCTATGACATCATCAATGGAGTCAAACTCTTCCTCCTCAGGCACACGTCGAGACTCGACATCACGAGGCAGGAACGGAGTCGCTGCAGTGCGAGGTTTCTCCTCAGGCTTCTCATTGAGTTTCTCCTTAATCTTTTCTGTCAATTCTTCCATCAACTCAGGATTGTCGGCAAGCACTTCTTTAGCCGAATCACGGCCTTGAGCAATCTTGGTGCCGTCGTAAGAGAACCATGAGCCTGACTTCTTAACGATGCCCAATTCGACACTCATATCAAGCACTTCGCCGGTGCGAGAAATACCTTCGCCAAACATGATTTCAAATTCGGCACGACGGAACGGAGGTGCCACCTTATTCTTGACCACCTTCACCTTCACAAGGCGTCCGAGCACATTCTCACCCTCCTTAATCAATGAGGAAGGACGGATCTCAAGACGCACCGAAGAATAGAACTTCAATGCGTTACCGCCGGTCGTAGTCTCAGGATTGGTAAACGGCATTGCGCTAATCTTCTCGCGAATCTGATTGATGAAAATACATGTAGTGCGAGTGCGTGAGATCGAAGCAGTCAGCTTACGCATTGCCTGCGACATCAAGCGAGCATGCAGACCGACATTCTTGTCGCCCATTTCGCCCTCAATCTCAGTCTTAGGAGTCAACGCAGCTACGGAGTCGATGACGATAATATCGATAGCACCCGAATTGATAAGCTGCTCAGCGATGTCGAGAGCCTGCTCGCCACAATCAGGCTGAGCAATCCAGAGATTGTTGACATCTACACCGAGTTGCTCAGCATAGAAACGGTCGAAAGCATGCTCAGCGTCAATGATAGCAGCCACGCCGCCATTCTTCTGAGCCTCAGCGATAGCATGGATTGCAAGCGTAGTCTTACCCGATGACTCAGCGCCGTAGATTTCGATAATACGGCCGCGTGGATAGCCACCCACGCCAAGCGCCTGGTCGAGCGCAATTGAGCCAGATGGGATCACCTCCACGTCCTCTATCGAATCGTCGCCTAAACGCATGATAGAGCCCTTACCGAAGTCCTTCTCGATATGTTCCATCGCCATCTGAAGAGCCTTCATCTTCTGATCGCTATTGTCAATGCGGCCACCTGCCGCCACTGCTGATTTCTTCTTTGCCATTGTAAGTATAAAAAATTAAGAGTTAAAAGCACTGAGCACTGACGACAACCGGCATTGATACACCATATGTTCACCACACGCAGCCACGGCCACAGCTCAGAAATAATTGTTTTGGAAGCCGATAAGGAGTCTCGACCATTCATGGGTTGCGCACCTCGTCGTTTCACACTGCAAAATTAGCATCTCACCACTGCAAAAGACTTGCATTCATTGGTTAAAAAATGCAAATATTACACTAAAACAAATGTAATGCAATATTACAAAATATATATGATACTACAAAGCAACTCCCTAAAAAGTTTTCCAAAAACCTTCAATATTGGCCGGGTAGCGAAGATTTGTGAGGAGGGGAAGATGGAGTCGGGAGTGTTAGAGGGTTTGGTTGGGCCAGGATATGTAGGTCGATTTGTCCATGAAGATGGATTCGTTGTCATCGATGCGATAGCGTATGCAGAGGTTGTCATCTTCCGGATAATAAAGGATTTCAAATTCTGTAAAGCCACAGTTGTGGGCCTGGCAACCGAATGTGTGGTACGCACCATCGCCGTATTCTATCGGAGTTTCGACTTGGAAGTATTCGACCAGCATATCGTAGCGTTGCTGTCCGAGCAGGCGTATCAGGCGTTGGCGAAGGGTGGGGTTGTCAAATAGTTTTACATCATATGGATACTCGCCGAGAGCGTCGCGAAAGACTTTGTCCAAAGCCGGGTTTTCCATTGTCCGACTACTCTGCGTAGCCGCTGTGGCTGCTACGTTGCTCACGATGTTTGTGCTGATGGTCAATGCGATGGCGAGGGTGATGCATCGCAGGATTGCTTCTATTTTCATAATGTGTTATGGATTTATTTTATGGTCGGAGGTGGAGGGATTGGAGGAAGTGCCAGAGGGCGAGGCCGGCTGATACGGCTACGTTGAGGGAGTGTTTGGTGCCGAATTGTGGTATCTCAAGCACTGTGTCGGCGTTGTCGACCACTTCTTGCGCGACACCTTCTACTTCGTTGCCCACGACGATGGCATAGACCTCATCGGGAGATGGTCGGAATTGATGCAACGGCACGCTGTTGTGGGTCTGCTCAAGGCAGCAGACTTTCACTCCTTGTGAGCGCAGCTCTTTGACTATTTCGACTGCCGACTCGGCGTAGCGCCATGCGACGGAGTCTTCGGCTCCGAGGGCTGTCTTGTGGATTTCGGGGTGGGGCGGTGTCGATGATATGCCGCAGAGGATGATTTCGTCGATGAGGAAGGCATCAGATGTGCGAAATATCGAGCCTATATTGTTCATCGATCTGACGGAGTCGACGACTATTTTGAGGGGTAGTTTGCGCTCTTTGCGATAGTCGTCCATGGTGACGCGTGTCAATTCCACAATGTTTTTCTTTCTCTTTTCCATGTCTCTGATGCTTTTTTGGGGGTCTAACGGCGTTTATGCTACTTTGTGGGGATTTATTTTTGAGAAGAGAGAAGCCGACCGATGTCGACCTCTCTCCTATTGTTGTCTGTGGTTGAGATGTTTTGCTTGTTTAGACGTTGAAGCGGAAGTGCATGATGTCGCCATCTTGTACGACGTATTCTTTGCCTTCTACGCCCATTTTGCCGGCTTCTTTGACTGCTGATTCGCCACCGAGGTTTACGAAGTCGTCGTATTTGATGACTTCAGCGCGAATGAAGCCTTTTTCGAAGTCGGTGTGAATGATTCCGGCGCATTGAGGTGCTTTAGAGCCTTTCATGAATGTCCATGCGCGTACTTCGACTTCGCCTGCTGTGAAGTAGGTCTGGAGGTTGAGCAATGCGTAAGCTGCGCGAATGAGGCGAGCCACGCCCGACTCTTGAAGGCCGATTTCTTGGAGGAATTCTTGGCGTTCTTCGTAGGTCTCGAGTTCAGCGATTTCGCTTTCGGTCTGAGCTGCTACAATCATGAGTTCGGCGTTCTCGTCCTTGATAGCCTCACGCACAGCCTCTACATATTTGTTGCCTGTCACGGCTGATGCGTCATCTACGTTGCAGACATAGAGCACAGGCTTGTTGGTGAGAAGGAAGAGTTCGCGAGCGAATTTCTGCTCATCTTTTGTTTCAAACACTACTGAGCGAGCAGGTTTGCCTTGGAGGAGTGCTTCCTTGTAGGCCAAGAGCACATCGGCTTGAAGGCGAGCCACTTTGTCGCCGCCGGTCTGTGCTTGTTTGAGAGTGCGTGCGAGGCGTGCTTCTACTGTCTCGAGGTCTTTGAATTGCAATTCGTAGTCGATAATCTCTTTGTCACGTACCGGATCGACTGAGCCGTCGACGTGAGTGATGTTGTCGTTGTCGAAGCAGCGTAGCACGTGGAGGATTGCGTCGGTCTCACGGATGTTGGCGAGGAACTTGTTGCCAAGACCTTCACCTTTGGAAGCACCTTTCACGAGGCCTGCGATGTCTACGATTTCGACTGTAGCAGGGACTACGTTGCGTGGATTGACAATGTCGACAAGCTTGTTGAGTCGCTCATCTGGCACTGTGATTACGCCCACGTTTGGCTCGATGGTACAGAATGGGAAATTAGCTGACTGTGCCTTAGTGTTGCTAAGACAGTTGAAAAGGGTGGATTTGCCGACGTTAGGCAGACCCACTATGCCGCATTGTAATGCCATATTTTTCTCTTAGTTTAATTAGACTGCAAAGTTACTCATTTTTTCTCATATCCCCAACTTTCGCTCGCTCTCCCCCACTCTGTGAATGCGACTTTTGGGATTTCTCGGGAGGCTAAGTAGCTTTAGGGGCATAAATTGATGGGTCGATTTCTTGCGAGAATGAGTCGCTTTGTCTAATTTTGTGGTGATAAAAGAAAATTAGGTTTAAATTATGACAATATTGCTCACTATTTTAGGGTTGTTGGGACTTGGAATGCAGGAGTTGCTCATCATTGCATTCATCGTACTTCTGCTATTTGGCGCTCGCAAGATTCCGGAGTTGATGCGTGGCATCGGCAAAGGTGTACGCTCATTCAAGGAGGGTATGAAAGATATCGGCGACGAGGTCAACAAAGACTCTGACGACGCTTCGCAGAAGAAATGAGCCACCCGTCGGACAATCTATCGTTTTGGGACCACCTCGATGTGTTGCGCTCCACGCTGATGCGCATTTGCATCGTGGCAGTGGTCTTTATGCTTGTTGCGTTTTGTTTCAAGGATGAAGTGTTTGCCATCATCTTTGCTCCTCGCGACACATCGTTTCCGACCTATCGGCTTTTCGACCAAATCGCTGTGCTTATGGGGCACACGGCCGATGCGTCAGACTTCGCTGTTTCGCTGATTAATACGGAGTTGACGCGTCAGTTTATGGTGCATCTACAGGTCTCGTTGTGGGTAGGACTGCTGGTCGCTTCGCCCTATATATTGGTGGAGATATTCCGGTTTGTTTCGCCGGCACTTTATAGTGCTGAGCGACGCTATGCTGTCGGGGTCATCGTGTCGGGCTACTTGATGTTTATGTTTGGCGTAGCGTTATGCTACTTTCTGATATTTCCGCTGACGTTTCGTTTCTTGGGTACATATCAGGTGTGCAACGATGTCACCAACCTCATCTCACTTGAGTCTTACATCGATACACTGACGATGCTCACGCTGATGATGGGACTCATGTCGGAGTTGCCTGTAGTCGGGTGGTTGCTTGCCAAGCTTGGCTTTATCAATGCCGGTCTGATGCGTCGATTTCGTCGCCATGCCATCGTCGGCATCTTCATCGTAGCGGCCATTATTACGCCCACCACTGATGCCATGACGCTTTGTGTCGTCGCTCTCCCCATAATGCTCCTCTACGAGCTGACCATCCTCATCGTCTCGCGCACCACAGCCCGCACCGCTTAAGGCCATGAAGTATTTAGGAGGAATAGTGACCGCCAATACCCACTAAACCATAAACATTACACATTAAACAAAAGCGACCGCCTTGGGATAGGCAGCCGCTTGTGATAGTATTTGCGTCGGAGCGTGATTGCTTAATCTATGCCCGATTACTTTGACTGAATGTATTCGTGGATAGCCTTGGCAGCTTTGCGACCTGCACCCATAGCGAGGATAACTGTCGCAGCACCTGTCACAGCGTCACCACCGGCGAATACGCCTTGGCGTGATGTCTGGCCCATCTCGTCGGCTACGATGCAGCCACGACGGTTGGTTTCGAGGCCTTTTGTAGTCGCTTTGATCAATGGGTTAGGCGATGTGCCGAGAGCCATGATTACCACGTCGCAGTCGATGCGGAAATCGCTACCCTCTTTGACTACAGGCGAACGACGTCCTGACTCATCAGGCTCGCCGAGTTCCATTTCCACACAGCTGATAGCTTCTACCCAGCCCTTTTCGTTGCCGATGATTTCGGTAGGGTTGGTGAGCATTTTGAAGACGATGCCTTCTTCTTTAGCGTGGTGCACTTCTTCGACACGAGCAGGGAGCTCAGCTTCGCTACGACGATAGACGATGTAGGCTTCAGCGCCGAGGCGTTGAGCTGTGCGCACAGCGTCCATAGCCACGTTGCCACCGCCGACTACTACTACGCGTTTGCCGGCATAGATAGGAGTGTCGTATTCGTCATCGTAAGCCTTCATGAGGTTGGCACGAGTAAGGAATTCGTTGGCAGAGAAAACGCCGTTGAGGTTTTCGCCCGGGATACCCATGAAGCGAGGGAGACCTGCGCCTGAGCCTACGAATACAGCGTCGAAGCCGTCGCGATCCAAGAGGTCGTCGATAGTCATGGTGCGACCAACGATTACGTCGGTCTCAATCTCAACGCCGAGACGCTTCACTGCTTCGACTTCCTTAGCCACGATAGCATCTTTAGGGAGGCGGAATTCAGGGATACCATATACGAGTACGCCGCCAACTTTGTGGAGTGCTTCGAAGATTTTCACCTCATAGCCGAGACGAGCGAGGTCGGAAGCACAAGCGAGACCTGAAGGACCTGAACCTACGACAGCGACACGGTGGCCGTTGGGAGTGATTTCAGGCTTAGGGAGTGAGTCGGCGTTAGCGATACGCCAGTCGCCTACGTAGCGTTCGAGTTTACCGATAGCCACGGCTTCGCCCTTGATGCCGAGCACGCAAGAGCCTTCGCATTGGCTTTCTTGAGGACATACACGACCGCAGACACTTGGCAACGAGCTGTCGACCGCGATAGTGTCGGCTGCCTGTTGGAGATTGCCTTCAGTGACGTGTTTGATAAACTCAGGGATATTGATTGACACCGGGCAAGCTTGCACGCAGCGTGGATTCTTACAGTTGAGACAGCGAGATGCTTCGAGAGCAGCCTCCTGGTCGTTGTAGCCGTAGCATACTTCTTCAAAATTTGTAGCGCGCACCTTAGGGTCTTGTTCGCGCACAGGGACACGAGGGATTCTGTTAGCCATGGCAGTTACATTTATGAGTTTCCGGATTGGTTTTCTTGTTATCGCGATACATTGCTTGGCGACGCATAGCCTCGTCGAAGTCTACTTGGTGGCCGTCAAATTCAGGACCATCAACGCAAGTGAACAAAGTCTTGCCACCGACAGTCACACGACAAGCGCCACACATGCCTGTGCCGTCGACCATCAAAGCGTTGAGCGACACGATGGTAGGAATGTCGTATTTCTTAGTGGTCAAAGCAGCAAATTTCATCATAATCATAGGGCCGATGATGACGCAGACATCGTATTTCTTGCCTTGATTGACGATGAGGTCTTCCATCAAGCCTGTCACCATGCCGTGGAAGCCTTCAGAGCCGTCGTCTGTGCAGAGGTAGACATTGCCCACCTTGCGCATAGGCTCAACATAAGTGAAGAGATCTTTGGTCTTAGCACCGATGATGACATCAGCCTCGATGCCACGCTCGTGGAGCCATTTCACTTGTGGATAGACAGGAGCAGTGCCGACACCACCTGCCACGAAGAGGAATTTCTTCTTCTTCAATTCTTCGATGTCTTCTTCGACCATCTCAGATGGTTGACCCAACGGACCGGCGAAGTCAGCGAAGCAGTCGCCGACATTGAGGTCGCAAATCTTTTGTGAAGAGATACCGACAATTTGAGTAACGATAGTGACAGTTCCGGCTTGGGCGTCATAGTCACAGATTGTCAACGGAATGCGTTCGCCCTTCTCGTCAGTGCGAACGATGATAAATTGGCCAGGCAATGCCGATTGAGCCACGCGTGGAGCGAGCACTTTCATCTCAAAGATGTTGTTGGCCAATTCATTTTTTTCAACTATTTCAAACATGTAGCTGATAGTTATTTAGTTAGTTTTCAGTTTAATCACTTGGTTAAGAGTGTGCAAAGTTACTCATTTTTTCTCATATCCCCAACATCACTGCACGAAACTTCTTGTCTGCACCCAAACTCGGAATATTAACGGAGTCGGATGCGGGTAGCGAGGCAATGAATTTAAGGTTGCTTTTTGTTTGCCATGCAACTTTTGTGCAACCCCTATCGGGGTAGGTTTATACATGTGCTGTCATTCCGGTGGTGGCATTCGCTTTGCTCGTTTACCACCGGTTATCGAGATTTTACCCCTATTCGGGGTATTGCTTGCCAGGTGTAATTATAGCAACAATCGTGTTTGAGTCACCCTGAAAGGATGACCAAACCATAAGTGGTTGCATATCAGTAGATTAAAGTAAGGATTGACAATTTTTTTTGTGTTCCTAACGCCATAAGTCGGGGATTTTCGGGATTTGTAACGCCATAAGTCGGGAGTTTTTGACATTTCTAACGCCATAAGTCAGAGGTGGGGCTCGCGGCGATAGTCGTAGCGGGCACGGAGTTGCTCGAAGTCGGCGGGGGCGTTGCGAAGGGCTCGGGTGTCATTGCGAGGGTCGTATGATGCCATGATAGCGTGGCGTAGTTTCAGGGATTTATCGCCCGGGAGGTTGTATCGGAAGTAGTCATCTTCGGAGAAGGAAGCGTATTCGCCCGGGAGGTCGGAGAGGTCGATTTCGATTTCGACCGTTGGTGGCAGCATTCCGGCTTCGATGAGGTGGTCGATGGTGGCTTCGATGGCCATGCGTGTGGCGCGTTGTTTGCCCTCGAGTGAGTAGCCGGCGATGTGGGGTGTGGCTATGCCGGAGAGGTCGAGGAGGTCGAGGTTGATGTCGGGCTCACCTTCCCAGCAGTCGATGATGGTGGAGCAGGAGCTGTTGTGGCAATGCTCGATGAGTGCTTCGGTGTCGACAACGGGTCCGCGTGCAGCGTTGATGATGATGCAGTCGTTGCAACATAGGCTGAGCATCTCTTTATTGAGGAGGTGGAAGGTGGGGTGAGGGCCTGTCTTTGTCAGGGGTGTGTGGATGGTCACAACGTTGCATTGAGGCAATAGTTGCTCAAGTGGAGTGTGAGGAAATGACGGCTCGGCGATTTTGCGAAGGGGGTCGCAGACGATGACGCGAGCACCGAGTTCCCTACCCCATTCGGCTACGATAGAGCCTACGTTGCCACATCCGATAATGCCTATGGTCATATGTGAGGGGTCGAGGCGAGCGTGTAGCAGTGATGCCCAGACATATTGTGCCACAGCCGGAGCGTTGCAGCCCGGAGCGTTGTAGACTGCTATGCCTTGCGAACGACACCAGTCGATGTCGATATGGTCGGTGCCTATGGTGGCAGTCGCTATGCAGCGCACGCGTGAGTCGCTGAGAAGTTGTGCATCACAGCGAGTGCGGGTGCGTATAATCATCGCGTCGGCGTCTTTGACGGCTTGCGGTGTGAATTCTTGTGGAGCGAGGTAGCGCACGTCGGCATAGGCTTCAAGACGGCCCTTGATGAAGGGTATCTTGTCCTCGATAAGGATTACGGGCTTGTTAAGCATATAGGCTTAGGCAGAATAGGGTGATAACGATGGCCAACGCTGATCCGATGAAGAGCGATGCGTGGCGTATCGGGGTGATATTGAAGAAGTGGGAGGTTTGAATGCCTGTCATCAAGAAGAATAGGGGCAGATAGGTGGTGAAATTGGAGAAGTCGAAGAGCATATACCAGAAGAGAGCCACGGCTACGAGGTTGAAGATACTGTTGTAGGCGCGTGTCTGACTATTGGAAGCAAATACCTTCAGCGCGTTGTTTAACGCCATCATGAGCGTCAATAGAGATGCGAGAGCGACCGATAGCATTATCGATAGCGGAATTCGGTCGATAAACCCTGCAAAGAAGATGCTGTTGAGGTCGGGCATACGGATGTCGGAGGGCTCAATGAGTCCAAATCCCAGTGCTATCCAGTAGGGAGAGATGATGCCGAGAATGATGGCTGTGAGTTGCTTGATGCGCAGTTCGACGATGTACATTGATGCGATGATGTAGATGGGTATCATCAGCGCAAAAGCGTATTCAAACATTGAGCCTATGGCAAAGGTGGAGAAAGCCAAGAAAAGCCCTGTCGAGGCGTTGCGAGAGCCGTGGTGGGCAAAGAGTATGGCTGTGCCGATGAGCATCACCAGTGTGAATGCAGCGGGCGAACCGAAGCCACAGGTCAGCCAAGGGTTGGCTCCTGTCAGGACGAGGAATATCGATGCGAAGAGCATCGTGTGGTCGTGGATAAAGCGAAACACGCTGTTGAGCCATAGCGCGATTACCGAGCAGATTCCAAGCGTGAGGAAATTGAGCATCCACGATAGGAAAACAGGCATCTGCCACCCATTGATTGACGGGAAGCAGATGCCGTAGTCGGATTGCAAAGCGACCGGCGGCTCAAAGCCGTAGCCCATGATGGAAAAGACCAGCAGCAATATGACTGCCACCAGATAGCCGGGCTTGTCGGCATAGGGACGATTGTTGAAGCTTGAAGTGCGCATCGTTGAGTCGGTGAGGTCGCTTAGGGATATGTGTTAACGCAAGAGGTCGTTGGCGATATCGTTGCGCAAGTATTTACCTTCGAAGTCTACCAATGCAGTGGCAGCCTTGGCCTTAGCCGCAGCGTCGGCAATGTCTTCGCCGTAAGCGACGAGAGCGATGACGCGACCGCCGTTGGTCAATACGCGACCTTCAGCGTCGAGCTTGGTGCCTGCATGGAATGGGAGTACATCGCCGATGCCATCAAGACCGGTGATGACCTTGCCTTTCTCGTAGTCGCCCGGATAGCCTGCAGATGTGAGCATTACAGCTACAGCGGCACGCTCGTCAAACTCGATTTTCTTCAAACCCAAAGTCTGGTCGGCTACACCTTCGAGAAGGTCGACGAGGTCGCTCTTGAGGCGTGGCATAACGACTTCAGTCTCAGGGTCACCCATACGGCAGTTGTATTCGATCACCATCGGATCACCATCGACATTGATGAGGCCGAGGAAGATAAAGCCACGATATTCGAGGTTTTCTTCTTTAAGACCTTTGAGGGTAGGCTCAACGATGTGGTTGACCACCTTCTGCATGAACTTGTCGTCGGCAAATGGCACCGGAGATACAGAGCCCATGCCGCCTGTGTTGAGACCTGTGTCGCCCTCTCCTACTCGCTTGTAGTCCTTGGCAACCGGGAGGAGTTTATAGTCCTCGCCATCGGTCATTACGAAGACAGAGCATTCGATGCCACTGAGGAATTCTTCGATAACCACTGTAGCCGAAGCGTTGCCAAACATACCCTCGAGCATATCGCTGAGTGTGTCCTTAGCGTCGGCGAGAGAGTCGAGAATGATTACACCCTTGCCGGCTGCGAGACCATCGGCTTTAAGCACATAAGGGGCGTTGAGCGACTCAAGGAAGTGGTAGCCTTCTTCGAGAGTTTCGGCTGTGACGCTCATGAAGCGTGCAGTCGGAATGTGGTGACGGAACATAAATTCCTTGGCAAATTCCTTGCTGCCTTCGAGTTGAGCAGCCTTTTTAGAAGGACCGATCACCTTGACAGAGTGGTCGGCAAAGTAGTCGTAGATGCCCTCAACGAGTGGGTTTTCAGGACCTACGACAATCATGTCGATAGCGTTGGCATCGACAAACTCCTTAACGGCGTCAAAATCCATCGGATTGAGAGCCACATTGGTGCCATACTGAGCAGCGTTGCCCGGTGCGACATAGAGGTGTTCAAGACGAGGAGACTGGCTGATCTTCCAAGCGATGGCGCATTCGCGACCGCCACTGCCTAAAAGCAATATTTTCATTTTATCTTTCATATTCTTGAGATGTTGGATAGTTGATTAATCTTCGTTGTTTTCTTCTATCGGTTTGTTTTTGTTGTTCCAAGACTTGCGAGAGCGCATCAAAGCCTTGGTTATGACTGTAGTCGACTCGGCAGGGAGTTTTGGACCCTTATTGGTGATTTCGATGTCTTTACGAGACTGATGCACCGAGCGAGAGTCCTTCTTCCATTCGCGTTTTTCTTCGCGGTCGTCGTTGCGACGGTCGCGGTCGAATGGACGGCGGTCATCTTTGCGGAATGGCTTACGGTCGTCCTTACCGAAAGGTTTCTTGAAGTCACGACCACCTTTCTTGTCGTCGCGACGGCGGTCGGACGGACGGCGATCGTTGCCAAACTTGCGAGTCTCTCTCTCCCACTCTTCGTCGGTCATGCGACGCACTTTAGGCTTGGCATCGCGATTGAAAGTCTTGTTTTGAACGCTACCGCCGGCAGTCTTAAACTCGTTGTATTTGCCGTCGAATAGCACATACTCACGCAATTCGCATTCCAAAGAGCCGTTGAGGATAGGGAACTTCACAGAAGCCTTCAGACCGATCTCTCTGAAGTGCTCATCTTTGTAGCCGAGAATCCATGCGTGGTAGCCCTTGAACTGCTGTTTGAGCGTGTCGCCGATGGATTCGTACAATCCTCCGATGTCGGTCGGGTTGATGCGCACATCGTAAGGAGGATTGGTGATGAGGATACCATCAGCCGGAGGGTTTTGCCATGTGTCGAATGGTTTGCATTCGAGTTCCACCATGCTTTCCACGCCTGCAGCCTTGATGTTTTTGCGAGCAGCAGCGATGGCAGCCTGAGCGATGTCGCCACCATAGATTTTGTGGGCAAATTCGCGTTCTTGAGAGTCGTCGTTGTAGAGCTCTTCAAACAACTCTTTGTTGAAGTCCGGCCATGTCTCGAACGCATAGTGCTGACGGAAGATACCGGGGTTGATATTAGCAGCGATGAGAGCGGCTTCGATGAGGAATGTGCCCGAGCCACACATCGGGTCGACAAAGTCAGACTCGCCTCTCCATCCGGTCTTGAGGATGATGCCGGCAGCGAGCACCTCGTTGATAGGTGCTTCGGTCTGAGCGACGCGATAGCCACGCTTGTTGAGGCTTTCGCCGCTTGAGTCGAGTGAGATAGTGACACGGTCTTCAGCGATGTGGACGTTGAGGTTGATGTCGGCACCATTTAGACGAATCGATGGGCGACGACCATACTTGTCGTTGAAATAGTCGGCGATACCATCTTTGACACGATAGGTGACAAAACGAGAGTGGGTAAATTCGCTACTGTTGACAGTAGAGTCGATGGCAAACGTCTTGTCGGGAGTGAGGAATTGGTCCCACTCGAAGTCGCGCACCATGTCGTAGAGTTCATCAGAATTTGATGCAGTGAATTTACTGATAGGCTTTAGGATTCTCAGAGCTGTGCGACAGCAAAGATTGGCCTTGTACATCATTTCAAGGTCGCCTTCGAAGGTGACCATTCTCAGACCTGCCTCGACGTTTTGAGCACCAAGCGCGATGAGTTCTTCGCTCAGCACATCTTCCAAGCCTTGGAAGGTCTTTGCCACCATTGGGTAAATCTGGTTCATCTTTTATATCGTATTATTATGTTTATTATCGTATGGATTAGTGTATATGGTTGTCGGATGTCAAAATATGATGGTCCGATTGCCGGTGCGACCGGTCGCTATCTTGTCATCGTCGGGGGTATTTACAGTCTCTGCAGTCGATTCTTCAGCAGTGTGACGCATGCAAGGTGGCTGCTCAAGTGAATTGATCACCTTGTCGTCATCCATTGTCTCGGGGGTGAGAATCATATACGACGGCACTCTGCGAGGGTTGTCGACGATTTCGGTGTTTTGTGATGCCTCGTCTGTATTGCTTTGAGGGTTGTCGGAGGGTAGCGTCGAACGGAATCCCGTCAGCAGAATCGACACCTTGACTTTCTCGCCGAGAGTCGAGTCCTTGCCGTATCCCCATTTCACCCAGAGGTTGTCGGAAAGTCCTTGAGTGAATTTCGACAGTTGTTGAAGCTCTCCGATGCCCATTGATTTAGGATACCAGAAGAAGAGCACCAACTTCTTGGTCGAAGAGATGTCGCAGTCGCTAAGCATCGGAGAATTGATGGCATTCTCGATGGCTTTGGAGATGCGATTTTCGCCTTCGCCGTAGCCTGTCGAAATAATAGCTGTCTTACTATCTTCGAGGGCCGACTTGATGTCTTCGAAGTCGACGTTTATCACACCATCGGCATAGACGATTTCGGCGATGCTTTTGACGGCGTTGACCAGTGGTCGGTCGGGCTCGTCCATTCCGTCGTCGAATTGGACGTTTTGGTAGTGTTCGATGAGGTTTTGATTATTGATGACGATGAGTGCGTCGACATTCTTGCGCATATCTTCGACGGCACTGAGGGCAATCTGTCGTTTCTGTTTGCCTTCAAATTCGAAGGGCAGTGTGACTACGCCGACAGTGAGTTTGCCTGCTTCTTTTGCCAAGCGAGCGACGACAGGTGCAGCGCCGGTGCCTGTACCACCACCCAGTCCTGATGTGACAAACACCATTTCAGAGCGGTCGTTGAGGTTGTCGATGATGACCTGTGCGGACTCTTCGGCTATCTCTCTACCCTTCTCTACCTTGTTGCCGGCTCCGCGACCTTTCTTGCCGATGTATAGTTTCTCGGGCACGCTGCAATTGCGTAGCACATCGTAGTCGGTGTTGCAGGCCACGAGTGAGAAATTATGGCTCGCGTTGTCGGCAGATTGCGTCTGACGAGAGGCGAGATTTTCTCTATGAAGACGTTCGACAGCATTACAGCCACCACCGCCCACACCAATCACTTTGATGATGTAGGGGTTATTGCCGGCATCCTCGTCGATAAACTGCTTCGGATCGGTGATTTCTGCGTTGTCGATATTCATTGGTCTTGAGGTTTAGAACATGATAGGAGCTACGCCTGAGTCGTTGGAAGGTGCAGCAGGTTTAGCGATTGTCGCAGCGGCAGGTGTCGCAGCAACGGTGGTGTCCTGCTGATCGTTGGCAACGACTTGTTCGGTCTTTTCTGAGACGATCAGTTCGCGGATGCGAGGGTCGCGATTGAACGCCGGAGTCTTCTCGAGCACAGAGATGACCTCGTCGTCGTCGTATTGCGACGGACGAAGCACAATGTATTTGGAGTTGGCAACGCTTTGAGTGTGGCTGACCACCTTCTCTGTGCCGTAGACCTCCTTGAGCATTTGCTGACGCTCATCGTGGTTCTTCTTAGGGCGCACATCTTCAGCGACTACTTCGTCGTCGAAAGTCGCATGGCTTGGGAATGTGATAGTCTCCTTGTTTTCGCTGATGGTCACATCGAAGCCTGAAGCAAGGATAGTCATCTTCACCTTTTCGCCGAGCGACTCGTCGAAAGTTGCACCCCACTTTATCTTGATATTCTTGGAGAGATTGGCGGCAAACTGTGTGATTTCGTTCATTTCGCCCATCTTGAATGATTGTTGCGCCTTAGGGTTGAAGTGCAGATAGAAGAGGAGGCGTTTGCTTGAACGGATGTCGCTATTGCGGAGCAATGGAGAGTTGAGAGCGTCGTTGATGGACTTTGTGACGCGGCCTTCGCCCTCGCCGTAGCCGGTCGAGATGACAGCTGTGCCACTATCTTTGAGCGTCGTCTTCACATCTTGGAAGTCGACGTTGATATAGCCTTGAGTATTGATGATTTCGGCGATGCTTCGCGCTGCGTTGGAGAGTGTGTCGTCCGACTTAGCGAAAGCGTTGGTGAAGTCGAGGTCGGGATAGATGTCGGTGAGACGCTCGTTGTTGATGATGAGCAACGAGTCGACATATTTGCGCATCTCTTCCGCACCCTCGAGTGCCTTGATAATCTTAGGCTCGCCTTCGAAGAAGAATGGGATGGTGACGATACCGATGGTGAGCATACCGGCTTCTTTAGCCACTTTAGCCACCACTGGGCCGGCACCTGTGCCTGTACCGCCACCCATACCGGCAGTGATGAAGACCATCTCGGTCTCATCTTGGAAAAGGTTGCGGATTTCTTCCTCGCTTGCCTCTGCGGCAGCCTTACCGAGTTCAGGTTTGTCACCGGCACCGAGACCTTTGGTTACGGTGTTGCCGATGAGAAGTTTGGTTTCTACCTTCGAGTTGCCGAGGGCTTGTTTATCGGTGTTGCAGACCACAAATGTCACGTTGTCGACATTCTGGTTGTGCATATGGTTGACAGCGTTACAACCACCACCACCCACTCCGACTACTTTGATAAGAGAAGGGAGGTTGAATTGATCGTCTGCAAATGCTGATGCGTCAGAGATATTTCCCATATTATTCGTTTGGTTTTCTTCCATTTCTATATGTCTATTTAGTGAGTGGCTAATTGTTGTTGTCTTTACTGATCAAATCGTCATCGGCATCGTCGCGTGTAATCAATTGGATAATTTTTGCACCTAAGTCCTTAAATCTGCTTGGTTTTTTAGGGACTACAGGCTTTTCCGGAGTCGCAGGTGTCGATGGAGGTAGCGGGTTGTTGCCGACATAGCCGGTTTCGGCAGGAAGCTCTTCTTGCACAGGGGTGATGAGACAGTTGTTGTCGTCGAGCTTGCTTGCGGCATGGAGAAGACTGATGACTTGAATGTACTCCATCTTAGAGGCGTTGGTGTCTTCAAGTCGGATGTATTCAGGCACTTTGCCGAGGCGCACTTTGAGCAGACTTTGCTGCTCGAGCAGTTGAGTCATGCCGTTGAGTTTGAAACCACCTCCGACAGCGATTACGCCACCCGGCAACTGCTTGCCATCAGGCTCAGCGTAGGTGAGTTGCTTGATGATGTTGGCCACAATCTCTTCGGAGCGAGCCGCCACAAGGTTTTGCACATCAGAGAGCTTGATGCCGCCGATATTCAGAGGCGATACGGTCTCTGCAGCGATGGCGTTGCCCGACGATGTCTTAATCTCTTCGGCGCGTTCTTCGAGCACGTTGAGAGTGGTGATGTCGCGAGTGATGTTGCGAGAACCCAGAGGCAGAGTAGCGAGATAGTTGAGGTTGCCGTTTCGATAGATAGAGACGGTGGTGACTTCAGCACCCATATCGACGAGCATACATCCCAGACGCTTCTCTTCGTTGCTAAGCACGAGGTCGGCGACAGCCAACGGAGTCACGATATAGTCCTTGATTTCGATTTTGGTCTTCTCGTGAAACATTTTTGCCAAGTTGCGGCGGATCTGTTGGCGACAAGCGATGATGTCAAACGATCCTCTGATATTGTTGCCCATCGAGCCGATAGGCGACTTTGTCTCGCTCTTGTCGATGAAATATGAGCGAGGGACGGCTTGAATGACCTCAAGCGAGCTGTCGATATTGGCTCTCAGCACTTCCTCCTTGATTTGCGACACGATTTGCTCGTTAATTTCGGTGTCTTCAGGGAGGTTGCGGTTGACTTCATAAGGTATATTGCGAAGCGAACGACCTGAGATGCCTACATAGACGGCTTTGATGAGGCGTTTGTTGAGGCAGGTCTTCTGGTTGAGACGGTTGATGATGCGACTGAGGGCAGTGTTGACCTCTTCGACATTCTGAATGATGCCGTAGCGCACATATTCGACGATTTTGTCTTTCTCGAGGGCGATGACATTGAGCTCGCCTGTGGCCGATAGTTTACCGATAGCTCCGACAATCTTGGAGCTACTGATTTCGATGGCTGCAATATATCTGTCTGTTGTCATATTGTGTTAGCTGGTTTTATGGGATGTGGCTAATGATGATGTTTCTTAGTGGGTTGGTTGTTGTTGAGGTTGAGAGGAGTTGGTTGTGGTGGTTTCCACCGTCAAGTCTTCGATGCCTTGGAGACTCATTTCTTCGCGGTCGGTGCTATCTTCTACGACTGTGGAGTGCACTTTGAGGGCCTTATTGCGACGACTTGCGACGACTTGGTCCTTAAATTTGACGGAGATGGTGTCATACATTTCCCAGCCTTTGTATTTGAGCACATTGTGGTAGAAGAGCATGAGATTGTCAAACTTGGTCGCGAGGTCGGTCGTGTCGCCGATATTGATGATCTGTCCCTTGACGCGTGGGTAGAGGAGTATATCGGTCGCTGACTTGGCTTCGACCATGGTGATGAGTCGCGACATGGTCTCGTCGGCAGAGATGTGGCGAGTGACAGGGAGCAATGACTTGGCGTTGAAATTTTCGTCAAATTGTCCGCATATCACAGGCACATCGACAAAGAAACCGTTGCCGGCGTCGATGCGTTTGCCGTCTTTGTTGATGTAGTAGCTGTTTCCGTCGTTGGTGATGACTCTGACTTCGGGTATCATCGGAACGATATCGATGTGGAGACGGTCGTCAGATGAGATATAGCATTCGACCTTTTCGTAGCTGTTGTCAATGGATAGGGCGTTCTCGATGTTGTCGAGATCGAGGTCGGCTACCGGAGTTGAAAGTATCTGAGCATCAATGCGTTGGAGTTTTTCTTTGACGCCGTCTACGGTGACGAAGTTGTATTCGGAATTGTTCTCGATGGCGATAGCGATGTCGGCGATAGTGCGTTGCGAGGCCTTGTCGATAGCCCATATGGAGGCGATTGCTATGTAGGATAGCAATATCAAGAGTATCAGCCATTTACAGATAATCTTTACCATTTCCGACAGTTTATAGTTGTTGCAAAATCGCTTTTATATCCGGAAGCAAAACGTTAATGTCCGCAGCCCCAAGGGTCATTAGGATGTCAAAGTTACGAACTTTTATCAAATCAAGCAAATCTTTTCGCATGCAAAGTGTCTTTGATGCGTTTTTGATGTCGTTGAGTATGATTTCGGAGGTGACACCTTCGATGGGTAATTCGCGGGCAGGATAGATTTCACAGAGGATGACATCGTCGGCTGTCGACAGTGCTTCGGCAAATCCCGGCGCGAAGTCGCGAGTGCGTGTGTAGAGGTGTGGTTGAAACACGACGCAGAGTCGGCGGTCGGGATAGAGCGCCTTGACCGATGCGATAGATGCCTTGACTTCATTGGGGCTATGTGCGTAGTCGTCGATGAGCACTTTGCCGTCAGGACCTTCCTCTCTGAGCCATATCTCGAAGCGGCGTTTTGCGCCGAGGAATGACTGCATGGCATTGCGGATAGTCCGGTCGTCGACGCCCAAGCGATGAGCAATGGCGATAGCTGCCACGGCGTTGTCGATGTTGATGTCGATAGGCACGCCGAGCTCAATGTCGCAGATGCGACAGTCGGGAGCTACGAAGTCGAAGTATAGGTGTCCGTCGATGTGACGAATGTTGGAGGCGTGGTAGTCCCCTACCCCTTCGCTGCTGTAGGTCGCAATCTCTACCCCCTCTGCCACTCTGGGACGGAGTTTGAGGCCTGTGTGCATCAGCAGAAATCCGCCCGGCTTGATGAGCGAGGTGAAGTGAGCGAAGCTTTCGAGGTAGTTCTCCTCGTTGCCGTAGATGTCGAGGTGGTCGGGGTCGGTCGATGTGACCACAGCGATGTGAGGGCTGAGGTGATGGAATGAGCGGTCGTACTCATCAGCTTCGATCACCGAGTAAGGCGATGTCTCGCTGAGGAGCAGATTGCTGTCGTAGTTGCGAAGAATGCCACCGAGAAAAGCGTTACAACCGATTGGCGACGAGTGTAGCAAGTGGGCCACCATCGACGATGTGGTGGTCTTGCCGTGAGAGCCTGCGATGCAGATGCCCTCGCTTTGGAGCGTGATTTTGCCCAACAAGGCTGCACGCTTTATGATTTCGAAACTGTTTTGACGGAAGTAGGTCAGAATACGATTGTCGTCGGGAATGGCAGGGGTGTAGACCACCAGTGTCTTCGACGGATCGCGAAACGCCTCGGGAATGAGTGCTTCGTCGTCATCATAGACGATGCTTGCCCCCTCATCGATAAGAGCGCGAGTGAGGTCGGTCGCAGTGCGGTCGTAGCCTGCTACGCTATAGTCGTTGGCAAGGAAGTATCTGACCAGATTGGCCATTCCTATGCCGCCGGCTCCGACGAAATATATGTGTCGATATTGCATAGTCTTAATTAGTGTTTT
Source organism: Muribaculaceae bacterium (assembly GCA_017547845.1). Lineage (GTDB taxonomy): Bacteria > Bacteroidota > Bacteroidia > Bacteroidales > Muribaculaceae > Lepagella. The sequence continues at coordinate 19,628 of JAFYNZ010000063.1, forward strand.
GAGTGAATGATTTCAAGCACATGGTCGACAATCTTCTCGTCGCTGTTTTCGAGAGCCAATTGTCTGACATTTTGAGCCATCTGATTGAGTCTGTCGGCATCTTTGACCGTAGAGAGCACTGTGCCGACAAGTTTCTCACGGGCCTCGTTGTCGGCTATCATGATAGCGGCATTCTTGTTGGCCAAGGCGAGAGCATTTTTGGTCTGGTGGTCTTCAGCCACATTGGGCGAAGGCACGAGGATACAAGGCTTGCCGAGCAATTCGAGTTCGCTGATAGAACCTGCACCGGCGCGAGAGACCACGAGCGAGGCTGCTGCGTATGCCACCGACATGTCGGTGATGAACTGTGTCACGATGATACCTTTCTTGCCTTTGGCAGCGACCACTCCCCTATCTCCGAAGTTTTTGCCTGTCTGCCAGATGAGTTGCACGCCGTTGTCGACAAATTTCTGTAGTTGGTCGCACAAGGACTCGTTGAGTGTGCGAGCACCCAGACTGCCGCCTACGACGAGCACCGTAGGAAGGTCGGGTTGCAAGCCAAACGAGCGGCGCGCCTCTTCGGCCGTCTTAGTGTCGATGAGTATCTCTTTTCTGACCGGGTTGCCTGTCATCACAATCTTGTCGGCAGGGAAGAAACGTTCCATGTCGGGATATGCGACACATATCTTGCGGGCCTTTTGTGCCAAAAGTTTGTTGGTCACTCCGGCGTAGGAGTTCTGCTCTTGAAGCAAAGTCGGAACGCCCATCTTCTGTGCTGCTTTGAGTGTCGGACCACTCGCATAACCTCCGACGCCGATGGCGATGTCGGGCTTGAAATTGCGAATGATAGATCGTGCCTTGTGAATACTCTTCATGAGCTTTATGATGACAGCGAAGTTCTTGAAGAGGTTTTTGCGGTTGAAACCGGCGACCGGCAAGCCCTCAATAGGATAGCCGGCAGCAGGCACTTTCTCCATCTCCATACGATTTTCCGCACCGACAAAGAGTATGTCGGCGTCTACTCTGCGCTTGATGGCGTTGGCAATGGAGAGAGCAGGGAAGATATGTCCTCCTGTACCACCTCCGCTAATCAATATTTTATATCGTCTCTGGGTCATTTCTTTATATCGTTATAAGTGAATTGAGTCGGGTTGATAGCCTGCATATCTTTAGGCAATTCTTTGGATTCGATCTTGATATCCTCTTTGTTTTTGTTGGTAGCGGCGTATTTGCTGACACTGAGCATGATGCCGATGGCGGCACTCATCACCAGCACCGACGTACCCCCCTTGGAGATAAACGGCAACGGCTGTCCCGAGACAGGGAACACGCCTGTGGTGATGGCCATATGTACCAATGCCTGGAACACTATCAGCATGCCACACCCCAGAATCAATATCGCCGGGAATGCACGCGTACATTTGCCTGCCAGGTACATGGCTCGACCTATCAGCACCAGATATAGCGACAACAATATGATGCTGCCGACAATGCCGATATCTTCGACCACAATCGAGAATATATAGTCGGAGAATGCCAGTGGTAGGCGAGAGCGTTCTTTGGAGTTGCCCGGTCCGTGGCCGAATAAGCCTCCACGAGCTTGAGCAAAACAGGAGTACATCGCTTGACGATTGTAGTCATTGATAGTGTCTCCGGGATTCACCCCTTCTATGTAGCGCTTGATACGATTGCTCCATGTCGCTTCACGATTGACTTCACCTCCGACCGTCATTGTCTCGTTGTTGTGAGCAAGCTCGGTTTCTTCCGGGCCGTTAAGTTCTTCGATTTTATCGCGAACCCACAAGAATCCGCCGCCGGCAATGCCATATATGACCAGGATAAACAACACTTTGCGTAGCTCCATACCTCCGATAATAAACATTGCCAGCGATATGCAGAATATCAAGAGCGTGTTGGTCATACCATTCCTGACGAGCAATCCGCAGAAGACAAGCACCACGATGGCACATTGCCACACCCCTCGTGTGGTCACTCCTCCCACCTTTTGATTCTTGGCAAGGATGGCTGAGAGTATCACCACGATGCTCAACTTGGCAATTTCGGGTGGCTGAATGGTGATGCCTGCTATCTTGATGGCTCGTTGAGCGCCATTGATAGTGGCACCTCCGAATAGTGTAAACAAGAGCAATATGACTGTCACAATGGCGACAATCCATGCCAAATTCTTAAAGTACTTGTAGTGAATGTTTTGGAACATAATCACTATGACAAATCCGACGGCAAGAAACATGCCGTGACGGATCAGCGGACCATAGACATTGTTGCCATCGACCTCAGTGGCCGATGCGCTGAAAATCTCTACGATTGCTATAAGCAGCAGTCCGATGTATGTACCCCAAATGAAGCGGTCAGCTTTCGGCTTAGTGGGGGCGTCAGCTTTTTCCGACTTCTTGTCACGCACAGAGTCACCGACAGGCTTTCCGTCGATGGTCTCGTTGATGACAATCTTGTCGTTTTCAGTAGGTAGTTTAGTCATGTCAATTAATAGTGGATAAAAGAGTTGTTGTTTATTATTTAAGTTTGAGTACTTGTTGCTTGAATTGGCGACCGCGGTCTTCGTAGCTCTTGAAGAGGTCGAAGCTTGCGCAGCATGGCGAAAGCAACACGGTGTCGCCTTTTGTCGCGATGTCGTGACATGCCTTGACTGCATCTTCGACTGAGTGAGTGTCGACGATTTGTGCCACCTTGCCACCAAAGAACTCAAGCAACTTGCTATTGTCCTTACCCATGCAGACGATAGCCTTGACGCGAGACTTCACGAGTTCTTCGATTTCGCTGTAGTCGTTGCCCTTGTCCTTGCCGCCGAGAATGAGCACGGTAGGGGAGGTCATGCTTTCCAAAGCATACCATGTGGAGTTGACATTGGTAGCCTTTGAGTCGTTGATGTATCTGACGCCTTCGATTTCTGCCACAAATTCCAATCGGTGTTCGACAGCCTCAAAGTCTTGCAACGCTTCGCGAATCTTTTCGTTCTTGATGTCCAAAAGCGATGCCGACAGACCTGCTGCCATAGAGTTGTAGAGATTGTGAAGGCCTTGGATTGCAAGTTGGTCGCGTGGTATTTCCCACACATCTTGCGGAGTGGAGTAGTGCACCATCTTGCCATCGACCCACGCTGCCGAGTCAAATAGTTTATCCTCATTGAAAGGCATCATCTGTGCTTCGATATGAAGTTGTGCTATCTGTGCTGCGATTACAGGGTCGCCCTGCCAATAGATGAAGTAGTCCTCCTTGGTTTGGTTTTGAAGGATACGGAATTTGGCAGAGACATAGTTCTCCATCTTGTAGTCGTAGCGGTCCATATGGTCGGGAGTGATGTTCATAATCACAGCGACATTGGCCTTGAAGTCGTACATGTTTTCGAGCTGGAAGCTTGATAATTCGATGACATAAACATCGTGGTGGGTAGTTGCCACCTGGAGCGCAAGACTCTGTCCGACATTGCCTGCCAAGCCGACATTCAAGCCCGCTTTCTTGAGAATATGATAGATCAGAAGGGTAGTGGTGGTCTTGCCATTTGAGCCTGTGATGCAGACCATTTTTGCATCTGTGTAGCGACCGCCAAACTCAATCTCTGAGATTACAGGGATGCCACGCTCGGCGATTTTGAGCATCAGTGGGGTAGTGGGCGGTATGCCCGGACTTTTGACCACCTCATCGGCATTAAGTATCAGTTCTTCGGTGTGTTGCCCTTCTTCCCAAGCGATGTGATGCTCGTCGAGCATCTCCTTGTATTTAGGGGCAATCATGCTCATATCTGATAGGAACACGTCCATGCCTTTGACTTTGCCCAATACGGCAGCACCGACACCTGACTCGCCGCCACCTAATACTACCAATCTTTTAGTTGCCTCCATAGAGTTATATAATGAGTGTGTGATTATCTGATTTTAAGTGTTACAAATGTCAATACAGCCAAGAGAATACCGACAATCCAGAAGCGAGTCACAATCTTTGACTCCGGAACAGGGCGTATCGGAAACTGTATCAATGCGTCGATGCCTGCGTTGCCCGCCTTCTGGAAGTGGTGGTGAAGCGGTGTCATCTTGAAGATGCGCTTACCCTCGCCATAGCGACGCTTGGTCAGCTTGAAGTAGGCGACTTGAAGGATGACTGAGAGGTCTTCGATAAAGAATATCATGCATAGCAATGGGATGAGGAGCTCTTTGCGAATAAGAATGGCAAAGACTGCCAATATAGCTCCGAGCGTCAGACTGCCTGTGTCGCCCATGAAGACTTGTGCCGGGAATGCGTTGTACCACAAGAAGCCGACCAATGCCCCGATGAATGCCGCAGCAAAGACCACCAACTCTTCCGACCCCGGAATGTACATGATGTTGAGGTAGGATGAGTAGATGATATTACCTCCCAAGTATGCCATTATGGCGAGTGCTACGCCGATAATGGCCGATGTCCCGGCGGCCAGACCGTCAAGACCATCGGTGAGGTTGGCACCGTTGGATGTGGCTGTCACCACCAGCACCACAACGAAGATGAAGACGAGCCAACCGGCTGTCTCAGCAGCTTCGCCGTCCATCCATGATGTGAGCCACTGATAGTTGAAGTTGTTGTTTTTGACAAATGGTATTGTCGTCTGAGGACTCTTCACATCGTTGGCTTTATGGACGATTTCGATCTCGTGGTTGACGGTGTTTTCCACCTCTATGTTTTCGCGCATCACGATTGTCGGGCTGAGCCACATGGTGATGCCGACGATAAGACCGAGACCGACCTGTCCCGAGATTTTGTATTTACCTTTCAGACCCTCTTTGTTGCGGTATTTGAGCTTGCGCCAGTCGTCGAGAAAGCCGATTGCCCCCATCCAGACTGTTGTCACAATCATGAGCATCATGTAGATGTTGGAAAGGTTGCCGATCAGAAGGCATGGGACCAATATCGAGATGATGATGATCACGCCGCCCATGGTCGGAGTGCCCTTCTTCTGCATTTGCCCTTCGATGCCGAGGTCGCGCACGATTTCGCCGACTTGCATGAGTTGCAAGCGGTCGATGATTTTACGACCAAACACGAGTGCTATAAGTAGCGACAACACGAGTGTAGTGCCGGCACGGAAGGTGATGTAGTTCATCAACCCTGCGCCGGGCAAATCCATATCTTGTAAGTTTTGAAATAAGGCGTATAACATTGCTGTAATTGTTGTGGTTTAGACGTTACAAAATCGATGGGAGATGGGGTAGAGGCGAGGGATTAGATCTCCATCGCTTTGCGTATTTCTTCCTTGTCGTCGAAGTGATGACGCACTCCTTCGATTTCTTGGTAGGTCTCGTGTCCTTTGCCTGCGACCAGAATCACAGTGCCTTTCTTTGCAAATTGACACGCTGTGCGGATAGCCTCACGACGATCTGTGATGCAGAGAGTGCGGCGCAACTCGATGTCGCTGAGTCCGGCTCTCATCTCCTCGATGATGGCCTCGGGCTTTTCGTGACGAGGGTTGTCGCTTGTGAGGATGAGACGATCGGTGCGACAAGCCGCTTCTTGAGCCATGATAGGGCGTTTGCCTGTGTCGCGATTGCCACCTGCGCCTACGACTGTGATGATTTCGCCATCAGGACCGACGATTTCGCGGATTGTGTCAAGCACGTTGACAAGAGCATCAGGAGTGTGAGCATAGTCGACGATGGCTGTGTAGCCGGCAGGGGAGTGGATGGTCTGGAATCGACCTGCCACAGGGATGAGACGGCTCATGTTGACAAGCACCTCTTCAGGGTCAAAGCCTGTCAAAATCGCAGCGCCATAGACTGCTGTGAGGTTGTAGGCGTTGAATTTACCGGTGAATAGCACTTCAAGCTCTCTGCCGTTGATCATCATCGATGTGCCATCGAGGCGGGTTTCAAGAATTTTGCTCTTGAAGTCGGCATCTGTGCGAAGTGAGTAGGTGTATTTCTTTGCCTTAGTGTTTTGCACCATTACTGCGCCTGCTTTGTCGTCGGCATTGACGAGTGCAAACGCTGTGTCAGGCAGCATATCGAAGAATTTCTTCTTGGCGTTGAGATAGTTGTCGACTGTGCCGTGGTAGTCGAGGTGGTCGCGTGTGAGGTTGGAGAATACGCCACCTGCGAAATGCAAGCCTGCGACGCGCTTTTGCTCTGTAGAGTGGGAGCTGACTTCCATGAATGCATAGTCGCAGCCGGCGAGCACCATGTCGTTGAGCAATGAGTTGAGTGTCAACGGGTCGGGAGTGGTGTGAGTCGTCGGGATAGCGCGGTCGTGGATATAGTTGCACACAGTCGAGAGCAACCCTGCCTTGTAGCCTTCAAGTTTGGCCATTTCGTAGAGTAGGGTAGCAGTGGTGGTCTTGCCGTTGGTGCCTGTCACGCCGACGAGTTTGAGCTTCTTCGACGGATGGTCATACCATGCTGATGCGAGCAGACCGAGAGCCTCAGCTGAGTCGCTGACGCGTATATAAGTGACACCCTTTTCAAGGCTTGAAGGCATCTCTTCACACACCACAGCACCGACATGGTTGCTGACCACCACAGGGATGTATTTGTGTCCGTCGGTGGTCACACCCTTTACGGCGACGAAGATGCCGTCTTTGGCTGCTTTGCGTGAATCACTTTCGAGGCTGACAACGTTCTTGTCGATGTTGCCAATCACCTCGAGCACTTTGATCTCTTCAAGTAGGCGTGATAGTTTCTGTTTCATATTGTGAGTCGATTATTTTTGTCTATGTATTTAGTGTTAATGTGATTTTCTGTCCTTTCTTAACGCTTGCTCCCGGAGCGACGCTCTGCGACTGCACATAGCCCTTACCCTTGACGACGACGCTAAGTCCTGCTCGTTCAAGGATGTTGATGGCTGATGCGACATCGTAGCCTCTTACGTCGGGCATTACGCCTGTCGAGTGCTTGCCGTTGGCCTTCATCTGCTTGGCACTCTGTGCGCCAAGGTCGTTCTTGACTTTGCCGACGTTGTGCTTGTCGGAAGCGTAGAGTGTCGGCATGGTGTTGTCGCGCTCGTCAGTGAAGTTGCTTGTATTGTTGAGCATACCGCGAGAGTATAGCTTGAGAGCGATGTTTTTGACCACTTGACCAGATGTGCGGTTGGCACTTGTTCCGCCTGATGCAAGCACCAGAGCCATGCAGCTATAGCGTGGCTTGTCGTAAGGGAAGAAGCCTGCGAATGCGTAGCGACGCTTGGCTTTGTTGTAACCGATACCCGGTTCGACAGGGAATGCTGTACCGGTCTTACCGGCTATTTCGACGCGGTCGTCTTGCACCAATCGCGCTGTGCCGTGCTTGCCCCACACCACTTCGCGGATACACTCTCTGACCTTGCGTGCTGTCTCCGGTGAGCAGATGCTTTCGCGGATGTAGTCGATAGGTATCACAGAGTCGTTGCCGTTCTCGTCGATGAGCGAGTGGACGAGGTGAGGACGCACATATTTGCCGTCATTGGCCAATGCGTTGTAGATAGAGAGCATGTAGAGTGGCGGAATGGCTGTGTTGTAGCCATAAGCCTGACGAGCCAAGTCGAGGTGACGAGCTGTCATTGTGATGTTGCGACCTTTGGAGTCTTGAGGTAAGAGTTTGCGAATCTGAGGGATTTGCTCGCCCGCAATACCTGAGTTCATTTGGTCAAAGAAACCGATTGACGCCAAGCGGTCGTGGAATTTCGAGGGGTCTTCTCGATAGCCACGGAAGATGACGCGAGCAATGCCGGTGTTGGACGACATCTCGATGACTTGCTTCATGTCTTTGACGCTTGGAGCGTGAGGGTCGGATGTGCGTTGGAACGGACTGCAGTCTACTCTGTCGTGGACTGAGCGTACCAAGCCGTCTTCAAAGGCAATCATCAACGACAGTGGTTTCATTACAGAGCCCGGTTCGTAAGGCAATACGGCACGGTTGAGTGCTTCGATGTAGGTGCCTTTTTTGCTGCGTTCAAGGTTGGAGATAGCGCGAATTTCACCTGTCGCAACCTCCATGACGATGACTGTGCCCCACTCTGCGTTGCATTCTTGACACACCTTCATGAGTTCCTCTTCGGCTATGTCTTGAATGTCGATGTCGATAGTGGTGCGTATGTCGTAGCCTCGTTGAGCAGGCGTGTGAACCCAGTCGGTAAAGCCTCCTGTCAATGGTATCTTTGTCGCTTTGCCGGGCTTGCCGTAAAGCAATGAGTCGAGGTATTTTTCCAGACCCGAGTAGCCGTGGATTTCGCCTACAGAGTCGGTTGGGCTAAGTTTGACTACGACTTCGTTGACGCGACCGATGCTTCGTTTTGCCATCTTGCCGTAGGGGTACAATCGCACGTTTTTAGCCTCACGGTATAGCGGAATACCGCCGTTCATGTCTTTGAAGAATGGGAAGTTGCGGATACGCTCATAGTCCTCCAAAGGCGCTTTTCGACGCAGACGGAAGACGCGAGTGCGTTCTTTGGGGCTTTTGTTGATGGCCTCTCTCAAAGCCGGCTTCCATGAGTATTTCGCCACAGAATCGGGGTGTGTAAACTGTGGGCGGCGAGGGTAGTAGTAGTCAAGCGAATCTGCAAGACTGTCGACTGAAGCCCAGTTGATTTTGTTGGCTGGTTTGATTTTGGGGTGTTGAAGGTCGATGGAGATGTCGTAGACCTCCAAGTTGCATGCCAAGATAGAGCCGTCGTGAGCCAAGATGCTGCCACGTTCAGGCTTGATGATGGTGGTGTCGGACAAAGCTTTCTCTGCATCTGCTCGCCATTCGTCTGCTCGGAAGATGGTGGTATCGAGCATTTTTAGGATGATAAGCAGCGACAGCAGAAGCAAGGCAGCGACTATAATTGCAAATCGCAACAGGGTGCGAGCTTGATTGCTTGAAAGTTTGTGTGGTTTTTTCATAGTCGTTTAATTTTTTGTGTTTCGGTAGATTTCGTAGGGTGGTTGCTCTTGAAAGTAGAGGTTTAAGCCTTTTTCGCTCACCATGCGTCGCATCTCCGTCTCGCGGATAAGACTCATGTAGAGTGATTTCTGATGCAATTTGTAGCTCTCTGCACGCTTTAGTTCTGTGTTAAGTCGGTTGATTTCTTCCATCTTCGACTGCGTGCTATAGCGCATGCCGATAAGACCGATTACGGAAATCAGCGTAATAATCAGTAGCCAAGCATTCTTTTTGAAGAACTCCAACGGCACACCGCGCCCTTGCACAATGCTGGTGGCGATTGAGTTGGTCTTCTTTTTGGTTGTTGTCTTTTTTGCCATGTCTGTCAGTTATGTTTTGAGTTTGATTTATTCGTTGACAATCAGTTCGGCAACACGTAGTTTTGCACTTCTTGAGCGAGGGTTGCGATCGATTTCTTCCTGTGACGGAGCGACTGCGCCCTTGGTGATTTGACGCCACGGAGTGTTGACTTTGCCGAAGAAGTCTTTGTCGACGATGCCTTCGGTGTTGCCTGTCTTGATGAAGTTTTTGACCATTCGGTCTTCAAGTGAGTGGTAGGTGAGTACGACGAGTCGTCCGCCCGGGCGGAGCACTTCAAGTGTCGACTCAAGAAATCGCTTGAGTGCATCCATTTCGCCGTTAACCTCAATGCGGAGGGCTTGGAATATCTGAGCGAGCTCTTTTTTCTCTTGCTTGGGGTTGATGAGTGGTCGGATCACATCGAGCAATTGACCGGTAGTCGTCACAGGCTTGTTTTCGCGAGCCTTGAGGATGGCTCTGACGATTGGCATCGGACGGCGCATGTCGCCATAGTCGGCCATGATGCGTAGCAATTGCTCTTCGGTGTAGGTGTTGACCACTTGTGCGGCGTCGACGCGTGCAGAGCGGTTCATACGCATGTCAAGCGGAGCATCTGCACGGAATGAAAATCCTCGTTCCGCTTCGTCGAAGTGGTGAAACGATACACCCAAGTCGCCAAGTATGCCATCGACTTTGTCGACCTTGTGGAAGCGCATGAAATTGGTCAGGTAACGGAAATTGCTGTGTACAAATGTAAATCTCGGATCCTCTATGCGATTAGCATAGGCATCGAGATCTTGGTCGAATGAGAAGAGTCTTCCACCCTCTCCGAGCTGCTTTACGATAGCACGAGAGTGACCACCACCTCCGAAGGTGACGTCGACATATGTTCCCGACGGGCTAATCTGCAGTCCGTCAATGCATTCCTGCAACATCGCAGGTATGTGATAAACCGGTTTTTCCATTGTTCTCAACTATAGTTTTTGCGCATTCCTCAATTTCGGTGTAAAGTTAAGAAATTTCGCAAAGAATTTACATATCAAAACTGTAATTTTTTCGTCTTGTCATAAAAAAACTTATCAACAAGCCTCTTTTATTTAGTATTTTAGCACCAATTGTTGCCCTCAAGGATTAGGCAATGGAGCTATTTCTATCATTTGGAATTGTTAATTTTCTATTGACATTTGCACTTTTCGCAGTCTTCTTCCGGAGATTTTCGTCTCCCTGTAAGTGTCTAAAAAATGAATAGCATTTATAGTAATAATATTATTTATAGAAATCGCAAAGTATCAAATCTGATAGCGATGCAGTGAGCCTTATCCGTTTTATGAATAGTCGTGATTGTATGCCGGTCGATGTCTTGATGGAGCGTTCTATGGCGAGAGTTATTGCGCTTTGTATCAATCTGATGAAGCACCGAGCAGTTTGCTTGCACAGTCGCATCTTAGAGCATACTCATTGAGACGTATTTTATGATCTTCATTGGTAGTATTAAGCTGTTATCGGTCCATTTTTCTCGTTACACGTCCCATTCCCCTATTTGCATAAAAATCACCAATAACTATGCCGAATTGCAATCCTTGTTGTCAAGGTGTTGCGATAGCTTCCTCACAAAAAAATAATCGGCATCGATGGAGGATCGGTGCCGATATGGAAGGTTAGCGTTTCTTGCTACTCTTTTTGCGTTTGGAGGATTTACGCTTTGCAGATTTTTTCTTCGATGATTTCTTCTTTGAAGAGGAGAGTTTGAGCCCCTTGTAGGCGTTGTTGAGAGTTTGGTTGGTGATTACAATCTCTTTGTCGACTTGACGAGGAGCATCGAGCAGTGAGTGGCGTAGGAGCCATTCGTAGGTCTCCGGGATATAGAACATACGAGCGAGACGGCCATGGTTGACACCCGCCCATTCGTCGTAGCGCAGCAGAGGTGTCTCTCCGGCTTTTTTCATTGCGTTGACCACTTTGCGTGACTCCCCTACTCCCACGGCACGGTCGGCTGTGCCATGGATAATCCACAAAGGAACACTGTTGAGACCGCTATAATCCTTTACTGACCCTCCGCCACAAAGTGCCATGGCAGCAGCCACGTGTTGAGGATAGGTAGCTACGAAGTCGATAGTGCCGTAGCCTCCGAGGCTCATGCCGAGCACATAGATGCGAGTGGTGTCGATCGGACAGTTGTTGATGGCCCAATCCATAATGTCGGCTACTTTCGATGGTTTCCACGCTCCGCCCGGGTTTTGTGGTGCGACGACATATGCATCAAGGTCTCGACCACCTTTAATCGCCGCCATTGTGCCATAACTCATCACGCGGTCGAGGTTGGTGCCACAGAGACTTTGACCATGAAGGAATATGATGAGCGGTTTCTTATCAGATGGCATGATGACGGTGGTGTCGTTTGTCGCTTTAACTATGCTGTCGCAAGCATTTACGATTGAGGTGTCGCACGACTGTGAACAGATGGTGTCGCTCTTTGCTTGAGTTAAACTGTCGCATGGAGCCACAGTGTCGGTCTCTGCTTTGACTTTTGTGGCTTTTTTGTCCGGCTCATATAGCCAGAAGTTATAGCCATTTTTTACTTTGCCACGCATGGCTGTGATTTTGGCTTCGCTTGCGATTGAACAGGCGAATGCTATAAAGAGAAGCGTTGCTAATGTCTTGATTTTCATTGGATTGATAGTTTGTAAATTTCTTGACCTCGTGAGCCCACGATTATGCAGCTGTCGACTGCGATAGGTGATGACTCAAAGTTATTGCCGATTTGTGAGCGATGTAGCACTTTACCGTCCTTACCGCTGATGATGTAGATGTTGCCATAGGTGTCGCCGGTGACGATAAACATCTCTGACTTTTCGTTGTAGAATGCCACCGGTGATGACCATGAATAGAATTTCAAAGGTGTGCGATAGCGTATTTCGCCGGTCGCTTTGTCAAATGCGATGAGGTTGCACCAGTTGTCCGGTTGCATTGGGCTGATATTGCTGAATATGAGTCCTTCGCAATCGCCGTGACCAATGAGTGGAGTGGCAAACATGCCCCCTTCGGTGGTCTTGCCAAGTTCTGCTTTGCGACCTTCGATTTTTTGCTCCCACACGACTTCTCCGGTCAGTCCGTTGAGTTTGACAAAGTAGCAGAAACCATTGTCGCCTTGCTTGTCGATTTCACAACCGGTATAGATGAATGGGGTGCCGTTTTCTTCTTCTACAACGATGGTTGCGTCGGTGTCGTCATGGTTGCGGTAGTGCCATACAGGACGCATTGTCTCGAGGTTTACAGCTACGATATTGCCGTGATTATCTGAGAGATAGCCATAGTTGCGACTGACTGCCATAGAGGATTCGAATCCGGGTGCAGCGCCATTGATGCGATAACGAAGTGTGGAGTGCAGACGCACTGTGTCGCCATTGGTCCATAGCTTGTAGAGAGTGCCATTTTCGCCCGGTCGGAACATGAATTGACCGACTCTGACAGGCGATGAGTCATAGGCTCCCCAGCCTCTCCATGCCTTGGAGTCGCGACCAAATGTGTCGACTCGACGATGGTCGAAGAGGTTGACGATAAGTGCTCCGAATGGCTGTCGTGCAGGCACTCCGTGACCAATATAGAGGTTGCCACAGTAGGTCGGGTCGAGCGACATTGTGCCCTTGATGGGGTTGCCGACGTTGTAGGATTTGCGAGATGCTTTGCCTGTCAGGTAGTCGATAAAATAGACTTTACCACAAAGTGATCCGACGATTATTTCGCGATTTGAAAGGTGGTCGGTCACATATTCTGAAGCCGATGTGCGAATGTGATTTAGTTGCTCGTTGTCCCACTCGGCAAGCAAGGGTTGGCCGGTCCATCCGGTGCCGCCACCCCAGACTCCGTAGTCGGTGCGAGTGGTATCAACGTCTGTCTTGAACACCCATTCCACGTTGACTTTTGATGGTGTGCCCTTCACTCTCCCGCTGAATGGCATATTTCGCGTCGGTGCTCCTCTAAAGGTCAAAATGCCTGGTGACTTTTCATAGTAGTCGGTGAGTTGTAGCAGACTGCCTGAGATATCGTTCAGAAAGGTGTCAACGCGAAAGTCGACTTGCTTGACCGAACTTAGCATTGTGTCGGGATACGCCATAATGATTGGCTCATCGGTTGTCATTACGCATGCCGTTGAGTCAACAGAAGCATCATTTGCTTGGTTGCTGTCTGCGCCATCTTTGCTCCCTGAAGCACAACTTGCTACAAGCGTGGCACATGCACACGATGTCAAAAAATGTCTGAGAAATTTATTCATTATAGTTGATATTCGATTTTCTTATCTGTTTTGTATTTGAGAGTTAAGTGATTGTAATTAGTTGAATACTTGGTGGTTATTCTTCTATCGCCCAGCGGTCGATAGACTTTGTTTCGGCAGAGAAATTCACGCCGATTTTGTACACTTTTTTGTCACTGCTGAGGAATGGCAAGGCATATCCTTTGTCGTTGATTTGTTGTAATGCATCTTCGGCAGTGCCATCGAGTTTGAACTCCATAACATAGACATAGTCATAGGTCTCGAGCACCATATCGATGCGACCTGCTGCAGTCTGATATTCTGCCTTGACATAGAAGCCCATAAGTCGGGTGAGTAGGTATATCACGTTATGGTAGTGACGCTCGCGATCGCCACCATGCACCAAGAGGTAAGGAGTGTCGGCAAAAAGCGACTGCAAGCGTGTCATGAACTCCTCTACTCGACCACCTCGCAAGTCTTGCACAAATCTGCGCAAGTCGAATGTGTTGTGGCGTTTGTTTTGCGTGTAATATGGCAATAAGAATCGTATAAAACCCTCCTTCACTTCTCGATTTGGGTAACAAAGAGTGAAGGTGTTAAATTCTTTGTCGTAGCTCTTAATCGTGAGGTATCCACTTTGGAAAATCACCGGCAGAGGATTGTCGTTGTCGAATATGCAATCGAGTACATCTGTAGTCACCTCTTCGCTTGTCAAAGCAGCAAGATCGTAGTCACAGTTACGAAGCATGTCGACCAATAGGGTAGGTGTTCCGGTTTCAAACCAATAGTCGCGGAATTGCCTGTTTTTAAGAGTATTAAGGACGCTGAACGGATTGTAGATCCCTTCCGAATTCTGACAGAAATGATAGCCGTCATAGTCTTCTCGGAGTTTATCGTAGGCTTCCTCTTTAGTCATTCCGTTATCTTGTGCGAGCTCCTCAATTTGCAGGTCAAAATACTGATGCAACTCGTCGTTTGTAATGCCACAAATACCGGTGTAGTTTTTTAGCATCGAGATGTCTTCCAGATTGTTGAGGTCAGAGAAGACGCTGACTTTGCCGAATTTGGTGACGCCTGTAAGGAGAGCAAATTTAATGTACTTATCGCAGCTCTTGAGGTTGCCATAAAATGCCTTCAGAGTGCCTCTATAGTCGTCGAGAAGGTCATCGTTGCCATATGCCTGAAGCAATGGTTTGTCATACTCGTCAATGAGCACAACCACTTGTCGACCAGTCTTTTCGTAAGCGCGTTGCATCACCCCGCCGAAACGCATACCAAGAGACTTTTCGGTCTCTACGATGCCATAAGTTTGTTCCCATTGAGACACGGCATTATTCAGAATGTCGGTCAAGGCTTCCGGAGTGTCATATTTTTGTGAATTGAGGTCGAGATGAAGAATAGGGTACTGAGTCCACTCCGTTTCCAATTTCTCAAGAGCAAGACCTTCAAATAGGTCCTTACGGCCACTGAGGTAAGCCTCGATGGTCGACATGAGCAAAGACTTTCCGAATCGTCTCGGACGACTCAAGAAATAGTAGCAACCACGGTCGACAAGGTCATAAATATATTTGGTCTTGTCGATATAGACATACCCTCCTTGTCGAAGTTTTTCGAATTGTTGTATTCCTACAGGAAATTTCATCTCGCTCATTATAATATAAATCTAATTGACTGATTACTAATTTATTCTTCTATCGCCCAACGGTCGATAGACTTTGTTTCGGCAGAGAAATTTATGCCGATTTTGAACACTTTTTTACCACTGCTAAGGAATGGCAGGGCATATCCTTTGTCGTTGATCTGTTGCAGTGCTTCTTCGGCAGAGCCATTGAGTTTGAACTCCATGACATAGATATAGTCAGAGGTCTCGAGCACCATATCGATGCGACCTGCTGCAGTCTGATATTCTGCCTTGACATAGAAGCCCATAAGTCGGGTGAGTAGGTATATCACGTTATGGTAGTGACGCTCGCGATCACCGCCATGCACCAAGAGGTATGGTGTGTCTGCAAAAAGCGACTGCAGTCGTGTCATGAACTCCTCTACTCGACCACCTCGCAAGTCTTGCACAAATCTTCGCAAGTCGAATGTGTTGTGGCGTTTGTTTTGCGTGTAATAAGGTAATAAGAAGCGTATAAAACCCTCCTTCACTTCTCGATTTGGGTAACAAAGAGTGAAGGTGTTAAATTCTTTGTCGTAGCTCTTAATCGTGAGGTATCCACTTTGGAAAATGACCGGCAGAGGATTGTCGTTGTCGAAGATGCAATCAAGTACATCTGTAGTGACCTCTTCGCTTGTCAAAGCAGCAAGATCGTAATCACAGTTACGAAGCATGTCGACCAATAGGGTAGGTGTTCCGGTTTCAAACCAATAGTCGCGGAATTGCCTCTTTGCCAGCGTATTGAGAATGCTGAAAGGATTGTACATACCTTCGGCATCTTCATGGAAGTGATAGCCGTCGAAATCTTCTTTCAGCTTGGCATAAGTTTCCTCGACAGTCATTTTTTGAGCCTCGGCAAGTAGCTGAATTTCGTTGTCGAAATAGTCATGCAACTCGCCTTCGGTGATACCGCAGATTGGGGCATAGCGAAGGTCCATGGAAATATCCATTAGATTGTTGAGGTCGGAGAAGACGCTGACTTTGCCGAATTTTGTGACGCCTGTAAGGAGAGCAAATTTGATGTACTTATCGCAGCTCTTGAGGTTGCCGTAAAAGGCTTTCAATGTGCCTCTATAATCGTTGAGAAGGTCATCGTTACCATATGCCTGAAGCAATGGTTTGTCATACTCGTCAATGAGCACAACCACTTGTCGACCTGTCTTTTCGTATGCGCGTTGCATCACCCCGCCGAAACGTCTGCCAAGACCAATCTCTGCATCATTACTGCCATAGACAGTCTCCCACTTCGTAAGTGTTTCGTCAAGTACTTCGGTCAAGGCTTCCGGAGTGTCATATTTTTGTGAATTGAGGTCAAGATGAAGGATAGGGTATTGTGTCCACTCCGTCTCCAATTTCTCAAGAGCAAGACCCTCAAACAAGTCCTTGCGACCACTGAGGTAAGCCTCGATGGTCGACATGAGCAAAGACTTTCCGAATCGTCTCGGACGACTCAAGAAATAGTAGCAACCACGGTCGACAAGGTCATAAATATATTTGGTCTTGTCGATATAGACATACCCTCCTTGTCTAATCTTTTCAAACTGTTGTATTCCTACAGGAAATTTCATCTCACTCATTCGGTCAGGCATTTACGATTAATATGAACTGCAAATATAATCATTTGTTTTCAAATTTGGTTTATGCTTCTCCAAAAATCTTTACTCATCGTGAAATTGTCAACTCTTAAAAATTTCCAAGAGCCAATGTCTATCGCGTCGTTAACTCGCTTGTGCACAAAAAATGCCTTCGATGTAAGATTTGACATATTGCTCGAAGCGAGACTTGAAACTTGTCAAAAACAACTCGTTTAAATCCCAAAAATGCTGACCAAAGTATCGAAAAGTGACAAATTTTCAAATCTCAGCGAGTTGAGATTTCGTAAAAAGCCGTCTAAGCAATTGATAATCAGGAGAATACTATGTTTTGAATGTTGGTGTGGATTTTGTGTCTAAAAAATCTGAAAATTGGACTAATCGGTCGAAAATTGGTGTCAATAATTTTTTTGGCGTTTGATGACCGATGTTAGGCAAAAAATTAGTATTTTTGTAGGTTAAGTATTAAACAAAAAAATAAATGATAGAATTTCAGATTCAAAACGTGGAGATGCCTCAGATTGATGTTGAGTTGGTAAGGACATGGATTGGTGAGGTTGCAGCTCGTCATGGAAAGACGGTCGGACCTCTGACCTACTGCTTTTGTGACGATCCACACATCATCGAGGTCAATCGTCAATTTTTGCAACATGACTTCTACACCGACATCATCACATTCGACTACACCCGTCGCAACCGTATTTCGGGCGATATGTTGATTTCTCTCGACACAGTTGCTTCGAACGCTGAGATGCTTGGCATGGCATACGACCAGGAGTTGCATCGCGTGATAATTCATGGTGTGCTCCACCTTTGCGGCATAGACGACAAAGGGGAGGGTGAACGCGAGATAATGGAGGCTCATGAGGATGATGCTCTGTCTATTTTTCAACGCTTAAAACAATCTGAATCATGAGATTTGAATATGATGTGATAGTGATTGGAGCGGGACATGCAGGATGCGAAGCAGCGGCTGCAGCGGCTCGTTTGGGTTCTGAAACGCTCCTGATTACATCTGATATGAACCGCATTGCGCAGATGTCGTGCAACCCCGCTGTGGGGGGTATTGCCAAGGGTCAGATAGTGCGAGAGGTCGATGCTTTGGGTGGTCAGATGGGTATCGTGACTGACCGAACGGCTGTGCAATTCCGTATGCTTAATCGCTCAAAAGGACCTGCTATGTGGAGCCCTCGTGCGCAGTCCGATCGCACACGTTTCATCGATGAATGGCGAAAAATTCTCGACGCAACGCCCGGTCTTTATATCTTCCAAGATACTGCTATAGAGTTTGTGTTTGACCAAAAATCGGAGAATGGAAGACCTGTTGTAACAGGTGTCAAAACGCTTTTAGGGCTCACATTCAAGGCTAAATCTGTAGTTTTGACTGCAGGCACTTTTCTCAATGGATTGCTGCATTTCGGAGAGACTCAGATACCCGGTGGTCGTATCTCCGAACCGGCTTCTTACGGCTTGACTGAGCAACTCAAAGCTATCGGATTTGAGACTCAGCGCATGAAGACAGGTACGCCTGCGCGCATAGATGGTCGCACGGTCAATTTCTCGCTTGCACAGGCTCAGTCTGGCGATGATATAGTATCGACTGATGCTGATGGAAATGTCAGTGTTGCGCGCGATTTTCACAAGTTTTCGTTCCTTCCTAAAGAGGGTAGAACGCTGATGCCTCGTGAGTGTTGGATTGTTCATACCAACCCCGATGTGCATCGTCGACTTCACGATAATCTTGATCGTTCACCTTTATATAATGGTCAAATCCAGAGTATAGGACCTCGTTATTGTCCAAGTATTGAGACCAAAATTGTGACCTTTGCTGATAAGGATAGTCATCAACTATTCCTCGAACCGGAGGGCGAAACGACAGAGGAATACTACATCAACGGCTTCTCTTCATCGCTTCCTTGGGATGTCCAAATCGATGCTCTCAAGCAAGTGGAAGCACTCAAGGATGTACACTTTTATCGTCCCGGATATGCCATTGAGTATGACTATTTCGACCCGACGCAACTTCGTCACACATTGCAGACAAAGCTCGTCGACGGACTCTTTTTTGCCGGTCAAGTCAATGGTACGACAGGCTATGAAGAGGCGGCAGGGCAGGGTTTGATTGCCGGCGTGAACGCTCATAATTATGTCAAAAATCTCCCTGACTTTGTGCTAAAACGTGATGAGGCCTACATCGGTGTACTCATAGATGACCTCGTTACAAAGGGCGTAGATGAGCCATATCGTATGTTTACATCACGCGCTGAATATCGTATACTCTTGCGTCAAGATGATGCCGATATGCGTCTCACTCCTCGTGGTTATGAGATAGGTTTGGTGACAGAAGAACGCTATCAACTCATGGTCGATAAGCGTCGTCAGCGAGATGAATTGATTGAGTTTTGTCGCGGATTCTTGGTGAAGGCTGATAAGATTAACCCCCATCTTCCGGCTCTTGGTTGTGTCGAATTGAAGGCCTCTCAGCGTCTATATGATCTTATACTTCGTCCCCAACTCGACTTTGAAAAATTGCGTCGATTGATACCTGCTTTGGATCGACAGATAATGTCGATAGAAGAGGAGAGACGTAGTGAAATCGTCGAATCTGCTGAAATATTGATAAAGTATTCCGGCTATATTGAACGTGAGCGATTGCTTGCCGACAAGATACAGCGCTTGGAGAATCTTCCTCTTGGAGATAAGATAGACTATGACCAAATCTTGTCGCTTTCGACAGAGGCGCGCCAGAAGCTCGCTAAGATACGTCCAATGACTATCGCTCAGGCATCGCGTATACCTGGCATATCTCCTGCGGATATCAACATCTTGCTAATGCTGCTCGGAAGATAGAATTTCGTAAGTTGCGATAAATAAAGAGGTTAACAAAGAATTGTTCCACGTGGAACATAAAACGATCATAATTAAATTACAGATAATATGACAGTAGAAGAATTGAAATTGAAGATCCGTGACATCGTGGATTTTCCGTCAAAGGGTGTTGTATTTAAGGATTTGACAACCCTCATCAAAGATGGAGTGGCTTTGCACGATATGGCCGATGCTATCGCAGAAATTTACAAGGATAAGGGCATCACAAAGGTGGTGGGTGTTGAATCTCGTGGTTTTATCACAGGTTCTATCCTTGCGTACAAATTTGGCTGTGGATTTGTGCCTGCTCGTAAGCCGGGTAAATTGCCGGCTGTAACTATCAAGAAGTCGTATGCCAAAGAATATGGCGTCGATACAATCGAACTCCATAGTGACGCAATCACCGAAGATGATGTGGTATTGATTCACGATGATTTGCTTGCTACCGGCGGTACAATGGCTGCTTGTGCAGAGTTGGTGAAAAGCATGAATCCTAAGAAAGTATATGTTAACTTCGCGGTAGAACTTGAATTTTTGGAAGGTCGCAAAAATCTTCCATCAGATTGCGAGGTGACTGCTCTGATGAAATTCTAATCATAGATTACATGCCTCGCGATTTCCCTCGATTTCATCGGGTGTATATGAGGGTGGGGTATTACATTGTGTCGTTTTACGAGATAATAGGGTGAATAGAGATGATACTCTTTTCACTCGCTAAATATGACAGATATGTGCGATGAATCCATCGGGGGATATCTCCCGAAAAATACCGATGAATCCACGAATGACTTGCAGTCTCTATCATCGCCGACAATGGGGCGTGAGATAGATGAAGCGATAGAAGTGGATTCACGGTCGGTGCGTTCGCGTGATGATTTGATCAACAATCGTCCCGGGGCAGTGCTCAGGCAGAAAATACTTTCTTTGCCGGAGTCACCGGGTGTTTACCTCTATATCGATAAGCATGGCAAGGTGATTTACGTCGGTAAAGCCAAGCGTTTAAAGCGCCGTGTATCCTCCTACTTCAATCGCATTCATGATTCGGCAAAGACCAATGTGCTTGTCCGAAATATTGCCGACTTGCGATTTATCGTCGTATCCACCGAGGAAGATGCCCTGCATCTCGAAAATGCGATGATAAAGGAGTATAAGCCTCGCTACAACATCTTACTCAAAGATGATAAGTCCTATCCGTGGATTGTAGTGACATCTGAACCCTATCCTCGCATTTTTATGACCAGAAACAAGAGTGAAATCGGCGGAAAATACTATGGTCCATATTCCAATGTGCAGTCGGCAAAGGTGGTGATGGATCTTATACGCGAACTGCTACCTATTCGCAGTTGTCGCCATTTCATCGATGCTGATAGTATCAGACGAGGCAAAACGCGTATTTGTCTGGATTATCACATCAAGAAATGTGAAGCACCCTGTGTGGGGTATGTGTCGGAGAGTGATTATGCGCGCCATATAGTTCAGGCTCGTCAGATACTGAACGGTGAAACTCGATTGCTAATCGGTTATTTACGCGATGAAATGGGGCGTTTAAGTGATGAATGGCGATTTGAGGAGGCTCAGGCGGTAAAAGAAAGGCTTGCTATCGTTGAGAAATTCAATGCTAAGAGTTCGATAGGAGGCAATAGTGTCGATGAAGCCGACGTTTTCGCCTATGATGAGACATCGGAGTCGGGCTACATACATTTCATGCATCTTCGACATGGGGCAGTTGTGCAGAGCATGAGTCTTGAATATCGTCGTCGTCTTGCCGAGCCGAAGGAGGAAATCCTGAGTATGGCCATCGGTGAAATCCGACAGCGCTTCGAACGAGAATATACCGAAGTCATCGTGCCTTTCATGCCTGACGTGGAGTTTGAGGGTGTCAAATTTGTGATTCCTCAGCGTGGTGACAGAAAGAAATTGCTGGATGTCGGCATGAAAAATCTTCACCAATTTATGACCGATCGCGAGAAGCAAGCCGAAATGCTCGATCCTGAGCGAGGCGTGAAGAGACTGATGGAGCGTATGAAGGCAGACTTTAGATTGTCGGTTGAGCCGCGACACATCGAGTGTTTCGATAACTCCAACATCCAAGGCACCAATCCTGTGTCAAGTTGTGTGGTGTTTAAGAATGGTCGACCGAGTAAGCGAGACTATCGTCATTTCAATATAAAGACTGTTGAGGGGCCCAACGATTTCGCTTCGATGAAGGAAGTGCTTCATCGTCGTTATACGCGAATGATGGCCGAGGGTGAGTCTTTGCCGCAGCTTGTAGTGGTCGATGGTGGTAAGGGACAATTGAGTGCTGCTGTCGAAGCGTTTGAAGAGATGGGTATTCGTGGAGTGGTTGCCTTGGTCGGAATTGCAAAACGACTTGAAGAAATCTATTTCCCAGGAGATAGTTTGCCACTCTATATCGACAAGAAGAGCGAGTCATTGCGAGTAATCCAAGCGTTGCGCGACGAGGCTCACAGATTTGGTATCACACACCACCGCAATCGTCGTTCCAAATCGCAAGTTGTCGGTGCATTAGATGGTATTAAAGGGATAGGAGAGCGCACAAGTCAGGCATTGTTGCGACATTTCAAGAGCGTCAAGCGATTACGTGAGGCGACAGAGGAGGAGATTGCTTCGGTCGTCGGGGTGGCCAAAGCGCACATCATAGCCGAGGCACTGGGGATTAGTGACAGCGCGAAGGACTAAAAGGTCAAAAGGGTGGCAAGGTCCAAAATGGCTCTAATATTTCTATGGGGATTGACGACTTGAAGTCAAGGGGGGATTTCGTGTATTTGGATAATGTCTGTTTAGTCAAACAATTGACGAAGCACTTCTGCGGAGCGTAATGGTTTGAAGCCGGGTGTGTGAATTTCGTAATATCGGATTATTCCCTCAAGCAGTCGTTGGCGATTATCGCGTGAGAGTTTCCACAGATGCATGTTGGAGTAGTTGATGCGGTCGAGCAGGCAGGGGATGCGTGCTTCGTCACCGCGGAGGATGGCGTTATGTCCCGGGTGGATAGTGGTGTAGCTACCTGCCACCATGTCAAACACTGCTCCTTCACGATAACTACGAGTGTCGGGAGCAATGCCGACAAACGTTGCCAACGAATGCAGAAATGTGATATGGAAATTTGCCACGCTATTGCGAGTAGCGTCGAGAAGGCGCAACGAGTCAGCGATGAACGACCATAGGCGGCGGTCGGGCACAGTGTCGCGAAGCAAGTGGTCAAGAAACTCAGCGATAAATAGTCCCAAAGCATTTTTAACCGGGTTGAAATAGAGGTCGCGATAGACGACGAGAGTCGAGGCGTTTTTAAACATTTGCAACTCGCGAGTCTCGCGAATCTGTACCGCCATTTCGATAATCGACAGAGGCATCAGCATGGCATTGCGCATGCGAGCAGTTTTGCCTGAGCCTACATTGACGATGACAGTCATACGTCCTCGAGTTGGTGTGTAGACCGTCATCACATTGCTCTTGTCGGAGTGCTTGATAGTGCCAAGCACGATAGCATGTAGTTTCTCTTCCATTATCTGAATATCTGCCACAAAATTACTCCACACTCCTCAAACCACCAAATCCTGCTTGCTTAAAATACAAATACAAATTTCGGTTCTGAGTGAAAAAATGTGAAAAAAAGTTGGTGTATTTGAAAAAATGATACTATATTTGCGTGCAGATTAGTAGGTTAGGTCGGATTTGGTGGCTTGCCGAAATGTTTAAAAATTCGGAGTCGCAATTCGCTAATTCTCGCAATTACAAGTTGTTACGCCAATCTACAAAATCGACATACATGAAAAATTTAAAATTTATTTAATTATATTGTTTAACTAAAATCTTTTATTATGCGTAAATTTACAGCTTTAGGTCTGTTCCTTCTTGCTTTGATAGGTTTTACTGCTAAGGCAGATATTACTTGCACATGGAGCATTGAAGAAGGAGCAACAGTTGAAAGTTTCACAGAAGCTACGTTTACCCTTTCAGGTATTGACATGGCTTTTGACGGAAACTATGGTAACTCAAGTGATTGCGGTCTTTATAGCGAAGATGGCACACAAATCTCTTCATTCGGTTGGAGCTGGTGTCCATACAGCATGGACATCGTTGATGGCAGTGTATCATTCACAGTTGCGGTTCAGTCAGACCAAACATACCCTGACTATCCTGTAGCAACAAAGGGTAACTATTATTTGAAGATTTGCAAGGGTTTCTTCCGTTCATTCCCTAACGGTTCTTCTGATTGGCAGAATTATATTGAACTACCTGAGCTTCGTGTAAATTTCAAGATTGAGCCAACTCCTGGTTATGTATCAAGAGACAACGTGACAGCGACTCCTGCAGAAGGCAACCTCACAAGCTTGCCTGAAGCATTCGTTATCACACTTGACAACGAAGACCTCACTTCAATCGAATTTGTAGGTGACGAAAAGCCTAAGTACTATCAAAACTCATGGACAAGCTACGACCTCGACGTTGAAATCGAAGGCAACACTATCAAGTTGATTCCTTCAGAAACATTGAAGAATGCTTTCGCTGACATGTACGAAGGTAACTATCGTGTGATTTTGTTTGCTAACTCATTCAAGTTCAATGGTGATGACGCTAAGACTAACGACTTGATCCAACTTTGGTACACAATCCCTGAAACAGCAGAATGGAATACTTACTTGACATTCCCTGCTCCTCCGGAAAGAAGATGGGACTATGATATCTATGACTATGTCACTATCCCAAGTATCGTATCAAGCCTTGGTCGCGTAGAATTGTATGTTTACGAGCAAGGTGCAGAAATGATTGTTCCTGAAGAAGCTCAAGACATGAGCAATGTTCCTTACGTTGCTTACTATGACGAACAATTCTCTCAATGGATTCCTATCGCATTCTATGACGAAGAAGTAATTCCTTCTGTAATGGATCAAAACGGTGAATTGTCTTATCCTGGTGTTAAACTTTCATTTAAACCTGAATATGCAGGTATGGTATTCCCTGAAGGTACTTACCGCGTTATAGTTCCTGCAGGTGCATACACTGTAAACGTTCCTGAATCAAGATATGGCGACCCTGCTAAGACTCTTCCAACAAAGGCTTACTCAGTAGAATATCAATTGGCTACTGCTCCTGAAGTATCAACAACTGCTGTTTGGGGTATCGAAGACGGTGCTGTATTGGAAAGCTTCGAAGGCACAACTCTCAAGTTTGAAGGCGTTAAGAACGTTAAGTTGGTAGATGAATATGGCGTTTCTGCTATGCTCTACAAGAAGAATGCTAACGGTACTGAAACAGAACTTGGTAAGATGACTATCGGTGTTTGCGACTCATCTACAGACTGGAATACAGTTATCGAAGTTGCTGAAGATGGTACATTCGGCGTAACTATGGACCCAGACGTATTCAACCCATACTATCCACTTGATGTTGATGGCGAATACTGCATCCGCATGCCATTCAACGCATTGAAGTTCGAAGGTTTCTCTGACCTCGTGAACGAAGCTTCAGAAGTTAACTTCTCTATCAGCAGCAAGTCATTGCTTAAGGACGCTCAATCAACTATCGACCCAGCTCCATGTGAAATTTCAGCATTCCCAGAAAAGTTGACTATCACATTCACAAACGAAGAAATCAAGACATTGGATCTCGGTATCGTGACTGAACAAAGATACTATGACGAAGAAGGTAACTACAATCCTCACACAGTAGAAGTTCCTGCTAAGGCTGGTCTTATCTGTGACTTTGGTTACTATGCTTACCAAGTAGGTTCATACTTGATGGAAATCAACCCTGAAAATCCAAAACAAGTAATCCTTACTCCTGACCCATCTTCAATCTCATCTGACGCTACACTCCAATATGGTTCTTACAAGTTCCGTATCTCTCGTGGTGGTTTGATCGCAAACAAGGGTACAGAAACTGAAAGCGCTTGCTCTATCATGGAATGGGGTAACTACGACAATATTCAACGCTTCCCTGGTCAAATCTACAACCCGGTAGTAGGTGAAGAAGTAGAAGAGCTCTACTCATTCAGCATTAAGTATACAGATGGCAGCGGCAACGACGCTTATGGCGAACTCCAACTTGGCGATGCTACTGCAGCAATGTACGCATTCGACGCAATGACAAACGACTGGGTACACTACTCAGACCTCGTTTCTGAAATCGTAGTTGACAAGACTATGGGTATCGAAGTACCTACAGTACGTCTCCCATGGGAACCAGTATTCGGCTCAGGTCGTTACAAAGTGGTTATCCCACGCAACACATTCAAGTTCTACGACTATGGTGCAACTATCCCTGGCGACGCTATCGAAGCTGAATACGAAATCAACACAGGTGTTAAGCCTTACGATATCACAGTGACTCCAGCTGAAGGTGATGTTCCATTCATCGACGATATCACATTCACATTCAACGACTGGTGGATGTCATCTGTATGGGTAGCTAACCCAGACTGGTCAATGCGTATGGAAAATGCTGCTGTGGCAGTTGACGCTGAAGGCAACGTTCTCGGTTATGCAACAGTTTCTACTGAATACGGTGAAAACTGGGCAATGTACCAAAAGATCGACTTCGAACCAGCTATCCGTCAAGAAGGCGCTGTTAAGGTGATCGTAGGTTGGAACGTATTCGACTCTGACTACGACATGGTAGGCGACACTGAAGGCTTCACATTCAACTACAACATCGTTCCTGGCGCTCCTGAACTCGTTGTTACTCCAGCTGACGGCGAAGAAGTTAAGGAACTTGTAAACTTCACACTCACTTGGAATGGTGCTACAGAAGTAGAAATCAACCCTGACTTGATGGTAGGTGGTGCTAAGCTTTACGCTGTAACAGAAAATGGTAAGGAACTCCAATCAGACCTCATCTGCTCACCTGCAGGCGACAAGTCAGTAGTTCTCGACATCATGGATCTCGCTAAGCCAATGCCAAACGGTCAATACGTTCTCGAAGTACCTGCTGAAATGTTCACAGCTAACGGTTTCGCTAACGAAGCGCTTACAGCTACTTACACTCTCGCAGGCTTAGTTTACAACTTCGAAGTTCTCGAAGCTCCATTCAACAAGATTAAACTTACTGTTGAAAACTGCGACGAACTCAAGGTTAGAGAAGACTGCGCTGAAAAGGCTACATTGTGGTACGTAA
The DNA here is from genome assembly GCA_017547845.1 of Muribaculaceae bacterium. Lineage (GTDB taxonomy): Bacteria > Bacteroidota > Bacteroidia > Bacteroidales > Muribaculaceae > Lepagella. The sequence continues at coordinate 46,313 of JAFYNZ010000063.1, forward strand.
CAGGTGGTGAAAAACAAGTTGGTGAATACAATGTTGTATCTGTAGGTGACAACGTAGTAGAACTCACTCTTACTGAAGCTGTAGAAGCAGTAGACGGTGACTACATCGTATGGTTGCCAGAAGGTTACTTCTGGGTAGGCAACGACCAATCTAAGGACATCAAGTTTGCTATCGACGGTGTTGTTTCTATCGAAGACATCGCTGAAGACGCTAACTTCGATATCGTTAACGTAAACGGTATGGTAATCAAGCGCAACGGCAACAAGGCTGACCTTAAGGCTCTCGATCCAGGCATCTACGTTGTAAATGGTAAGAAGGTACTTGTGAAATAATCGAGTATTAACCTTGAAATAACTCAGCGGGTGGGACATCAGTCTCACCCGCTTTTTTCTTTAGGCATGATGGTAGAGTCGATAGAGTCAATAGAGTCAATAGAGTCAATAGAGTCGATAGAGTCAATAGGGTCGATAGGGTCAATAAGGTCTATGGTATCTATAATATCTATATCCTTGACGGTCAGAAATGTCACAAAATGCGGGGGTGGAGGGTAAAAAGAGAGAGACTTGTTTGGGTAATTATGGGTTTTGATGTAATTTTGCGAAAAATAACTTTAATAACAAAATCTTAGTATTAATTAGAGATGAATTGTACATGTAAATGTAGCATACGCTTGACGCTATTGATGGCGTTGGTGATGCTACTCAATCTCTCTGCTTCAGCCGCAGAAAGCGTCATCGGCTCGACAGAGAACACTACACAGTATCTTCCGATAGCTCCCAACAAGGAGTATGTCTATTCGGAGATGGTTTATGACGCAACGTCGTTGGCATCGATATCGTCGGGCTCAACGATTCAGAAGATTGGATTCCAAGGTTCGACTACCGAAACCGGCGCTGTAGAGCAATTTGACCTCTATATCGCTAACTCAAGCCTTGGCAGTGCTCCATCGGAGCATAGCGATCTCTCAGCTATGCAGCACGTCTACTCGGGCGCATTAACGCTTGAGAAGTTCTCCGGCTTGGGTACAGTGTTTGAGGTAGCATTTGATGAGGAATTTGTCTATACAGGTGGCAGTCTTCACTTGGTGGCAATTGCCAAGATGACAAGCGGCACAAGCTATTTTGCTTATCAGAAAGTGGCAGGAACAGTCAACTTTGGCTACACCGAGGAGCAACTCTATGGTAGCACTTATGGCTCATATCGCCCTGTGATCAATGTCACATACCAAGGCGATGTCGTAGTGTCTACGACTCAGACTTCAGTGGTCGGTGTGGCTGATGGCTACAACTGCTCTTACTATGGTGCTCCACTCACGACTATTTCCAATAAGTCAATGAGCGAGACTGTTTACACTGCCGACGAACTCGGCATGGGTGGTCAGAAACAACTCATCAAGAAGCTCGCCTACAAAGGCTTCTGCACAGCAGCCGACAATGGAGAGCAGTTTAATGTGACTGTATGGATGGGCAACTGCAAGGCCGGCAAGTATGACGAGGCTGACTTTGCAGCGACGTCTACCGAAAAAATGAAGCAAGTCTACAATGGTGTCATCACCTTTGCTAAAGAGGGTGGCTATGGAAACTATGTCGACATCATGAGCCTTGACCTAGGCGAAGGATTTGCTTACGCAGGTGGCAACCTCAAAGTGGTGATTAAGTGTGAAAACACAGCGACTAAGCGTGTCTATTGGGCGTACGATGAGTCGATGGAATACTCGTCTATCTACGAAGATGCTACAGGCGATGCAGAGCTTCAAGGCGCTTGCAAGATGTATACCAATGGTATGCCTGTGACTAAATTCGAATACGAAGCCTACGAAGGTGTGGCTGAACCTTATATCGACGTGGTGGAATTTGATAGAGAGCCATCAATCGTTATCTACACTGACAAGCCTATCGACTCAATGCTTGGCATGATATTCTACACTCGTTCAAGTGCAATCGATGGTAACACAAGTGGTGTAATCGTTGACTGGGGTGATGGTGATTTGAAGGACTATCCTCACGCCGGCACATTGTCAGTCAATAGCGACGTTAAGGGCCCTGTCATCAAGGTCTATCGCAGCAATCCGGACATCGCTATTGAGCAGTTCTATTGTTTCGGAGCAGAGTTGACAGATGTCGAACTCTACGAAGAGCAATTGAAATTGGTGGACTTGCACAACAACAAGTTGACCGCTATCGATCTTTCAAATTGTCCTAATATTGAACGTTTGAGCCTGGCTCAAAACAAGTTCTTCGAATTTGAATACAACAACTCTAACCTTAAACAACTTTATTTGAGCAAAAACGAATTGGAGCAGTTGAGAATCAGTGGTTGTAGCAATTTGGAAGGTCTCGACGTATCAATCAACCTCCTTCGCTCACCTATCTGGATCGAAATGCCATCGTCTAAGGCGTTGAAATATCTCGACGTGTCGTACAACATGCTTAGCGAGTTTGACATCTCTAAATGCACTGCATTGCAGACATATATCTGCAACCACAATCGCATGGAAAGCATCGACCTTCGCCTCAATACAGAGCTTAAGGTCCTCAAAGCATTCTACCAAGGGTTGACATCTATCTCTACCAAGACTTGTCCTGAACTTGAGACACTCGATGTCAGCGGCACTATGATTACAGACCTGGATTTGCGTCAAAACTCTAACCTCAAAGACTTGAACGTGTCGATGACTCAGATGACCGACATCTCATTGAAGAAAGCGACCAAATTGGAAACGCTCAAGATTTCAGACTGTCAGTTTGAAAACATCGACCTCTCAGCAAATACAGCGTTGAAGCACTTCGAATGTGTCAATAATGCTATTGCCGACCTCGACTTGTCGTATAACACAATGCTTGAATATCTCGATTGTAGCAACAACGGTATTGAGTCATTGGACGTAACACTCCTTCCTAACTTGGTCACTTTGAAATGTGCCAACAACCGTCTCAGCGCAATCGATACAGAGCTTAATGCCAACCTTGCTTATCTCGATATCTCAACCAACAATTTCAGCACTTTCGACCCTACTCTCAATCCAAGCCTCTACTATCTCAACTGTGCCAACAATGCGTTGACAGAGCTTTCTGTGGCAGATATGGTCGACATCGTCGGCATCAATGTAAGTGCCAATCAGATGGATAAGGCATCGTTGGAAGAACTCTTCTTCTCGCTACCCGATATCAACGGCCTCTATGTAGACGAGCAAGACCTCTCATGGAAGGGTGTCGTTAACTTTAATGGTAACCCTGGTGCTAAGGAAGCTGACACAGAGTTTATGGTTGCTAAGGGTTGGAGACACAACTTCGTGCAAGATATGCTCGGCGACGCATCAGCGATGATCGTAGTGCCACAGGAACTTGTCAATACACGATTGATATTCAGTATGCAGACCGGCGACGAGACTGTCGATGTAGATTGGGGTGACGGCAAACGTGTCACTTATCAGGTAGAGACCTACGAAGGTTCATTCACTAATCCTGAAGGTGTAGTGGCCGGCACAAACATCAAGATCTATGCACCGGAGACTACATTGTTGGCTCTTGCTAACTGTGGTGTGACAGCAGTGTTGGTTGACAATATGCCTCGTTTGGAAGTATTGAGCTGTTCAAGCAATAGCATTTCGGAAATCAACTTACTCAACAACCCTGAAATCATAGAACTTCAATGTGGCAAAAACCCGTTGACAATCATTGAGCTTCCTGAAGAAAACAAGTTGGAAAAACTCTATTGCGACGATACGCTCATCAAGCAGTTGGACCTCTCAGGCATGAAGAGCCTCCGCGAGCTTGATTTGAATGAAAACAATCTCACAACGCTTGACCTCAGCAGTAGCACAGAGCTTGTATATCTCAGCGTCTATAACAACGACCTGCAGTCGATCGACCTTTCGGCTTGTAAGCAGCTCCAAGAAGTCTATTTGTCGAAAAATGCGCTCACAGAGCTCGACCTTTCAGGCAATAGCCGTCTCACAGTAGCCTCATTCACCGACAACGCCATCAAGAGCTTCGATGCATCGACACTCAAAATGCTCCAGTATCTCTATGTGACCAACAACGGTATGCAAGAGCTTACGCTCAACAACGAGCACCTCGTAGAGCTCGTGGCAGGTGGTAACGAGTTCACAAGTATTGATCTCTCGACATGCGAAAGCCTCGGTGTGGCAGAGTTCTCAAAGTGCAACCTCTCGACTATCGATGTCAGCAAGAACTCACGTTTGGACTGGTTGTTTGTCGGCGACAACAAGCTTGAATCAATCACATTGGCTGATAATCAGTATGAGCTCAACCTCCTCCATGCAGAAAACAACAAGTTGACATCGATTGATTTCGACCGTATCCCTCAAGTGGCTGAATTGATCGTATCGGGCAACCAACTTTCAGGCGAGGTTGACCTCTCTGCATGTAGCTTGCTCAACTATCTCGACATGTCCTACAACTCTATCAGCTCAATCAAGTTTGCTTCATCGGTGCCTAACTTGCAGTCGGTCTATGTACGCAATAATGAATTGAAGACCATTTCTATTCCAAGTGGCAGCCTCGGTATCCTTGATGCTACTCGCAACCAATTGGCAGCACTCAACATCAGCGAGTGTAACTTGGTGATTGCGCTTCTTCTTGACTTCAATAACCTCAATAGTCTCAATCTCGAAGGCAAGAAAGAGTTGCTCGGATTGTCAATCCGTCAAAACAAGTTTGGTAAGAACACACTCAATAATATCTACGACCAACTTCCTGATATCTCAGGCATCACACCGACATCGCAATACTCGTCATGGATGTGTCAAGTCAATGTCAGTGGCAACCCTGGCGCTGAGGAGTCAAACAGAATCGTGGCTCGAGATAAGGGATGGACTGTCAACTACGACGAAGAGCTTCCGGAGTTGCGCAATATGACAATCACAGTCACAGGCGTTAACGGCGAGGCTGTAGAAGATGCGACATTCACATTGCTTCTCGAAGGCTATGAATTTGCAATCACTCCTACTACACAAGAAGATGGTGTCTACAAATTTATCGACTTCGAAGTGTTCACATCATATGACTATGTGTTCAGAGTATCTCACCCTGACTACGAGCCGGTAGAGACAGGCGTAATCGACTTCACTAATGACAACGTTGAGGTAGTGGTATCATTCACCAACGTGGGTGTCGAAGATGTCGAAAAGACCGAAGCTGTGGTGTATGGTAGCAATGGTTGTATCATCATCAAGACTGAAGCGCCTGCGATGATTGCAGTCTACGATATGATGGGAGGCTGTGTTCGTCAGCTCGAAGCAGAGGGCGACATTCAGATTGCCGACCTCAACCGTGGCATCTACATCGTTCGCATCAACGACAAGGCACATAAAGTGTTTGTGAGATAATAGATTAGTTGCTCGCATAGATATACACCTTGTCAAGTGGGAGGGGAATACCATCGTATTTCTCTCCCATTTGTTTATTGTAGAGGGTGTTGGGAATTAAGATATATTAAAAAATGCGGAAAGTAAACGAAAAATTTGCGAAAAGTCACCTAAATTTTGTGGGATTCGTTTAAAAGCAGTATATTTGTCCACTAAAACCATGCTAAAGCCCCAAATACCAAGGTAAGAATACATCTAAATTAATATTATTGTTTAACTAAATTATCAACTTATGAGAAAATTAACAGCTCTATGCTTGGCGCTTGTAGCGATGTTCTCATTCTCGGTGGCATCAGCCGATGTGACTGCGAAGTGGGAAGTCCTCACAGGCACTGACGCATCAGGTGCCGATGTCTGGACAGAAGTTGCAGATCCTATCGACACCGGTATCACTGTGTCTGCTCTCTCAAAACTTCGTGTCACCTTTGATGGTCTTCATGCGGTGGCAAACTCTTACTCAGCTTATGAGTATTTGTACAAAGAAGATTTGGAGACAAAGGCGTTTACTAACTCTCCGACCACTTCTATCTCTAATTTGAGAACAGTGGTGTTTGACGTGACTGGTGCTTACTATTCGCCAGACAAGCCATTCACAACAGAAGGCACTTACTACATGGTGGTGCCTGAAAAGGGTCTTACATTCTATGCGACTGAAGCAGACTACACTTCAAGTCCTAAGGTGTCATACCCTTCTCCAGATGTGTACGCTTGTAAGGTGACTATCGACAACGATTTTGCTATCCAGCAAGATATGTGCTCAATCAACATCGCACCAACATGGTTCAAGCAAATGCCTACAGAATTTGAAGTGACTATCGATGGCGTTTCATCTTTGGCTGTCGCTGAAGGTGCTCAATTCGGTATTTACAAGAGTTCTACAAAGCAAGTCAGCTTGATTCCTACTATCGAAGGCAACAAGATTAAACTCGTTGTTGACGGTAGCATGCCGGCAAATGCTACAGGCGACATGTATGTATGGATTTTGGCTAACTCACTCATCGTAGATGGTGACGCTGCTAAGTCAAACAACCACCTCAAGTTTGGTGCATACGTATTGCCTTCAGGCACAAGCTTCCGCGACAACTATCCTGAAAAGGACAGCAAGGTATTGTCGCTTGACAAGTTCTACTTAAACGTGGGTTCATCTACAGGTACATACTTCTTCGAAGAGTCTAATCCTGCTGTGCTCAACAAGTACAACGAGGAAACAGGTGCTTACGAATACTTCTGCGACCTCGCAGGTAAGCAAGTAGATGGTCCATCATCACCACTCGGTGCTAACTATATCACTATCGAATATTCTCCTGCTGTAACTCCTGACGGAGGTTTCGCTCTTGGTAAGTACCAAGTGTCAGTGCCTGAAAAGTCTGTGTTCTACGAAAAACCTGGCACATCAAGCACATCTTACTACTACCTCAAAGCTAAAACTATCAACTACGAGTTGGCTACAGCTCCTGAAGTATCAACTACTCCGGTGTGGAGCATTGAAAATGGTGCTACATTCGAATCATTGTCAGAAGTGACAGCAACATTCGAAGGTGCTACTTCTGCTAAGTACTACTCAATGAAGCCTGCTGAAATCTACAAGAAAATCGGTGCTTCATACGTTTACGCAGGTAGCGTTTCATACTCAGGTTTGAGCACATCTGCTTACAATGCATTGGAAGAAGGCAATGTGAAACTAACATTCACTGCTCTCAACCAAGAAGGTGAATTCAAAATCACACTTCCTGCAGGTGCATTGGCATTCGATGGTTTCGGCTCATTGAACAACGAAGCTTCTGAAATCAGCTTCAAGATTAGCTCTAATGCTCCTGTTAAGGGTAGCAACGTTATTGTCAGCCCTGCGACAGGTTCTGCATTCAGCAAAATCCCTGAAACATTCACGCTCACACTCAACAATCCTGAAATCGTATCAGTTGAAATTGCTCAAAAGCAAGACTACGATGAAAGCTGGAATTATGTATGGATGGATTATGTAGCGACATTCACTTCTACTGACAGTTATGTGTCTCACAAGTATGCTATCGCAGTTGACCCAACAGACTGCACAAAGCTTACTTTGACTAAGAAGGACGGTGGCTATGGCGAAATGGATCCTACTAAGGAATACTATCTCACACTCCCTACAGGTGCGTTGATCATCAACAAGGACGCTGAAACAGGCGAATACACTACAAACGACGAACTCAACCTCGGTTCTTACTACGCAGACTACATCTATGAATGGGAAGTAAGAACAGGTGTTGATGCTGAAGGTGCAGACGTTTGGACTAAGGTGGCTAACCCTCTTGAAGACGGCATCACAGTGTCTGGTCTTGATAAGGCTCGCCTCACAGTAGTCGGTGCTCACTCAGTGAAAGCTGCTTGGAATGCTTACTGCTACCTCTACAAGTCAGACCTCGAAACCAAGGTGTTCAACAATGGTGCAACTAAGACTGTGACAGGTAACCAAATTGTATTTGACTTCACAGGTGCTTACTACACTCCTGATAAGCCTTACACTGTAAATGGCGAATACTGCGCATTGATCGCTGAAAACCTTATCGAAATCTTCCGCACAGCTGAAGATGTGACTGCTAAGGTATCAACTAAGAACCCTGACGCTCTCGGTTGCTTCATCACAATCGACAACAACAGCCTTGTAGGTGTAGAAGACTGCTCTATCGACGTTGCTGCTGGCTGGTACAAGTCAATGCCAACTGAATTCAACATCACAATCAACAATGACGAAGTTCTTAAGACTGCTATCGCTGACGCTTCTAAGGTGGGTCTTTACTCAAGCTCTACTCTTAAGTCAGCATGCACAGTAGCTATCTCAGAAGATGGTAAGACTCTTACTCTTACTCCTACTGCAGCTATCACTTCATCAGGTGACTTCTACCTCTATATCCTTGCAAACACATTGACATTCAATGACGATGCAGCATTGACCAACAACCACCTCAAGTTTGGTCCTTACACATTGCCAAGCTCAACAAGCATCAATGAGATTGCTCCTAAGGCTGGTGGTAAGGTGACTAAGTTGGATTCATTCAGCGTTAATGTGCGTAAGACAAGCGGTACATTCATCTTCGACGAAGAAAACGTGGCTGTCCTCAACAAGTACAACGATGAGACTGCAGCTTGGGAAAAGGTTTCTAACCTCGTTGCAGCTGAAGCAGAAGGCTACAGCTACAAGACAGTCAACTACACATTGCCGGAAGATTTCGAAGGCGAACTCGCATTGGGCAAGTACCAAGTATCTATCCCTGAAAAGTCATTCTTCCTTGAAACAGTTTCTGCAACAAGCACATCAGTAAGCTACAACAAGGCTTACGCTGCTGAATACGAATTGTGTGAAGTGCCTAACATCGAATTGCTCCCTGTATGGGATCTCGAAAATGGCGCTACATTCACTTCACTCGCTGAAACATACGTGACATTTGCAGGTGCTTCTTCAGCTACCTACAACTCAATGAACGCTGTTCAAGTCTATAAGAACATCGGTGGTCACTATGCATACGTGACAGACGCTAACTGCGCTGAATACGACTACAACACTTACAAGTATGTTGTCAACATCGAAGCAGGTGGTCGCATCAAACTTACATTCGGCGAAGAATTGAAGGAAGAAGGTGAATACAAGATCGTATTCCCTGCAGGCGCATTGGCATTCGACGGCTTCTCTGACGTAATGAACCAAGCATCTGAACTCAACTTCGCAATCGAGTCTAACGCTCCTATCCGTCCAAGCAACGTGACTATCACTCCTGCTGTCGGCGGTATCACAGACTTCCCTGCAACATTCGAAATGACTATCGACAACGCTGACATCGCAACAGTCGAAGTTGGTCAATTCCAAGACTACGATAGCAATTGGGATCTCGTTTGGATGAACCAAAAGGCTCGTTTGACTTCAACAGACAACTACATCACTGTTCAATATGACATCACAGTAGATCCAACAGACTGCAAGAAGGTGACATTCACTAAGGTTGCAAGCAGCTACACATTCGATGCTACTAAGAAGTACTACTTCGAATTGCCTTCAGGTGCACTCCTCGTAAACAAGGATGCTGAAACAGGCGAATATACTCAAAACGATGCTATCACTCAAGGTCTTTATGAGACAGTAGCATTTACAGTTGCTCCATCAGTAGATGAGGTGCTCTACTCAGTGAAGGATTTCGTCATCACTGCTAACACACCTATCACATTCGCATTTACAGACGAAGCAATGCCAATGCTCAACTACGAAGATCCTGAATTTGGCATGATCTCTCCACTTCCGGTGGCTGTAGTAGCAGTAGAAGGCACTGACAACCAATACTTGATTACAACAGGTATGGATGTTACTATGGCAGGTAACTACTCTCTCTACATCCCTGCAGGTGCATTCCTCCACAATGGTACAATCGCTTCAGCTGAATACAGCGCAGTTTACTCAGTAGTAACTGAGCCAATCGACGCTGTGACAACAGCTCCTGCTCAAGGTGAACTCGACATCAACAACGTCGGTGGTACATTCCGTTCAGTCAACGTACTCTTCCCAGCAGCAGCAAGTCCAAACCCAGACTTCAAGGGTGAAATCACACTTGCTATCGATGGCACAGTAGTTACATCAGTTGACAAATACTCTAAGGGCGAACTTTACAACGAGCTTGGTATTATTTTCCCTGACAAGTTCACACGCAATGGTGTTTACACAGTGACAGTTCCACGCGGTGCGGCTATCTACGCTGACGGCACTTTGGCATCTTCACAAGTATTTACATGGAACGTAACAGGTGGCTTTACTCCTGGCGAAGGCGTAAGCGTTGACCCAGAAGAAGGCGAAGTGGCATCACTCTCTGTGATTACTCTTACATTCAACGAAAAGGAAATCGTGTCTAAGAACGTGTTCTACAACACTTCTGCTCTCGCTGTAGGCGGCAATGTAGTTCTCCGCAACGCAGCAGGTGAAGTAGTGGCTGAATGCGCAACTGGTGACATGGGCAACTCAGAAGCCGGTTACAACACAATCGAAATTAAGCTTTGTGAGCCTGGTACATCAACTCAGACTGAAATCACAGCTCCTGGTCTTTACACAATGACAGTTCCTGCAGGTATCGTTAACTTCAACAAGAACGGTGCTAACCCTTGTACTTGCGGCGAATGTTATGCTTGCATAACATCTCGCACTGGTGCCGGCAACGGTAACTACAACGAAGAGTTGACATTCTCTTGGGTTATCCCAACTCCTGCTGAACTCGTAGCAACTCCTGCTGATGGCTCTGTAGTAGAAAGCCTCATCAATGTTATCCTTGACTGGGCTGATGCTAAGTCAGTAGTTCTTGATGACACTATGATGATCGGTGGTGCTAAACTTTACAAGGTTGTAGAAGATGCAGAAAACGAATTCGTTTCTGACATGATCTGCTCACCTGTAGGCGAAGGTAGCACAACAGCTGTACTCGACATCCTTAACATTCCAACAGAAGACGGCGTTTACGTTGTTGAAATCGCTGAAGGTATGTTTACAGTTGATGGCCGTCCAATCGAAGCTACAACTCTTACTTACACAATCGAAAGCGTAGTGGTGACACTCGAACAGACAAGCGTTGAAACATTCCTCAATATGTTGATGACTGTTTCTCCATGCGAAACTCTTGAACTCAACACTGAGTCAACTGCTCAAATCACTCTCGCTTACCTCGATAATACTATCACAGAAGTAGGTTACTACGAAGTAGAAATCCTTTCTGGCAACACAGCAGCTCTTACATTGTCAACTAACCGTGAACTCGTTAACGGTGACTATGTAATCTGGATTCCAGATGGTCAATTCTTCTTCGACGGCAAGCCAAACAACGATATTAAGATCTACTACGAAGGCGTTTACGTAGTTGGTATCGAAGGTATCGATATGGATGCTAAGAATCTCAACATCTACAACGTGAACGGTATGCTTATCAAGCGTAATGGTAGCCTCCGCGACCTTAACGAACTTGAACCTGGCATCTACGTTGTAAACGGTCAAAAGGTAATGGTGAAGTAATCTCACACTGATATCAATCACTCTTAATATGTCATGAGGCTGTCTAACAACAAAAGTTGGACAGTCTCTTTTTTGTGCGAAAAATTGGGGCATTTAAGCAGCTTTCGCTCCACAAAAGTATTTTGTTGTGTAAATGTTTAAATCGAGGTTCACACAATGTCTTTTTTGTGA
>JAFYNZ010000064.1 GCA_017547845.1 Muribaculaceae bacterium
GTGAATGCGTTCGAATTGTTGTATCTTTGCGAGTTGATAGCTGATGAGCGAGCTCTTGTCAGTGTCGAAATAAAGATATTAATCTATATGACAGAAATAAAAGATACATATAAGGTGGCTTATCACACGCTGGGGTGTAAGCTCAATTTTGCAGAGACTTCGACCATTGGAAAGATGCTGGCGGAGCGTGGCTTTGAGCGTGCGCAGAGCTGTGAGGAGCCCGACATTTGCATTATCAATACTTGTAGCGTTACGGAGATGGCCGACAAGAAAGGTCGTCAATTGATTCGTCGCTTGGCTACTCGCTACCCGAATGCCACTATCGCCGTGACCGGGTGCTATGCACAGCTAAAGCCGGAGCAAGTGGCTGCTATCCAGGGCGTCGATATAGTGTTGGGCTCAAACGAGAAGCTTCAGATATGCAATTACTTGGACCGATGGATGTCGGACAAGCAGCAGCAAGTAGCCGTCACTGCGACAAAGGACATCCGTGAGTTTTACGGCTCATGCGAGCGTGGCGACCGCACTCGTTATTTCCTTAAAGTGCAAGATGGCTGCGACTATTATTGCACATATTGCACCATCCCGTTGGCGCGTGGCCGTAGCCGAAGCGGTCGGATTGAGGATCTCGTGGAGCAGGCTCGTCAAGTGGCTGCCGAAGGTGGCAAGGAGATAGTGCTGACCGGTGTCAATATCGGCGACTTTGGTAAGGGTAGAGACGACAATTTCTTTGACTTGATTCGCGCACTTGATGAGGTGGAGGGCATCGAACGCTATCGCATTTCGTCGATAGAGCCTAATCTGCTCAGCGAGGAGATTATCAGGTGGGTGGCTACAGAGTCAAAGCGTTTCATGCCTCACTTCCATATCCCGTTGCAAAGTGGGTCGGACGAGGTGTTGCGACTGATGCATCGCCATTACGATACGGCACTCTTCCGTGAGCGTATCGAGATGATTAAGAGGGAGATACCACATGCGTTTATCGGTGTCGATGTGATAGCCGGCGCAAGAGGTGAGACCGATGAAGAGTGGCAGAAAAGCTACGACTTTATTGCGAGTCTTGACATCATCCAACTCCATGTGTTTCCATATAGCGAACGCCCTAATACCAAGGCACTTAACATCGGTCATGTGGTGAGTCAGGCTGAAAAGCATCGTCGTGTCGCAGAGTTGATGAAACTCAGCGAGGAGCGTCTGGAGGCGTTTGTCGCTAAAAGCGTTGGAGAGTGTCGACCTGTGCTTTGGGAACAGCCCTCTAAGGGCAAACCGATGCATGGATTCACCGACAATTATCTGCGCGTCGAGGCTGATTATGATGAGTCATTGATAAATACTATCACATCGACCGATCTTGTCAGTGTCGATGGTGAAAATATTATAGGAAAGGTGGTCTCGGCCAATGAGTAACGAGCTCAAGATGTGGCAAAGAGTGGCCTATTTGCCTCTCGGCGGACTGTTGTGGTTGTTGTCGCAACTGCCGCTCGACGCATTGTATCTTGTGGCAGATTTCATCGCAATGATAGCCCATCGAGTGGTGAAATATCGCTTGCGTGTGGTCAGACACAATATCCGAGACAGTTTTCCGCAAAAGAGTGAGGAGGAGTTGCGCCGGATTGAGAGTCAATTTTATCATCACTTGGCCAATGTCTTTGTGGAGACTATCAAGGTGCCCGGCATGAGTGCCGAGCAGATGAAGCGTCGCATGAGATTTGAGGATGCCGAACTAATCGACCGACTCTTCGATGAAGGCAAGTCGATAATCATCTATACCTCGCATTTTGCCAACTGGGAGTGGATTCCGTCTATAGCATTGTGGTGTCGCCACAAGGAAGCAGTCTATGCTCATGTCTATAAACCATTGAGCAACAAGTGGTTTGATCGCTATTTTCTGAAAATACGAGGTGTCTACAATTTCTCTATACCGATGAATCGAGTGTTGCGACAGATGGTCGAGTGGCGCAAAGACGGCGTGCAAAGCATAGTAGGCTTTCTGAGCGACCAACGCCCTCGCCGATCAACTTTCACGGTCGATGTCGACTTTATGGGCCGCCCGACAAAGTTTATTGCCGGAACGGAGGAGATTGCACGCAAATTCGGGTTGGCTGTGCTTTTCTTCGACACTCGATGCGACAAGCGTGGACATTATGTGTCGACTATCCGACTTGTGGCTGAAGACGCATCAGCATTGGAATTTGGAGAGGTCACTCGCCGATATGCGGCAATGCTCGAACAGTCGATACATGCAACTCCGGGTGCTTACTTGTGGAGTCACAATAGGTGGAGTCTAAAGAAAAATGAATTGAAATGAAAGAATTAGCTGTAATCATATTGAATTGGAATGGTCGCAAACTGCTCGAGCAGTTTTTGCCTGTCGCATCACGATATAGCATTACTGAAGATGCCGACTTGATAGTTGCCGACAATGGCTCGACCGACGACTCTGTGGAGTGGGTTAAGGCCCACCATCCGGAGGTGAAGGTGCTCAGTTTCAGTGAGAACTATGGGTTTGCCGAGGGCTACAATAAAGCTATCGCGCAGACACAATATAAATACACCATTCTGCTCAACTCCGATGTGGAGGTGACCGAGGGGTGGACACGCCCATTGCTCGACTTTATGCGTCGCAATGGCGATGTCGGTGCATTGCAACCGAAGATACGCTCTTGGAAGGAGCGCACAAAGTTTGAGTATGCAGGTGCTGCCGGAGGCTACCTCGACAAGATGGGTTACCCATATTGCCGTGGTCGACTTTTCGACTCAATCGAGGAGGACCGTGGACAGTATGATGGCAAGGTGGTCGACATCTGTTGGGCTTCGGGAGCTGCGTTGATGGTGCGCACCGATATCTATCAGAAAGTCGGAGGACTTGATGCGCGTTTCTTTGCTCATATGGAAGAGATTGACTTGTGTTGTCGCATTCATGCGGCTGGTTATCGCGTGGTAGTGGTGCCTGACGCGATGGTGTTTCATGTCGGAGGTGCGTCATTGTCGCAAGGCAATCCGAAGAAGACATATCTCAACTTCCGCAACAATCTTCTATTGCTTCACAAGAATATGCCTGTCAAGCAAGGTCGTGTCAAACTATTCGTGCGCCGTCTCTACGACACACTTGCGTGGGGAATGTTTCTTCTCAAGTTTGACTTCAAAAACGCCAATGCTGTGCTCAAGGCTCACAACGATTTCCGTAAAATGAAGAAACTCTACACCGAGCATCCCGACATCAATGTCCTTGCGAGCTTGCCCGGTGCAAAACGAAATATAATAATCGATTACTATTTAAAACGAATGAAAAAATGATGACTATGGAAAATAGACGACCTTTGATACTTGTTGCCAACGATGATGGTATTAATGCTCCGGGCGTGCGTCGCCTGATAGACTTCATCAGCGAATTTGGCGACATAGTGTGTGTCTGTCCTGATGGTCCGCGTTCTGGCCAATCGATGGCTATCACGATGAGCGACAATTTGCGATTGACACGCCTTGATGACTATAACGGTGCAAAAATGTATGCTACGACCGGTACTCCGGTGGATTGTGTGAAACTTGCTATCTATGAGGCGCTTGATCGCCGTCCTGACCTTGTGGTGTCGGGTATCAATCACGGCTCGAATGCTGCTATCAATGTGCTGTATAGCGGCACGATGGGGGCTGCATTTGAGGGGTGTGCATTCGGCATACCATCGGTAGGGTTCTCGGTTACAAGTCACGACCATGGATTCGACCTTTCGGGATATGAACGATTTGTCAAAGATGTAGTGGCCAAAGTTTTGGCTGAAGGATTGCCTGAGGGAGTGTGCCTTAATGTCAACTTCCCATCAGAGCCGACTCCTCCGACAGAAATGCGTCTTGTGCGAGCTTGTAAGGGCAACTGGAGCGACGAGTATGACAAGCACATCGACGAGAACGGTGAGCCATACTATGTGCTGACCGGCACATTCACCAACGAAGAGCCCGAGTCGACCGACACCGACGACTGGTGCTTAAACCACAACATCGCCTCAATCGTAGCCGTGGCACTCGACCGCACAGTCGATCTTTCGACAATGAACTCAAAATTATCGCAATCTCTGAAACTCGTAAAATTTGAGTAAACTAATAAACTGAAATTTAGACTTCGCATTGATTTACGCAATAGGCCAAATTATAAGGATCTTAATTAACGGATAGACTAGTTAGTAATGGAATATTATTATAGCATATTACAACATTTACTATCTCGTGTAGAGAATGAAGTTGTGGAATTTAAAGCTGCCAAAAATAATTTTGACATTGATGACTTAGGAAAATATTTCTCGGCACTATCAAATGAGGCTAACCTTAGAGAACGTGATTTTGGATGGTTGATCTTTGGTGTGGACAATAAGACTCACGAGGTGGTAGGGACTAATTTTAAAGATGGTGATGTGGCTCTAAATAGGTTGAAACAGGATATGGCTCAACATACAACAGATAATTTAATATTTAGAGATATAGTGCCATTGATGATAGATTCGAAGCGAGTGTTATTATTTCAGATACCGGCAACTCCACGTAATATTGTAATGCATTGGAAAGGCATTGCTTATTCACGAGATGGAGAGAGTCTTAAACCGATTAATCAGACTAAGCGTGATGAGATTCGTTATCAGTCTCCTATTCCGGATTGGACTGCCCAGTTAGTGCCTAATGCAACAACAAATGACCTCGATGAACTTGCTGTTGCCACAGCAAAAGTGATGTATAAAAAGGTTCATGCATCAAATATCAGTGGTGAAGAGGTGGATGCTTGGAGTTTGGAAGAATTCTTGAGTCATAGTAATATGATGCGCGATGGACAACTCACTCGTGCTGCGATACTTCTACTTGGCAAACCGATCGCTTTGGATAAAATACATCCTACTGTCGCACAAATAACTTGGACTCTACAAGATGAAGAAGAAATAGTTGATGATTATGAACATTTTAGCATTCCATTTTTATTGACAGTTGATAAAGTTCTATCTAAGATTCGCAATAAAACAATGAGAGAATTACCTGGTGGAACTTTATTTCCTGATACAATGAAGCAATACGATGACTATACAATACGAGAGGCATTGAACAACGCTATAGCCCATCAAGACTATACTCTGCGACAGCGTATAGTATTCGTGGAAAGCCCGGGAAAATTGTATTATGGTAATGGTGGAGACTTTATGCCGGGAAGTATCGAGAAAGTTCTTGAGAACAAAGGCCCTCAACTTCATTATCGCAATGAGTGTCTCTGTAAAGGTATGGTTCATTTTAATATGATTGATACCGTTGGACGGGGTATCAAAAAGATATATACTTTACAGAGAGATAGGTTTTTCCCGATGCCGGATTATGATATCGACAAGGAGAATAGGATGGTGGGTGTTACTATCTATGGTAAAATGATTGATGAGAAATATTCTGCTATACTAAAGAATAAAGATAAACTATCTCTAAAGGAGTGCATTTGGTTGGATGCAATCCAAAAACATAGACCGGTGACTAAAGAAGCAATTGACCATTTAAGAGAAAGGAAACTTATAGAAGGTAAAGGTTCTAATTTGTCAATATCTTTGGGTGTGGCAAGAATGACTCGTCAAGTAGCTCATTATACAAAAAATAAAGGGTTAGCATTTGAAGCACTGAAGAAATTAATACTACAATTAGCACATAATGCCGGAGAAGATGGATTTAAAAGAGTTGATGCATTTGAAGCTTTAGAACAAACTCTCCCAAGTGGGAAAACTAATAAAGCGAAACAAGACTACTTGGGAAGAATTTTATCAAAGATGGCTGAAAATGGTTTGCTCAGAATAGAAGGCCGAAAATGGTATATAACAGGTGAGGGTGAAAAAGAATTTCGTGCGTAATACGTGCGTATTTTTAGTTGTTTATGGCAGTCGTATTCGTCTTAGTCGCTGATTAATAGGCAGTTGTGGTGTATATGTGTGCGTAATTCGTGCGTAATTCGTGCGTATTAATGAATTGTAATAAGCGTTAGCCGTGGCACTCGACCGCACAGTCGATCTTTCGACAATGAACTCAAAATTATCGCAATCTCTGAAACTCGTAAAATTTGAGTAAACTGCAATAAATCAGCGAGTTATACGATAATTAAAGATTTTGCAATATAAATTAACATTCTTTATTAGTCTTTTCGTAAACAATTTTATCCAACTATCGTTTTAGATATAGTTAGTAAGTTTTTTCATAAGATAAAATCGTTTCATTTAGTATATGGTTAATATAGAGATGTTACAAGAAAATAGTTAATTAATAAGGATTAGAAGGATAAGGGCGCAGTGATGCGCCCTTATTTTTTAGAAAGATTATATTGAAACACTTTTGGTCTTATTTTGTTGCCTTGGTGAAATGACACATGGTTCACCTGATACGATTAAATATGTGTTATTTATCGGTTCTTTGGAAGCGGCGGAGGCGTTCGAGATAGGATTGTCGATACATTCGTTTCACTTTCTCGTCTAAAAAAGAGCGTTCTATCAGTTGGAGCACTTGTGGCTGTTCGGTGGCAAATAACTCGATAATGGAGTGCAACTTTTTGGGTAAGACTCCGATGCGCTTTCCAAAGGTGATGAAATCGTCTTTGCAAGGGTGTCCGCTGTTGGTGTATGTGTCTGAGTATTCCGACTTGGGTATCAGACCACCTTGTAGAGCGAAATCCCCATCGTCGATATGAATAGATGTATTCATCAGGTCGTAGGCCGGTGAGAGAATATAGTCTCCATTGGGAGTTTCGCGCAGAGAGAAGTTTTTCAGGTGAGCATCACCATTGCAGAAGATGTAGTTGAAGACCACTAATGAGAAGTACCGACTCATTTCGACTTGCCAAGCAGGCACATTCTTCTTTAGAAGTCGTGCGATGTCTTCGTAACAACCTGTGTATTTGTAGTCTTTGCCACTGTTTCTATCAGTTTTTCCGAAGATTGAGGCAAAGTCATCTTGTCTGATTTTTAGACCATTTTCGTCATAATCAAAGCGTTTTGTGATGTAGACCATTTGCCCATCTGCAAAAAATGCCAATGCGTTTTCGGCAGTCTTGATGCCATAGACTTGGCTCGCAATCTGCATTGTAAGGTGCTCGTTGGCAGGTATATTATTTCTGAAACGTAGATGTTTATAGTCGGGGATAGGTTTTATGATGTATCGTCCTTGTTGTTGGGGTGGAGTGAGAATGATATGTCCTTTATCTACCACGGCTGATAGTTTTTCTTGTGCGCCGGATATCGAAAACTTGTTGATAGCTGCAGCGATGTTGTCGGCATTGCCGTCGAGCGACAAATCGATGATGTGGCTCACTCGCTTGCCATCAAACATTTTTCGCAAGCAAGAGGGGCTATATGTGTCGAATCCTATGGCAAGAGTGCCGGGACAAACGTTAATCTCTTTCATATCTTTCGAAGTTTAATTGCGCCGATAGTGTCATGACTTGCTGTCGCCATCAGCAATCCAAACGAGTCGTTTTCGTCTATCTTTAGAGTCTTGCATTGCAGTGCTTTGTTGGCTCCTTCCGATAGCATATTGAAAAAGAAAGGGAAGAGCTCATCGCAGACGTACTCTTCTCTTCGCTTTGGGAAAGCGAGAGAAATAGGGCGCATGCGATGGTCGGTCAGATATGCGTCATCATATCTGAAGATGTATTGCAAATCGTCGGTTTCGGTCAAGATTCCGGCGACAATATCATTTGCAAAAACTATAGCCTGTCTCATCGGTCATTGATTAAATTATGGGATCAATAGAAGTTCCTTTTACTTTGATAACAATTTCCAGTCCCAAAACATCTGCGATTTTCTCAAGCGTACTCATCGACGGATTGCCCTTGTCGGCTTCGATGCTCTTGATAATACGCAAGCTAAGACCGGTATAGTCGGATAGGTCTTGCTGGGTGAGACCTAACACTGCTCTCCTTTGTTTAATCAGATTGCCACACTTCATAGTGTAATATATTTCACTTTTGACTGCAAAGATAGTGTGTTTGGTTGAATAAAACAAGAGAAAGTGTAGTAAGTTGCACTTTTTGTGGGTCATGGAGCGGCGATAGAGTGATTTTGAAGGGGGATGAGAGATAGAAAGTGCGTTGTCGGACGGTCAATAGTATTGGAATAATGGGGTAGGCCCATCGGGTCAAATCTCATATGAAGTCGTAAATAAAAATGGTAGGTCAGGGGTGGAATTGTGTGATTTGCTTTATGTGTGAGGAAATTACATTTTGAATTTTGCTCACTTATTACTACCTTTGTGCTATAAATGGATTAGTATATGAAATTGATTCCTTCGCATCTCATAAAAGATATAGATCGTGCCACTTGTGAGGCCGAAAATATAACACAAAATGATCTGATTCAACGCGCTGCCAATGAAATCAGTTGGGCTCTGATGTCGAATTTTTCGCCGTCGAAGCGCTTCGTATTCATCGCGGGTCCGGGCAATAACGGTGCAGACGCATTGGCTACGGCTCGAATGATGCATGAGCAGAACTATCGTCGCATAGAGATATTCTTGTTCAATGTCAAAGGTAGTCTGTCGACCGAGTGTGCGACAGAGCGCAACAAAATATATGCTATCGACGACATCGATTTCACTGAGGTGACTCGTCAATTCGATCCTCCGATGTTGACTGCAGACGATGTTGTGGTCGATGGTCTTTTCGGCTCGGGATTGAACACGCCGATGCAAGGTGGTTTCGTCTCGTTGGCAAGATTGATCAATGAGAGTGGAGCCTATGTCGTATCGATCGACTGCCCTTCGGGCTTGTTTGGAGAGTGGAATGACAACAACTCTCGTCGCGACATGGTGCATGCCAATCTCACGCTTGCATTCCAGTTCCCACGTATGTCGTTCTTCTTTGAGGAAAACTGTGATGTGGTGGGCGATGTGGAGATAATCGACTTGGAACTCAATCGCGATAAGATACGCAACACGCCGACCAGTTTCTTCTATGTGGAGCCACATAGCATTCGCAATGCATTGCGTCCTCGTTTGAAGTTTTCCGACAAGCGCGATTATGGCTCAGTGATGCTGATGGCCGGAAGTATGGGCATGATGGGAGCGGCAGTGTTGTCGGCCAAGGCTGCTATCCGTGCCGGTGCGGGATTGGTGACAGTCCATAGTGCGCGATGTGGCATGAACATCTTGCAGACAGCGGCACCGGAGGTGATGTTTGAGGCTGACCGCAACGAGCGTTGCATCACCGACATGAGTGTCCATCACGAGCATCAAGCCATCGCAGTCGGTCCGGGTATACGCACCTACGATGAGACTATCAATGCTCTTGAGCATCTTTTGAAGCATTCCAATCAGCCGTTGGTGCTCGATGCTGATGCATTAAACTGCATTTCTCGTCGTCCGGCATTGCTCACAATGTTGCCATCGATGAGTATCATCACCCCTCACAGGGGTGAATTTGATCGCTTGTTTGGCGAACATTCTTCGTCTGAGGAGCGTCTTAAAAAAGCGATGGAGATGGCAAAAGAATACCACATCATCATCGTTCTCAAGGGTCACTACACTGCTGTGGTGCGACCTGACGGCAGAGTCTACTTCAATCCGACCGGCAATCCGGGCATGGCGACAGCGGGCTCGGGCGATGTGTTGACAGGTGTTATCTCGGCGTTTATAGCGCAAGGCTACAAACCGGAGTTGGCAGCGACAATCGGTGTCTATATTCATGGACTTGCCGGTGATATCGCTGAGAAGAAATATGGCGAAGCCGGTATGTTGGCTTCCGACATCGTCGACAATATCGGTGTGGCTATCCGCATGACTATCAACGGAGAAGATTTGGATAAACAGCAATTATAACCCACAATACAATTAAGACTATGAAATTATCAGCAATATTGATGACTCTTTTTGTCGGTGTCTTGTCGTTGGCTGCTAATGCTCAGCAGACCAAGCTGTTGACTGCCGACAAGCACAACGAGTACGGACTTGTCTATTCGTTGCCGACTACAGCACTCGATATCGAGGTTGAGGTCTTGCACACAGTCAAGAAGGCCGGCCCTTATGGCAAATATGCCAAGAAATATCTGGGTATCAGCGAAGTTATCGACTCCAACTCTGAGAAATGGGATGTGAAGTCGGTCAGAGTGACTCGTCGAGGTGTTGCTAATCTTGAGGAGCAATACTTGATGCAGTTCAAGGCAGGCGTGCTTGTGTCAATCTGCGTGGCAGAAGATGGAAAATTGCTTGCTGTCAACAGCACTGCTCAAGTTCCTTCGCAAACTGAGATTGAGACCGTCGCTATGTTGCCATCGTCGCTCGACAACAACGAGTATCTGCAGTATGTCGACGAAGATTTCCTCGTAAGCCAATCATCGGCAAAGCGTGCTCAGATGCTTGCTGAAAATATCATGGAAGTGCGCAACGCTAAGATAGCACTCTCTCGCGGCACTGCCGAGTCGATGCCTACCGACGGCAAGCAACTTGAGTTGATGCTTGCATCGCTTGCTCATCAAGAGCAGACCATGACCGAAGCTTTTGTCGGCACAGTGCAGACAGAGACTCAAGTCAAGAAATTCACGTTCACTCCGTCGGGCGACAAGAATTCCGACCGTCAAGTGTTGCTGCGCTTGTCGGATTTCGCCGGATTTGTAGATGCCGACGACTATTCGGGCGACCCTATCTATATCTCAGTCGACGTGACTCGTCGCGGTCAAATGCCTGTAAATGAGAAAGGTGATGAGAAGAAAATGCCTAAGGATGCTGTGGTCTACAATATACCGGGAGCGGCAAAGGTGAAACTATCGACTATGACCAAGACGCTCTTTGAGCAAGAGATGGACTTCTCACAGTTTGGTACTAAATTTGGTCTTAATCCATCGATTTTCTCTGCCAAGAAGGATCCATCGTATGCGATTTTCGACCCGATTACAGGTGCTCTCGTTGAAGTGGGGACAGTAGAAACCGAAGAATAACCAGGTCCGGGAATATGGCTCTACCTCCTATTACGTTGCGTCAGTTGGCGCAAGAATTAGGCAACGCTATTCGCTTTAATCCCAACCTCACGGCCCGTTGGGTGGTGGCTGAATTGTCCGACTTTTCAATACGCGGACATGCCTACATGGAACTCATCGAGAAAGATGATGAAGGTCTTACTGTGGCGCGACTCAAAGCCAATATCTGGAGAAGCAATCTATGCCATGTTGCGCCAAAGTTTGAGCGTGCAACAGGACAAACCCTCAAGTCGGGACTTAAAGTGATGGTCTATGGCTCTGTGGCCTACCATGAGCAGTACGGGGTATCGTTCAATATTGTTGACATCGACCCATCCTACACCTTGGGCGACATGGAGCGCATCCGTCGTGAAATCATTCAGACACTTACACGCGAAGGTGTCATCAATCTCAATAAAGAGCAGGAGATGTCTCTTGCTCCTCAGCGTATAGCCGTGGTATCGGCTGCCGGCGCTGCCGGCTATGGCGACTTTGTCAATCAGTTGCAGTCTAATACTCAGGGATTTAAGTTTTATTGTCATCTTTTCGAGGCTGTGATGCAAGGCGAACGCACAGCGGCTTCTGTGATAGATGCATTGCATCGTATCGAGATGACCATTGACCTATGGGACTGTGTGGTCATCATTAGAGGTGGTGGCTCTACCAGCGACCTTAATGGCTTTGACAACCTTGAGTTGGCTCGCGCAGTCGCAACATTTTCGCTTCCTATCATAGTCGGTATCGGTCACGAACGCGACCGCACGGTGCTCGACGATATTGCCCACACTCGTGTCAAAACTCCGACAGCTGCTGCAGAGTGGCTCATCAATAGTGCACAGCAACTGCTCGACAGGGTGACATCGCTTGCTCGTCAAGTGGCCGATGAGGCGAGAGTGCAGTATAGCGAGGCATTGAAGCAGGTGTCGTATATAGAGGTATCGTTGCCGGCATTGGCACAGCAGCGCCTCACCGGAGCCAAAGCCGTGTTGTCGAACATTGCGTCGACATTGCCTCACATCGCCAAAAATCGAGTCATCGCAGCCAATCGTTCGCTTGAAAGTATGATGAGCAGTGTCCGTCAAGCCGGTGCCTCAAAACTAAGTGCGGCCGACACCTATCTCAATGTGCTTCAAAACAATATAAAAATATCTCCCCTCAAGGCCTTGCGACAGCAGACTCGCAGGGTGGAGGCTCTGCAGGGCGTGGTCAATGCTTTATCGCCACAAAACACCTTGCGTCGCGGGTATTCGGTCACGACCTATAAAGGCAAGGCTGTCCGTCGAGCCGACGAGTTGCCGACTATGGCACAGATAGTCACCCGACTTGCCGATGGCGAAGTCACTTCAATTGTAACAACCAAAAAAACAAAATAATATGGATTCAGCACAAAACAACACTGCTATCTCTTACAAAAAAGCGATTGCCGAACTTGAGTCTATTGTCGCAAAGATGCAAGCAGAGGACTGCGATATCGACAATCTTTCGGCCTACACAGCTCGTTCGCTCGAGTTGCTAAAGGTGTGCAAAACCAAACTCCAGAAGACCGACGAGGAGCTTCAGAAGATTCTCAAGGAACTTCAGTAGTCGTGTCGGTGTATGCCGATTTTGCAAGTGTCTACGCTTCGGCAATTGTGTGTCATGATGAAATAGGTGTGACGCATGGTGTGGAGTAAATTCCTGAGTGGGAGTCGAAGTGACATGGAATGGAGGAGGGTAGATAAAAAAAGATTAATTGTCTCACGACAACTAATCCTCTAACCTTAAATCTAATACCATGAAAAACACGTGCAAAGGTATATAAAAAATTTGATTCGACAAACAAATTCGAGTTAAAATCTTGTTTTTGCTTGCTAAAATCTGTAAAAAGAGTGGTAAACAAACTTTTTACATCTAAGGACAACGACTATAGATATATTGCAAATCTCGCAATAATCCGTTCCTCTTCAGAGAGTTTTGCAGACCGGTGAAATCTTGTTTAGAGGAATTCTTTAGATCGGATTTGCATTAAATTGTCTTCACGAGTTTGATTCACTTTTTGCACAAAGACAATATCAGTCGCTCCAAGATGTATTGAACGAGCAGACCATAAAGCGTAAAAGAGGTAAGAAAAATGAATAGCATCAAGCAGTGATTATTTCAGTGTTTTTTGTACCTTTGTGACCACCAATCGTTGATGAAGATGATGAGAAGGCTCAAGATGATACGCATAGCAGTGTCGGTGCTGTTTTTAGTGGCGTCGATTCTGTATGCCGTTGTCGGCAGTCCGGCAGTGGCGTCGCTTGCCGCTGATGTACAGATTTCGTTGTCGCTCATGAGTGTCAGCATCGGTGTTACGCTTTTCTGGGTGGTGGCAACTTTCTTCTTGGGAAGAGTCTACTGCTCAAGTGTCTGTCCGCTGGGAACTCTCATCGATGGTATCATCAGGTTGACACGCCCGGGACGCGCTCGTCGAAGTTTTGCCTATCGTCATGCACGTCGTTTTCGCTTTGATGTGGTGCTGATTTATGCGGTCGGCATCGTGTTTGGTATCGGTGTGACCACCATCATGCTTGAGCCGTGGCAAGTCTTTCGCAACCTTGTCGGAGTGTGGTATCCATCGCAAGGTGAAGCCATAGCGTTGCATCTCGGCGTAGGCACTGTCACCGGGTTGATTTGTGGCATAGTCTCACTGCTGACAATCGTCATTACCGCCTACCTTCGCGGACGAATGTGGTGCAATGAGATTTGTCCGATAGGTATATGTCTCAGTGCTGTCGCCTCGCGTTCGCAGATGCGCATAGAGATCGACCCCGACAAATGCATCAACTGCATGAAGTGTGAAGAAGGGTGTAAGTCGGAGTGTATCAAGGTGGTGTCGCGATATGTCGACAACTCGCGTTGCGTCAGATGCTTCAGTTGCATCTCATCTTGCCCCAACGATGCGATACGCTATCAGTCAGGCCGCAATAGAGTCTCGACTCCGATGATGAAGCGAGTGGATAGTCTATCATAACAATTTGATTAACAATACATAACAATATATGAAACAGTATTTAGACCTACTACAACATATCCTCGACAATGGCATAAGCAAAGAGGACCGTACAGGCACAGGCACCACCTCGTGCTTTGGCTATCAGATGCGCTTCAATCTTGCAGAGGGATTTCCGTTGTTGACCACAAAGAAAGTGCATCTCAAGAGCATCATCCATGAGTTGCTATGGTTTCTGAATGGCGACACCAACGTCAAGTATCTCCAAGACAACGGGGTGCGCATCTGGAATGAATGGGCAGATGCCGACGGCAATCTCGGCCATATTTACGGCTATCAATGGCGTTCGTGGCCGGACTACGAAGGGGGACATATCGACCAGATTAAGGAGGTGATTGACACTATCAAAAACAATCCCGACTCTCGTCGCATCATCGTCAACGCTTGGAACGTGGCCGACATCAAGAATATGAATCTCCCGCCGTGCCATGCCTTCTTCCAATTTTATGTGGCTGACGGCAAGCTATCGCTTCAACTCTATCAACGCAGTGCCGACACATTCCTCGGCGTGCCGTTCAACATCGCTTCTTATGCGTTGCTGACAATGATGGTGGCGCAAGTGTGTGGTCTCGAACCGGGTGATTTTGTCCACACCTTCGGCGATGTGCATATCTACAACGACCATCGCGAGCAAGTGGAATTGCAATTGACACGCACTCCTCGTCGCTTGCCACGCATGAAAATCAATCCTGATGTGAAAGACATCTTCTCATTCCGTTACGAAGACTTCACACTCGAAGACTACGATCCCTATCCTGCTATTAAGGGCAAGGTGTCGGTCTAAACAATTGTAAAACAAATGATTATGAATGAAAATAAATTGAACGATAATGCGATAGTCGCCGGACTATCGATGATAGTGGCGGCAGCAGAAGATGGGGCTATCGGTCGCGGTGGCGACTTGATTTGGCGCATTTCTGCCGACCTCAAGCGTTTTAAGGCTATCACCATGGGACACACCATTATCATGGGACGCAAGACTTGGGACTCTCTGCCGAAGGGTGCGTTGCCGGGCCGTCGCAATGTGGTGGTGACTCGTGATGAGACTTTTGCCGCTGTAGGGGCTGATGTCTACCACTCTCTTGAGGAGGCTGTCGCGTCTTGCAATGGTCAAGACGCATTCATCATCGGCGGAGCGCAGATTTATGGTCAGTCGTTGCCGATAGTCGAGCGACTTTATCTCACCAAGGTGTTTGCCTCTTATCCTGATGCTGATGCACATTTCCCGATGCTCATTGATGATGAGTGGGAGGTGGTCAACGAGGAAGCAGTGGAGCAGACTGCCGATGGTCTAAACTATCAATTTGTCGATCTCAAACGCAAGTAAACTGTCGCCGATGAAGGTCCTGCTAATCAATAAGTCAGATGCAACGGGTGGCGCGGCAGTAGTGACTCGCCGACTGATGGAGGCCTTGCAAGCCCAAGGTGTCGACGCGCGAATGCTTGTAGTGGAGCGGCTCACCGGCTCCCCAAGTGTCGGCTTGGCGGCATCTCGCCGTGCAAGCAAAGTGCCGTTTCTTGCTGAGCGTCTAAAGATATTCCTTGCCAACGGCTTCAATCGTGAGCATCTCTTCAAGGTCGACACGGCATCTGATGGCTTGACGCTTTGGTGTCATCCATGGGTGAAGGAAGCCGATGTCATCTGCTTGAATTGGATCAACCAAGGCATGCTCTCGCTCCGAGGCATTGAGTGTATCGCGGCGATGGGCAAACCGATAGTATGGACTATGCACGACATGTGGAACGCAACAGGCATCTGTCATCATGCCGGTGCTTGCGATGGCTTCAAGCAGGAGTGTGGCAATTGTCATCTGCTCGGTAAATGCAGTGCCGCCGGCGACCTTTCTCACAAAGTGTGGCGTAAGAAGAATGCTCTGTATAAAAAACTGCCGTTGCATTTTGTCGCAGTCAGTCGCTGGCTTGAGGGGCGTTGCCGATGCTCGTCGTTGATGCGTGATGCCGACATCAGTGTCATTCCCAACGCATTCCCGTTTGATGACTTTGATGAGCGACCATCGGTCGAACCGGGCGAGAAATTGCGTATCGTCATGGGTGCTGCCCGACTTGACGACCCTATCAAAGGCTTCCCGATACTCATCGAAGCGACTCGACAATTACGTGAACGTGATAGTGAATTGGCCGACCGTCTGGAGTTGGTCACGTTTGGCTCGATTCGCAACGAAGAATTGTTTAAGCAGTTGGCAATCAGTCACGTCCATCATGGCATGATCAACGACATGCAGAAGATAAAAGAAATCTACCGCTCATGCCACATCGTCATATCGACCTCGCTCTTTGAGACCTTGCCGGGTACGCTGATTGAAGGCTTGGCCCATGGCTGTCTTGCTGTGGCATTCGATAGAGGTGGTCAACGAGATATCATCGAGAATTATCACACCGGCTATCTTGCCACAATCGACGACGATACGCGTCAGGCTGCGCGCTCGATAGTGAAGGGCATCATCTGGGCGGTCAAGCATATCGATGGCGCAAAATATGGAGTGGTGACAGCCTCGCATGGCGAATGTGGTCACGTGCCACCTTATAATATAAGCAGCGACACTTATCGCAGCATGCTTGAAAAGTTTTCAGCGCCAAGCGTGGCGAAAAACTATATATCATTGTTCGAGAAACTGTTGTCACAAACTCAAAGAACGCTAAATAAATAGCCAATCCTTAAAAGTCTCTCCCTAAATAGATAAGCCTATGCTGATAGATATTCACACTCATCTGAGCGACACACGTTCGACTCTCAACGCTATTGTCAATTGCGAGCCCAACGAATTCAAACCTGTCGATGGACAGCTTTATTCGGTCGGTGTGCATCCGTGGACACTTGGAGAGGGGAGAGAAGCGGTCGACAAGCAGACGCTGCTACGAGTGGCGTCGCATCCACAAGTGGTGGCTATAGGCGAGTCGGGCATCGACTTGCTTCGAGGAGGGGTGCTGTTTCAGCAGATGCTTGTGTTTCGTCAGGCAGTGGAAGTGTCTGAAGAACTGAGCAAGCCATTGATAATCCACTGCGTAAAGACTCACGATATTATTGCGCAACTGCGACGCGAGATGAAGCCGCGAATGGATTGGATTGTACATGGCTTCCGTGGCAAACCGACCGTAGCGCAGATATTGCTGCAAAGTGGTTGCTCACTATCCTATGGTGAGCAGTTCAATCCCGAGTCGCTGGCTGTGACGCCATTCGACCGACTTTATGCGGAGACCGACACATCTACGCTCTCCATCGATACCATAGTCCAAGCTCTATCAGTTTCTCGTGGTGTCGATCTTACGCAGACTATCATCGATAATGTGGAGGGAGTGCTTATCGGTCCTAAATCTGTTAAATAGAGTAAATAATCGCCTCTAAATGACTCAAATAGAGCGAAAAATTACACAACTATCGGATAAAATAGTGCAAAAATAATGTAGTCGTTCAGTTTTTGACATAGGTCAAAAGATTGAATCAAAAAAAGTCACTATATTTGCACCGATGAATAGTAATTTGCCGAAAAATGGTTGAAATGCTATCATTCGCAACATAAAGACGAATAAAAAATAAACAATAATATTAACAATTAAAACTAACTCACATGCGAACAAAATTTACTCTTTGTGCATTGTTGGCTGCAGGTTTTTCAGCCGTAGCTGCTCCGCAATTCAGTCTCGCATCTCAAGCTGTTGAAGCAAATGCAGATGCAATGAAGAAGCGTGGAGAAATCACTTCTCTTGTAGATGGTCCTAAAATGACTATCCGCACTGTCAATGAAGCTGCCATTTTCGCTGGTCCACAACGTGCTGCTGAACTTGGTACAAAACTCGATCCAATCTTGTTTGAAGATTTCT
This sequence comes from Muribaculaceae bacterium, assembly GCA_017547845.1. Taxonomy (GTDB): domain Bacteria; phylum Bacteroidota; class Bacteroidia; order Bacteroidales; family Muribaculaceae; genus Lepagella. The sequence goes on from JAFYNZ010000064.1 coordinate 17,818, forward strand.
CTTTGTTTACAACCGGTTCAATCGAGGAGCCAGACTACGCTACTAACGTAATCGCAGACGAATACGAATATCCATGGTGGAACATGACAGACGAATACACATTGCAACCTGGTTGGGGTAGCAACTTTATGTATCCTGCCGGTGGTTGCGCTTATATGGATGCAAACTCAAGCACTTGGGAAGCTCGTATTTCTTCTCCTATTTTTGACGGTACTGCCAACGGTGGTGTGTGCGTATTGCGCTTAGATGCTCGCACGCTTGACGGTATGACTTCAGACTTCCTTATCGTTGAAGCTGCTGAAACCAACAACTGTGGTCCATCTTGGGACGTTCTCGCAAGTGGTGTTTGTCCTACAGTCACTGACCAATGGCAAACATTCGAAGTTGTTGTTCAAAACGTAGGTCCTACTTCTTTCTTCAATATCGTGATTTCTGGTGGTGTGGAAATCATTTTGGATAACATCGAAATTTTCCAATACGACCTTTACGTAGGTATCCCAGAACTCAACAACCACACTAACTACACTGGCTCAACATTCGACGTGAGCTGGAGCGCAGTTGAAGGTGCCGATTCTTACCTCGTAAACGTATTCTCTGTAAACGAAATGACAGGTGCTGTGTCTTACCTCTACAAAGACGAGCCTGTGAACGGTACAGAATGGACAGTGACTGAAGCTGTATCAGGTGAGACTTACTACTACACAGTGCGTGCCGTGAAGGGTGAATATGTATCTTTGGAATCTCTCCCAGTAGAAATCTATGACCTTGAAGCTCCAGAAATGTACGCTGCTTCAGAAATCGACGAAAACGCTTATTATGTGGCATATTGGAATGACGTTCCTTCTGCTATCGGTTATACTTACTGGGCATATGCTGATCGCGTAGCTGCAGCTGATGGCGACATGGCTCTTACAGACCTCCCTCTTGACGACTTGTCAGAAACGGATGGTTCTAAGCCAACTCGTACTATCGAAAAGCCTGACTATATGATCTATGATGAATACTTCATCACTGAAAGCACACAAGGTGGTTGGAAGCTCCGCAATGGTGCTCCATGTGCTGATGGTTATGTAGTACTCGATGCATGGCACTACATCAATGGCAACGGCGACGCTGCTCTCCTTTCTCCAGAACTCGACCTTTCTAAGAACGGTGGTGAAGTTAAACTTAACGTAAGCCTTTGGGGTGAATTGACAGAAGGTTGGAACTGGGACGACGAATGGGTAGAATTCCAAACAGAATGTGCTGTAGCACTCTTCACATGGGACGAAACTCTCGGTGACTACAACCAAGTATTCCTCGAATATATCTCTGACGTAGAAGAAGCATGGAACAACTACGAAGTTGTTATCAAGGGCGGTACAGAACGCTCTATCATCGGTCTCTTCGCAGTAAGAGCAGAAGGTAACCTCTACATCGACAACGTGAAACTTACTCAAAACTATAAGGCTGGCGAAACATTCCGTGATCCATTCATGGTACAAGTTCTCCACCCAGAAACTGAAATCGAAGTAAATATCCCACAACGTTGTGGTGGTTCAGAAATCTGGCACAAGGTAAGCGCTAACAAGGTGTCTTACGGTTCAGATGGTATCAACACTATCATGAATATCAAGGAATCTAAGTTCTCAGAATTGGTTAAGGTTGGTACAGCTCCTGTAGGCGTAGAAAGCATTACAAGCGTTAACGCTATGGCTCGCGTTGCTAACGGCGTTCTCCGCGTCGCTAACCCAGCTGCTGAAACTGTTAACGTTTACGACCTCGCTGGTAAGCTTGTTTACACTAACGCATCAGGTAGCCAAGAACTCAGCGTTGTTCTCCCTGCTAACGGCGTTTATATGGTGAAGGTTGGCAACAAGACTATCAAAGTTATCCGCTAATTTTTCTCATAATAATATTGGTTAAGAGGAGGGCTGTCGAATATTCGGCAGCCCTCCTCGCATTGTTGTATCCTTTTATTTCCGTACATATTCTAATGATAACGGCAATGAGAGCATGATTTACTCTCGCTGCATTTGGGGTAAAACTGCATAAGTGGCGATGATAGCGTATGTATATCTACCTTCGTCTGAGTGGCGAAGCCGACCTATATATCTGCCTTTGCCCGGGTGGTGAGCCTGACAACGCAGCCTACACCGGTGGCATTGCTGCGATAATGCAGGGTGTCGCTATCTACTCGGTGTCATTGCTACGATAATGCGGGGTGTCGCTGTCTACTCGGTGTCATTGTTATGACAATGCGGGGGCCGCAGCCTGCCCCCGATAGGGGTAGTCCCTCGTTTAACCGCGGGTAGGCGAGGCGAAGCCGAGTGTCACCCGTGGTTAGTAATAACATAAGCATAGTCCCCTGAAGGGGCTTAGTAGAGATGATGGCGTCCGGTGGAGGCGTTCGCTTCGCTCATTGACCATCGGTTGCTGAGGGGTAACATTGTCATATCAATCTGCTCTTATTGGTTGGAGGGTAGCAAAGGAATCAATCGTCTTAATCTTAGGGTAGTAGTCGCGACCATAGAATAGCCTCGGCTGAGCGAGTGGCAAAGCCGCTGTTGTCATCGAAGAGTCAACAAATCGAGCTGCAAGGGCAAATTGGTTGCTATCATCGGAGTGTCGATAGTGTGAGTCGCAAGGACCGAGTATCCGTGGTTGCTGCTGCGATGGCAGTTTGTTTGGAGTCTTGTTGGCCCTTTTAGGTCTTATGTCTATAAGGGCTCTAATGTCCATAATGTCCCTCACGCCCATTAAACATTCACCCCGTGCCCCTATGGGGTAGTCGTCGCATTCATCGATCTTCTTTGTTATAGGGTGCGTAATGGCTCGCTTTGCCTTATGCATTTGCATCGTGAAGGGTGCTGATACAAGAAAAGTGGTGAGTCCCGTGTTGGGAATCACCACTTTCGTTATTTTGTGTCATGACTGCGACGATGCACAGTCAAGAACTTAGAGTTTGCTATTAGAGGTTTGAAAGGTCAAACTTAGCAAATTCCTTGTCAGCCTTAGCGCGTACTGCGTAGTTGTTGTCGAGAGCGATAGCCTTGCGGAGGTTAGCCTTAGCAGCGCCTTCGTCGTTAGTGCGAGCAGCGAGAACAGCCTTGAGGTAGTAAGTAGTAGCGTCTGGGTTAGCTACAGCGTTGAGAGTGTTGCTTGCAGCGTTGTAGTCCTTAGCGAGGATTTGAGCCAAAGCAGCGTTGTTGGTCTTCACGCCACCGAATGCACGCTTAGCAGCGTTGAGGTCGCCTTGTGAGAGGTAGAATACGCCGAGAGCGTCGTTAGCTTCTGGTACGCCAGCAGCAGCACCGAGTTGCTCGTTAGCCTTGCTCCAGTCCTTGTTGAGCATAGAGATGAGACCCAAGTTCATAGCCACTTCCTTAGAATTTGGGTTGAGGCGAGCAGCTTGGTTGAAGTTAGCGGCAGCAGCTTGGTAGTCGCCGTCTTCGAATTGAGTAAGACCGAGGTTGTTGAAGCAACGGTAGTCGTTAGGATATACTTCGCAAGCAGTGTTGTAGATTTCCATCTTCTTCGCGTTGTCGTCTGTGAGAGTAGCGAGGTAGAGGATTTCCTCTACGCTGAGTTGCTTAACGTCAGTCTTGTAAGCTTCAGCGATTTCTTCGTTAGTTCTGCTGAATACGTTGATAGACGCTTCGATGCGAGAGTAACGGAGTTGTGGGAGGATTTGTTCAGCGAGTTGATCGAACACAACTGAAAGGTTGCGGATTTCACGTTCGCGATCTACAGGGTCGCTGTACATAGAAAGAACGCTGATGATCAATTCCTTGTCTTGGATGTTGCTCTTTTCTACGAGTTCACGGAAACCTTCCCAGTCTTCTGGTGTGAAAGAAGAAGTGAGTTCACCGAATGCAGTGATGTTGTCCTTCTTGAGTTGACCTTCAACTTGAGAGATAGTGCTCTTTTCACGCTTTTCAGCGAGTGCAGTGTTGAAGTCGAGTTCACCTTCTGGAGAAGCGTAAGAGTTGATGTTTACACCTACGATTTCTTGCTTAGGGTCAGCGTTAGCTGCAGCGAGGCGAGCGTTGAAATCAGCATATTCTTGCTTACCTGTTTCTGACTTGCGGATATCAGCCTTGTTTACGAGGAACATGATGTCGGCAGTCTGTTGTTCGTTTACAACCTTTTGGAACTTGTCGTTAGCGATAGCTGGGTCAACAGTTTCAGCAGAAGCGAGAGTAGCAGTTGCGAGAACGCCGTCAGCTACCTTTACGCGTGGAAGTGCGTATACCTTACCCTTTTGATCTACAGAGAAGTCGAGGTAAAGTTCAGATTCAAGCATTTCTGGAGTGTAAACCACGTTGAATGGGATGCCAACAACACCACCTTGCTTGTAGTTTACTACTTGACCATTGTCAAGCACCTTTTCGCCTTGGAGGAGGACAGAGCCTGATTGAGTTTCGCCTTCAGCATATACGAGCACAGGAGTTACTTGCACCTTAGCGTTCTTAACGAAGAACTTAGCAGGGATGTTACCTGTGATAGTTGCTGGAACGTTTTGACCTACTACTTCGAGTGGAGCAGGGTTAGTTGTGAAGAAGTCGCTCTGAAACTCTTTAAGTTTCTTTGAGCAGCTGCTCATGCCGACTACTGAAGCCGCGAGAGCAATGTAGACAATTTTTTTGTTCATACTTTAATTATTTATTGTGAGTATTATCAAAATTTAAGACCTTACTATATTACGTAGAATATTTCAATTTACAAAATTAGTTAATTTTGCCGACATGCTCAATTTTTGCACACCTCTTTTATATATTTTTAAGTAAAATTTTGTTCTTGGGTGGGTCTAAAAGGCGAATTTGGAGGTCGATTTGGGTTGTTTTCAACTTTTTTTATCAAAAATGAAATTTTTTTGTCCAAAAATTTGCACAGTTCAAAAAAAGGTCGTAACTTTGCACTCGCAATTCGGAAGGGATTGCATATGACCAACGAAATGACTCCGTAGCTCAGTTGGTAGAGCAAATGACTCTTAATCATTGGGTCGTGAGTTCGAGCCTCACCGGGGTCACTCAGAAAAAGCAGTTATCGCAAGATGACTGCTTTTTTCGTTATACCCTCCTCGGTAGTTTTTAGGGCTCAGTAGCAAAAAGGGCTCAGTAGCAAAAAGGTGTGGGCATAAATAAAAAAATGTTATCTTTGTAGGCATGGAAACAAAGATATTAGAACAATTGGCAAGCCTAGTATTGCCCAAAGAAATCCTCGACCGTTTTGTAATAGTAAAAATAGAGA
>JAFYNZ010000065.1 GCA_017547845.1 Muribaculaceae bacterium
ACAAAAAAGACATTGTGTGAACCTCGATTTAAACATTTACACAACAAAATACTTTTGTGGAGCGAAAGCTGCTTAAATGCCCCAATTTTTCGCACAAAAAAGAGACTGTCCAACTTTTGTTGTTAGACAGCCTCATTCTTTGTGTTGTAAGATATTCAACAATAGAATGCTGAATACCTATGATAACTTGTAGGTTATTTCCCTATTACTCAATGGGAATCTGAATTACCGATAGCCATTGTTCTGGGTCTTCCTGATTCCATGCTCCGTCAATGTAGGAAGTGCGGAGAGGTCCGGCGATCTTGTAACCTTGCTCTTCCATGTAGGCAAATGCTTCGGTGAATGATTCATGGAAGCGTTCATACGGACCGACGTGCTTCATGCAGAGTGCTTTGGGGACGGCATCAATATGCTTGAATTGTATGATGGCATTGTCTGTGCCCATCTCTTCCACCTGTTCGCAATACTCGATGTCAATGTCGGTGGGGCTATACTCCTTATTGTGCTCAATGGTGAAACAATAGCCTGGAGCCGGACACTTGCAGCCCAGACGTTGCATCTCGGGACCAATTTTCTCTACGCATAAAGGTCCGAGAGCCGCATAATCAGAAATTACTTCGCGATGGCTTGCCACGATAATTTCGGGCAAAGATTGAATACTGAATTTATCCATTGTCTTAAATTTTTTGTGAGCATTCACCCAGTTGACCAACTGACTGCGTCGTGCCACCAACAATTGCAGCTGTTGCTCTGTTTTCTCTATTTTCTCGTTCAGTTGTTCGACGCTTGGGGTACATGCCCCATCTTCGTACAATTCCTTGATTTCGTCAAGCGAGAAACCGAGACTTTGCAATTGGCGGATAGTGTTCAGCCGTTGCATCTGCTCAACGCTGTAATAGCGGTAGCCTGTCCACTCATCCACTTCACAGGGAAATAATATACCTTTTTGTTCGTAGTGACGCAGGGTCTTCACGGTCACTTGCATCATCTGTGAGAACTCTCCGATTTTTAACTTTGTTTTTTCTCTCATAATCGCACGATTCTTAGTATAATTTCGAAATCTGTGGCAAAGTTAGTGTATACCCTTGGGTACGAGTCAAGAGAAAAGTCGAAAATTTTCAAAGTTTTATTTGATAGTAGGTTTAAAGTCGTAATAATTCGCCCATAGAATGCTTATTGTCACGACTTCTTTGTAATTTTGCAATATGATTCAAGAGAATTTTAAGTTTTATAAACCTTGTGAGGTGCTACAGCCTTACGTCAGGTATTATTGGGTATTCAAAAGTGATCAAGCATTGAATACCTACACCTTCCCTATAGGTTGTCCTCAAATCATTTTTCACAAACAAGATCCGTTGTATATTCCAGAGTTGAATACAGTACAAAGCAGATTGACTATCAGCGGACAGGTAAATTTCTCTTCACATCTGTGTGCCGATGGAGAAACAGAAATGATTGTTGTCGTATTCCATCCACATACGATTAACATGTTTCTTCATACACCGGCATCATTTTTTTATAATCGGGAGGTATCGGGGTATGATATTGAAGATAGAGGATTGAACGAATTAGCTGAACAGGTTTTTGAATGTGAAGACAACAATGTATGCGTGAATAGGATAGAAGAGTGGTTGTTGGCTCGACTAGCTCGTAATTTTGACCATACTGACTATGGAATTAATCGTATTCGTGCGGCAATCAAAGAGATCTGCATACGTACTCAAAACACTGTTGAGGAATTGTCCTCCACTTGTTGTTTAAGCAAGAAACAGTTTGAGCGAGAGTTCTACACTCTAGTTGGGATGAATCCCAAAGAATACATTCGCATTGCCCGCTTCCAAAAGGCTTTGGCTCTCTTAGAGCATAAAAGAAATGACATCAATCATGCGCAGATTGCTTTTGCAAGCGGTTATTCCGACCAATCTCATTACATACGGGAATTCAAAAGGTTGTCAGGATATACTCCAAATTCATTGCTCAAAATAACTGAACCTTATTCTGATTTGTTTACCATACCCGTCTGAATGTCTCGTTTATTCTATTTTCAAACAATGCATTCCTATACTTTTGCAATTTGAATTTAAATCTGTAAAAGTATGAAAGAAGTTAATCCTAAGGAAACAAGTAGGGCGTATGCCTTTGAAATGTGGATGAATGCCCCAATGCCAATGGTCACATTTTTCAAGACACTTGACGTGTCAAATCTTGTAAAGATCAGCAGAAAGAAAAGGCTGAAATTTAATATGCTAATGTGTTATTGTATTGGAATGGCAGCAAGTAAAGTCAAAGAATTCTATATGCTTCCTGTGGGAAATAAGCTAATGGAATATGACAGCATAGCAGTAAATACCATAGTTGCCAATAGTGCAGGCGAGGTGAGTTCGTGTGACCTCCCATTCAGTGTTAATTTACAGCAATTCAATAATGACTACTTGTGTTTAACCAGAGAAACTGCTAAGAGTTGCACCGACCACGATCTTTCTCATCAGAGCATGGTGATAGGGACTTCCGCATTGGCACAATATGAGATTGACGGTGCAGTAGGTATGTATAGCGGGATATTCAACAATCCATTTATGATTTGGGGCAAGTACAAGCGCACATGGTTTAAAACTACTCTAACTGTTTCTTTTCAGTTTCACCATACCCAAATGGATGGAGCGCACGCATCGATGTTTTTAGATAGACTTCAATCAGAAATCAATAAAATTAGAATATAGTTAGGCGACACGTTTTTTATAAATCACTACAGATAAAATGTAGAATATGAAAATTCTGAATATATGAACTGCACCACAAAAGTTTTGTGTCTAACTTTTGAGGTGCTGTTCACTGGGGCACATACGAGCGACAAAATTGATTTCTTACAGTTTTGTTAATTACAATGTGAATTTATGTAATCCATTGATTAACAATGTAGTACAAAGTACTTTGTTGAAAATTTTGGAAAACACTTTAATTTTATCAAAGTGCTGATATTTAATACATTACGATACATCATTTTACGATGCAGAATATTTTTTTTAACGCCCATTTTACGCTTTGTATTCCATTGACACACAGAGTGTTATAAGTGTTGTGCCGAAGGGTAAAAATCTATTCGGGGGACAGTCTGGGGACTGCATTTTTACAAAGAAACCGATAAAATCTACAAAAACTCACTTTTTTTAGAATTTTTAGCATATTTGTATTTCGTTGTATGGTTAAACAGGCTTTTATTGGAGGTAAAATTGTACCTGTCGTAGCTATTAAATTTAGTGGTTTAGTTTAGTCCAATGTATATATAGAATAGAAGTAAACTAAACTGCTTTTATTGGAACATTCGCCCTTTCTGTTAAGGCCATGGCTTTTTAAAGCCCTAACTTATGCTTTGTTCCTTTCATTTGTATTTGTTATATGTTTCTTTGTATCCGTCTACCTTTTGGAAGGTGGTTTTTAAAAGTGCCAAATCATACTCTTTTTGCTTCTCAAAAGAAGAGAGATTAAAGCCAATTCAGTTCTATTTTCTTTTGACCAATAAGGATTATATATGAGATTATGTGATTTTTTTAGGCAGTAAAGATGGGATAATGTGAAAAAGAGGCTGTATTTCGTCGGAAAAATGTAAAAACCGATAATATTTGAACAGAAAAGGAAGATTTGTTTCTTTTATTGTTCAAAATATTACTATTTAATACTGCCTTGAGTGTCATTCTATATCTTTCAAGTAGTAATATGCCGAAAAAGGTTGTAGAGATACAACCATATCATAAAGATTGGGTATTTTAGGCCCCTCCGGCCAAGATATTAGACAGAAAAACAAAAGGAGAAAAGACAATGCAAGAAAGAAAAAACGGGAGCGTTGTTTTGTACAGTAAATACTTTATACTGCATAAAATAATATGTTTTTTGTGCAGTAGACTTTGTTAATTGAAGAAAAATCAGCTTTTATAATAAGCTGTGTAGACTTGAAGTGAGCTCAAATTTGAGGGTAAAGAGATATCATTTCCCATATGGGACTATCCATAATTTTGTGTAAATAAAGAATACGAGATTCACAATGAGTCTCGTATTCTCTATTTAAGCCCTTAATCCTGTTATTCTTTTTTAATTATAAATCAATTTATTCAATACATATTCTATGGCGGTATCTTTATCGTCAAAGAAGTCTGTAACCGTTTGTTTGACCTCATGGTTCGGTTCGACACTTACTCCTTCCATAGGAAAGCCTTTAGGAGAGAAGTGTGGATCACGAGTGGGAATCCTGAACCAAATACCATATTTTGAGGTGAAATTCTTTGGGGCACAACCTGTATCGCCAGCTGTTTTTTCTCCGACTAATGTGACATAACCACTCTCTTTAAGATCTATCGTAAAACTCTCAGCAGCTGAAAAGGTGTGATTACTCGTCAATAAAAATAACTTGCCGCTATAAACGTTGGGCTGTGGTGTGATATTACCGCCAACACAATGTTCTTGCGGTTCCTTCAGCAGATATTCTGCAATCAATCGACCATTATTACTATTACCTCCACCATTTCTTCGAACATCCACGATTAAATATGGAAGATTACATACTTGATTATATGCTTGTTTAAAATCCTCTACAACATTATCCATCATTGATTCAATACAGATATATCCAATACTGTCACGAAGTATCTTGTGATATGCTTGAGGTGTATTGCTTAATATAGATCTTGTTAGAGGCAATTGGAATTTTAGCGTATCTTCATTTCTAAGAACATCACAATAGATAAGGCTATCGGTAAATGATGTAAAAATTCTACATTGAGTAAGGTGCGTCTTATAAGCGTCAGTTGAGGCAGATGTATACTTTGCCATAATTTGTATATATCGGTCGATAGGAGTGTTATTTATTGCTATTATCTCATCTTTGTCGGAGAATCCATTATTGATAAAATGGTCGTTAGGCTTGTCTATAAATAATCTATTCTCTACAATTGTCGGATAATATTCTGCAGAATGAAGTGTGAGCATTACACCTGCATGACCTATATTTAATGCTGCAAAATATTCGCGAAGTAGTAATCCATAATCGGCTTTTGTCATAGACTCATTTGCTATTCGATAGGAGAATGAGTTATAAATGGAGTCCAAATTGTAACCTTTGTGTTTACTCAAAGGGCAATTTTCTGAAACAATATCGTGTATACTCTTGAAATCCTCTGCAAAGTTTTCTGGTTCAACAGGTATTTCGGATACATAGTACGATTGAATCAGTTTCTGTTCGTCCTGATTAAGTTTGATTGCATACTCAATCAATTTATCTTTAAATATAGTTCTGGACAATACAACAGTTAAGCATAAAAGGCATAGAATGCTTAAAACAAAAATCAGGAAATACTTTAGACCCTTCTTCATCTCTTTGCTCTCAATTAAATTTTCTGCAAAGGTATGGAAATTTTTCCATAATCATCTCTGAATGCCCTTAAAATGTGATTTGAACACGTTGTAAGTAACTACATTACATGCAAACCGAGAAGATGTTTGACAATATTTTCCGAATATATTATCGGGGAACATAGATTTTACAAATAAAATCATACTAAATACTAATACATTGGATTTTGAGCGAGCTTTTTTGCTAATTCATATTTGCAGATGTTTGTATTTCATCACTTTTAACCTCAAAATAGGCATTTTTGTCCCCTGAAGTGCCCAAGGGACAAAAAGGAACAAAAAAATACGTCCCTCGAGTGCCTGGGGCACAAACGAGGGACAAAATTGATTTTTTATAAAATTCCCAGCAGAGAATAGTAATGCTTTATAACACAGATAATCAATGTGTTATGTTTGTTTTGGTGTGATATTTAAAGAAATACTTCAAATTTACTAAAGTATTGATAATCAACAATATAAACATTTATTATTTTCCGATGCAGAAGTTGGCGAAGATGTTGCCGAGGAGGTCGTCGGTGCTGATTTCGCCGGTGATTTCGCCGAGGTGGTACATGGCTTGACGGATGTCTTGCGATACGAGGTCGCCCGGCAAGTTGATGTTTAATGCATCAAGGGCTCTACTGAGGGCTTCTGAGGCACTGAGCAGGGCTTGGTAGTGTCGTGCATTGGTGACGATGATGTCGTGGCGATCGGTCTGAGTGCGGAATATGTCGGTGAGCTTTGACTCGAGGTCGGTGATGCCTTGTCCGGTCTTTGCCGATAGGTGTATGACGTCGTGTCGGGCAAGGAGCGAATGGTCGAGTGTGTCTACGTCGGCTTTGTTGACGATGACGATGAGTTGCTGATGCTCTGAGAGTTGCGAATCGGCTGCGTTGAGGCGCTCAAGTTGAGGCGCGATGTCGCTTGTCGGGTCTATCACCCAGAGGATTAGCGATGCGTCTTTGATTTTCTTTTCGGCTCGTTGGATACCGATGTTTTCTACAATGTCGTCGGTGTCGCGAAGTCCTGCGGTGTCGATAAATCGAAATAGAATACCGTTTATCTGCATGGTGTCTTCTACGAAGTCGCGTGTTGTGCCGTGCACATCGCTGACGATGGCTTTGTCATCGCGTAGCAGACGGTTGAGGAGTGTGGATTTACCGACGTTGGTAACGCCGGCGATTGCGATAGGTATCCCTTCTTTGATAGAAGCACCGATAGAGAAAGAGTCGGCAAGGTTGTCGACTATGGTCTTTATCTCTGTAGCGAGGCTTATGAGTTGTGAACGGTCGGCAAATTCGACTTCTTCTTCGGAGAAATCGAGTTCGAGTTCGAGCAAAGATACGAAGTTGAGCAACTGTCCTCTCAGTGTGCTGAGTTTGGAGGAGAATTCGCCTTTCATCTGGCTCATGGCAATGCGATGGGCTGCACGCGATGATGATGCTATGAGGTCGGCTATGCCTTCGGCTTCAGCGAGGTCGACTTTGCCGTTGAGGAATGCACGCTGCGAGAATTCGCCACCGCGAGCCGGACGACAACCGTGACGCACAAGCTCGTTGATGATTTCGTTTTGTATCCAAGTCGAGCCGTGTGCAGCGATTTCCACCACGTCTTCGCCGGTGAATGAGCGAGGTGCTCGATATAGCGTGACGACCACTTGGTCGATGATGTCGCCCGTGTCGGAGACGATGTGGCCGAGGTGGGCCGTGTGGGAAGTCAGAGAGGTCAGGTCCTTGCCTTTCCAGATGGTGCTGACTATCGCCACGGCATCTTTGCCACTGACGCGAATGACTGCTATGCCCCCCATGCCGGGTGCTGTCGCTATTGCTGCTATGGTGTCGTTGGTGCTTATATGTATCATAGTCGGGTTATTTCCAATCGTTGAATGATGAAGTGCGTTCTATCTCGCGTTCTATCTCGTCGGGGAGATTGTAGTAGAGATCAAAGCCAGTGATTTCTTCCACATAGTCGATAGAGACCACATAGTTTTTCATATCACCGGGCGACGGCATATTGGGATAGATGAAGGCGATGCCACGAGGTGACGCTGCGTAGGGAGCGATGATAGTCTTGAAGAAAGCCGACGGCACTCTGACTTGTGTTTCGCCAATGCATTGAGTGTCAGATGGCATATAGATAGGGCCTGCCACGATGACGATGGCCGAGTCGCGCTTAGCCCACGCACGGCATTTCTCTTCGAGGGTGTTCCATGCTCCACTGTTGAGACTGCCATTTTGCGGACACATGTTGGCCATCACGAAGCAGTCTTCCATTGCCCTAAGGCTTCGTTTTTGGTCGGCAGCTGGGATCATGTGGCCACGATCGTAGCCTGAGCGGGTGTAGTCGGAGTGTCGCGGACAGCCTGCGATGTCGTCGTCTTGCCAGAAGTTGTTGGAACGAGAGACATTGTCGACCAATTCCGATGCCAGCAGTTCCCACGCCACCCAATTGGGCGTATGATTCTGACGATTGAACGAGAGGCGGAAACCCTCGTAACGCTTCACTTGGCTTGGCAGAGAATCATCGGTTTTAACCATGTCAAGGTCGGGATACGACGGGCTATTGTCGTCGACTTGCGACATGGCATCGCCGACAGTTCTATCAATGCGAGAAGCAATGGCATCGCAACCGATCATAGCCGATGCGAGCAGGGGGATTAATATGTAGTTAAGAATTTTCACAATCAATCTAATTTATATTGCGAAGTTAATACTTTTCGCTCAAATAAGCCTCACACAGCGAAAAAAAACGAATATCTTGATAAAAAAGCGGGGTAAAAGATTGATATTAGACCAATAATTGCTAATTTTGCACCATAATTTAAATAAAAAGGAAACTAACATGACAATTGTAGACCGTTTTTTAGACTACGTTAAATTTGATACACAGAGTGACGAGTTGACAAACCTCACTCCGTCGACACCGGGTCAAATGGTGTTTGCTCAATACCTTGAAAAGGAACTCCAAAAGATGGGCCTCGAAGAGATTACTCTCGACGACAATGGTTACCTCATGGCTACCCTCCCATCCAACATCGACAAAGAAGTGCCTACAGTGGGCTTCATCGCTCACCTCGACACAAGCCCTGACATGTCAGGTCGCCACGTCAATCCTCGCATCGTAAAGGAATATGATGGCAAGGACATCACGCTCAACGCAGAGCAAAATGTAGTGCTCAGCCCTGTAGAATTCCCTGAACTTCACGACTACATCGGTCAAGACCTCATCGTGACTGACGGCACAACTCTTCTCGGTGCTGACGACAAAGCAGGTATCGCCGAAATCGTGTCGGCTATCGCTTACCTCCAAGAACACCCGGAAATCAAGCACGGCAAAATCCGTATCGCTTTCAACCCTGACGAAGAAATCGGTCTCGGCGCTCACAAATTTGATGTAGAGCATTTCGCTGCTGACTGGGCTTACACTATGGACGGTGGCGAAGTTGGCGAACTCGAATACGAAAACTTCAACGCTGCATCAGCACGCATCACTATCAAGGGTCGCAACGTTCACCCGGGCACTGCTAAAAACAAGATGATCAACTCGACTTATCTTGCAAGCAAATTCATGGCAATGCTCCCTCACGAAGAAACCCCTGAGAATACAGAGAAATACGAAGGCTTCTATCACCTCATCGGCATCGAAGGTTCTGTCGAGCAGACTACACTCACCTACATCATTCGCGACCACGATCGTCAGAAGTTTGAAGAACGCAAAGCCAACATCGAACGCCTCGTCGCAGCCCTCAACGAAGAATATCCTGGCTCAACTACTGCCGAACTCAAAGATCAATACTACAACATGCGCGAGAAAATCGAGCCTGTGATGCACGTCATCGACATCGCTCAAGAAGCAATGCGTCGCGCTGAAGTGACTCCAAAGGTGCAACCTATCCGCGGCGGTACAGACGGCGCTCAACTTTCATTCAAGGGCTTGCCTTGTCCTAACATCTTCGCCGGTGGTGTCAACTTCCACGGTCGCTACGAATTTGTCGCAGTGCCATCAATGCAGAAAGCACAAGATGTCATCGTAGAAATCGTTCGCATTGTCGGAGAAAGATATTAATGAGCGTTAACACTCAAGACATCAACAACAAGACACTGATTGTCATCACCGGTCCGACCGGAATCGGCAAATCAGCCACAGCTATAGACCTCGCACAACGGCTATCGACAGAAATCATCTCTGCCGATAGCCGTCAGGTTTATAAAGGCATACCCATCATCACTGCTGCCCCGACCGAAGAGGAACGCTCCATCGTGCCTCATCACTTGGTTGACTTTCTTGAGCTTGATGAATACTATAGCGCATCACTATTCGAGCAGCAAGCACTCAGCCTGCTTGACCAGATATTCAGACGCTCCGACTACGCCGTCGTCTGCGGAGGCTCAATGATGTATGTCGATGCTCTATGCAATGGCATTGATGAACTGCCGACCATTCCCGACAACATTCGTCAGCAACTAATGCAAGAACATGCCGACAATGGCAACGACTGGCTCCTACAACGACTTGAACAACTCGACCCCGTCTACTACAACCAGGTCGACCGACAAAACACAAAGCGCGTCTTCCATGCCGTAGAGATATGCTTGGCATCAGGCAAGCCCTACAGTTCATTACGCAC
This sequence comes from Muribaculaceae bacterium, assembly GCA_017547845.1. Lineage (GTDB taxonomy): Bacteria > Bacteroidota > Bacteroidia > Bacteroidales > Muribaculaceae > Lepagella. Next base: position 10,010 of record JAFYNZ010000065.1, read on the forward strand.
AGGCACGCGCCGATCGCGACCATTCCGCATCATAAAAACAGCACTGACAGCCGATAGACAACTCATATTCGACCGCATCAACCTTCGCGTCGAAAGAATGCTCGAAATGGGCATGCTCGACGAAGCTCGCAGCGTCTACCACCTACGACACCTCAACTCACTCAACACCGTCGGATTCAAAGAAATGTTTCGCTACATTGATGGCGAGTGGGACCTTCCGACTGCCATTGCACGCATGCAGAAAAACACTCGCGTCTATGCCAAGAAGCAGATGACATGGTATCAGCGCGACCCACTCATACACTGGATAGACGCCTCAGCACAAGTCACCCCCACCGAGCAAATCCTCGCCCTCCTCTAACACTTACTTCCGGATCTCAGCATCTCGCAAGAACACTCCCCACCCGAAGCAGCAAAGACAGACCTCACGGGCTGCTCCTACTCCTGCTACGGAAGCTCTTGCTACATTTATTATATCTATAATAGAACCTATCTTCCTTGCTACCTGGACGCATCAAAAGCCCTCATCCTACCTTCCCTATCCTCTCCCACACAATAAGAGTGTCCCACCGCGTGTCGGAGGAGGGACAGTTCTTTGATCCATTGAACAATAATCCCTTAAGATTACATACTGCTGTGGTCGAAGGTTTTAACGGAGGGTGTAGGTGACGGGGGCGCTTTCTCTGTTGAGGCGGTCGAGCGCTGTGACGATGTAGGTCGTACCGGGCTCGTTTTCGCTTATTACGACTTGGCGATGAGGCGTGATTGCCACGATGGTCTGAGGGTCGGAGATGTCGATAGTCTCCCCTTCGAAGAATTGATAGACTACGTATCTGACGATGTCTGTCTCTTTAGGATTCTCCTCGTCGCATTGGGCAGCGTCCCATGTGAGGCGAAGTTGCGAGTCGACTTTGATGCGACGAAGGTTGCTGACAGCGTGAGGACGAATCGACAGGTCACCGTAGGCATGGGGAAGTGCAAGGGTCGATTGATGTTTTAGGGCGAGCGAGTCTGCTACGCCATTATAGTTGCCGGTCACCCAGTATCCATGCCACCACACGTTGCCTTTGACGCGATCCAGTTGTCGGCTGAGGCGTATCTTGGTGTCAAGTTCATCGTCATCGTTGTTGCCGGGGTCGGCTGTGTCCATGGTGCGTTTGACTTCTTGTCCTATGTAGAGGTGGGCGTTAAGGATATGGTCGTTCCACCATCGGGCGAGCGAGCGACTTGGCGCGGCTTTGAGGTCGAGTTGCCAATAGAGTTGAGGCACAAAGTAGTCCACCCATCCTTTCTCGTCCCATAGCAAGACGTCGGCATAAAGGTCGTCGTAGTTTTCGAGACCGTTGCTTTGGCTGCCGCGAGGGTCTGACGATATGTTGCGCCAGATGCCAAACGGGCTGATTCCGAAACGCACCCATGATTTGGTCTTTTTGATGGTCTGATGAAGCATTTCTATCAGACGATTGACATTGTCGCGACGCCAGTCGGCAAGGTCCATATCTCCTCCGAATTTTGCGTACGATGCTTTGTCGGCGTTGAATGGCGACTTGCTGTTGGGATATGGATAGAAGTAGTCGTCCATGTGGATGGCGTCGATGTCGTAGCGTTGCACTATGTCGCTGACTATTTGGCAGATATATTGGCGATTTTCTTCGTAGGCGGGGTCGAAAAATGTCTGACCGTTGTACTTGAAGAAGCGATGAGGCTCGCGATTGACGAGGTGGTCTTGCGGCAACACTTCTTTGGCTGAAGATGTGACGCGATAGGGGTTGAGCCATGCGTGTAGCTCCATGCCACGGTCGTGGGCTTGCTCAATGACGAATTGCAGAGGGTCCCACATCGGATGGGGCTTTCTGCCACGTTTGCCTGTGAGCCATGCACTCCAAGGCTCGTATTCGGAAGCGTAGAGAGCGTCGGCGCATGGGCGTATCTGGAATATGACGGCGTTGCAACCGGCATCGAGGAGCATGTCGAGTTGTGAGCAGATGTAGCGCTGACATTCGTCAGTCGACATGTTTTGATATTGTGTCTGACCGATGACATGAAGCCAAGCGCCACGAAACTCTCGTTTTGGGGCGAATGTGTCGTCGTAGGTCTGTGCCGTCAATGGCGTGCTGATGCTCGCTATAAATGTGATGACGAGGACAAGAGTGAGTCGTCGAAGGATAGTAGTCGATAGTTTCATAGTGCAAAGTTACTATAAAATCGTCTCGTCGTGGCGGATATGTCTGAAAAAAATTGTAATTTTGTGGTTTATTAATGTTTAGCATTGCCACGATGAAGACAAGAACTGGTGTCTACTACATATTATCCTTGATGCTGTTGCTCTGTGTGAGTGGTCGCGCACAGACGCCATCGTTTATGCCGGGAGCGGGAAGCAAGAGTGCGAAGAGCGACACTACAAAGGCTGCCCGAAAACCGGGCTCTGCATGGACTATCGACCGCCTCGGTGCTCACTACGAGTCGATTGTCGACACTATCCCCCACAACTACCAGAAGCAGGCTGTGCCGGCGATGGTGGCCGACGCTTATGCGACTACGGGCAACCTTGGCGCAGAGGGGCAAACTCAGCTATTCTTCGACCGCAAGCCGACGAGCGACTTTTTCTTCAATGATGCGCTTAGGGCTTGGATGCCACAGCAAGAGGAGACCAAATTCTATAATGTCTACACCCCGATGACACTGCTATCCTATAATTTCGGTGGCAACAAGAAATCGAATCAAGACCGTCTGCGTGCCATCTTTGCCGGCAATGTCAATCGTCGTATCGGCGTGGGTGCCAACCTCGACTATCTCTACTCCAAGGGCTCGTATGAGTATCAAGCCGTCAAGGACTTCAACTTCGGATTTACCGCCTACTATAAGGGCGACCGCTACGGCATCGAGGCTTTTTACAACCACTACAATATGACCAACAAGGAGAATGGCGGTATCACCAACGACCTCTATATCCTTGATCCGGCAGAATTGCAAGGTGGCGTCAAGAAGATTGACCCTAAAAACATACCGACCCGTCTCTCTGCGGCTCACTCCAGAGTGTGGGGACAGCAATTGTTTATCAATCAGTCGTTTAACTTCGGTTTCTGGCGTGATGAAGCTGTCAACGATACGCTTACTCGTGAGGTGTATCAGCCGGTGACCAAATTGCTTTGGAATCTGGAATTCAGCAATGCTCGCCATCGCTTTATCAACACCAATCAGTCGCAAGCCTCCGACTTCTGGGAGAATTTCTATCTCAATGCAGAGAAGACTGACGAGAAGACTCGCCAGTGGAGAGTGTCCAACACGTTTGGCATCGAATTGCTTGAGGGCTTTCAGAAATGGGCCAAGTTTGGGCTGACAGCCTACGCTCGCTATGATATGCTCCAATTCAATCAGGTAGCCGACAGCGTGACGATGCTCGATCCTCTACCTGCAGGGTTGACTCCATTGCCGGAGGGTATCAATGTCTCACCCGTCGGCCGTCAGAATCTGTTGTGGGTCGGTGGTCGACTTGCCAAGCGACAGGGCAGTATCTTGACCTATGCAGCCGATGCACGATTTGGTTTGCTCGGTGATGTGATAGGCGATGTCGAGGTCAAAGGAGATGTGACGACACGATTCAAGCTGTTTTCCGACACTGTTGCCATCACAGCACGCGGACATTTCCGCAACGTGGCGCAACCCTACTTGATGCAACACTACATCTCCAACCATTTCGCTTGGGACAACGATTTCTCCAAGACTCGCAGTCTGCGCGTCGGCGGCGACCTCACTATCCCTTGGACCAAGACTCGCATCAGCATAGGCTTCGAAAACCTTCAGAACTATGTCGGAATGGGACTCGACGCTCGTCCGTTCCAAGACTCCGACAATATACAGATATTCTCTGCCACGCTCGAGCAACGCCTCAAATTTGGCATCTGGAACTGGGACAACACCATCACTTATCAGACCACTTCGAAGGCCGAAACTCTACCTCTGCCGACGCTCTCGCTCTACTCCAATATGTACCTCTATTTCAAGGCATTCAAAGACCTTTATGTACAGGTGGGCGTCGACTGCAGCTACTACACAAGCTATTACGCACCGACCTATCAGCCGGCTACAATGAGTTTACACTTGCAAGACGAAATGAAGATAGGCAACTATCCCTTCGCCAATGTCTATGTCACTTGCAAACTCAAAAAGACTCGATTCTTCCTCATGATGTCGCACGTCAACCAAGGCTGGATATCCAACAACTATTTCTCAATGCCCCACTATCCACTTAATCCTCGTCGATTCCAACTCGGTATCTCTGTCGACTTCGCAAACTAAACGCCTATGTCACGCTCTCGTCAACCTCGCTCGCTCAATGGTCGCATCATCCTCTATGTCGCTCTGCTTTGTGTGGCAATCGGAGCCATGTTTGCACTACGCAGATGCAACTCGGAACTCTATCCTGCAGCAAGAATCGGTCAGTCGGAAGGCGACACACTTGACGTGGCTATCATCTATTCTCCGATGAGCTACTATCTCTACGATGACACTATCGGTGGTTTCAACTACGACATGCTGCGACTCTATGCCAAGGGACAGCAAAGACCGATACGCTTTTGGCCCGTGGTCAGCCTTGACGATGCCCTGCAACGCCTCAACGACCGCGACTTCGACCTACTCGCATCACTGCCCATCGACCAAGAGTTCAAAGTCAAATATGCCTACACTTCCGACCTGTTTCTCGACCGTCAGGTGCTTATCCAGCGACGCGATTCACGTGGAATGTTGACTGTCAAATCAAGTCTCGACCTCGCCGGAGAGACTCTCCACATCGAGAAAGACTCGCCTATAGAGTTTCGCATCCACAACCTTGAGCGCGAGATAGGCGACACTATCCACATCGAGCGACACCCCGAATTATCGTCGGAATACCTCTTCCTCAAAGTCGCATCGGGCGAATTGCGTTACGCCGTAGTCAACGAGCGTGTCGCACGACCGTTACTCGAGCATTACCCCGAAGTCAGCATCGATACCCCGGTGAGTTTCACACAATTCCAAGCGTGGGTGCTTCACCCTCAGGACACTGCGATGCTCCATAATCTCAACACATGGATAGACTCAATCAAGCAGACACCGGTCTATGAGCAAATCCTAATGCGCTACAACTAATCCTTTTGTGAATTTATCTAAAATCGTCAGCCTACATTTGGTCATATCGGGCTGATTTAGTAATTTTGCACATTAATAATATAACACATAGCTCCATAGCTCGGAGCTCCTAAAATTGACAACGAAAAATGGCAAAACAAGAAGATGTTTTCAAAACCATAGTTTCACATGCCAAAGAATATGGTTTTGTGTTTCAATCAAGTGAAATCTACGATGGTCTCTCTGCTGTGTACGACTACGGCCAGATGGGCGTCGAACTAAAGAATAATATCAAACGCTACTGGTGGGAAGCAATGACAATGCTCAACGACAACATCGTCGGTATTGACTCAGCTATCTTCATGCACCCTACCATCTGGAAAGCTTCAGGCCACGTCGACGCTTTCAACGACCCATTGATCGACAACCGCGACTCCAAAAAACGCTATCGTGCCGATGTACTTATCGAAGACGAAATGGGCAAGATGGAAGAGAAAATCAACAAGGAAGTGGCAAAGGCGGCTAAGCGTTTCGGCGAGAGCTTCGACGAAGCAATGTTCCGTCAGACCAACCCTCGCGTGCTCGACATCCAAGCTAAAATCGACCAACTCCGCGACCGTTTCGCAAAGGCTATGTCGGAAAATGACCTCGAAGACTTGAAGCAAATCATCATCGACCACGAGATTGTATGCCCTATCAGCGGTACTCGCAACTGGACCGATGTGCGCCAATTCAACCTCATGTTCAAGACCGAAATGGGCTCGACAGCAGACGGCGCAATGGACGTATACCTACGCCCTGAGACAGCTCAAGGTATCTTCGTCAACTACCTCAATGTGCAGAAGACAGGTCGCATGCGTATCCCATTCGGTATCGCTCAGATCGGTAAAGCATTCCGCAACGAAATCGTAGCTCGTCAATTCATCTTCCGCATGCGCGAATTCGAGCAAATGGAGATGCAATTCTTTGTGCGTCCGGGCGAAGAACTCAAATACTTCGACTTCTGGAAGGAAACTCGCATGAAGTGGCACAAGGCTCTCGGCATGGGCGACGAAAAGTATCGCTACCACGACCACGAGAAGCTCGCTCACTATGCTAACGCAGCGACCGACATCGAATTCAAGATGCCATTCGGTTTCAAAGAAGTCGAAGGTATCCACTCACGCACTAATTTCGACCTTGGTCAGCATGAAAAATTCTCTGGCAAGAAGATTCAGTACTTCGACCCTGAACTCAACGAAAGCTACACTCCATACGTCATCGAGACATCTATCGGCGTCGACCGTATGTTCCTCACTGTAATGTGCTCATGCTACGAAGAGCAAGCACTCGAGAATGGCGACAGCCGCGTAGTGCTCCACTTCCCTGCAGCATTGGCACCGGTGAAATGTGCCGTTCTTCCATTGCTCAAGAAAGACGGTCTCCCTGAAAAGGCTCGCGAAATCCAACACAAACTTCGCTTCGACTTCACATGCCAATACGACGAAAAAGACTCTATCGGTAAACGCTACCGTCGTCAAGACGCAATCGGTACGCCTTACTGTATCACTATCGACCACCAGACTCTTGAAGACAACACTGTCACTCTTCGCCACCGCGACTCAATGGAGCAAGAGCGCGTAGATGTCGACACTTTGGCTCAACGTCTTGGTCAAGAAGTCAGCCTCAACAACCTACTTCGCAAACTTTTGTAAAACCCCAATACAACTACAATGAGAAAATTCACATCTCGCATCGTTTCAGCTCTTGTGGCAGTGCTCGCTTGCGTGTCATTGTCATCATGTGACTACAACTCTCTCGTCGAGCAAGAGCAGAGCGTAGAGCAAGCATGGGCTCAAGTCGAAAACCAGTATCAACGCCGTGCCGACCTAATCCCTAACCTTGTCAACACCGTCAAAGGTTATGCTGCTCACGAAAGCGAAACACTTCAAAGCGTCACAAACGCTCGCGCAGGATTGACAGAAGCCTACAACAAAGCCAATGCCCTCCCTGCCGACCAAGCGACAGCCTCAGAAGAGTCTTTGCAACAATATCAACAAGCCCAAAACGACCTCAAGGGTGCACTCGACATCTACGTCAACGCTGTGCGTGAAGCATATCCCGACCTTAAGGCAAACCAAAACTTCATCAACCTTCAGACTCAACTCGAAGGTACTGAAAATCGCATCTCTACAGAGCGCATGCGCTACACTGAAGCTGTAAAGAACTTCAACACAGCGATTAAGAAGTTCCCAACAGTGATCTACGCAGGATGGTTTGGTTTTGAAGAAAAGCCACAATTTAAGGCCGAAGAGGGTGCAAATAAAGCTCCGGAAGTAGTGTTCTAATAATCGTCTGACATGAGACTATTGAAATATATTCTTCCCGCAGTATTGCTCCTTTCACTTGCATCATGCTTAGGTGCAGAGGACAACATGTATGATGATTGGCGCTCTGAAAACATCCAATGGATGGCTCAAGAAGAGACACGCACCAATCCCGATGGAACTCCCTACTATGAGCGTATCCAAGCGCCATGGGACTTCCAAGGCTATGTCCTGATGAAATGGCACAACGACCGCAAAGCGACCGAGAAAAACCTCTCGCCAATGTCAAACTCCACCATCGACATGAAATATCATGGCCGACTCATCACAGGCGAAGCGTTTGACTCATCCTACTTGCGAACACAGCCACGCGACAGCGTCTTCCGCACCAAACTCAACAATACCATCAACGGATGGATTATCGGTGTCAGCCAGATGCACGTTGGCGACTCTTGCACCATCGTAATCCCTTACATGCAAGGCTACGGAACAAGCGGTTCAGGAAATCGCATCAAGCCATACTCCAACCTCATCTTCGATGTCAAACTCGTCGACATCCCGGGCTACGAAAAGCCTGTGCAATAAGCCGCACACAAACCCCGATGTAGCTCCATCAAGCCCTAGCTTAGACTGAGGTAATAGCTACGTGTTGCGAAGAAGACATTAAAAGGCAACAGCATAGACTGTCTGACGGATGCCAGACTTAGCGAAGTCACTATTCTCTAAAGTGTCCATCAATGTCCACAGGTGTACTCACTGTCCGAGGGTCGGAGGTGGGACAGTCCATCGGAGTTGCCGAAGAAGGTCGCAATAACTGAGTCACTGCTGTCGCTGGAGTAGCAGAAAATCACTGCCATCACCGGTGTGTCACAGAAGTAGAAATGGCTGAGTCGTCGAAGATAACAAAGACTAAAGGCATTGTAAATGTTTAAGTATAATAATAAAATAGAGCAGGGTAAAAGTGCCTTGCTCTTTATTTTCTCCATCTATCCTAAATTCATTTCCTTCCCTTACTCCCCACCTTCCCTACAACAATGGCAGTGTCGGCGGAGCAACAAAGTCGCTGGAGTCTGATGTCAAGCTTTACCACAATTGAGTAATAAAAAGGCGGCCGAGGTAAGTAAGATCTGCCTCGGTCGCCATGTATATATGTGTTTGCTTATTTATCGGCCGGATTTATTTGATTACGCCGAGCTTTTTACCAACCTTGATGAATGCGTCGATTGCGCGGTCGAGGTGTTCACGATCGTGACCTGCTGAGAGCTGTACGCGGATACGAGCTTGGTCTTTTGGTACTACCGGATAGTAGAAACCTGTCACGTAGATACCTTCTTTCTGCATTTCTGCTGCGAAGTCTTGTGAAAGCTTAGCATCGTAGAGCATTACTGCGCAGATAGCTGATTGAGTTGGCTTGATGTCGAAACCGGCTGCAAGCATCTTGTCGCGGAAGTAAGCTACGTTGCCCATCAACTTGTCATGGAGTTCGTTGCTTTCTTTGAGCATGCGGAACATTTCGATTGATGCGCCTACGATAGCAGGAGTCAATGAGTTGGAGAACAAGTATGGACGTGAGCGTTGACGGAGCATGTCGATGATCTCTTTGCGACCTGTAGTGAAACCACCCATTGCGCCACCGAATGCCTTACCGAGTGTACCTGTGAAGATGTCTACCTTGCCGTAGCAGTCGTATTGCTCAGCAACACCATGACCTGTAGGACCAACTACGCCCGCAGAGTGGCTTTCGTCGACCATTACGAGTGCGTCGTATTTTTCAGCCAATTCGACGATTTTATCCATAGGAGCTACGTTACCGTCCATTGAGAACACGCCGTCGGTAGCGATGATGCGGAAGCGTTGAGCTTGAGCTTCTTGGAGGCAGCGTTCGAGGTCGGCCATGTCAGCGTTGGCATAGCGATAGCGTTTAGCCTTGCAAAGACGCACACCATCGATGATAGAAGCGTGGTTGAGAGCGTCGCTGATGATAGCATCTTCTTCTGTCAACAATGGTTCGAAAAGACCACCGTTAGCATCGAAGCAAGCAGCGTAGAGGATAGTGTCTTCAGTCTGGAAGTAGTCGCTGATAGCGCGTTCGAGTTCCTTGTGGAGGTCTTGAGTACCGCAGATGAAGCGTACAGACGACATACCATAGCCGTGAGTATCCATTGCTTTCTTAGCAGCGTCGATGAGACGTTGGTTGTCAGAAAGGCCAAGGTAGTTGTTTGCACAGAAGTTGAGCACTTCGCCTTCAGTACCGGCTACGTTGATACCGGCCTTTTGAGGTGTAGTGATGAGACGTTCGTTCTTGTAGAGTCCGGCATCCTTGATGTCTTGTAACTCTTTGGTCAAGTGAGACTTAAAAGCGTTGTACATACAAATAAATTTTAATGTGAAATTATTTTGGTCCAAAATTAGTGATTTTTTGCGGAATTTGAATTAAATTTGCAGAAAATTTTTAATACAACTTAATACAACCGATTTATTCTTACCACAATGAAGAATGTTTTGATAATCGGAGCTACCGGTCAGATCGGCACGGAGCTTACCATGAAGTTACGCAACGAGTATCCTAACGGACAAATCGTAGCAGGTTACATCCCAGGCGCAGAACCTAAAGGCATCCTTGCTGAAAGCGGTCCGTCTGAAGTAGTTGACATCACTAATCCTCAGCAGATTGCCGATGCTGTCGACAAATACAAAGTCGACACTATCTACAACCTCGCTGCGCTCCTTAGTGCAACAGCCGAAGCTAAGCCACAGCTCGCATACAAGATCGGTCTCGGCGGTCTTTACAACACTCTCGAAGTGGCTCGCGAAAAGAATTGTGCTGTGTTCACTCCAAGCTCAATCGGTTCATTCGGTAAAGACACTCCTAAGGACAACACTCCTCAAGACACTATCCAACGCCCTGACACTATCTATGGTGTGACTAAGGTAGCAGGCGAATTGCTCTCTGACTACTATGCTCGTCGTTTCGGTGTAGACACTCGTTCAGTGCGTTTCCCAGGCTTGATTTCTTATGTAGCGCCTCCGGGTGGTGGCACAACAGACTATGCTGTCGACATCTACTATCACGCTGTGAAGGGTGAAACTTTCAAGTGCCCTATCGCTGCAGGTACGTTCATGGACATGATGTACATGCCTGACGCTCTCCGCGCTTGTATCGAAATCATGGAAGCTGACCCTTCTCGCCTCGTTCACCGCAACTCATTCAACATCGCTGCGATGAGCTTCGACCCTGAAATCATCTACAAGAAAATCCAAGAGCACGTGCCTGGCTTCAAGATGGAATATGAATTCGACCCACTTCGCCAAGCTATCGCTGACTCATGGCCTAACTCTTTGGACGACTCTTGCGCTCGCAACGAGTGGGACTGGAAGCCTGAGTTCGACCTCGAAGCTATGACTGTCGATATGCTCAAGAACCTTCGCGCTAAACTTGACATCAAGTAATCAGACCATACAATTAACCAACAGCATAGCGACCTTGTAGACCGATTGTCTATGAGGTCGCTTCTATTTATGTATACATCCACATATAGAAAACACCGACCGTGACCATGCGATGAATAAACCATTATTCACCAAATAAAACGACAAATAGCACAATCTATTCAATATTATTATCCCCAAACACCCGTATACTGGTCTAAATCACCTTTCAAAACGGATTGAATCAAAAAAAAGAACAACAATTAGAGAATTTTGTAATTTTTTTCGTATATTTGCATCGTTGATTTCGCCACAATCAACAGTTTTTTAAACCAATAAGAAAATTAAACAAATTACAAATAATTATTTAACTAAATCACTTTATGAAAAAACTTTACATTTCATTGCTAAGCCTCTTCGTAGGCTTAAGTGCAATGGCCCAAACAGTCTATTTCTCTTTGGGTCAATCAAAGTCTGCAGTCGAAGATGGCAAAGGCGTCATCTATGGCATCGACCTTAGTGCTCCTCAGACTATCACTGAGACAGCATTCACAGACGAAGCATTCAACTACACTATCTCTCATGGTGTATTGGTAGAAGATGTCTATTACGCTATCGTTGGCGATGGTTCAGACTTGATTTCACTCAACTGCGCTACAAACACTAAGACTGAAATCGGTAGCTTCAGTTTCAAATTCGAACTCGGCAATACCGACCGTGTCAATATCCTCGGCATGACTTATGACAAGAATGCCAAGAAACTCTACGTCATCGCTGACGCTGCGTTCTACGATGAAGACACCGACAAGACTGATGCCTACCACGGCATCTTCGAATGCGACCTCAAGTCAGGTATCCTCACAGAAGTATCTCGCTTCTACGACACATCAGTGACTAGCAAGAGCACTGACTACGACTTCCTCAACGCATTCGCTTCTGACAACAACGGTGGTATCTACGCTATCAGCATTCTCTATAAGGGTGGTTACATCAAGAAGCTCTATCGCATCGACGTTGCAACAGGTAATATCTCTGAAGTCGGCGAACTTAAAGACATGAAGACTGCTATCAACAGCAACGTGGCTCTCGCTTTGCAAGACAACGGCAAATTGCTCTACATCTGTGGTACAGGCGAATATGCAGTGTCTGAAATCGACCCTACAAACTGCTCAATGTCTTACTTCACAAACTCTCTCAAGAAGTTCAAGCACCTCTCTACAGGCATTTGCTTCGCTAAGTCATCAGCAGATGGTCAGGTATTCGAAAAACCAGAACCACAAAACCCAACTATCACTGAAAACTACAAAGTGAAAGTAGTAGAAACTATCGGCGATATCCTCGGCACAGACCCTAACGGTTGCACATATAAGACTTACTCTTACTATAACAACAAAAACCAACTCGTGCGCGAAGCTTCTTACGGTAAGCTCCTCGACGAAAACGGTGCTCCTGTAGCTGACGCTGATGCTACTTATCAGCTCGAACGCTACACTCAATACAACTACAACGAACTCGGCCAACTTTCAGCAAGTTGGACTGAACAATATGGTATCTTCGACGGTATGGACCTCGCTTACAACGAAAGCTACGACCGCACATACTACTCATACGACGACAAAGGCAACCTTATTCTCAAAGACTGTGTAGGTGAAAACTGCAAGTATGCTTACGAATATGACGAAGAAGGCAACCTTATCAAAGAATCTCGTCTCCAACTCGACGCTTACGACCGCAACCAAAACGGCGATAAGACAGACTACTACGTACTTTGGACTCTCTCTTACAGCGACTTCACCAACGGTAAACCTGCAAACGCTATCTGCGACGGTGAATTCTCTAACTATCAATACCACGCTGTTTACACTTACGACGAACTTGGCAACAAGATTGACGAAACTCGCACTAATTACAGCGAAAAGAACACATATCGCTACGTATGGACTTACGAAGGTCTCTTCCTTGCTAAATACCAAGAGTTCAAATGGAAATCAAGAACAACTACCGACGAAGACGGCAACCCTGTCAAGGAAGACTATTGGTTTGAAGAACTCTACACTGAATACACTCCTGAAGCAGAAAATCCAGATCGCGTAGTACGTCACGACTATGTATGGGACGAATGGGCTACAACTCCGGGTTGGTCAAAGAACATGGTTTACACCATCACTGAATCAACAGAATTCGACCCTGCATTTGCTCCTGAATTGACTATCACAGAAGTGGAAGATGCTCCTAACACTCTCAAACTTTCAATCGTTCCTCCTGCGTATGCGATGACTCAACAAGTAGCATTCGACATCTATCGCAAGGGTCTAATCATCGGTCGTATTTACTCTACAGACACAGATGCTTACGATGCAGAAACAGGCACATTCACATTCATCGACAGCAAGGTTGCTAACGGCACTTACGACTACTGGGTACAAACAATGGTCATGGACGAACTCGGTGAAGTCATCGAAGGCAAAAACGTAGCTATAGTTCAAGAACAAACTGTCTATACAGAACTCCCAGGCGTAACAAACTTCTATATCTCTGAAGTTATCCCTTACACTGCGACAGCGACTGACCAAGAAGGCGTGACTACTACATATCACGGCAATTATGGCCGTATCACTTGGGACGCTCCAGCTAATGAAGAAACTATGAAGAAGCTCGGTTTCGTACGCTACAACGTATTCCAAGATCGTATGAAATCTGCCGACAACTTCGAAGCTGATGGTCAAGCTTGCACTTGGGACTTCGACTTCTATGAAAACACTTCTTACGACATCTACATTCAGACTGTATATGAATTGGGTAAGGTCAACAGCGAAACTAAGACACTCACTATCGAAATCGCTCCTAAAGAGACTACCTACCAATTTGCTTGCGCAATGAACGACTGGGGTATGACAGATTTCACTAAGATCGAAGGCAAAGACAACAAATACGAAGTAACATTCGACGAATTTACAGGCGAATTCAAGGTATATGTCGACAAAGACCTCTTCAACTGCTACACTATGGGTCAATACGACATCGCTATCGAAAACCCATTCGTAGTAAGCCAAGACAACGAACTCGTAGGCCCTGACCACAACAACCCTGCAATGTGCGTCACTGAAACTTACAAGAACGTCACATTCACTCTCACAGTAGAAGAAGGCAAACTCTACCTCTACATGATGGGCGAAAATGTCGGCATCGATGCTGTTGACGCTGAAAATGGTCTTTACAATGTCTACAACTACCAATGTATCCGTGTCCTCAACAACGCTGACAAGGATGCTGTCAAGGCTCTTCCTGCCGGATTCTACATCGTAAACGGTAAGAAGGTAGTTATCCGTTAAGAGAAATCTTTAACCAATACTTTTGATAAGAAAAATTAGTATCTCTAATTTGAATGAAGCGGTGGCAGGCCATATGGTTTGCCACCGTGCTTTTTAAGTGAATTTTTTAGATATCGACAACCCTAAATTAAAAAACGAAGTGCGAAAAATATGATGTTTAAATTATCATCAATACTTCAAACTAATAAGGTTTAATTTACATTTTGGGCATGCCCAAAATGTAAATCGGCAGCAGAAAAACGAGCAATACGAAAAAAGGAG
>JAFYNZ010000066.1 GCA_017547845.1 Muribaculaceae bacterium
ACGATATTAGCCCTCATGAATTATTCGCAATTCAAAAGAAATTAAACAATCGACCTCGTAAAAAATTAAATTTTAATAATCCAAAGTGTGCTTTCTTCAGTCATTTTAATTAATTTCGCACTTGCTTGTTTAATCTGCGACCATTACTATCACGCTCGTTTGTTTGGATATTTCACAATGTTTGCTTAACTTTGTACCGTAATAGTGCCAAATAATTGGCTAATCTAAAAACTTATCGAAATGAGAAAAAATATCGTAGCAGGAAACTGGAAAATGAACACCACTGTTCAAGAGGGTATCTCTTTGGCTCAAGAGGTGAATGGTTTGCTTAAAAACATGAAGGCAAATTGCGATGTTGTGATTTGCGTTCCTTTCACTCACCTCGTGCCGGTCAATGGTGTTATCGATCAAAATATCGTAGGCCTCGGTGCTGAAAACTGTGCCGACAAAGTCAAAGGTGCTTTCACTGGCGAAGTAAGTGCGCAAATGGTAGCATCTACCGGTGCTAACTATGTTATCCTCGGCCATAGCGAAAGACGCCAATATTACGGCGAAACAAACGAGACTCTCATCGAAAAGACTCGCCTCGCTCTCGAAAACAACCTCACCCCTATATTCTGCGTGGGCGAAGTGCTCGAAGAACGCGAAAACGGCACATACAACGATGTTGTGAAATCTCAAGTAGAAGCATTGTTCTCTCTCTCTGCTGAAGACTTTGCTAAAGTCGTTATCGCTTACGAACCGGTTTGGGCTATTGGCACAGGCAAAACAGCTACATCTGACCAAGCTCAGGACATGCACGCTCATATCCGCAACGTAATCGCAGAAAAATATGGTGTGGAACTCGCTCAAGAGATTTCTATCCTCTACGGCGGTAGCTGCAAACCATCTAACGCTAAGGAATTGTTTGCAAAGCCGGACGTTGACGGTGGTCTTATCGGTGGCGCAGCTCTTGAAGCAGCTTCATTCATCGGTATCGTAGAAGCATTCAACTAATTATTATTATAAATGTGCAGTGTCTTCGGGCACTGCACTAACCCTTCTTCAACAATGCGTATTATCAAAGTTATTTCTATCCTCGCAATGCTTTCGGCAGTGTTCACCACTTATGCCGAAGAATCTCATGAGGCAAAAAAGATTAACCCAAAGGAGATTGTCAACCAAATAGTCGAAAACTCCAATGGCAATGTCAACATCGAAATGACCGATGATCTCTACGAATTGTTGATTCCTCAGAAAAAAAATCAGAAACCCACCAATCGCAAAGGCATCTATCGCACTCATGGCTATCGTATCCAGGTCTTTAGCGATGGACGCAACCAGCACACTCTGGAAGCAAGAGCCAATGCTCGTGGCAACGCGATACTTGCGAAGTTTCCTAAATACAGAGGTCAAGTCTACACCTTCTCTAAGCTACCCAATTGGTTTACACGAGTGGGAAATTTTGAAACTATCGAAGAAGCCAACGAAGCGCTCAAAGAGCTGAAACGTGCATTCCCATCATTTGCAGGAGAGATGAGAACAGTCAATTGTGAAGTCTTAATCCGTAAATAATCAGATAAAATTATCTAACGTTGTGAGCAGAAAAGAATTTCATGATGAAGCAATCGTCAACCAGATTGCAGAACATTATCGAGAAATATTACGCCTTATCGGTGAAGACCCATCTCGCGAAGGTCTTGTTAAGACTCCTATCAGAGCCGCAAAAGCAATCATCGACATCACAGCCGGTTATCGCCAAGATGCCGTCGAAGTGGCTAAGAAAGCAGTGTTCGAACACGCCGGATCAAGCATCGTTATCGTCAAAGACATCGAGTTCTACAGCATGTGTGAGCATCACATTCTGCCTTTCTTTGGTAAGGTCTCAATAGGCTACATCCCTAAAGGCAAGATGATTGGCCTGTCAAAACTTGCTCGCATTGTAGACGTGTATGCTCGCCGTCTCCAAGTCCAGGAACGCTTGACTGCTGAGGTCTGCAACCTGCTTGCTGAAACTCTCCCCAACGATGGCGTCATCGTAACTTGCACTGCAGAGCACCTTTGCATGAAGATGCGTGGCGTCGAAAAGCAAGACTCTGCCACTACTACTATGGAATACACAGGCAAATTCGCAGACGACATTCGCCTACGCGAAGAATTCTTGCGACTCCTTAAAGCATAAACTTTTATCGGCATAGCTTGTTGTAGTGGTATGAAACCATTAACGACAATGCTATGAAATTCGAGAAACCCCATCTACCCTATTCCACCGAAGCCTTAGCGCCGGTGATAAGTCGCTCCACTATCGAATACCACTATGGTAAGCACGAGAGCGCGTATATCGACAATCTCAATCACCTGATTGATGAGACTGTCTACGAGCGTATGTCGCTTGAAGACATTATTCGTTCCTCAGAGGGTGCTTTATTCAACAATGCTTCACAAGCATGGAATCACATCTTCTATTTCTTTCAGCTCTCCGATAAAGGACGACGACACCCAAGCGGCAAATTGGCAGAGCAAATTCTACTGCAGTTCAACTCATTCGATGAGCTGATGTCACGCATAGAAGACGCAGGAATGAAAATCTTTGGCTCAGGTTGGGTTTGGTTGTCGGCTGATGCTGACGGGACACTCTTCATCACACAATCGTCAAACGCCCACAATCCTCTAAAAGACGGACTGACTCCTATCCTGACTATTGATGTCTGGGAACACGCCTATTACCTCGATTATCAGAATCGACGCAGTGAGTACCTCTCTAAAATCTGGGACATTATTGATTGGGAGATTATCGAAAGCCGATACGAATAATCGACCGATAAGAATCTGTTAAGGTTAAGGTTAAGGTCAAGGGGAAATGGCTTATGCCCTACTCATTAATAAAAAGTTGAGAGAAAGGCGTAACTATTACTCTGTGATAATACGTTTCGCACCGACGTAACGACGCTCATAATAGCCCTCGCATTCGCTTACTTTCACACCCTTAAGGCTGGCATGAATAAATGTAAACTCTCCTGTCTCATTGTTGGCAGTAACCACAATTCCAACATGACCTACATTCTTACCGCTGCTACGGCTGGTAAAAAATACAAGGTCGCCTTTGCGTAACTCCTTGCGTGAGACAGGAGTGCCCTCAGTGTACTGATGACGCGATGAAGGACTGATGGTATAACCAAATTGCTTATAGATATAACTTGTGTAGCCCGAGCAATCGAATGCATGCGGACCTTTTGCACCATGCACATAGCGAGTGCCGATATATTTATGGGCCTCCGTGAGCAAATCATCAATCATACGGTCAGATTCCTCTGAGACAGGACTCTGCGACTCCTCACGTAGCAAAACTTCTTCCTTAAACGACTCGAGAATCATATTCTTCTCAATTGGGCTGACATTCTTAGCAAGTTGCTGCTCATGCATACGACTATGTGCAGAATGTTTGCCGCTTTGTGCAAACACGCCGAAAACACCTAAAACCAAAAAGAGTGTAAAAACAGATTTTCTCATCGGGGTCAAATAGTTATATCACTGCAAAGTTAACCATAATTACGCAAGCATCAAAGTCTTTAACCCTCATTTTCAATATTTTAACGCATTTTAGCAGAAAACCACCCGACCATCAACCGATAAAAGTGAAATAAAATATTTCATCGTTTGGAATATTGACCATAATTGCCTAATTTTGTGAGAAATTCTTACATTAACAATTAGTCATCTTATATGAAAAAATTTGTAATCACTGCCCTATCATGCACAATGTGCCTCGGTAGCGCGTTTGCAAAGGACCGTGTGACACATGATCCTAACTACACAAATACAGAAACAATTCTTCACGTCTGGAGCTGGAATTTCCCAACAATTGCCGAAAACATGAAGACAATTGCAGAATCCGGTTTCACTATGATTCAGACCTCACCTGTTCAAGAATGCTACAGCCCTGAAGGTAGCAACAAAAAACTATTTGACGAAAAAGAAGGCAACTGGTATCACTACTATCAACCGACCGATTGGACCATTGGCAACGACATCGTAGGTTCACGCGATCAGCTCGTCGCTATGATGGACTCAGCCAACAAATATGGTGTCCGTGTCATCGTCGACGTATTGCCCAACCACACCGCTTTCGACATCAACTGCGTAAGCGAAAACTTCTACAAAGCTGTAGGTGGTAAGAACAAAATGTTCCACACAGATGGTCTTAAAGGCATCACCGACTACAACGACCGCTATCAATGCACTCTCCAAGGCACCGGTGGTCTTCCTGATGTCAATACAGAAAACCCTCGCTTCCAAAAGTACTATATGCAATTTGTCAACGACCTTCTCTCACTCGGAATCGGTGGTTTCCGCTACGATACAGCCAAGCACATCGGCGTACACTCTGACCCTGTAGACAAAAAAGCAGGCGTTAAAGTCAACGACTTCTGGGACGTAGCAACCGGTAGAAAAGCAGTCAAAGGTGTTAAGTTGGCAGTGCCATACGATAGTCTGTTCGTCTATGGCGAAGTACTCCAAGACCGCAACGTGCCTGAAGCCGAATATGCCGACTACATGGGACAGACAGCATCATCTTACGGTCATGTACTACGCGAAGCATTGGCTCATCGCAGCGCTAAAGGCATCGACCTTAAGCAATGGTATCACTCGGCTGCACCTGAGCATCTTACAACTTGGGTAGAAAGCCACGACACATATTGCAACGCACACGAAAGTGCAGGCTTGACTGACGCTCAAATCCGAACAGGTTGGGTATTCCTTACAGCACGCCAAAACGGCACACCACTCTTCTTCAGCCGTCCTATGGGCTCAACACGCCAAAATTATTGGGGCGAAAACCTCTGTGGAATCCGTGGCAACGACGAATTCTTCCACCCTGAAGTAATCGCAGTCAACAAGTTCCGTCAAGCAATGAATGGCGAAAAGGAAAGCATCGAAATCTCTGAAGATGGACAAGTATTTGTAGTAAACCGTGGCAACAAGGGTGCAGCAATCGTCAACATCTCCGACAAAGCAAACCCACTTGCACTCCCTACAGGCCTTGCAGACGGCGAATACCATGATGAAGTATACGGTTGCCTCTTCATAGTTAAGAACGGTGTCCTCTACGGCACCCTCGCAGCCGACCGCACCTACATCATCCACTAACACAAGGACAACATAAACTCACACAATAGAATAGGTAAAACTCAGGAGTTTATTGAAACCTCCTAAATTAAGAAGCATAGCGACTATAATGTCTATGTTCAAAATATAAACTCAAAACGACACATCTCAATCCTTTGGTCGGAGACATTCACTTGTCCCGACCTTTTTGTTTTTATGCATATTCTCTCAACTTAGCTTTTGAGGCACACAAAAAGCAGTCTCTTCTGCATCGCTAACCAAGACAGCCTTCCATCCATTCTATATGACCTTACAAAAGATCCACACTACACCTTAGTCAGTAACGATAAATGCTTTGTGAACATCAGTCACTCGATGCGAAACAAGAAATTTATTCAGTGCTTTAAGTTCGACATCTCCATTATGTATTGGTCTGGTAAATATTTGTATTCGCATAGTTTTATCTCATGCTCTGTTTTTTGCTTGCTTGAGCTTAGGATATGAGACGGATGCCGCGCAACCTATAGGGCAAGGCGCAGCCCTAGCGAGTTGTTCCTGTAGTCTGGGCTGTTGTTGTTGCGATTTGACACTCGGCAGTACCTCGCGCTATTGCCCCAATTGCCACCACGGTTCACGCGATAAGTGCCCGAAGATGGTCCTTTAGGATTAGTCTGTGAGCCACTGCTGTAAACGCCCCACCAATCACCACACCACTCATATACATTGCCACTCATATCATAGAGTCCTAACTCATTTGGAGCTTTAGTTGCAACTTGATGTGTCTTTGATGATGAATTGCTATCATACCATGCCACGCTATTGACATCGTTACTTCCTGAGTATTTATAGCCTTTGCTCTTGTTGCCTCCTCGCGCTGCATACTCCCACTCTGCTTCGGTCGGTAGTCGGAATTGCAAGCCCGTAAGAGAGTTGAGTTTCTTTATAAATTCTTGACAATCATTCCATGAAACTCGCTCCACCGGCAAGTTGTCACCCTTAAAACTCGATGGATTACTGCCCATCACGGCCTGCCAAAGTTCTTGTGTCACCTCAGTCTTACCTATCATATAATCGCTTAACGTAACTTGGTGTGCAGGCTTTTCATCACTTCCAGCATCGCTACCTTGCTCCGAAGTCGCTCCCATTGTGAATGTGCCTCCCACAACCGACACCATATCAAACGACACTCCGTTGATAGTGTATGTCTTGTATTCCAACTCCGGCTCATCAGGTTCTGTCGGTTCGTCCGGTGTTTCCGGTTCTTCTCCCTCTGCGAGGGCAAGACGCAGCCCCAGGAAATCGCTCCAGCTGCCTGGGGTGACGCTGACGCGACCAGACACTCGGCAGTTCCCCTCGCCTAAGTTCCAACTGCCGCCACGGACCACGCGGTAAGAGCCCGAAGATGGTCCCTTAGGATTGGTCTGCGAACCACTGCTGTAATCTCCATACCAGTCACTACACCACTCGAACACATTACCGCTCATGTCATAGAGTCCTAATTCGTTTGGCAACTTAGTAGCTACTTCATGCGTCTTTGATGACGAATTACCATCATACCATGCTACATTATCAATGTTGCTACTTCCCGAGTATTTATGTCCTCTGCTCTTG
>JAFYNZ010000067.1 GCA_017547845.1 Muribaculaceae bacterium
CAGTAATAGATATCTTTCTATATAGTTAAGGCTCGTCTTTGATAAGACTTCGCCTTTGCTACGCCTCGAGGCTCTGTCCCTATATGACCCTCTGCTAAAGCATTGTCTTCACGGGACATTCACCCCTCTGCTACACGGAGTAGTGACCTTAAAGCTTTAAGGTCACTAAGGTCTTTAAGGACTCTAAGGTCTTTAAGGTCAAAGACCGAAAACCTTCGATGATCTACATCTCGGTTATTGACCTTAGGACTCTCTTCTTTTGCTACGCTCAGGGTCCCGGTCCCTTTGCTGACTATCGTCTCAGGACAGTGACTCCATCGCTTGCTGCATATATATTTTTTTAGCAGCAAAGGCAGAGTCGCTACAATCGGCAAAGTCGATGGAGGGAGTAGCAAAGGCAGAGTCGCTGCTATCCCCTCGTTGTCCCTTGCTGTACTCGTTGTCTCGGAGTCGGATGTGGGACAGTGTACAGAGTCGCTGCTATGGTGATGCAGGTGTAGCCGGAGTGGCAGTGTCCTCGAAGTCATCGACGAGCAGTGTCATCGGCGAGAATGTCTTTTGGGCCTGTTAGCCCTGTTAGGCCTTTGCTACACTCCTCTATATTCCTTAAACTCCCTAAACTCTCTCCCTCCCTCTCGCATGGGACATTACGGACAGAGTCGGGCATCAGGACAGGGACAGGACATCGGACGATACCCCTCGATGCAATGTCACTGCTATCGTCGGAGTCATCGGATGAGCAGCAAAGGCAGAGTCGCTGCTATCATCGGAGTCATCGGCGAGAATGTCTTCAGGCCCTTTTCGCCCTAAATTTCCCTGAACTCCTTCGAATTATTAAATAATGTGTAAAGCGACAAAAAAATGTCGATAATTCTTTGCGTTATGCAAACTTTTGTCTATCTTTGGGGCAAAATTGCAGGCAATGAGCCGATGACCTTTGTTCTACCGCAATCATAATTGACCTCATTGTCCTAATAATCAGACAAATAACATTTTTAACAAATAATACAATGGAAGAAAATCTAATTAAAACCTGTCTACACGATCGCCACGTAGCTCTTGGCGCATTGATGTCGCCATTTGGTGGCTTTGACATGCCTATCCAATACTCTACTATCATCGACGAGCACAACGCAGTGCGCAACAATGTCGGCGTGTTTGACGTAAGCCACATGGGTGAAGTGAGAATCACAGGTAAAGATGCATATAAATATGTGAGCCACATCTTCTGCAACGATGTGACAGGCGCTCCTGACGGCCAAATCTTCTACGGCATGATGTGCTACGAAAATGGTGGCGTTGTCGACGACCTATTAGTATATAAGGTGAACGAAGAAGAATATTTCCTCGTTATCAACGCTTCAAACATCGACAAAGACTTCGCTTGGATTCAAAAGAATGCTGAAGGCTACGATGTGAAATGCGAAAACCAAAGCGAATACTATGGTGAAGTGGCAGTGCAAGGTCCTGAAGCAGAAGCTACCCTCATCAAGCTCTTGGGTCTTCCATTGAACGAAATCCCATTCTACAACTTCAAGACATTTGCTATCGACGGCGAAGATGTGATCATCAGCCGCACAGGCTACACCGGTGAAGACGGCTTCGAAGTATATGGTAGCCACGACTTCACTCGCAAGATGTGGGATATGCTCATGGAAGCCGGTGTGACTCCATGTGGTCTCGGTTGCCGCGACACACTCCGTTTCGAAGTAGGTCTTCCACTCTACGGTCACGAATTGACAGCCGACATCACTCCTATCGAAGCAAGCCTCTCAATGTTTGCACGCCTCGAAAAGCCTGAGTTTATCGGTAAGGAAGCGCTTGCTAAGCAGAAAGAAGAAGGCGTGACTCGTCGCATCGTCGGCATCGAGCTCGAAGGCAAGGCAGTGCCACGCCAAGGCTATCCGGTGGAAGTGAATGGCGAAGTAATCGGTGAAGTGACTACAGGCTACAACTCTATCTCTACAGGCAAGAGCGTCGCTATGGCAATGGTCAAGAAGGAATATGCTAAACTCGGCACAGCAGTCGAAGTGCGCATCCGTAAGAAGACATTCCCTGCTGTAGTGGTGAAGAAACGCTTCTACGAAAAGAATTACAAGAAATAATATTAACAATCATCTAAATATTTAATAAACATAGTTATTATGAGCAAAGTATTGAACGACGTTCGTTACGCAGAATCTCACGAATGGGTGAGAATCGAAGGTGAATTCGCATATGTTGGTATCTCTGATTACGCACAACACGCACTTGGCAATATCGTTTACGTAGATATGCCTGAAGTAGGTGACGAAGTTGAACAAGGCGAAGAATTCGGCGCTGTAGAATCTGTAAAGGCTGCAAGCGACTTGTTCTCTCCTATCAGCGGTGAAGTAGTAGAAATCAACGAAGCTCTCGAAGACGCTCCTGAACTCGTCAACGAAGACGCTTACGAAAACTGGATCATGAAGGTGAAGTTCAACGATGCAGCTGAACTCGACAACCTCCTCGATGCTGAAGCTTACGCTAAAATCTGCGAACACTAATCGAGACTAACGACTTATCTAAGTATGGGTCTTATAGGCATAAGCCCTATAGGACCCGTATTAATTTAAGGCGACCACCACTGCGTAGGAAGCCTACAAAAGTCAAAGCATTATTTAAATCCGGGAATTAACCGAAATTCCCTTCAATTTAGACCTAATTTTTCTATGAGCAATAAATTTATTCCACACACTGAAGAGGATATCCGCTTCATGCTCGACCGTATCGGCGTTAAGAGCATCGACGACCTCTATGCTGAAGTACCGGAAGAAGTGAAGCTTAAGGGCGACTACAACATCCCTTCTGCAATGTCGGAAATCGAAATCCGCAAATACTTCAACGAACTTGGCAGCAAAAACCGCCAACTCACAATCTTTGCCGGCGGTGGCGTTTACGACCACTACTCTCCATCAGTAATCGCTCACCTACTCTCTCGTAGCGAGTTTTACACAGCCTACACTCCATATCAACCAGAAATCTCTCAAGGTACGCTCCAGTACATCTTCGAATATCAGAGCATGATTTCAGAGCTCAACGGCATGGAATGCACCAATGCTTCTATGTATGACGGTGCTACTGCTACGGCTGAAGCAATGTTCATGATGGTCGCTTCTGCAAAGAAGAAAAATCGCGTCGTTATCTCTGCGACCGTAGCCGACAGAGTCATCAACGTCGTTAAGACCTACGCTAAATTCCGCGGCATCGACCTCACAGTGGCTCCTGAGAAAGACGGCATCACAGACTTCGATGCTATCAAGGCTGAACTCGAAGCAGGCGACGTGGCAGGCGTTATCGTCGCTACTCCTAATAAATATGGTATCGTAGAAGACTACACCGGCTATGCCGACACTATCCACGCTGCAAAGGGTATGCTCGCTATCAATGCCGACCCTTCTGCTTTGGCTGTGCTTCGCACTCCTAAGGAATGGGGCGCTGACATCGCTTGTGGTGACGGTCAGTCACTCGGTATGCCTCTCTGCTTCGGTGGTCCTTACCTCGGCTACATGTCTTGCTCTTCAGCGACTCTCCGCAAGATGCCGGGTCGCGTAGTAGGTGCTACAAAAGATGCCGACGGCAAACGTGCATTCGTACTCACACTCCAAGCTCGCGAGCAACACATCCGTCGCGAAAAGGCTACTTCAAACATCTGTTCCAACCAGTCATTGATGGCACTCTATGCCACTATCTACATGGCTTTGATGGGCAAAGAAGGTATGAAGGAAGTCAATCGCCTCTCTGCTGACGGTGCTCACTACCTCTACAACGCACTCTTGGCTACAGGCAAGTTTGAACCTGCATTCCCTGGCAAGCCATTCCTTAAAGAGTTTGTCGTTAAGACATCACTCGACATCAAGGCTGTCAACAAGAAGCTCGAAGAAAACGGCATCATGGGTGGTCTCGACCTCGGCAATGGCATGGTAGCATTTGCCGTAACTGAAAAGCGCACTAAAGCCGAAATCGATCGTTTAATCACTTTAATGACGGAGGAATAAGACATGAAATACTACGATAAACTTATATTTGAACTCTCACGCCCGGGACGTAAAGGCTACGAATTGCCTAAAAACGAATACGGCATCAATGAATGCTCTATCCCTGCAGAACTCCGTCGTGAAGCTTCGCTCGACCTCCCGGAAGTCAGCGAGTTGGACGTTGTTCGCCACTACACCAACCTTTCGACTAAAAACTTCGGTGTCGACACAGGCTTCTACCCATTGGGCTCTTGTACAATGAAGTACAACCCTAAAATCAATGAAGAAGTGTCGGCTATGCCACAGTTCAACAATATCCACCCTCTTCAAAGCGAAGACTCTATCCAAGGCGCATTGGAACTCTACTACAACCTTCAAGTAGCACTCTCCAACATCGCAGGTTTCGCAGAGTTTACTCTCAACCCTTACGCAGGTGCTCACGGCGAGTTGACCGGTCTTATGGTGATGCGTCAATACCACGAGTCACGCGGCGACTTCAAGCGCACTAAGGTCATCATTCCTAACAGTGCTCACGGCACCAACCCTGCATCAGCTATGGTGGCAGGTCTCCAAGTGGTGGAAGTGAAGTCAAAGCCAAACGGCTCAGTCGACGTTGAAGACCTCAAGCCATTGCTCGACGACACTATCGCAGGTATCATGATGACCAACCCTAACACGCTCGGTATGTTTGAAGTGGAAATCATGGAAATCGCTAAACTTGTGCACGAAGCAGGCGGTCTGCTCTACTATGATGGTGCCAACCTCAACCCACTCCTCGGTAAGGTGCGTCCTGGTGACATGGGCTTCGACATCATGCACATCAATATCCACAAGACATTCTCAACACCTCACGGTGGTGGTGGTCCTGGTTCAGGTCCTGTCGGTGTGGCAGAAAAGCTCGTTGACTTCCTCCCTAACCCACGCGTTAAGAAGAACGACGAAGGTCGCTTCTATATCGACTGTGGTAAGGACAGCCTCGGCTCAGTCTCTACATTCTTCGGCAACTTCGGCGTGATGCTCCGCGCTTACGCATATATCCTCACCCTCGGTAAGGAAAACCTCAAGAACGTTGGTCCAATGGCTACTCTCAATGCCAACTACATCAAGGAGTGTCTCAAAGACGACTATCTCCTCCCTATCGATGGCGTTTGCAAGCACGAAATGGTATTCGACGGTCTCAAAGACAAGAGCACAGGCGTGACTACGCTCAACATCGCTAAACGCCTCCTCGACTACGGTTTCCACGCTCCTACCATCTACTTCCCACTCCTCTTCCACGAGTCAATGATGATCGAGCCTACCGAAACCGAATCACTCGAAACTCTCGACGAATTCATCGAAGTAATGCACAAAGTAGCTAAGGAAGCTCGCGAAACTCCGGACGACGTTAAGAACGCTCCATTGACAACTTTGGTGCGCAAACTCGACGAAACCGGTGCAGCAAAGAACCCTATCCTCAACTACAAAACACTCAAAGCTAATGCACAGTAACCTTATTATAATAGGTGCAGGTCCGGGCGGTTATGAGACCGCCTTGGATGCTGCTAAACGTGGCATGAGCGTTACGCTTTTCGAAGGCGCACACCTCGGTGGTACTTGCCTCAACGAAGGTTGTATCCCGACTAAGTGCCTCTGCAAGAACGCAGAAGTGCTCACACAATTCAAAGAAGCCGACAAGTTTGGTATCGACGATTTCCAATTCACTTTCGACTTCAGCAAGGTCATGGCTCGCAAAAACGAAGTCATCGCTACACTCCGCGAAGGTATCGCATCGCTGATGAAGGCAGCTAAGGTCAACGTCGTAGAGGCTTACGCTTCTTTCAAAGACGCCAAGACCATCGTCGCTAACGGCGAAGAATACACTGCCGACAACATCATCATCGCCACAGGTAGCACCTCTCGTTCCCTCCCTATCCCGGGAGCAGACCTCGACTGCGTCATGAACTCTACCGACTTGCTCAACATCGACCGCATCCCTGAAAGCATCTGCATCGTGGGTGGTGGTGTCATCGGTATGGAATTCGCTTCTATCTTCAACGCTATGGGCTCTAAAGTGACCGTAGTCGAATTCATGAAGCAAATCCTCCCTCCATTTGATTCTGACATTGCTAAACGCCTCAAACAGAACCTCTCAAAACGCGGTATCGATATCCTCACATCAGCTGCAGTTCAGAAGATTGAGAAAAACGAGCAAGGCGAAATCGTCACTACCTACGAGTCTAAAGGCAAGACTGCAGAAGTCATCACTACCGATATCCTTATGGCTGTGGGCCGTGCTCCTCGCATCGATGGTCTCAACCTCGAAGCAGCAGGCGTGGAATTCTCTCCTCGTGGCATCGTAGTCGACGACAATATGCGCACCAACGTCGAAGGCATCTACGCTATCGGCGACGTCAACGCACGCCTCATGCTTGCCCACGTAGCGACTTTCCAAGGCATTCGTGCCCTCAACGCTATCGAAGGCAAAGCCGACGAAATCGACTTCAGCATCGTACCATCAGCCGTGTTTACTCAGCCTGAGTGTGGCATGGTCGGCATGACAGAAGAGCAATGCAAAGCAGCGGGCATCGCTATACGCACAGGACAATCATTCTTCCGCGCCAACGGTAAGGCTCTCGCCCTCGGCGAACCTGACGGCCTCTGCAAGCTCATCTTCAACGCTGAAGACGGACGACTCATCGGTGCTCACATCATGGGCGTACAAGCTGCCGACCTCGCTCAGCAAGCCGGCGACCTCATGACTCGTGGCACTACACTCCACCAAATGCACGACATCATCTTCGGACACCCTACTGTCAGCGAAGTGATACTCTCAGCCGTACACGCAGTGAAGTAATCCCCACAGCCACCGACACAGAGTGGCACACAGACAAAGACAAAGTGTTCCGACACTATAATCCGATAGAGGGTGGCACTTCAAAGTCGCCCTCTTTCATTTAATGAAATTTAGGGACATTTTATAATTTAAGGACCTTAAAGACCTTAGAGATTCTAAAGACCTTAAAGCTCCTCCCCTAACCCGACATCACCTCCCAATGAAGCACCTCCTATCCATATTGCTGCTATCAACTCTCAGCGCCCTGACAGTCTCTGCCAAGGACTACTACGAGCGTGTCGACTCAGCCGACATCTACATCGCTCGAAACAAGTGGGCCGATGCCGAACGCACCCTCAAAGAAGCCCTACGACTTGAGCCGGGCAATATCCTAAACTCGATGCTACTATCCAATCTCGGATATGTTCAGCACACACAGGGCAAGTTGCAGGAGGCCATCGAAAGCTATGACGTGGCACTCGCCATGACTCCCAACTCGCTGGTGCTGCTTAAAAACCGTGCCAACGCACTCATCGACGCAGGACTCATCGATAGAGCCTACGACGATCTCACAGCAGCCATCGACATTGAGCCCGACAACCAAGAGTGTCGTAGCCGTCACGGATTTGTAGCCCTACAACTCGGCAAATACGACTCAGCCAAAGCCGACTTCGAGACTATTCTATGCCTTCACCCATCGTCAGCCGACGCTCTGCTCGGCATGACCATCAGCCTCGACTACCTCGGTCAATATGACTCCGCTATCGACTATGCTACCCAACTGATTGACCTTCAGAAGAATGCCGACAACTACTTCACTCGTGCATTGCTCTATATCAAAGTCAACAATCTCCCGGCAGCAGACGACGACGTCAGAGAAGGGCTCAAAATCGACAATAGAGAAGGCAATCTCTACCTCCTCCGCGCCTATCTCCACAAACTACGCTACCGAAAAGAAGAAGCAGAAATTGATAAAAAACTTGCGATAGACTATAACGCTGATGCTCAATTGATTCAGCAACTTTTCCCCTGAAAACCTCGCAGACAAAGCAATTTTTAATTTGCAACTCTACCAAATTCTGCTTAACTTTGCACTGAATTTCCCAAAACAGTAAAACGAAATTGACTAATATCTCTCAACATATTGAGCAACTCTTGCGCCGTCACGATTGCGTGATTGTGCCGACCATAGGAGCATTCATTGTCTCCTACAAATCGGCGTATATCAACGACGAATGGGGCATCATGACTCCACCTAAGAGAGAAGTCCATTTCAATGCTTCAATCGTCAACAACGACGGTCTGCTTGCCAACTCTATCGCTCGCAAAAACCGTATCTCATTTGAAGCTGCCAACCTACTGCTACAACAGGAAATCGAAAAGATTCGCACTCAACTTGAGCGCAACAAAGAGTACGCCATCGGACGACTCGGTATCCTACACCTTGGAGAAGAAGCCAACATCGACTTCAAAGCGTTTAAATCCGACATTCAGCTCAACGCCAACTATGGCTTGAACCAATTCCGCATGAAGACGCTCAAAGAGATTCAGGAAGCTGTCTATGCCTCTGCATCTCCATCAGCTAAAGCCGACAATCGTAGCGATAAGAACTACTATATCCCGATCAACAAGCGTTTCGCTCAATACGCGGCAATGTTCATCGTCGTATTCTTCGCAGCTATATCGCTCTCCGTACCAAGCGGACAATACAAGCAAGAATACGCATCAGTAGTGCCTATCACTCAGTCTCACCAGACTCAGACTCCGGTCGACACCGTCACCCCTACCCCTGCACCTCAAGTCATAGAAGAGACTCCGGCGACAGTAGAGACCCAAGCGAAACCTCAAGCCGTAGCAGAGCCGACACCTGCCCCACAAGCTCCCGAAGCGACAGAAACTACATCAGAACCACAATGCTATGCTGTGGTAGCAACAATGAGCTCAGTAGCAGAAGCCGAGAAATATATCCGCACCAAATCGACCGACAAGCAGTTGCAAATCGTCACCATCGGAAAGATGAGTCGAGTCTATACCGACTGCGGATCACGCCAAGAGATGGCCTCCATTATCACCAACACCGATTTCCAAGCAGAATTTCCCGGAGCATGGATATGGCAACCACGAAAATAATCACTCAACAGAGACAAGTCTCGGTCCCATACGGCCGAGATTTTTTTGTCTACAAAGCAGAACGCAAATGAAAGAGGACATCAGGGACAAGCACAGACACCCGGACAGGGACAGGACAGCAGTGAGGGGTTATGCTTAATGTTGATTGCTTAATGTTTAGCAGTGCCTTTTCGCCCTTTTGGGCACACAGGGCCATGCTTGTTGGAGCCTGCCGTGCCTTTTGAGCCTTTCCCATTCGACATTCAACCCCTTGCTGTCCCTTTGCTGTCCACGATTGCACTAGCTGTCCGTACCCCCACAGAGGGACACTCCGACACCCCATTAAACTCTAAACCCTAAACTTTCGCATTTTTTTGACCTAAAATGCTCTCGAAATTCTCTCGATGCAAGGCAAAAATCAGCGTTCTTTCCGACAAGGTCAAAAACTACGAAAATAGGCAATTTTACCCCAAATCACAAGAATCGGCAAAAAACGTCGAAAAAAATCAAAATTATTTTTCGCTGATATTCAGCAAATTACAAAAAACAGTAAAAATTTCTTGTAATTTTTTTGCTCAAAAATTTGGTCAGTTCAAAAAAAGGTCGTAACTTTGCATCGCATTTGAGAAAACAACGCCACTCAAACGCAAAACGAACATTAAAATATGCGAAAATAGCTCAGTTGGTAGAGCACGACCTTGCCAAGGTCGGGGTCGCGGGTTCGAGCCCCGTTTTTCGCTCAAAGCACTGCTCTTTGCAGATTCAAGTCCGGGTGGTGGAATTGGTAGACACGCTACTTTGAGGGGGTAGTGGCCGTGCGGCCGTGTGAGTTCGACTCTCATCTCGGACACTATTTCAATGAAGACCGATCTTATCTTTTGATAGGGTCGGTTTTTTTCGTATATACCCCTACCCTCATTTTCATCGCTGAAGTCTTCACTGCTACTCTTGCTTACAACAAGTATTGAAAGTCTCATCTTCCACCAAGACATAACACCGAAGCACTACGCAGGCAAGTACATCTTCAGAATTTCAACCCCTCAACCAAACTTTCACAGCCGGATAGTGTTATAACGACACACACGACAACACACCAAACAATTTAATACTATCTACTATGAAAAAGACATTATTCGCCCTACTGGCTATCTGGGCTACATTCTCTCTATCGGCTCAACGCCTCAACAAAGCCGAACTCAAGTCTCTTCAACAATTCTTGAGTCAACCGGCTGCAGAAGCTTCCACCAATGCCGAAGCTCTCAAAATCACCAACCTCAACGACCCTTCTACTTGGAAAGGCATCAAAACCGACAACGGCAGGATTACTGAGATAGACTGGAGTGGTCACAAACTGGCAGGCTCGCTCAATCTCTCCGACTTCACTTCCCTTCAGAAGCTCAACATCGCTCACAACAAAATCTCCACGCTGGCTCTTTCCGGCAACCCTATGCTGACAGAAGTCAACGCCTCCAAAAACAATATCTCCCACCTGAGCATCAACGACTGTCCCGGACTGCAGTCTCTACTACTCAATCGCAATCAACTCTCGACGCTCAACATCGCTGACATACCTAAACTCAGCCGTCTCAATGTCGCCGGAAATGCCCTATTCACACTCGACCTCACCAATGCAGTAAACCTCAGAACTCTCAATTGTGCCAACAACCGCTTGGAAAACCTCGAAATCAGTGGTTGCACCAACCTACGCAATCTATATGCCGGCTACAATCAACTCTCGTTCATCAGTTTCGTCGGTCTTGAAAAGCTCGAAAACATCAACATCAACTCCAACAAGATTTCGAAGCTTTATGTCCAAGGGCTATCCAACCTCCAAACGCTCTTCTGTAGCGACAATCACATGACCAAACTGGTAGTAAACAATTGCGACAACCTGTCGGACCTTGACGCTTCCTACAACGATCTGACAGCGCTCAACCTCAACGGCACCGGTAAGCTCGCTTTCATTGACCTGGAATGGAATGACCTCACCTACCTCGACTTGAGCAACCAGCCATTCCTCCAACGCCTTGATGTATCCAACAACCAACTCATCACCCTCGACCTCACTAACGACACTGTCCTATCGTTCATCAACCTCAGCGACAATTACTCGTTGAACGACCTACGCACTGATGGTTGCTACTCTATCCGTCAGATTGTCGGCACCTGGCACGACTACAACTTTTAAGGGAACGTCCATTATTTCCCGGATTTAGTTACTGCTTTAGATTTATAGTTCTTCCTTTTGTGTACTTTTTTATGTTTGTTAACAGTGCTATGCCGTAATGTGGCAGTGGTCCATAGCGAAATTTGCATTATCATTGACGACTGACAGTAAAATAGCTTTTTCACTGCTCGCCACCTATGTGACTCAATAAATGCAAGCCCACCATCTTACCTGAAAGATAAGAAAGGAGCAACTCACATCGTAGCAGAATAAATCACATCTTCTCATGTGAACAGCACTGACAAATAGGAAGCAGAGCAGACCTGTAGAGATTACTGACGACTGACAAGATTATATATTTGTTGCACTATCCCTCTGTCGCGAGCAGTTGCCACCTCAAAAGCGACGGAGGGATTTTTTGCACCCTTTGGGGCATTAAAGCCTTGATTTCTGCTGAAGAGTGCAAAAGAGTCAGCGATAGGACATAAAAAAGTAAATAGCAGTCTTTGAGATTTGCTCATTTTGTCGTATCTTTGCAAAGAATATGCGCCATCGCGAGAGTCGCTACAGACAGATATCTTTGAAGCGATGTTCAGACGAGATAAGCATACGATTATAACAGAAATAACTAATTGAAAATGAAGAATATCCGCAATTTTTGCATCATTGCACACATCGACCACGGCAAAAGTACTTTGGCAGACCGTCTGCTCGAGTTTACCAACACCGTATCGTCTAAAGACATGGAAGCTCAGGTGCTTGACGACATGGACCTTGAGAAAGAGCGAGGCATCACTATCAAGAGCCACGCTATCCAGATGGAATACAAACACAATGGTGAGACATACATCCTCAACCTCATTGACACTCCGGGACACGTCGACTTCTCTTACGAAGTGTCGCGCTCTATCGCTGCTTGCGAGGGTGCATTGCTGATTGTCGACGGCTCTCAAGGTATCCAGGCTCAGACCATTTCCAACCTCTACATGGCTATCGACAACAACCTCGAGATTATCCCTATCGTCAACAAGTGCGACCTCGATAGTGCAAAGCCGGAAGAAGTGGAAGACCAGATAGTCGATCTTCTCGGTTGCGACCATGAAGAAATCATCCGTGCCAGCGGTAAGACCGGCATGGGCGTGCAAGAAATCCTCAACGCTATCATCGATCGTGTGCCTGCTCCTAAGGGCGACCCTGAAGCGCCATTGCAAGCACTCATCTTCGACTCAGTGTTCAACCCATTCCGTGGTATCATCGCCTACTTCAAGATTGTCAACGGCACTATCAAGCCGGGCGAGAACGTGAAATTTGTGGCAACAGGCAAGGAATACGATGCCGACGAAATCGGCGTGCTTAAACTCGACATGGCTCCTCGCAAAGAGTTGTCAGCCGGCAACGTAGGCTACATCATCTCCGGCATCAAGACATCAAAAGAAGTCAAGGTCGGCGACACCATCACTCATGTGGCCAAGCCATGTGACAAAGCAATCGAAGGTTTTGAAGAAGTGAAACCTATGGTCTTCGCCGGTGTATACCCTATCGAGACTGAAGACTACGAAAACCTCCGTGCATCGCTCGAAAAGCTCCAGCTCAACGACGCATCACTCACTTTCCAACCTGAATCGTCAGCAGCATTGGGCTTCGGCTTCCGTTGCGGCTTCCTCGGTCTGCTCCACATGGAGATTGTCCAAGAGCGTCTGAGTCGCGAATTCGACATGGAAGTTATCACCACTGTGCCTAACGTGTCCTACAAGGTCTACGACAAGAAGGGCAACATGTCGGAAGTACACAACCCTTCAGGTCTGCCCGACCTCACACTCATCGACCATATCGAAGAGCCATACATCCGTGCGTCGGTCATCACTCAGGCTGACTACATCGGCCCGATTATGACGCTATGTCTAAGCAAGCGTGGCGAACTCGTCAAGCAAGAATACATCTCAGGCAACCGTATGGAGATGATATTCGACATGCCTCTCGGCGAAATCGTCATCGACTTCTACGATAAGCTCAAGAGTATCTCTAAGGGGTACGCATCGTTTGACTACCACCTCCACAACTTCCGTGAATCAAAACTCATCAAGCTTGATATCCTTCTCAACGGCGAAAGTGTCGATGCTCTTTCTACCCTCACCCACTTCGACAACTCCGTACGCTTCGGTCGACGAATGTGTGAGAAACTCAAGGAATTGATTCCACGTCAACAGTTTGACATCGCTATCCAAGCAGCTATCGGTGCGAAGATTATCGCTCGTGAGACCATCAAGGCTGTGCGCAAGGACGTGACAGCGAAGTGCTACGGTGGCGACATCTCTCGTAAACGCAAGCTCCTCGAAAAGCAGAAGCAGGGTAAGAAGCGCATGAAGCAGATCGGCTCTGTCGAAGTGCCTCAAAAGGCATTCCTCGCAGTGTTGAAACTCGACTAAGCAAACCCTTTGCAAACAAATTCGTTATAACAAAGAGCATTAATCGAATTTAGTAGCATTCTACGACATTCACATGGAAAAAGTACTTTTCACAGCACGGAAGACCATCCGTAACTATACCAATGGCGGCAACATCTTGATTGCTGCCACTATTTTGGCTATGATAGTGGTCAATATCCCATTCACAGCCGAAATATACAACAGTCTATGGAACAATGAGATAGCCCTACAGATTGGCAAGTTCAATCTCTTTAGCCACCACGGCCACCCGATGACCATAATGCAGTTTATCAACGACGCGTTGATGGCCATCTTCTTCCTCAATGTCGGCCTTGAAATCAAGCGAGAAATCTTGGTCGGCGAGCTATCGTCATTCCGTCAAGCCATTCTTCCGATCGTAGCCGCTATAGGTGGTATGCTCCTCCCTGTAGGCTTATTCTTCGCATTGGGACATGGCTCGGACTACATCAATGGTGCCGCCATCCCAATGGCTACCGACATCGCATTCTCGCTTGGTGTGTTGGCAATGCTCGGCAAGCGTGTGCCATTGGCTCTGAAAGTATTCCTCACCACGTTGGCTGTAGTCGACGACATAGGTGGCATCTTGGTTATAGCCATCTTCTACTCGTCGGAGATTAACGTCACAATGCTTCTGATTGCAGCCGCTCTCTTTGCAATGTTGTTACTCGGATCGTTCTTCAAAATAAAGAGCAAAATCTACTACCTTGGCATCGGTGCTTTCATATGGTTCTGCTTCCTTAACGCAGGTATCCACCCGACAATCGCAGGGGTGCTTATCGCCTTCTGTGTGCCTGCCAAACCGCTACATGCCCCTAACCACTACATCAACATCATTCAGGCTAAAATCAGCCACTTCAAGAAAGATATGGCTGTCAACTTCAAGGAACGCACATTCCTCACCAAGCAACAAGTCAACTGGTTTAAGGAGATAGAGTCGGCATCCGACAAGGTGATTTCGCCGCTCCAAGACCTCGAAGACTCACTCCACCCTATCGTCAACTACATCATCGTGCCACTCTTCGCCTTTGCCAACGCAGGCATCTTCTTCGGCGACTTAGAGATAGCATCGATATTCCAAGGTGTCAGCTTGACAATCATGGTCAGCTTGGTGCTCGGTAAATTCTTGGGCATCTTCTCATTCACATGGCTATGCGTTAAACTCAAGATAGCTTCAATGCCTGCGGGTACAGATTGGAAGATGATTTCAGGCGTATCGTTGCTCGGTGGTATCGGTTTCACAGTGTCGCTCTTCATTGCCAACCTCTCATTCACAGGCGATGCAGCATCAGTGGCAATACTCAACAACGCTAAACTCGGTATCGTTGTGGGCTCACTCATAGCCGGCATACTCGGCTACTGCCTCCTTGCAGCGACACTTCCCAAAGAAAACGTAGAATAACCCATCATACAATCCCCATCTCACATCATGGCAACATCAGCACTCGATCAAATCCTCAACCTCAGAGAGCAGCTCAACAAGCATAACTACAACTACTATGTGCTTAACTCTCCGACCATCTCCGACAAAGAGTTTGACCTTATGCTCAAAGAGCTGGAGAAACTTGAAAGTCAGCACCCCGAATATGCCGACGCCGACTCTCCGACACAACGCGTAGGTTCGGACCTCACCAAAGGATTTGAGCAAGTGAAACACATTCGCCCCATGATGTCGCTATCCAACACATACTCATTTGGCGAAGTCGAAGAATGGTATGGTCGCGTCAAAAACCTACTCGGTGACGACAGTTTTGCCATCACAGGCGAGATGAAATTCGACGGCACATCTATCTCTCTGCACTATGAAGAGGGACGACTCGTCAGAGCTGTCACTCGTGGTGATGGTGAGAAAGGCGACGATGTGACTGCCAATGTGCGCACCATCCGTAGCGTGCCTCTTCAGCTATTCGAGGGCAATTGGCCTGAGTCGTTTGAAATCCGTGGGGAAATTCTGATGCCATGGGAGTCGTTTGAGAAGCTCAACGCAGAACGTGAGGCCAACGGTGAGCAACTCTTTGCCAACCCTCGCAATGCCGCTTCGGGAACTCTCAAACTTCAAGATCCGAAGGAAGTGGCTCGTCGCAACCTTGATGTGCGTCTGTACTATCTACTTGGCGACAACCTCCCATCAGACAACCACTACGACAACCTTATGGCCGCTCGTCAGTGGGGATTCAAGATTGGCAACGAAATTCAATGCTTCGACTCTCTCGACAGTATTAAGCATTACATCGAGTATTGGGACATCGAGCGCAAAAACCTACCGGTAGCAACCGATGGCCTTGTGCTGAAGGTCAACTCCCTACGACAGCAACTCAACCTCGGCTTTACTGCTAAATCTCCTCGTTGGGCCATTGCCTACAAGTTCAATCCTGAGAACGCTTGTACTCAGCTTAGATTCGTGTCGTTTGAGACAGGTCGCATGGGTGTCATCACCCCTGTAGCCAACCTTGAGCCGGTGCAATTGTCGGGCACTATCGTCAAGCGTGCTTCGCTCCACAATGACGACATTATCCGTCAGCTCGACATCCACCATGGCGACTGGGTATACGTCGAAAAAGGTGGTGAAATCATACCCAAAATCACAGGCGTCGAGAAATCCAAGCGTCAGCCTGACTCTCAACCTATCCATTTCGTCAGCCACTGCCCCGAGTGTGGCACAGCCCTTGTGCGTATCGAAGGGGAAGCAGCATGGGTATGTCCCAACAGCTACGGCTGTCGTCCTCAGATTACAGGCAAGATACAGCATTTTGCCGCTCGTCGCATGATGAACATCGACGGCATTGGCGAAGAGACTGCCGAACTCCTCTACTCTGCCGGTCTTGTCAACACAATAGCCGACATCTACTCCCTCACAGCACCACAACTTGCCGGACTCGAACGACTCGGTGAAAAGTCGGCTGCCAAAATCATCGCAAGCATCAACGACTCAAAGCAAGTGCCTTTCGAGCGTGTCATCTACGCCCTTTCTATCCCTAACGTGGGGGAAACGACTGCCAAACGTCTTGCCTCTGCTGTGAAGTCTATGGATGCCCTGCAAACTATGACCATAGACCAGTTGACACAGATACCCGACATCGGTCCTATCGTAGCACAATCCATCGTCGACTACTTACAGCACCCCATCAACATAGCCAACATTCAGGCTCTAAAAGATGCCGGTGTGCAGATGTCGCTATCAGCCGAGAAGATGGAGCCTGCAGGCAATGCTCTGGAGGGAAAGACCATCGTCATCAGTGGTACATTCACCCATCACTCTCGCGATGAATACAAGGAGATAATAGAGCGACATGGCGGCAAGAACTCCGGCTCTATTTCCAAGAAGACATCGTTTGTGCTTGCGGGTGACAATATGGGACCATCGAAGCTCGAAAAATGTCAGTCGCTCGGTGTGCCAATCGTCAACGAGTCGGAATTCCTCGCTCTTATTTCCTAAAATCAAGCAACGCCCGAACTTTGGCAACCGATTTGCCCTTTTAATATACGGACAAAACTGAACGTATATTGGAAGACAAGTCACAACACATCACAACAAATCAACTCGCAATCCTGTTGCTGCTGCTCGGTCTCCTCTTGCCCTTGAACACCAAAGCACAAGAGACTGAATCGCTGACTCTTTACGAGCCGGTCGACTCGGTCGATATCGCTTATTACGGCAAGCAACGCCCCTGGCAAGCGTCGGCAATGGTGGTCGGTGTAAACCTCGGTGTGTGGGCATTCGACCGCTACATCATGCACGAACCATTTGCCTACATCAGCCCGGAGACTATCAAGGAAAACATCACCTACGGCTTCGTATGGGACAACGACAAGTGGGGTACCAACATGTTTATGCACCCCTATCACGGCAATCTCTACTACAACGCTGCTCGTTCCAACGGCTACAACTACTGGCAGTCGGGACTCTTTGCCCTTGCCGGCAGTGCAATGTGGGAAGTGCTGATGGAGAATGAGCACCCATCTATCAACGACATCATCACCACACCCATCGGAGGAATGATCGTAGGAGAAATGACCTATCGTGCTTCCGACCTTATACTCGACGACAGAGCTCAGGGAGTGGAGCGATTGGCACGCGAGGCATCGTCATTCATAGTCTCCCCCATGAGAGGATTGACTCGCATAATCAACGGCGATGCATGGAACGTCAGAACGACCTCCGGACGACAGTTTGGTATCCCCGACATCAAGCTGCAATTTTCTACCGGAGTGCGTAGTATCCATTATCGCAACAATATCAACGACCACAGCATTGGCTTCGCTTCCGAATTAATGCTTGAGTATGGTGACAAATTCAGCGACGAACGACAGCGACTATTCGACTACTTCACAGTCCGTGGCAACCTCAACATTCAAGCTTCTCAGCCTGCATTAGGCAGAGTCAACATCAGCGGTCGACTACATGGGAGAAACATCATCAACGACGATAAACACCACCGACTCAACCTTGCGATGTATCAGACGTTTGACTACTTCGATTCCGACACCATCTCGTTAAAGTCGGCCAAGGTCCCCTATCGCATCTGCGCTCCGGCAGCCTTCGGGGGCGGTCTGACATATCAATATCGCACTGACAAAAACGACAGCGTCGATGCCTTTATAGGCTGGAATGGCATAATACTCGGAGGGGCTCTTTGCGACTACTACAATGTCTATAAACGCAACTACAACCTCGGTAGCGGATTCAGCATCAAAGCATCTATCAACGCCTTCTTGAGCAAAGGCAGAGTCAACATAGGAGCCAGTCATGGTTTCTATCGACTATTCACGTGGAAGGGCTACCCAGACGATGTCCTTACAAAGCCCTACACCCACAAGACGCTCAACGCTCAAGGCACCGAGTCACAGACATCGTTTCACATCACCGAACTCAGAGCCGATGTCAAAGTCATCGACCGACTTTATCTGACAGCATCGATGATCAACTTTACTCGCCACACCCACTACATCCACCACCCATCCGTCACCTCATCGACCACCGAAGCACGCCTGATGCTGACTTATCGCCTATAGCAAGCGACACTCGCAGCAAAAATACATTTCTCTGATTCTCGATAGTGTTTATAGTAGCTATAGAATTTATATATAGTATATTTCCTCTCTGCTTCTGCCATAAACAACGACTGTGCCACCCCTATTATAGAGATGGCACAGCCGTGTATGCAGATGATATCTATCAGATCTGATTAGTGCTTCACATCGTAGCCTTGAGCCTTGAGATAGTCGAGGATACGATATTCCATAGCATGACGGTAGTAGTCGAGGATATGGTCACACCAGTCGTTGGTAGTAGTACCACCCGAACGAGTCTGATTGTATTCTTTGACGATATTGTCATATGCTTCAAGTTCATCAACCATCTTCTCAGTGTCCTGACGATAGCAATTCTTGTGGAACATGAGTGATTCGCTCTGCTTAGGTTTGAGGTCAGGCTGCTCACGAGGCACACCCAATGCAAGGCCACACACTACGAAGACACCCTTAGGCAACTTCAACATTTCTGCCAAACGAGCAGGGTCGACAGTGCGAAGATAACCGATGCAGTTGCTACCCAAGCCTGCAGCTTGAGCCGCTACCACAGCGCTCATCATGGCCAAAGATGCGTCGATAATGCCGATAGTCACACCGTCCATAGTGTTGGTAAACTCAGGCACATCAAAGCCCTTACGCTCAGCAAGACGAGTGATTTTATTGTAGTCAGAGCAGAAAATGAGCAAGCGGTTGCAAGTCTTGAGTTGCTTCTGATTGGTCATCACATAGAGTTCTTCCTTGAGCTCTTGGTCATCGATATCGATTACGGAAAACTGCTGACCGTTGTAGCTTGTCGGGGTATTTGCGATGGCCTTATAGATGAAATCCATAGTCTCTTGTGGAATCACCTCGCGCTCATAGCGACGCACACTGGTGCGAGAGAGCAAACATTCTTTAATATCCTTCATAAATGTCTATGTATTTAGTTGTTGTATTGTTTATCTATCAAAAAAGCCGATGCTCACATTGTTTAAAACATGACCACCGGCTCTATATTGCCCACACCAAAGGAATGTGATGAAACTCCGTATGACAGGATTTGAGTGCCGTTCAATCTTTGTAATCCGCCTGCGCTTAAAGCGACACCCGAAGGTGTGGGGCCCGCCATTGACGGAACAGCTTGTCTCGGTATTTCATTAAAATTTGATGAGTTTCCCAATCTGCTTTGATGTGGAATATCTCCTTCTTAAAGTTCGCTTACTTTAACTTTAACAACACAAAATTACTACTAATGGTTCAATTATCCAAATTATCCCTAAAAAAATTTATCAACACCATGCTTTACAACAGAAGAGAGACGCCCTATTGCTAAGACATCTCTCTTGATTATGTGTTGAGGGAGTGACGATTACCCCTCGATTAAGCTATGTGTCTGCTAAGTCGCCCTATCGGATTAGAACCAACGCACATATGCGAAGTCCTGACGATGAGGGAGCGCAGGGTTGTTAGGATACATACGGAGAGCGAAACGGTAGACACCTGCTTCCTTGATGGTATCGTTGATAGCGTAAGTGAGCACTGAGCCTTCTTCTGCAACAACTTCGAGTGGCTTAGAAAGATAGAACTTGCTTTCGCCGTCGATTTCCTTATAGAGCACAATTTCTACGCCGATAGACTTGCCGAGACCCTTAGTGTCGATGCGGCAATCGGCAGTGTAGTTAGAACCTGTCTTAGGAGCGTTGTTAAGGTTAGGGTCATTGAGGTTAACAGAGAGCACTTCTACTTGATCCCACTTAGAAGCTACCTCTTCCTTCCATGCCACGATCTGACGAGCTTCAGCACAGTTGTCGGCAGCAATGCGAGCTGCACGCTTAGCTTGAGGAGCATAGAAACGATCGATGTAGTCGTCGAGCTGACGCTTCATAGTGAAGTTAGGAGCGATGTGGCCTACAGAACGCTTGATATATTGAATCCATTCAGGTGAGTAGCCCTTAGAGTTCTTAGCGAAGTACAATGGCACGATTTCGTTTTCAAGCATAGAGTAGATAGTCGCTGCGTCGAGTTTGTCTTGCTGGCTTTGGTCTGTGAAAGTGCGCTTTTCGGTCAATGCCCAACCACCCTTTTCATCAAACTTGTAGCCTTCGTACCACCAACCGTCAAGCACTGAGAAGTTGAGGACACCATTCATTTCAGCCTTTTCACCAGATGTACCTGATGCTTCGAGAGGACGAGTAGGAGTATTCAACCAGATGTCGACACCTGACACGAGACGCTTAGCCACGATCATGTTGTAGTCTTCAAGGAAGATAATCTTACCCAAGAATTGTGGCATACGAGAGATCTCCATGATGCGCTTGATCAAGCCTTGACCGGCACCATCGGCAGGGTGAGCCTTACCTGAGAAGATGAATTGTACAGGGAATTGCTCGTTGTTGACAATCTTAGCAAGACGATCGAGGTCGGTGAAGAGGAGGTGAGCACGCTTATATGTAGCGAAACGACGTGCAAAACCGATAATCAATGCGTTAGGGTTAATCTTGTCGACAATCTTCATCACAGCTGATGGGTCACCTTGGTTGGCAAGCCATTTTTCTCTGAAGTCTTTCTTAACGAAGT
Source organism: Muribaculaceae bacterium (assembly GCA_017547845.1). GTDB lineage: Bacteria > Bacteroidota > Bacteroidia > Bacteroidales > Muribaculaceae > Lepagella. The sequence goes on from JAFYNZ010000067.1 coordinate 21,118, forward strand.
CGATGAATTTGTTTTTCATCGTCATACGCATGTTCCAGATTTCTTCGTCAGCCACCTTGAAGATGCCATCCCATGCTTCAGGATTGCTTTGGTCTTCAAACACTTGCTTACCGAGCTTTTCAGCGTAGAATTCTTTCCATTCAGAAGCAGCCCAAGTCGGCATGTGTACACCGTTTGTGACATAACCTACGTGTGACTCTTCAGGGCTGTAGCCTTTCCATACGCCTGAGAACATCTTCTTTGACACTTCGCCGTGGAGCCAGCTCACGCCGTTTGCTTCTTGGCAGGTGTTGAGTGCGAATACGCTCATAGAGAAGCGTTCGTTTGAGTCAGGGTTTTCACGGCCCATGTTCATAAGGTCGCTCCAAGAGATACCGAGTTTAGCAGGATATTCGCCGAGGTATTTGCCGAAGAGAGATTCTTCGAAGTAGTCGTGACCTGCAGGCACAGGAGTGTGAACTGTGTAGAGTGAAGAAGCGCGAACGATTTCGAGTGCTACGTTGAATGACAAGCCGTCGTTTTGGATGTAGTCCACCAAGCGTTGAACGTTCATCAATGCAGCGTGACCTTCGTTGGCATGGTATACTTCTGTGTGGATACCGAGCTTATTGAGCATAAGCACACCACCGATACCGAGCAAATACTCTTGCTTGATACGGTTTTCCCAGTCGCCACCATAGAGTTTGTGAGTGATCTGACGGTCGTACTCTGAGTTCATGTCGAAGTCTGTGTCGAGCAAGTAGAGCTTCATGCGACCGACGTTGACTCTCCAAACGTGAGCGTAAACGATACGACCAGGATATGGCACTTCGAGCACCATTGGGTGACCATCTTCGCCGAGAACAGGCTCAAGTGGAAGTTGGTCGAAGTTTTGAGCTTCGTATTCAGCGATCTGTTGACCATCGACAGAGAGTACTTGTGTGAAGTAGCCAAAGCGATAGAGGAAACCGACAGCAGTCATGTTGATGCGGCTGTCAGAAGCTTGCTTGATGTAGTCACCGGCAAGCACACCAAGACCGCCTGAATAGATCTTCAAGCAGTTGCAGAGACCATATTCCATTGAGAAATAAGCCACAGAAGGAGCATCTGTGCGCATTGGTTGCTGCATATATTCCTTAAATGAAGCGTACACCTTTTCGATGCGAAGCATCATAGCATCGTCGTTGAGCACCTCTTGGATACGAGTTGAGCTGATGCGTTGGAGGAGCATTACAGGGTTTTCGCCTGTTGCACGCCATAATTTTTCATCTAAATCACGGAAAAGAGACTTGCCTTCGCTGTTCCATACCCACCAAAGGTTTTTAGACAACTCTTCGAGTGGCTTGAGGGCTGCAGGCAATTCAGCGCTGACTGTGACGTTGCGCCAATGTGGTTGATTTGTGTTACTAACCTGTAGTTTCATATAAAAGTTATTAGTTAAGTTCTACACTATTAATTATAGATATTATGCTTTGAGACGCTCGTCGCGGCGGCTTTGTGCCACGGCAAACGCTTCGATATATTTCTCGATAAATTTCGACCAGTCGGCATCAGAGGCTGTCGCCATAGCTTTCTGACGCACCTCTGCCATCTGCTCTGCAGAGAGGTCGATGAGGGAGAGCAAAGAGTCGGCGATATCCTCGCGAGCTTGGTCGTAGTTGGAGTCGGTGCGAGCAATCACCTTTGCGCCACAAGCTTGTGCATCGTTGGCATAGTCGGTGAGAATCCACTGTCCGAAACCTGCCTTGTCGCTTGAGATGGTAGGCACTCCGAATGCGATGCTTTCGAGTGGAGTGTAGCCCCATGGCTCGTAGTAAGATGGGAACACTGTAGCATCAAGAGCAGGCATCATGTCGTAGTATGCGATGTTGAGCACGCCGTCGTTGCCATCAAGGTAGCAAGGGAGATAGACGATAGTCACCTTGCGAGATGCATCGTTGACTCCGAGGGAGCGAAGACGACAGCTGATAGCGTCGCAGTCTTCGTTGTTAAGGCGGTGGGTCTGATAGTTGAGTTCGGGTGCAGTCCATTGCTCTGACTCCATATTGGCAAGGAGGTCGCTTGCAGGCTCTTTCACCCATGCCGGCACCATGATGAATGCCACGACTTCGCGACTATCGGTGGCAAGCTTGTCGCCTACCCTACCCATAGCGTCGATGAAGATGTCGATACCCTTGTTGCGGTACTCGTTACGGCCCGATGTAGCTACGATGAAGGCGTCGTCGGCAAATGTCTTGCCTGTGAGCTTACTTGCCACATTGAGCAATGCCTTGCGAGCTGACTGACGCTGAGTCTGGTATTTCTTACCGGTAGGCACAAAGTTTGGCTCAAAACCGTTAGGAGTCACCACTTGAGGCATGAGGTCGAGGAGCTGACGACACTCGATGGCTGTCACATCGCTGACCGTAGTGAAGCAGTCGGCATTGTGGGCAGCAGTCTTTTCGAGAGAGTGCTTGGACTCCATGTTGAGTTCGCCTGCCATCTGGTCGCCGTTGTAACCCGAGAGGTAGTCGTACAATGGTTTGCCGTTGCCGCAGATACTACGGCCAATGCTTGTGGCGTGAGTAGTGAATAGTGTCGCAATCTCCGGGCAGAGTGTGCGAAGGTGAAGAAGTCCCATGCCTGTGGTCCACTCGTTGAAGTGAGCGATGACGTTCTTAGGGTCTTCCTTGAGGTGATTGGTCAAAGCAGCCATGACGATAGCTGATGCGATGCCGAATGCGCAACCCTCATCGTAGTCGCCGTAGGCATGAAGAGAGTCGACGCGGAAATTGTTCCAGATTTCGCCGTAGTAGTGATTAAGGTGCTCATAGACACCGTCAAACTTCACAAGCACTACAATCGGATTACCGGGAATCATCCATCGACCTACTCTGATGCTGATGCCGTGTGGCAACTCGAGATTCTTGACACAATTCTTGAGGAGCGACTTGTACTCCTTGAAGTATGGTGAGGGGTTTTCTTCTGTCCACACATCCGGACCGATAAACACCACTTTATCCTTGTTGATATCTTGGAGAGTTTTTGCTTTTGTAGACAAGACGGTGTAGATACCTCCTATTTTGTTGCATACTTCCCAACTTGTCTCAAAAATCAATCTATCTTTTAGAGTGCAATTATGCATATAATTTTTACCTGTTAAATAACTTTCTTATTATGGTGAAATTTACCTTAAAACCTGCGTAAACTGTATTCAGGGTGCAAAGATACAAAATTTCTACCGTATTACCTAATTTTATGACACTCGATGAGCATTGTTTTTGCATTTAAGCGATATTTTTTGGTCGATTTAGCCGATTTTCACCTCATTTGCAAGCATCATCTTGGCATGATTTGGCTCCAAACTCGATGACCTCCAAGTCTTTGATGTCGCCGGCATCGATGGTGAATCTCACCAATGTGCGCTTCTGTTGCCACCCTTGCTTTCCGGCTGCTCCGGGATTGATGTGCAATAGTTGCAACTCCGGGTCGTAGATGACCTTGAGGATATGGGAATGTCCACTGATGAATAGACGCACACCTTGCTCCTTGAGCAGTCGCTTCATGCCCGGAGAGTATTTGCCGGGATAGCCGCCGATGTGTGTCATCAAGACCTTAACTCCCTCTGTCTCAAATATCTCCACTTCACGACAATGACGCTTCACTTCGCCATGATCGATGTTGCCACTGACAGCTCTGAGTGGTGCTATCTGCTCCAACGCCACTATCACGCTCATGTCGCCTACATCGCCTGCGTGCCATATCTCGTCGCAGTCTGCGAAATACTCTGCGTAGCGGGCATCTATGCAGGAATGTGTGTCGCTCAACAGTCCTATACGTTTCATCTTTGCTTTGCCTTGAACGGTCGTATAAAAAAGTGCAGAAGCATCTGTCGAGACACCTCTGCACCTATTAGTTATTAATCTTCGTAGACCATTGTCAATCTGTCAGCACCCTCTTCATAAGTCACTGCAATGCTGCCTCCCGACTTGCTTTGCGCACCAAGGTTGAGCATCAACTCTGCCAACTCGTCTTCGAGGTACTTCTGGATTGCACGTTTAAGCGGTCGAGCACCATACTGACGGTCGTAGCCCTTCTCAGCTATAAAGTTCTTAGCCTCATCGCTGAGTCGCAATGTGAAACCGAGTTGCTCGATGCGAGCAAAGAAACTCTTGAGTTCGATATCGATAATCTGCGTAATCGCCTCTTTATCAAGCTGGTCAAACATGATGATGTCGTCGACACGGTTGAGGAATTCAGGCGAGAACACACGATTCAATGCCTTGCTGATTACGCCGTGGGCTTGGTCTTTGGTGACTATTTCGGTGTTGAAACCGATACCACCTCCGAACTCCTTGAGTTGTCGCGAACCGACGTTGCTGGTCATGATAAGGATAGTGTTTTTGAAGTCGATTTTTCGTCCCAACGAGTCGGTCAATCGACCTTCATCCATCACTTGAAGCAAGAGGTTGAACACATCGGGGTGAGCCTTTTCGATTTCGTCAAGCAACACCACCGAATACGGACGACGACGCACCTTCTCAGTCAATTGTCCACCCTCTTCGTAGCCCACATAGCCCGGAGGAGCTCCGACAAGACGAGAGACCGTGAATTTCTCCATGTATTCGCTCATGTCCATACGGATAAGCGTATCAGATGAGTCAAAGAGGTATTCTGCCAATTTCTTTGCCAAGTGTGTCTTTCCGACACCTGTAGGGCCGAGGAACATGAACGTACCGATAGGCTTGTTGGGGTCTTTCAGACCGATGCGATTGCGCTGTATAGCCTTGACTATCTTGGTGATAGCATCATCTTGACCGATGATTGAGCCCTTCAGAGAGTCGCCCATCTTGAGCAGACGAGCACCCTCGGCTTGAGCGATGCGTTGAGTAGGCACGCCGGTCATCATAGCGACCACCTCTGCCACCTTCTCTTCGTCGACTTCCTGACGGTCTTGGTCAAGCTGTCGTTCCCACTCCTGCTTAGCCTTCTCCAACTCCTCTTTCTGACGGCTCTCCTTGTCGCGAAGGTTGGCTGCGAGTTCGAAATTCTGTGCTTTGGCAGCAGCGAGTTTAGCCTCGGTGGTCTTATCTATCTCTTTCTCAAGGTTTTCGATATTTTCGGGCACCACTATGTTGGTGATATGCACACGCGAGCCTGCTTCGTCGAGGGCATCGAGAGCCTTGTCGGGGAAATTGCGGTCGCTGACATATCGCTCTGTCAGATTTACACACGCCTTGATAGCCTCGTCGGTGTAGTAGACATTGTGGTGGCTTTCATATTTGTCTTTGATGTTGCGAAGGATTTCGAGTGTTTCGTCGGGCGTAGTAGGCTCTACCATCACCTTTTGGAAACGGCGTTCGAGAGCGCCATCTTTCTCGATGTTCTGACGATACTCATCGAGTGTTGTCGCACCGATGCATTGCACCTGACCGCGCGACAGTGCAGGCTTGAGCATATTAGCGGCATCCATCGACCCCGGTGTAGCTCCTGCTCCTACGATAGTGTGCAACTCGTCGATGAAGAGGATAATATCGGGATTTTTGGTCAATTCGTCGAGCACTGCCTTGATGCGTTCTTCAAACTGACCACGATATTTCGTACCCGCCAACATGCCTGCCATATCGAGCGAAACCACTCTCTTATTGAACAACACTCGCGACACTTTTCGCTGCACGATACGCAACGCAAGTCCCTCAACGATAGCCGATTTACCCACGCCCGGCTCGCCGATGAGCACAGGGTTGTTTTTCTTGCGACGCGACAAGATCTGAGCCAATCGCTCGATCTCATTTTCGCGACCGATGACAGGGTCGAGCTTACCCTCTTGGGCAGCCTTGGTCATGTCGTTGCCATACTTGTCGAGTGCCGGTGTGTCGGAGGTAGAGGTCGACGATTTGGTCGTGCTTCTGGCAGCCGACGACTCCTGCTTAGGGGCATTTGGATTTCTGCCAAATGGTGCTTCATCGTCATCGTCATCACCCTCAGTGAAGTCCTTGCCGGCTGATGGTGTCTGACCGATATTGACGCTTGTAATCGTGAGGTCAAAATTCAGATACGTCTCCTTGATGTGACGCAAAAAGTCGCTGTCGAGAGCTCGCTCGTCGTGAATGAGTGCAAGCAGGATATGCTCGCCAAACACCTTGGGAGCGTTGAGCGTCTTAGCCTCCGACTTGGCCAGTTTCAGGTGTCGCACAGCCGAAAGCGAGAGCGTATAATCTTCGATGGTAGTCGTAGCTTCGTCAGTAGAATTGCCGAGCTCGAGATGCTCCTTAATCTCATCGACCATCTGATCGACAGGGATATTAATTTTACGGAGCAGAGAATTGACTGTATTGTTGGTGGTCACCACGCCGAGCAAGAAATGCTCGCATGTGATGACACTTGCATTATATTCTTGAGCCACTTTTCGACCAACTTCCAATATGGTCTTAAATTGATTTGAAAAGTCGTTGTTCATATGAATTCATTAAAATTTGATGGTCGAGCGTGCAACTATCGTGCCAAATCTTGCTGCCACCCATCTCCCGACCACCCTCTGCCCTGCATTGCTCACCGACATCGACACCTTTTCTCTGAGAGGCAAATAAACTTTTCTGCCGTAAATCAATCCAATATTTAGAGCAAATGCTTCTTTCCGAAGGAATATGGCTTGAAACGACCGATTTTTTTGGAAGATTATTTTAGTATGTGCCACTTTTTTCCTAACTTTGTACTATCTTTTGATAAATAGTGACATCTGTCAAATCATCAACTATTTGACACAAACGTAGAAATAGAATTAATTAACATCAAATGCAAGAAGAGGATAAAATAATTCCGATTAATATCGAGTCGGAAATGAAAAGTGCCTACATCGACTACTCTATGTCGGTGATCGTATCCAGAGCATTGCCTGACGTGCGTGACGGCTTCAAGCCGGTGCACCGTCGTGTGATGTACGGTATGAAAAAGTTGAACAACAATTTTTCCGGCGAAACCAAGAAGTCTGCTCGTATCGTGGGTGAAGTAATGGGTAAATACCACCCTCACGGCGACTCTTCTATATACAACACCATGGTCCGTATGGCTCAAGACTGGTCGCTACGCTACCCTCTCGTCTACGGCCAAGGCAACTTCGGCTCTGTCGACGGCGACTCTGCTGCGGCTATGCGTTACACCGAGGTCAAGCTCGAACGCATCGGTGAAGAAATGCTTCGCGACATCGACGCTGACACTGTAGACTTTGTGCCTAACTTCGACAACACTCTCACCGAGCCTACCGTGCTACCTACCCGTATACCCAACCTCCTTGTCAACGGCTCGTCGGGTATCGCTGTCGGTATGGCCACCAACATGCCTCCTCACAACCTCTCAGAAGCCCTCGACGCTTCTATCGCCCTTATCGACAACCCTGAGCTCGAAATCAAGGACCTCATGGAATATGTCAAGGCTCCCGACTTCCCGACAGGCGGCGAAATCTTCGGCCTCCAAGGCGTCAGAGATGCTTATGAGACAGGTCGCGGTCGCGTCATCATCCGCGCTAAAGCCGAAATCGTGCCGGGCGACACTCACGACCAAATCGTCATCACCGAAATCCCATACGGCGTAATCAAAAACGACCTCGTCAAGAGCATTGCCGACCTCGTAGTAGAGAAAAAGGTCGACGGCATCGCCGACATCACCGACCTCTCGGCTCGCGGCAAGATGAACATCACCATCGACATCAAGCGTGATGCCAACGCCAACGTGGTGCTCAACAAGCTCTTCAAGATGACTCAGCTTCAGACATCGTTCAGCGTCAACAACGTCGCCCTCGTCAACGGCCGCCCTCGTACGCTCAACCTCAAAGAGATACTATCGGCATTCATCGACCACCGTCACGAAGTAGTCATCCGTCGCACACGCTTCGAACTCAAAAAGGCTGAAGAACGCGCCCACATCCTCAAGGGATTGATGGTCGCTTGCGACAACATCGACGAAGTAATCAGCATCATTCGCTCTTCAAGCAACACCGAAGTCGCTCGCGAACGCCTCGCTCAACGCTTCGACCTTGACGAAATTCAGACTCGCGCCATCGTCGAAATGCGCCTCCGTCAGCTCACAGGCTTGGAAATGGACAAGTTGCGTAGCGAATACGAAGAACTCATCCGTCACATCGAATACCTCAACGAAATCCTCAACAACGACGTCGTATGTCGCAACGTCATGAAAGAGGAGCTCGAAGAAATACGCAACAAATATGGCGACGAACGCCGCACCCTCATCAAGCCATTCACAGGCGAATTCAACGAGGAAGACTTCTATCCTAACGACGAGATGATCATCACCATCTCTCACCTCGGCTACATCAAGCGCACTCCGCTCAGCGAATTCCGCGCTCAAAACCGTGGTGGCGTCGGCGCTAAAGGTAGCGACACTCGCGACACCGACTTCATCGAGCACATCTACCCTGCTTCCAACCACAACTATATGCTATTCTTCACTCAGAAGGGTCGCTGCTACTGGTTGAAAGTCTACGAAATCCCTGAAGGCAACAAGAACTCTAAGGGACGCGCTATCCAAAACCTCCTCAACATCGACTCCGACGACTGCGTCAACGCATTCATCCGCGTCAAGCACCTCAACGACGAAGAGTTCACTTCGAGCCACAACCTCATCTTCTGTACCAAGAAAGGTATCATCAAGAAGACATCGCTCAAGGCATACTCTCGTCCACGCTCAAACGGTGTCAACGCTATCATCATTCGCGAAGACGACCAAGTCATCCAAGTACGCTTGACCGACGGCAACTCTGAAGTCATCATCGCCAACAAGGAAGGTCGCGCCATCCGTTTCCACGAAAGCAACGTGCGCGAAATGGGTAGAATGTCGACCGGCGTTAAAGCCATGACTCTGGGCGAAAACGACGACGAAGTAATCGGCATGATCACCATGACCGGCAAGGAAAACGAGACTGTAATGGTAGTGTCAGAAAAGGGCTACGGCAAACGCTCTGCCCTCGAAGACTATCGCATCACCAACCGTGGCGGTAAAGGTATCAAGACACTCGCCGTGACCGAAAAGACAGGCTCACTCGTAGCCATCAAGAATGTCACCGACGAAAACGACCTCGTCATCATCAACAAGAGCGGTATTACCCTTCGCATGTCGGTGGCCGACATTCGCGTAATGGGTCGCAACACTCAAGGCGTCAAACTCATCGACCTCAACAAGCGCGGCGACTCCATCGCCTCTGTCTGCAAAGTCGACTCTGACCCTGAAGAAGAAACCGTAGCCACTGTCGAAGGCGACCAACCTATGTCGACACCACAAGTCCAAGAGCCTCAAGCAGACGCTACAAAAACTCCATCAGAAGAAACTCAACAATAACCGATAACGACAACAATTAACTCTAAATCAATATAGAAATGAAAAAGATTTATGCTTTAGCACTCGGTCTTGCGACAGTATTCGCAGCCGGCGCACAAAACGATGCTAAGTCGCTCTTCAACGAAGGTAAGCAAGCTGAAGATGCTTTCAACAAAAACATCACTTCTGCCATCACTACAGGCCAAATGGCTCCTGAACACGCCTACAGCCTCGTGACTGCTTACGACTTCTACCTCAAGGCCCTCCCACTCGACTCTCTTCCAGATGCTAAGGGCAAAGTGAAGCCTGCAGTCTCTAAGAAGATTGCGACTTCTTTCACCAACCATGTGAAGCAAAGCAGCTTCACCAACGCTGCCATCTTCCTCTACCAAGCAGGCGAACAATATCCTAAAGCCTACAGAGCATTCATGATTGCCGGCGACCTCCCTCGCAACCCTCTCACAGGCAAAGATGGTGAAGCAGTGCACGACACCGTACGCGCCAACGACTACTACAACGCAGGTCTTTGCGCTTACGCTGCCAAAGCTTACGCTGAGTCGGCTGAAGCATTCCGCAAGTCTCGCCTTGCCGACCCAAGAAACGTCGACAACTTCGTATACGAAATCGCAAGCTACCAAAACCTTGACTTCGGTGGCGACGAAAAACTCAAAGAAGAGACTATCCACGCTGCTGCTGAAGAAGCTTATAGAATCCACGGCGCAAGCAACATCTTCATCTTCAACAACTATGTCAACCGTTACTTCAACAACGACGACATTGAGACTGCCAACAGAATCCTCACCGAAGCATTGCAAAAAGACCCTGCTAACGGCAACGTTTACCTCCTCTTCGGTCTCTTGAAGAACAAAGAAGAAAAATATGCCGAAGCCGCTGATTGCTTCCGCAAAGCAGGCGAACTCTCTAACGTCTACAACACACTCCTCGACGCTTGCCGTCAGCTCAACCTCCTCGGCAAAGTTCAGCTCAACGCCATCAACTACGACGCTGCTGACGCTGCCGCTCAAAAGGATGCTGTGAAGAAAGACTACTTCCAAAAGGCTCTCGAAATCGCCAACAAGGCTAAAGCTCTCCCTGATGCCAACGGTCAAATCAACAGCATCATCGACGACATCAACTACAGCCTCGAAACATATTTCCAATAAAATCAACTCAGACTCCAATAGACAAGGCAATCGTATCTTAATCGGGTACGATTGCTTTTTTACCAATCTCTCCTGTATCCATCTTCCAACCCACTACCCAACCACCTCAACTATGAATCACAAAATCGCCACCCTCATCTTAGCAGCCTCAGCATGCTTGTCGGCATTCCCTCAAGCCAAAATCGTAAACGAAGCCGAAAAACTCATCGGCATCGACGGAAAGGCTGCGCAAGCACGTCAACTCATCAGCCAAGCTATGCAAGACAGCACCACCAAAGACGATGCACACACATGGGTGGTCGCTGCCAACATCGAAATCGAATACTTCGAAACAGAATACCATAAACTGACCATCAACCCTGCCGACTCCCGCGTCGACAAGACAGCCATGTCGCAAGCCATCATCGACGCCTATCGATACTACTCCACTGCCCTGCCTCTGGACACAATCATCACACCTAAAGGCAAAATCAAGACAAAATACTCCAAAGAGATACAGAAAAGACTCAAGCAGATCTACCTCAACCGTCATTTCCTATGGGCTGCTTCAGTATTCACCCAATGCGACAAACGCTACCCCGAAGCCTACAACGCCTTCTCCACACAAGGCGATATCCCCGGACTACACCTCTACCACAACGACAAAAACATCTCGTCAATCGCCGACTCTATCCGCGGAAACGCCTACTACAACGCTGCCGTCTCTGCTTGGTCGGGACAACAACACCTCATCGCAGCACAGACATTCCACAAAGCTCGCCGTCACGGCTACATCACCAAAGACCTCTTCGCCTACGAGATAGCATGCTATCAAGCCGTCATACAGAGCGACACACTCAATATCGAGTCAGCCGAAAACGCAATGTTTCTCACAGCCAAAGACGGCTACGACACCTACGGCTGCCAAGAGCCGCTATTCCTACACCTATATATAAAAGGACTCACCGAGCGACAGCAATTCTCCCAAGCCATCACAATCCTTGACAAAGAGATAGCACTCGACCCCGACAACGACAGCCTATATCGCCATCGCGCATTCGTCTACGACTATGCCGGAGACGACGACGCATCAGTGGCCGACTACATCAAAGCCGGCACACTATCTACCGACTTCCAGATCCTTATCGAAGCCGGAAAGAAGATAGCAATGGTCGGTGGCATGAAAATCAACGACATCAACAAGACCGACAACAGCGACTCTGCCAAAGCCAAGAAACAACAGATAGTAGAGATGTATTTCAACCAAGCATTAGCCTTTGCCAACAAAGCCAAAGCCATCAACCCCGACAACACCAATGTCGACCTACTCATCGAAAACATCACCTACGACATCACCAGCAACTCCTACTAAGTCGCCACTATAGGCACGCAACAGATAGCATAGCCACTATAAATATCATAGAAAGAATAAGGCCTGTAGACTCACCGAGACTTTGGGCTTTCTTATTCCCCCCGACGAGACAGTAAATTAGCAATATGTGCCATTTGAGCCTTGTAGCCGTTTAGTCCTTGATGCCCTATTAGGCCTATTAGCCCTTCCATAGCCACTAATGCCCCATTATACATCACCCTCTCAACTGTCCCATCGTTTCATCGTTTCAGGGATGCCTCGAGTGATGTTGATTATCCGAATGAAACGAGTGAAACAAACGAAACACGTCAACAACCTCCCAACTCCTTAAAATTTCCTAAAATCTACACTTTTGCAACCTTTTATGCTTGCATATATCAAAACAACATTGTATCTTTGCAAATATTTAGGCAGCGACTCTACTGGCTATTCTTTGAATCCTTTAGCATTCCCGAGTATAGGTGTTTCATTCGTTTCAAGTGTTCCAGTCGACACATTCATCACATTTGAATTATCCGACACCCTCCTGAAACGATGAAACGATGAAACGCTTCTCACTGACGACAGCCACAGTCCGATCATCTGCGTTACTCTTCACTCTAAGAGAGGGAAGAGAGGGAGAGTGTATATCTACGCTTGCAAGCAATCATAGATATCTTTCTATATCTCAGAAGCCCAAGCAGGCTTCTAAAGCCTCTAAGGACTAGGACACCCTTAAGGCTTTGTCTATCGGTCGCTACTCGCTCTGTCCCTACAAGACTTACTGCTAAAGCATCGTCTTCACGGGACACCCGCTACCCACTCCCTCCTACAGGTCGCTATCACTCCGCCAATGCTTCGCTAAACGCTCCCACTCCCTCCTACAGGTCGCTCGCTCAGCCAAAGCATCGCTAAACGCTCCCACTCCCTCCTACAGGTCGCTATCACTCAGCCAACACTTCGCTAAACGTTCCCTCTCCCTTACCGGTCGCTCGCTCAGCCAAAGCATCGCTAAACGCTCCCTTCCCCGAGTTACCCCGATAGGGGTTACATCTCGGTTAACCGGTGGTCAGCGAGCGTAGCGAGTGCCACCACCGGAGATGCACCCTCAC
>JAFYNZ010000068.1 GCA_017547845.1 Muribaculaceae bacterium
AACACAAATTTACTAAAAATCCATGACATGACAAAGGCTTTCGCGCTGAAAATCAGCATGAAAGCCTTATTTTTTTCGTTGTTTTTTGCAGTACAACAAAAATAGAGGCCGACTAACGGACTTGTTAGACAGCCTCTTTTAGTTGAGTGAGTGTTGCCAATATTACCAATCGGAGTCTTTGATGCCACAGATAGACATGAAGTTGCAGTATTTGCAGTTTTGGTTATCGCCTTTATTATCTGTCTGTCTGAATGGTATTTCGGGGTTGAAAATTTCAGCGATTTTTTCCTTGATATCTTTTAGAAATTTATCGTTGAAGTTAGAACCATCAGCATTCACGACGTCAAGATAGTTTTCTACAGTGTTCTTCTCAGACTTTTCTCCATTTATCTTAATAGTTGTGGTGTCTTCTCCTTTGACTATGTCATTTGTCTTATAGATAGAAGGCTTGATTGCTAAGTCAAGCTTTTTGTGATGCTCGGCGTAAAGGTTGGCATAGAGGAACAGCTGGAAGATAGCCCTCTGGTCGGTGTCGGTTAATATTTTATCGCGGTTAAGTTCAACATTGTCTGACCCTGTCTTGTAGTCGACAAATCGTAGTTTGCCGTCGACAGAGTCCATGCGGTCGATGATATACTTCACATTTACCTTCAGCTTATCATTTATCTCCCATTGGAAATTTTCCTTGACTTCGCTACCTTTGTAATAGAAAGAAGCGATGCCACGGTCAGTCTTCAAGATTGCTTTGATGTAATGAACGATGGCATCAGTGAAAATCTCGCCGTCGCCCGCAAGGTTTGGGTTGCTGATTTTGTCGTAGTTGTCAAGCTTTATACCATTCTGTTCGCAATAAATGTGTTGTGAAACTATATGCTTGAGCCATGCTTCGTCATTAAGAATATTATCAATAAATTCTTTGGTGATTTGCTTGCCACTGCCTTCTATTTCTTTGCCTGAGCCACGTACTATTTTGCCGTTTGCATCGAGTGTGTCGGGAGTGTAGATGTGTTGCATGACGCCATGCACCACATCACCAATCATCGCGGCACTCATAAATTCTTTCGGTTCATCATCTTCGGTGCTGATACCTTCGACATTATTGAGGTAGAACTTCAATGGGCACTGTAGATAGTTCTTGAGAGATGATGCCGACAGATTTTTGTTGGAATCGGCTATTGTATACTCCTTCAGTTTTTTCATCACCTCCTCTGTCTTTTCGGCATACAAATCCTCGTTGGCAGTCTTTGATATGTCGAATTTCAAACTGAGTGACTTTAGATTGGCATCTTTATATAGGTATTGCAATTGGGTGATGTATCTTGAAGGGTCGCCACTTCTCATGCCACCGGTGCGAGCATCGTATAGCATATAGACCTTCTTGGCACGACTGATCATGCGATAGAAGTAGTAGGCGAAGATGCTCTCTTGAAATTGCGTAGTCGGCATGCCGTAGCCTTTGCGGAGAGTATTGGGGATAAAGGAGTGAGAGCGAATGCGACGAGGGAAGATGCGCTCGTTCATCGATGGAATGATGATGTTGTCGAAGTCGAGACAACGCGTTTCGAGTATACCCATAATCTGAACACCGAGCAAAGGCTCACCTTCGAAAGAAATCTTTTCGCTCGCTATCAAGCGGTCGACAAGAGTCAAGAAGGTGTTGCGTCTCATCTCTATTCCATGCTCTGAGATTGCATCGTAAACTCGTGTCAATGCGTCGCGATAAGACTCCAATGCATCGATTTCGATATTGTTGTGTATCAACTCGTTGCTTTCATTCTTGAGAAGCAAGTGTTGAATTTTCTCAAGAAGAGTGTCAAGGTATTTGAAAGTATCTTCAGCTGAAGCATCTTTTATGAGGTTCTGGAAGATTTCCTTAGATTTACCATCGGAATACTCATCGAGTTGAGACGTTGAGATATTAAAGAGGTTTTGTTCTAATGCTTGCTTTCGAATTTTTTCGATAGAATCAATTCCGAGCATGATAGATGCGAAAGGATGTGCCAATATCGACTTTATGTCTTTGTAGTAGAAAGAGGTTTCTCCATCTTTCTGACGAGCGTGGTCAAAGGCTTTACGCACCAAGGTGACAAATGATGATGTGGACGTAAGCTTGATGCTGTAGCCCATAGTGAGGTTGGCCTTAGTGATATTTTCAGGGAAAGAGTACAACAGAGGCAATAGCAATTCTTCGTCAGGAAGAACTACTGCGACATTGGTGTTTGCTTTGTCGATTTCTGCAATTTTTTTCGCGTAATCTTTGTCATCTTTCTTAGGCAAAGGAGGACAAATTTCGCCAAGGATTTCGCCGACCTTTTTTGCTTGAGTAGAGTTGGACGGACATGAAATGCTTTGCATCACCTCCGGGAAGGTAGTTCTGTCGGATGATGAGATGTCAAATTGAGATTTGAATTTTGCGATGTTCTTATCGATAAATCTTACGGCGCTATTGTTGGGGTCATTCAATGCCGGACCTGTGTTGTCCCAATAGAAGTCGGCATAGCTTTTGCCGTCGACCTCACACTTCAATTTTTGTAGTTCCGAGAAAATGAGATACTCTATAGATGAAAGAACGTTGAAGCCTACAAAGATCACTTTTTTGTAGGGCAGAGCATTGGTGCCTTTGCATTTGATTTGCTCCAACGCTTGGCGATAGGCTCCACCGGTGTAGGTCAGATTGCGACGCTCAAGTTCTTCGTTAAAGCGATGATATAGAGGACTTAAAGCTTCCCAAAGTCGGATAAATCGGCTTTTGCTTGTCGATGTGTTTTCTGATTTAGAGTTGAAATGCTTCCAGAACGATTCGGTGTGTTCGTAGAATTTCTCTTCTCCCAAATATTCGTTGATGACAGTCTTCTGCTCTTCGGTCAGATAGTCGGATTGTATTTCTTTGAAGTCGCGTAGGTTTTGGAAAAGGGCATCGGGGTTAACACATGACATATCCACTTCGTTGAAGTCGCTGAGGATAATGTCGCCCCAACCTCTAAACTTGTCAAACGAAATCTCCTCTTGGTCTTTGTCGTTTTCTTGGAGCAGCTTATTATACTCCTTGTAGAGAATGAAAAGAAGGTCGATGCGATTGTCGATTTCTTTGCCTGATAAATTAGCAATAAAGTCGCTGATGGTCATGACTTTCGGAGAAATCGCAGCCTTTGTCTTGATGGCTTCTTTGAGGTATTTGATAAAGAAGCTACCGCTTCGTTTACTTGGGAAAACGAAGCAGAAGTCGCTTAAATCGTTGTAGTTCTGATTGTAAGCTTCAGCAATACTTTGAAGAAATTTTGTCATATGAATATATGTGGTTTTAATGTAACTTCTGTTAATCTGCTTGGACTATTATTTTTGTAGGTCGGCAAGCAGGTCGGCTACGATAAAGGTGGATCCACCGACATAGATGATATCGTAGTCTTGAGCCTCAGAGAGTGCTTTGCGATATGCTTCTATCACGGTAGAGTATTGGGTGAATTGAAGACCTATCGCTTGGCATTTCACGGCCAACTCGTCGACAGGGAGTGCACGTGGAATCTGGGCGTTGGTGATATAATAGGAGGCATTCATCGGGAACAGTTCGATGATGTGGTCGATGTCCTTATCAGCCACAAAGCCCATAACAATGCGAAGTTTGCCATTGTCGCGTTGCTCTTGGAGGTGAGTAAGTTGACGGAAATTATAGTCGAGACCGGCTTGGTTGTGGCCTGTGTCGCAGATAGTCAATGGTTTGTCGTTGAGTTGCATCCATCTTCCGGCAAATCCGGTCAGGTCGCATACCTTGGCATAGCCGTTGCGAATCGACTCATCGCTGATGTTCACGCCGATGTTGCAAAGCATTTCGACGGCACATCTGACGGTGTTGATGTTGCGATGCTGGTAGTCACCCGACAATTGGCAACTGCAATGGTTGCCGTAGATGTCTTTGAAATCGTCGGTGCTTGTAAAGTGTTCCCAGATGTCGCAGTCTTGAGCAAATGTGATAGGTGCACCTACTTCATCGGCTTTGGCTTGGAATGCATCGCGGATTTCTCCCTCAGCTTCGCCGATTACTACAGGGATGCCGGCTTTGATGATACCCGCCTTTTCGCTCGCAATCTTTGCCAAAGTGTCGCCAAGGAATTGGGTGTGGTCCCAAGAAATGTTGGTGATGACGCAGCCGATTGGGGTGATGATGTTGGTAGAGTCAAGGCGACCGCCCATGCCGACTTCGATGATAGCGTAGTCGACTTGTGCGCGACTGAAATAGTCAAACGCCATCATCATTGTCAATTCAAAGAACGACGGATGGCCATCGTAGTCGCATTTGATGAACTCTTCGACAAATCTCACCACTTCCTCTTGCGGTATCATCTCACCGTTGACTCTGATGCGTTCACGGAAGTCAACCAAGTGAGGAGATGTGTATAGACCGACCTTGTACCCTTCCGACTGAAGAATGGCAGCAAGCATATGCGACGATGAGCCTTTGCCGTTGGTGCCACCGACGTGGATTGCCTTGAAATTGCGGTGAGGGTGGTTGAAAAATTTGTCGAGGTTGAGACTGGTGTCCAGCCCCGGTTTATAAGCGGCAGCACCGATGCGTGAGAACATTGGCAACTGGCGATAGAGGTATTCGATAGCTTCTTTATAGTCCATATATCAAGTATCCGGCTATGCCGGCAATTATAATTACAAAAATCGGGTGTAGTTTTATTTTTTTGCCCTTGAAGGGTATTTTAAAGTAGACAAGACAAAATGCTGCAGCGCATATTGCAATGCTGATGAGTAGCTGTGATAGTGACCGGTCGGGACAGAAATTCTCGGCATTCATCAGCAAGATAGCGGCTGAGGCGATTAGCCCCACAACGACAGGTCGCAAGCCTGAAAATATAGCTTTAATCGCTTTGCTGTCTTTGTGACATCGTATGAATTGCGAGCTGTAGAGTGTCAAAATGTAGGGCGGAGTGACGACGGCGATTGTTGCCAAGCATGAGCCTAATAGAGCCCACCAAATGCCACTCAATTCGGGGTTGACGGACGCTGGTGCGACAAATCCGATGTAGGTGGCTGAGTTTATGCCGATAGGTCCGGGAGTCATCTGCGAAATCGCAACGATGTCGGTAAACATATTGTCGGAAATCCATCCCGGCTCAACTACAGCCTGGCGGAC
The DNA here is from genome assembly GCA_017547845.1 of Muribaculaceae bacterium. Lineage (GTDB taxonomy): Bacteria > Bacteroidota > Bacteroidia > Bacteroidales > Muribaculaceae > Lepagella. The sequence continues at coordinate 5,138 of JAFYNZ010000068.1, forward strand.
AAGTGTCAACATGGCATATCCACCACCAAAACCGAATATGCCGATTTTGATGTATGCCCATATGAGTTGCCAATAGATGTTCATTGCTGACTGTCCTCCTTTCTTTTAGCAATACGATATTGTGATATGCGATGATAGATGTAGCCGCCGGCACCACCGAGCAAAATGTATAGAATTGGGTCGGAGGCAAAACCTACGCCCAACGAAATCATTGTGGCGACAACAATCGGAATCCAGAAAGTCTTCAGATTCAATCCGGCAGCGCGTGCCGTAGTAATCACGGGTGCAATGATAAGTGCTACTACTGCGGGACGGATACCCATAAAGATAGCAGTCAAAGTCTTGCTTGACTTGATGGTTTCGGGGGTGAGAAAAATGGCAATGCTGAGAATGATGAAAAACGATGGCAAAATTGTGCCAAGAGCAGCCACAAAACTACCCAATCCGCCTCTAAGTCTATCGCCTACCACGACGGCAATATTGACAGCCAAGATGCCGGGAAGGGATTGCGCTATTGCAAGCAGGTCGATAAATTCTTCCTTTTTAATCCAACCATGTCGGTCGACCACTTCTCTCTCGATAATAGAAATCATAGCCCACCCACCTCCGAATGTGAATGCGCCGATTTTGAAGAACGAAGAGAATAGTTGCCAATATTTAGTCTGAGTGTTGACCATCGTTAAGTCTCTTTACATTGCAAAATTAATAAAATATTTTAAACTATCGTCAATTTGGCGTGATAACTTTTAGGAACCTTTGTAAATTGCTTTGTGTAGATTTATGATATTCAGATGAGGTGATAAAAGTTAGACCTCTACGCATAAATGTTGTGTCTAAAGTCACTAATGGAGTGTGGTCAAAATAATAGGGTGAGTCTTGCGAGAAGGCTCACCCATAATGCTTGAGAGTTAATGATTTAAATCTTTGAAAGGCAACGATCGTTAGACGTTGTTTTCATCGTTATCGCGGTCTTTAGCTCTTGTTCGAGATTTGGTGAGACTGCTATTGACGTCTCTTTCCTCTTTAAGGTCGATTTCCTTACCTTCTGCATCGATGACTTTGTATTGCAGATATGCAAGTGACTGATCGGCAATGATTTTAAAACGACGGCCATATTGACGGCGCCATTTTCCATAGAGTGAGAACAAGCCTTTTTTGATGTAGGCATCTACATAAGGGTGGATGTACATCTTGAAATCGTTGATTTTGAGGTGGTTGACAAGGTAGTCAATCTTTTCGCTCAATTTATCGGTAAATAGGAGAGAAGGCTGGATTTCACCTTTGCCGTAACAAGACGGGCAAGTTTCGCTTGTCGTAATGTCAAGAGCCGGTCGCACACGTTGTCGAGTGATCTGCATCAGACCGAATTTTGTGAGTGGCAGAATGTTGTGACGAGCACGGTCGTTGGCCATGATCTGGCGCATATGGTCGTAAAGTGTCTGACGATGCTCTTGCTTACTCATATCGATAAAGTCGATAACGATAATACCACCCATGTCGCGCAGTCTTAGCTGGCGAGCGATTTCGTCGGCTGCTTTGAGATTGACGTCCAGTGCGTTGGACTCTTGATCTGAACTTGCTTTGCTTCTGTTGCCTGAGTTGACATCGATTACATGTAGGGCTTCGGTGTGCTCAATGATGATGTAGGCACCACTTTTGAATGAAACCGTTTTGCCAAATGAACTTTTGATCTGCTTAGTGATATTGAAGTTGTCGAATATCGGCGTTTCTTTGGCGTATAGTTTGACGATGTCCTTTCTCTCCGGGGCAATCAGAGCGACATAGTTTTGAATCTGAGTGAAGGTCTCGACATCATTGACATAAATGTTTTCAAACGATGGGCAGAAGATGTCGCGAATGATGCTTACGGCGCGTGACTCTTCTTCGTAGATAAGAGTCGGAGGGTCGCTATGTTGCATCTTTTCGATCGATTCTTCCCATGCTTTTACAAGGGTACGCATTTCGTTGTTGAGTTCTGCGACGCGCTTGTTTTCGGCAGAAGTGCGAACAATCACTCCGAAACCTTTAGGCTTGATGCTGCTGATGAGTTGACGGAGACGGATTTTCTCTTCTGTAGACTTGATCTTTTGGGATATCGAGATTTTATCACCGAATGGAATCAAGACCATATATCTACCGGTGAATGAGATTTCGGTAGTGAGGCGTGGTCCTTTAGAGGAAATAGGTTCTTTAGCGATTTGCACCAAGATCTGTTGCCCTGCTTGAATGATGCTTGAGATAGTGCCTTGCTTGCTAATCTCCGGCTCGTGTTTGAATTTTTCGATTTGTGGGATTGAGCGTTTGTCGGCGAGGGCTTCAGAGATAAACTTGTTGTAGGTGCTGAACTTCGAACCAAGGTCGAGATAATGAAGAAAAGCGTCTTTGTCGTAGCCAACATTTACGAATGCCGCGTTGAGTCCCGGCATCACCTTGCGAATTTTTGCAAAATAGAGGTCGCCCACAGCATATGCGATGTTGCGGGATTCTTTTTGCAAAGAGACGAGGCGGGAGTCTTCAAGCAGAGCGATTGATATCTCTTTCTGCTGAACATCGACTACAAGTTCGCTTTTCATACAAATAATTTACACTTAATTAGAAAAAAGAACAAACGTAACAGCACAGCGCTTGACTATGACTATTACGATTTGTTCTTGTGATTACATCACTGTGGATAAACCTCGTCAAAGAGGATTATTTCTTTTTGTGACGATTTTTTCTGAGTCTTTTTTTGCGCTTGTGAGTAGCCATCTTGTGGCCTTTTCTTTTCTTCCCGTTTGGCATAGTTTGATTTTTTTATAGTTAATAAAAAATTGTTGATTCTATCTGTTGATTACTTCACATCATCAAGGAACGACTTAGCAGGCTTGAATGAAGGCACCTTGTGTTCCGGAATGATGATTGTTGTGTTCTTAGAGATGTTGCGAGCGGTTTTCTCTTTACGGGTTTTTACGTTGAAGCTACCGAAACCACGCAAGTATACGTTTTCGCCGTGAGCCATAGAATCTTTTACGATTTCCATGAATTTCTCGATAGTAGTGAGAACTGCAGCTTTTTCGATACCTGTGCTGCGAGAAATCTCGTTAACAATATCTGCTTTTGTCATTTCTGTATAATAGTTAAATTTTGTGTTATAAAATTTGTGTTATGCTTATGCTAAATCAGTCGGATTTTACCCCCTTCCGATTTTCGCAGTGCAAATATCGTAATTTTTTTTGAATTGGAAAGCGTTCTTAGCCAAAAATTCACAAATATATTGTACTTTTGTTCTGAAAATTAATCAATTAGTGAAATGGACTACTCAAATGAGCTATTAAAAGGTGTGAAATGGGTCTTTTTTGACTTAGATGATACGTTGTGGGATTTCAGTGCAAATTCGGATATAACTTTAAAAGATTTATACAATAATTTTTCCGTTTTGCGTGAGTGCTATCCTGATTATTCTGAATATGATGAGCAATATCATATTAAGAACGCTGAGCTTTGGGACCTTTATCATCATGGTAAGATCGATCAGCAGTATCTCAAGGTGGAGCGATTTCGCTATCTGCTCAACCGTAAGGGGCGGGTAGGTGATGATGTTGATCGTGTGTCGGCTGAGATGAATGAGTGGTATCTTTCGCGACTTGCTATGTGTGGACAGACAGTCGACGGTGCGATAGAGTTGCTACAGCGTGTCTCTAAGAAGTATCTTATCGGCGTTTTGTCGAATGGTTTCAATGAAGTGCAGTACAAGAAGCTCGCAACATCGGGCTTAGGTCGATACATTCAGCGCATGGTAATCAGTGATGAGATAGGTGTGCAAAAGCCTGATGCAAGAATTTTCCGCTATGCTTTAGATGAGGTTGGGGCTACGGCACAAGAGGTGCTTTTCATCGGAGACAATCCTGATGCCGATATCCGTGGAGCATATGAAGCCGGATGGAGGGTGGTGTTTTTCAATAGATATGGAAAACGTCTGCCTGACGGAGTCAAAGCAGACGCTGAAATATGTTCGTTACGCGAATTGTTGCCGTTGGTGTGATATGCGTGATTATGGTCAGAGATTCTGGGTGATATGTTCGACAAGAATCTTTAGACCTATTATAATAAGTATAGCACCGCCGACAAATTCTGCTTTCTTTTTGTAGCGATTGCCAAAGACATTGCCTATCTTCAAACCGATGACAGAGAAGATGAAAGTGGTGATGCCGATGATGACCACAGACTGAAGTAGTGATGTCGAAAGGAATGCAAAGGATACGCCTGCTGCGAGAGCGTCGATGCTTGTCGCTATGGCGAGCAGTAGCATAGAGCGAGTGCCGAAATCTGCATTTCCTTCCTCTTCTTCGCCCTTGTCAATTGACTCTCTAATCATATTGCCGCCGATAATCGCAAGCAGACCAAATGCAATCCAGTGGTCGAAGTCTGCCACTGCTTCCGCAAAGCTATATCCGAGAAGATAGCCGATGAGTGGCATAAGTGCTTGAAAACCACCAAACCAAAGTCCAACTTTGAGATAATGTATGAGTTGCGTTTTAGTGACCGAAAGACCTTTACCGATAGAGACTGCAAATGCGTCCATCGACAGTCCGATAGCAATGATGAAGATTTCAATTAGTGACATAAGTGTTGAGTGTTAGGGGATTAAAAGTTAATCGACGAGAGTAACTCCGTCGATGGAAAGGAGTCGTTGCCGGATAGAGTCAAAGAAATCTCGACGCATCTCTATTGTCATTGAGCAAGAGTTGTCAAACTGCTGCTCGACGATACGCACATCGCCTGATTTACCGATTTTCATGACATCGTTCATTGACATATAGGGGAATGTGAATGATATCTGCGCCATGTCGTGGCATTCTACAATAGAGGCTTCCTCGATAGCCATCTTTGCTGCTTCTCGATAGGCAACGATGAGGCCTGATGTGCCGAGTTTGATACCACCGAAATAGCGTACGACTATAATCACGATGTCGGTGAGATTGAATGAGTTGATCTGTCCGAGTATCGGTTTGCCGGCAGTGCCTGATGGTTCGCCATTGTCATTGAGTTGAAACTCAAGTCGTTGAGGGCCAATCATATATGCCCAGCAGACGTGGCGGGCATCGTGAAATTTGTTTTGATAGTCTTTGATCACTTGGCGTGCTTCGTCGGCAGACTTCACAGGCACGGCAAATGCCAAGAAGCGACTCATCTTCTCTCGATAAATGGCTTCTGATGTAGATTCTATGGTGTAAAAAATGTCGCTCATACCTGTAATTTTGTGCAAAGATACGATTAATTGCAGAAAAATTCACTACCTTTGTGTCTGAATTTTTAAAAACAATAAGATATGGCAACTTGGTTTGAATGTAAAGTAAAATATGATAAGATTCAAGAGAATGGATCTGTAAAGAAAGTGAACGAACCTTATTTGGTTGACGCATTGTCGTTTACTGAAGCAGAGGCACGCATCATCGAAGAATGCACACCTTATATTTCGGGTGAGTTTACTATCTCAGCTGTTAAGAAAACAAAGATTTCGGAAATTTTCTGGGATGAGACAGGCGACCGCTACTACATGGTGAAAGTGTTGTTTATCACTATCGATGAGAAAACTGCTGTAGAGAAGAAATCGGCAAGTTTCATTTTAGTGCAAGCTTCAGACTTTAAGGGCGCACTCGAAAACTTCATGGCCGGCATGAAGGGCACAATGGCAGATTTCGAAATCGCATCTATCACTGAGACAGCGTTGATGGATGTGTTCCCTATAGATTTGGGTGGTAAGAAATCAGAAGGTGAGCCACAAGCATAAACCGAGCAGACTATGATTTCAGACGAAATTAAGCGATTTCACGATGAACTTCCACAGGGGGTAGAACTTGTGGCAGTGTCAAAGTTTCATCCGTGTGAGTCGATTATGGAGGCCTACAATGCCGGTCAACGCATCTTCGGAGAGAGTCGTGTACAAGAGTTCTTGGCGAAGATACCGCAATTGCCTGCCGACATTGAATGGCATTTCATCGGACACCTTCAGACCAATAAGGTGAAGATGCTTGTCGGCAAAACAGCGATGATTCAAAGTGTCGACTCGCTGCGACTCTTGAAACTTATCGATGACGAATCGCGCAAGGCGGGAGTCACTACACGATGCTTGGTGCAAGTGCATGTGGCACAAGAGGAAACAAAGTTTGGTTTTTCGCCCGAGGAGCTTATCGAATACTTCGAGTCGCGAGGATTTGAGTCGTTGACCAACACGCAGATCTGTGGCGTGATGGGTATGGCTTCCAACACCGACGACGAAGCTCGTATCCGTGCTGATTTCAAGCAGATAGCCGACACCTTTAAGACTATTCGTGACAACGAAAGTCTCGGTCTTCAAGGTTTCGAAGTAATCAGTATGGGCATGAGTGGCGACTACCACATAGCGATAGAAGAGGGTAGTACCCACATTCGTGTCGGTACAACAATATTTGGTAATCGAAATTATTAATCATCATTAATACAGAGAGTTATGACTCAGACAACACAAGTGAAGCGAGGTAATTATCTATTGCCTATCATCATTACCTTCGCATTGTTTTTCATGATTGCATTCGTGACAGGTTATCAGAATCCATTAGGCTCAATTATCAAGGAGATCTCAGGTGGTAGCACAGCATGGACGCAATTGGGCAACTTGATGAACTTTATCGCGTACGCATTCATGGGCTATCCTGCCGGATTGATATTGCAAAAGTATGGCTATCGCATGACGGCTTTGTTGGCATCTACCGTCGGCTTTGTCGGTGTGTTGCTGACATTTATCTCGGGTACTATGGACGCTTCTCAAAGCAATACGGCTGTGTTGACAGTATATATGCTTGGTGCATTTGTGGCAGGTTTCTCAATGTGTATGCTCAATAGTGTGGTCAATCCGTTGCTCAATTCTATGGGCTCTACTCCCGACCGAGGCAACCAGATGCTTCAATTCGGTGGTGCATGCAACTCGCTAGGTGCTACATTGGCTCCTATCGTGGTGGGCTACATCATCGGTGGTCAAGCGACTGCGATAGCTGAAGTCAATCCTGTCTTCTTCATGTGTATGGGTATCTTTGCATTGGCAATCGTTGTGCTTTATTTCTCAAAGCTTCCTGAAGCACCTGACTTCGGTCAGGCAAAAGAGAAGATTGATGCTAAGGGTGCGTTCCGTTACTCCAACTTCGTGCTCGGTATCATCGCTATCTTCTGCTATGTCGGCGTAGAGGTGGGCATTGCTAATATCACCATGCAATATATCTCCAACGAGGCTATCCCGATGCAAGACGGCGTAGCAGTGGCTCAGCCTGAGACAGTGGCAGGTTTCATTGTCGGAATGTACTGGTTGCTAATGCTCGTAGGTCGTTTGTTGGGTGGTATCTTAGGTACAAAAATGTCAAGCCGCACAATGTTGACCAGCGTCTGCGTTATTGCTATGTGCTTCGTCGGCGCAGCAATCCTTATGTCGCCTGAAATGACAACATCTATCGTCGGCATATCTAAGGATGGCGGATTGTCGTTTGAAGTCTTTGATGTGCGTCTCAGCGTGTTGATGCTTGTGTTGTGTGGTCTCTGCACATCTGTGATGTGGGGCGCAATCTTCAGCCTCTCAGTGGTAGGACTCGGTCGTTACACCCAAGTCGCTTCAGGTATCTTCATGGTGATGGTGTGTGGCGGTGGCATTTTGCCGATGGTGCAAGGTATGCTTGTCGACAGCATGGGCTATCTCAATAGCTTCTGGCTTGTCTTTGGTTTAATTGGATATATGCTGTTTTACGCATTGGTGGGTTCACGTACTAAAAAAGCATGACGAAAACTTCCCTTTTGGGAAGAATACCTCATGAATTGAAATATTTTTTAACAAATATAGCACGTAATATGTCCATTATTGTTAACTTTGCAACGATAATGGACATTTTCATTATAACAGTGTAAACAATACAAATTTTATTATAAATAGCAATGGAATCAATGAAATTGACTAAGGCTGCTGATAACATCAGAGTGCTTATCGCGGCAATGGTGGAAAAGGCGAAGTCGGGTCACCCTGGTGGCTCTATGGGTGGTGCAGACTTTACTAACGTTCTTTATTCTAAATATTTGGTTTACGACCCTGAGAACCCAAGATGGTTTGCTCGCGACCGTTTCTTCCTTGACCCGGGCCATATGTCGCCAATGTTGTATGGCGTATTGGCATTGGCAGGTAAGTTCAGCATCGACGAACTCAAGGAGTTTCGTCAGTGGGGTAGTGTGACATCAGGTCACCCTGAACTTGACGTAGAGCGCGGCATCGAGAATAGCTCAGGTCCACTCGGACAAGGTCATGTGATGGCAGTCGGTTGTGCTATCGCAGAACGCTTCCTCGTGGCTCAATTTGGTGATATCGTAGCTCACAAGACATATGCATTCATCAGCGATGGTGGTATCCAAGAAGAAATCTCTCAAGGTGCAGGTCGCATCGCGGGCTACCTCGGTCTTAGCAACCTTATCATGTTCTATGACTCTAATGATGTGCAGCTCTCTACTACAGTCAACGAAGTGACTTGCGAAGACACTGCAGCTAAATATCGCGCTTGGAATTGGAACGTTATCGAAATCAACGGCAACGATCCTAAGGCATTGTGCTCAGCTATCGAGTTGGCTAATCTTGAAACTAAGCGTCCTACATTGATTATCGGTCACACTATCATGGCTAAGGGTGCTGTGGCTGCTGATGGCTCAAGCTGCGAAGGTTGGGTGTCAACTCACGGTCAGCCATTGAGCAAGGCAGGTGCCGACCTCAATAAGACTATCGAAAATCTCGGTGGCGATCCTGCTGATATGTGGAAGATCTACGAAGAGTCAGCATCTCTCTACGCTGAACGTCGTGCTCAACTCAAGGAAATCGTTGCTGCTCGTCACGCTGCTGAAAAGCAATGGGCAGAAGCTAATCCTGAACTCGCTGCCAAGTTGCAATCATACATCGATGGTCGTCTTCCTGAACTCGACTACTCTAAGGTGGCTCTCAAGGCTAACATGGCTACTCGTAGCGCATCTGCATCAGTGCTTTCATTGCTTGCTGAGTGCGTCGACAATATGGTCGTGTCAAGTGCCGACTTGGCTAATAGCGATAAGACCGACGGCTTCTTGAAGAAGACTCGTGCGATGGTTCACGGCGATTTGTCGGGCAAGTTCCTCCACGCAGGCGTGGCTGAAATGACTATGGCTGCTATCATGAACGGTATCGTATTGCATGGTGGTATGCACGCTGCTTGTGGAACGTTCTTCGTATTCAGCGACTACATTAAGCCGGTGCTTCGTATGTCGGCATTGATGGAATTGCCGGTGAAATTCATCTTCACTCACGATGCGTTCCGTGTCGGAGAAGATGGTCCTACTCACCAGCCTGTAGAGCATGAAGCTCAAGTGCGTCTCCTCGAGCAGATGAACAATCTCAGCGGTAAGCCAAGCGCGCTCGTGCTTCGTCCTGCTGACTCTGCTGAGACAGTAGCTTGCTGGAAGATGGCAATGGACAACAAGGATTGCCCATCAGTATTGATTCTTTCTCGTCAAGATCTCGAAGACCTTCCTGCAGCTTCAGGCGACCGTGCAGCTGAAGCATATGGCGCAGAGAAGGGTGGTTATGTAGTTGTGGCTGCTGAAAATCCTGACGTGGTGCTCGTGGCTAATGGTAGCGAAGTGTCATTGCTTTGCAGCGTCGCTAAGCAACTCGCCGAAAAGGGCATCAAGGCTCAAGTCGCTTCTATGCCATCTATCGGTCTCTTCAATGCTCAGTCAGAAGAATATCGCAACACTGTGATGCCTGCCGGCGTTAAAACATTTGGTTTGACTGCAGGTCTTCCATCTACTCTCTATCCTTTGATGAAGGGTGATTGGGAAGTGTATGGCTTCGAACGCTTCGGCGCATCAGCTCCTTACAAGGTGCTTGACGAAAAATTCGGTTTCACTGAAGCCAACATCTTGGCCAAGGTGGAAGCATTCATTAAGAAATAATATTTTCGATTACATATGAAAGCAGAGGGCGTGGCCGGAGTGGTCGCGCCCTCTACTTATGTTCAATGGGCGTTGTTTAACGGGCGTTAGCGGTCCTTAGTGTCCTAAGGGACTTTAGCGACCTTGGTGTCCCTAATCTCCTTAAATCTCCCCTAATCCCTAAATTAAAAAACGAAGTGCGAAAAATATGATGTTTAAATTATCATCAATACTTCAAACTAATAAGGTTTAATTTACATTTTGGGCATGCCCAAAATGTAAATCGGCAGCAGAAAAACGAGCAATACGAAAAAAGGAG
>JAFYNZ010000069.1 GCA_017547845.1 Muribaculaceae bacterium
TCCTACAACCTGGAGCGGTGTTGTCATTCTGCCGGGCATTACAGAACAATTATCACACGGTCCATAGACGTAGGAGTGGGAACGCCTTGCACTGCGAACTCTCCCAAACATATACCACTGCGATACAGCCTTACTCGGTTGATATCGAGGGGGCAGTTTGCAGTCTCAACGAGCACCTCGTAAGATGCCTGGTTGAACTTGCCGTCCTCGTATCTACCTTTCGAGTTGTTCGTTACGGTTCTGATTGAGCAGGGGATGTCCTCGCTGTAAGAGGGCGTACCCGCTGCAATAGGTTCGCCATCCTCATTGAATCCACCCACTGATGGTAAGCAATACTGTAAAGTGCCGTTTGTTCTCATTCTACCACATATTAGAGCCGTTCTCTATAACAACTAAATCATCAACATACTCAGAGGCATCAAGTCCAGCCATACCACACCAGAATGCGATATTCTTCCTTACACTCGCCAGCTCGACAGATGCTGAAATGCCATTCTCGGAACGGCTCGTTTCAATCCATCCCTTAACGATAAGGATGGCTGCACGTACTATATCGGGGTCATTTGCCGACGGCTCGCTCTCAGCGTCCAGTCCTGCATTCTGCAGAACCAAGCGTGCAACGTCATCGTCTACATAGCAAGTGTTACAGATTAACTTGCACTGGGCCTTTAATGCTTCTAAGTTCTTCATTGCCGTTAGTAATTAGTCTTGAGAGTGTAGATACCCTCCATCTCTGTGATTACTGGCAATGCGAGTGCCTCCGCCTTGGTGAACTCACCCTGGTTAGCACCCTTGGTCTCGCCAACGTGCCACTGTGACACACGGATACGACCGTAGTTGCTGTAAGCCACATCTGCCTCGGGCTTGAGCTCGTTGTTTGCGTAGGCGTTCTTCACTGTACCCAACTTGCCGTCTGGTACGAACACGATGTTGTCGCCGTTCCATGGAGAGTAAGGTGTGAGGCTCGTGCCATTCTGAATCTTGACCTGACGCTTGATCTTCTCGAACGTAGGATAGCCGTTGCTCTCCATGTAGTCGTTGATGTCCTTGAGACCGACAATCTTTGAAGACTTGTCTGTGCCCCAAATCATCTGCTTCATCTTCTTGCTTCGGCACATGTACGAGATACGAGAAGGCGAACAGAGAATCTTACCAAGCACAGCCTTATCCTCTGCGAGGTCAAGGATAGCCTGGATGTCCTCCATACAGTCTACCGTGTCAAGGTTCGACTCGGTCCACTTTGTTGTAGACTGAGCGATGTTGGTCGATGGCATATTGAAGTTAATCTCGCCACGGACACCACCCTCGGGGTTGTTTGTGTTGTCGAACGTGAAGATACCGCAGTTCGAGAGAGCACCAAGGAAGATGGTGTCAATCTTTGCCTCTACACCGTTCACTACACGCTCGACACCGCCCCACATGAGGTCGATGAGCTGCTTCTTCTTCTGCTCGTCAGAGATTGACTTGCTGTCGAGAAGCTGCAATACCTTGCGGTAGTCCTGGATAGACATAGGCAAAGTAAGAGCGTGGTTCAACACTCGCTCCTTCACGGTCTCGAGACCATAAGAACCAAGGATAGGCTCCTTTGAGTTCTCGCCGATTGTGGCAGCAGCAACTGTGAGGTTGTACTTGCCTACAATCTCCTCGAAGTCAAGACCGATGGTAGGAGTGTCCCAGTCGAGATACTTGCGGTAAACCACATTGTCGAAGATTCGCTTGTTGAGTTCGGAAGCGACATCGATACGAGCCTGGACATGCTTTGTGAGCTCACCGAACATAGAGCTCAAATGTACTGGATTAGCCATAGTCTTGCCGTGATTTACTGGTTAATGATAATGATGTTGGGGTTTGTCTTGAGACAGAAGCCACCCTCTACGAGCCAGTCGGCTGGGAAAGGTGTGCATACAGCCTTCAACAAGATAGCGTCGTGCGATGCGTCGATTGTGGGAAGACCACCCTTGCGAATCTCGAGGTCTGCTGCGAGTACAGCGTTCGCTACATACTTTGGAGCCTTGCTGTTTGCGTCAGCCTCCTGCAAGAAGTCGCCCTCTGCAAGACCTGTGATTGCGGTTGCTACCTCGATAACATCGTAGTCGGGGTTGCTACGATCTACGCTCTTCACAGTAGTTGTGCTGTCGCCACCTACCTTCATCACTGTATCACCAGGACAAAGGTTGTTTCGCTTGCTCACACGAGCAGCAGAGGTTGTACCGCCAGCGAGAACCTTGCCCACCTTAACGATAGCAGCCTCCATGGCATCGACATCCAACGCTACGAATGCACCACGCAAGATAACCTCGCCCACTGGAAAGGTCTGCTTCATTGCGTAGCCACCAGGCATCACCTTTGGCTCACGCCAAAAAGCGTTCATATTGCCTGGATAGGTTGTTCTTTCAAACTTAATCGCCATAATGCAATCGGTTTAATGGTTAGAAATTTGGCAGCGAGTTCGCCCATGATTTAGCGTCATCTTTGGCTGCCTGCTCCGATGAAGAAATGATGTCCGCTTTGTCTGCTGGCATCAAGTTGTTGGTGATAAGCTCTTGTTTGTACTCCGTAAGCTCCTTGGCGATGTCGGCATCATCAGCGAGTGAGATGCGTTTCATCAAGAAGTCGGGTATACCAAGCTCTTTCGCCTTTGCAGCAATGGATGCACCACGTTCAGCCTTACTCTTTTCGAGCTTCATAGCAGCGTTCTCGTCTTTCAACTCCTGGAGCTGCTTCTCCTGCTGTACTTTGTAAGCCTTGAACCACTCGGGTTCATCATCGCCGTTTCCGCCTTTAGGAGGGTCTGCAGGTCTCTCCGCTGGCTTCTTGTTCTGCGACTTGCGTGTTACCTCCGCCTGCATGAATTTTGCGAATGGTACCAACGAATCCGCTTTCTTTTCGATGTCCTCCTCTGAGGTCTCATCTGTTAAGCCCTCGCTACCTGATGTCGCCAAGTCCTCGATGGCTTTCTCTGACAATCCAAAGTCTTTACATTTGGCTTGTAGTGCTGATAATAGCTTTTTGTTCATGTTTCTATGATTGAAATAAATTCCTTGCACCGCAAATATAGTGATATTTTGCAAAGAGCGCTCAATAAGCACAGAAAAAAGTGAAAAAATCTACACTTTTGTTACTATTTGAGTCACAATTAGTTACGAGTGGTTAAAGCAAAACAAAGATGACAAATGTAAAAAATATGTCACAAAATATTTGCATATATCGGATATTTGTCATAATTTTGTACCAGAAACAACAACAAATAACAACGCTCAATAAGCACGACGCAATTAAAATTACAATAGTTATGACAATGAAGGTGGGACTATGAGAACACTACGCAAGACACCAAAGGTTAGCCGAGCAAGAGCGATACAGATAGTAGCTAACCACAACAGAGTGGCTATCCAGGTGGCGGAACGCTACACAGATAGCGAGTTGAGAGAGGTTCTAAAACAGTTAAAACTTAAAGCAGATTTCTAAGCGATGATTAAGGTAATCTACAACTTGAGGTTCTGGTGCAACGTGGAGAAGACACAATGCAATGACTTTCCGCAAGTGATGATATGCGACAAGGTCTTAATAGAGGGCAACCTCGCTTACCTATATCGAGGGGGCTACTGCCAGCAGTGCATCGCAAAGAGCGATATCATCAAGATAGAATAATCAATAACCATTAACGCAATACTGATATGACATTTAGAGAGTTTCAAAAGCAGCAGTTCGGTTACGACTGCATCACTACATTCTGGGAGGATTTCGCAATCGCAGACCGCTTCGGTCTCAACGCTGTAAAGGACACCTTCAAGCGTGCCTTCAGTGAGTGGAAAACTAACTATAAGTACCTCACAGAGCTTGTAATCGTTCTTAACCACAGATGCTGGATGCATCACGGCAAGGGTAACATGGCACTATCCAAGCTATATGCGGACCTTGACTACGAGGCTGACGGCTACGCAAAGGAGACGCTCCAGGGAGAAGAGGCAGAGTATTACTTTAAGATCACAGACTGATGGCGTGATGTTGCAGGGAATTTTGTAGTGCGGTTGTATGAGTTCCGCGAGTGGTGTTTAATCTTAAAAAAATAACGATAATGAAAACGCAAATTGAAATTATTTCTTTGATGGAGAAATACGGGCTTACATTGCGAAACTTGCCAAAAAAAGTAGTTGAGCATCGTACATTTAGACCTGACTCACTGGAGGAAGTGATAGAGATCATCGTAGGTAATACCTCGCAGCAAAATTTTGACAAAATGAAGGAAAAGGGGCGCTATTCCGATTGTCGTTTTTCTAATGGCTTTATAGTTAGAAAATTTAATCGTATCGAAAGAATTTGCGAGGGGGGATGGTTGGTAAAGATTGACCGAGGCACGGGTAGTATGCAACGATGGGATAGAAAGCACGGAGATTTTTACGGCAAAACAGCGGAGGAGGCTATAATTTTAGCGGTTAAATATATAGAGAAAAGAGAAAAAGAGACAGAACAAATCAAAAATATTGTAGGCTTATAATAAGATAATTTTTTATATAAAAGTAGGTTATTATGAAAGAATTTTATCAGGTTCGTTTATGGTGTTCAGATGACTCGTGCGAGGAGTTCTGGTCTTATAAGGATTTAAGCCCCGTATATAGTGATATAAAGGATGCGGAGACATTTTTAAGCCAATACGAAGGTAAAACATCTTCGGAGATAGAGAAAATGTGCGATGTTGTTTCTGTGAGAAATAACCGCCCACAGATTCATATAATCGAAGTATCTACAAAAGAAGAGAGCACACCCGAAAACATTATATTAAAGGCTTATAAATGGATAGAAAACAATGCGTCGGATTATGTGGTTACTTGTTACGATAGGGGGCAAATTGATTTAGACAGCCTACTGTCCGACTTCTTAAAAGCAATGAATTTGTAGGGTCAAAGCAAAACCGATACAGTGCAAAAAAGCCCATAGGGGTAAAATCAAAATAATGGCGTCTTCTTAAATTTTAATGAGACATGAAAAGTTTTATCGAGTTTTGTAAGGAGTATTTATTTGAGCGTTTAGACGAGTACGAAGGCAGAAATATATATGCGTGTGATATGGCATATATTTTATGCGAGGGTGCAAATTGCGATGGCACAATAACATATAGCAGAGCCGAAGCAATTAAGCACTTATGCGAGTGGTGGTATGATGCAGCCGACTATTCAGAATATGAACAAATGAATTTTGGGGAGCGTTCTAATCCGTTTGAAAATCCAGAGGCATATATGGTGCGAATGGTTATTTGTGGTATTGGCTATTTGTTGAGCCGTTGCGAAGTGGTTGATGAGTCGTGGAATGATGAGTTGGAATTGTCCCCCGAAGTAATTGAGGCGATTAAGGAGCAATGCCCCGATGAGGTGGAGTGGTAACGTATCTTGGTGGGTGGCGTGGCGAGGGATATAATTACCGACATGGAGGAGGTAGAGGCAATGCTTCAAGAGTTATATATTGAGCTTATTTCTTTTAATTCTTAGACTGAAAACAAACAAAAGTACACAAAGGTATGGCATATATCGAAAATATGTCGTACCTTTGTACTGAATATCAAACACAAGACTATGGCGACAAGGAAAATATTTCACGTTGAATTCCGTGAGCCTATCGACGGAAAGAGACACTACTATTTTGGCTCGAAAGCTGCCATTTTCCAGCGTTTCACCCTGGAGCAAGTGGGCATAACCTATCGCTCGCTTCGTAACGTGGGAAGCATAAAAGATGAGCCGTACATCAACAAGCAATGTACGATATGGCAGGGCGAGCTTATATCATCACCACAATCAAACAAAGAAGACGAGTAATGTTAGGAGCAATTATCGGAGATATTGTTGGCTCACGCTTCGAGTTCAACAACACAGATAGATTAGATTTTGAACTATTCACGCCAGAGTGTAGCTTCACTGATGACACCATCTGCACCGTTGCTATTGCGAACGCTCTCACATCGGGCACAGATAGGAACTACAAGGGATGGCTTCAAGCCTGGTGCAATGCGTACCCTAATCCTATGGGTGGTTATGGAGGCTCTTTTGCACGCTGGATAGCTTCGGATGATCCACAGCCTTACAACAGCTTCGGCAATGGTTCTGCAATGCGAGTGTCGGCTATAGGCTGGTATTTCGACACGCTTGAGGAGGTTCAGATTGAAGCTGGCAATAGTGCCTTGCCAACGCACAATCATTTAGAGGGTGTCAAGGGTGCTATAGCAACGGCAACGGCAATATTCCTGGCTCGCACCCAGGGAAAGGAGGCAATGCTCAAGGCTATCAAGGAGCACTACTATCCAACATGGGTAGAACCACAGCTCGGCAAGAACCGCTTTGATGAGACCTGCCAGGGGACAATGCCCGTTGTGTTCGGCATCATTGACAAGGCAAACGGCTTCGAGGAAGCTATACGCTACGCCATTGCTGTAGGCGGAGATAGTGACACCATAGGAGCGATTGTTGGTAGTATAGCAGAGGCAATATGGGGCATACCTCCAGTAATAGTCAATACCGCATATAAGTACATACCAGCACCAATGATGAGTATTGTTTCAAAATTCATGCACAACTATGGATACATTCGATAAATGGAAGAACTACACATACTATAAGGGTGAGATACAGAATCCTTTCAGTGGATGGAATTTCGGCAAGGCGTTCTGGTGGAACGTAGAGAAGTATGCTGTGGAAGCTGGCGATGATAAGAAGCCAGGTAAGCTATCAGACACCATGGTGGCCTATATTCGGGAGCTTCACTGGGAGGGTCCAGGACATTACGACACTACGAAAGCAGAAATGCTGGAGCGTGCCACAGAGCTATACACTCACGGTGTGTGGTCCAGTGAATATATAAGCATCAAGCGTAGCACGTTCCAGCAAGCCGTCAAGAGCAGTAAGCTGAACGATTAGATTATCTCTTCGAGCTCGACATAGTAGCGAGAACCGATGTATTTAGGAGGGGCAAGGACTTTGTACTTTGCCCCTCTTAGTGTCATAATCTCGAACTCTGATGAGTAGTCAGAGATAGCATGTATGTATGCACCCGTCTTGTTGTGAATTATCAAGATAGTATCGCCATCGAAAGACTTTGCCACAGAGTGCTTCATTGACGTTGAGCATGAGGCATTATTTACCCAGGGCTTATTGCTGTTGTAAGCCTTGGTCAGAGCGTCACGCAATTCTGGGCCACCATCTCCTTTAAGACCTCGGAATGTAACACCATTATAGCGGACCATTCTATCTATAGTGTAGTTCGCACCTTGCGACCACTCCTCGATAATCTCACATTGCTCTGCAATCTGAGCCTTTGTTAGACGGCTCATCTTGCGGTCGAATATATCCCTCCAGTATTGAGACTCGTGTCTTAGGTTGTA
The DNA here is from genome assembly GCA_017547845.1 of Muribaculaceae bacterium. Classification (GTDB taxonomy): domain Bacteria; phylum Bacteroidota; class Bacteroidia; order Bacteroidales; family Muribaculaceae; genus Lepagella. Next base: position 7,370 of record JAFYNZ010000069.1, read on the forward strand.
GCAGTTGCTGAATGTAGAACCGTTCGTGAATCGCTTAACAACCGACACCTCTTCCTCTGTGAGACCGTTGAGCTTTGGCATATATGCACGAACCTTTGAGCTACCTGGACTATAGACACCGCCCAGTTCAGCACCCCAAATATAGCTCGGGTTCGTTGATGGTCTCGCTATATACCTATCAAGCATATCCTTCATAGCCTTACGCTCGCTGTCGCTATATATCGACATCTGCTTAGAGTAGTATTTCTCTGAAAGCTGAAGAGTGTAGTCGTGATATCTCTCGATTAGGTAGTCATCAGCTCCATTGCCATTCATGATGCCGTCAATAATCTGCTTCTCATAATCAGCAAGCTTCGCACGCTCGGCAGAGGTGAATGGGTCGCCTCCGTCATACAAACCCTTTGCTCCCTTGCCGAACTTTCGCCTTTCTCGGGCATCTGCAGCACGTTTAAGGGCTGCACGCTTGTCTTGCATATCTACGACTACAGACTGAGCCTTAAGTTTGTCTCCAGCAGCTATAGAGGCTTGCAAGTCATCGATGAGTGCGAGGTATGGCTTACTCTTTGTCTCGAATGTCAGTGCCTCCTGGAGTACATCATCGATGTTCTGCCAGTCGATAGCATCAATAACCTTGGCGTGCTGTCTGATATATGCAGCTTGCGATACCTCCCAGGTGGGGTATAGCTTGTGAGGCTTGAGATAGGTCGGGTCTGAGACGTACTTGATTTCCTTTTCGAGCAACGCCTTCTTTTGCTCCAGAACTGACTTGTACTTGAAACTGTCGAAAGCTGTGTTGTCGAGCTCTGCCAGTTTCTTCTCGACGGCATCGTAGACCTCGTGAAGCTCGGCAGATGAGAACTGCTTCTTCCACTCGTGTACATCTGGGATGAGCTGGGATAGCATCTGCTCATCTTTGCGTACCTCCATAATCTGTTTAGCGACGCTCCTTGCCTCTTTATCCATTGAAGCAATGTTCCTACCGTCAACGAACGATTGAAGCTGTGAGATGTCAATTTCGGGGTATTCCTGGGCAACTTTAAGGACATTGCCAGCCATGGTCGTGATGTTGCGATACTTTTTAGAGCGTTCCGCCCATTTCTGCCTGATAGCCTCACGCTCCTCGGCTGTGCGAACTCGCTGTTTACGCTTGCCGTTGATGTAGTCCTGGTTGTCCTGCACCCAGTATGGCATAGCTGTAGCACTTTCCACTCTGCCCTTGTTGTCATCCCACCACTTGTAGAAGCTGTCGCTTGGTCTGAGGATGGTGTTCTCGCTACGAATATATGTGGGGTCATCGCCAGCGAGTATCATCTCCTGCATAGCTACGAACTCATCCTCTGTTGCGAGGATAGGCGTAACGTAGCATCGGCACTGTGGATGCCAGCCCTTGAACACAAAGTCTTTTGGATACTTGCCTTTCAGTGCATCACACACGGAGCAGCTATAGCCTCGCTTAGAGCGTTTAACCTCAAAGCCTACCACAAAGTCCATACGTTGCCATCGGTCTTGCTCTGCTGTGCGGTACGCCATGTTGGTCTCTGTGCGAGCCAATCTCATAGCGTTCTTGTAGCTACTGCGATACACGCCTTGTCCTGGATGATAAGCCTTGGCAGCTTTCGAGAGCTTATATAGGGGGTTGCCGTCAGCATCCACGCCCGTCTTGATGCGTCTAAATAGCTTCTCGGGCTCCTGGAGATACTGGCGAACGGCTCTCGATACTGTAGAAGCAGAATCGCCCTGCCCCAATGATAGGGACAGAGCAAGCTCCATTTCGGTCTTTAGGTCGCCAGTGTATCGCCACACCTTCTGTGAGAGGTTCATGCCACCATAGGCAGACTTGCGAGCGAAGAACGCATCCATAGCCTCCTGGTTGCGTGAGAACCAGCGTGCGAAATGGTTGTCCTGGAGCACACCTTTGCCGAAGATTGACTCTATCAACGCATCACACGAGAGGTTCGCATATTCCCACTCAGCCATAACGCCACCCTTGATTTCATTGTACACAGCCGAATACAGCCCCCGTAAGACATTGTTAGCTCCGTCTGATATCTTTTTATTATCAGCGAAAGAAAACGTCTCATTCGGGCTAATTTTGGCGTTAGATGACAATTTTAGCAGCTCATCCACTGCCGAAGCGTAATGTCTGCGTACTTTGTCGGCATATTCCTCCGTTCTGGGGAACAATCCCGAAGCGTATTTGTCTATGTCAATCTTCTTCTTTGCCATGTTTACATGATTTTGTCGAACTGCTCACAGCCGTCTCGAGTGAGGAAGCGTGAACGTTTGGTGTGGAGTCTACAACGGCAAAGAAAGGGGAGACCATCTGCCCCTTTCTCGTGCCAGTCGTAAGCGTGCTTGCAGTCCTTGCAGTCTACTGTGTTGTTCTGCTTCTTTGCTTGTGTCTTAGCCATTACTCAGCCCCTCCGAAAACATCATCCCTGGTTTGTGTTGCACCGAAGATGTCACGCTGTCGCTGTGCTGCCTCTGTTGCCTCCTTGGTTATACGGTTCATCTCCTGGGTCTTATCCTTAACGAGAGGGTTAAGCTCGATAGCACCCTCTGTTGAGAGCATACCAGCGTCTGTAGCCTTGGCGATGTTCTCGATAGCCTCCTTGATGTCCTCACCGAATGGTTCCTGGTACTCATGACCGATAACGAGCTTGTCGCACTCGCCCTTGAGAGCGATGTTCATCACGTTGCCGATAATCGATATCATGAGGTTACCAGTACGATCCAGGAGCTCATCGTGTGTCTCCTTGTGGCGTGATGCCTTGATATCCGCCAGGAGCATCATCTGCTTGAGAGCCTTACCCGATACGTTCGACAAGCCCTTCATACTCTCGAAGTCGATATTGGGCGTAAAGGTCTTAGTGAGAATATGCTTCTGTAGCCACTCAATCTCCTTCTGTTTGCTCTCTGGTGCACTATCCCAGGTTAGGTAATGTGCTGCCTTGGTCGCATCATCCTGGCCCTTTACGATGAGTGTCTTGTTCTCATCGCCCTTCTCGGGAAGGTTCTTGATTATATCTGCGTTCACGACAAACTGGGGGTCTGCGAAGTAGTCGTTGATGTCTGCCGTCTTTGAACCGATATACTCCTCACGCTCGATGAGAGGCTCAACGCCCTTCCACTCCTTGTCCTGCTGGAATAGTATCACTGGAATCTTGCCGATAGGGTTGTCCTCTGTCTCAACCTCCCAGCCAGTGATAGTACGCTTACAGCGATAGATGACATCGGGGGTGAAGATGTCGAAATGGTACGATGTCTCGGTGCTGCTATCCTTGACGTGGTAGCCCCAGGCGAACGATACGAGGTTCTCGTACATATCCCAGCGTGCGTATATCTCATCGCCCTTGCTTGCTGCGAGAACTCGTATCTGGCAGTCGGGCTGGTTCTCGTTGTTGCGGAACACACGGAACAGCATGGCTGACTGTGTCTCCGCACCAGCGAGGCGTTTGCACTGGCGTATCTTGCTGTCGAAACGTGTACGCTTCACGAGGTCCTGGAACGCACGATAGGCATTGTCTGTGCCCTCGCTCTGATTAGTCCACTTGATAGGTCGACCATAGATGAACACCACGGCAATTTCGTTGATGTACTGAGGGTAGTTGATGGGTAGTCTCCATCGCTTGACCACGCCTCTGCGTTCTCCTTTGGCGTTCTTGATGATTTTGTCGGGGCGACGCATGACCTCGTGCTGCATAGGGTCATACTCCCTCATGGCTTCTGCGACAAGGGCTTCACGTGTGGAGAACAGCTCCTTAACTCGTGTGATGTCCTTTGCTGCTATAAGCTCCTCGAACTCTTGATTTCTGCCTACTACCGCATTGAGGTAGTTCGTAATCATGTTGATTAATCCCATTGTCTAAAAGTGTTAGTTAAAATAAAGCATCCACATCCTCGGGGATGTCTATATCATCATCCATAAAGTAGTTTATTGCATAGCCCAAAAGGTCCACATACTCATCGTGAACCTTTGTGGGGAAACCACATACCTCGTCGATGAACTCCTCATTCCATTCACCATCTACGAGAAACACACGTCCACATTCGACCTTTGGAGCTACAGCATGTAGTCGCACATCCTTGGCATCGGTAGGTGTCGGCGTGTATGTCACATTTAGCTTGGTGCTCACCTCGAGCTGCTGTACCACGCTCTTACCATTCGCCTTTGGCTCAACACGGAGCGTACTTTGGCGGTCGTCATAGTCGTTGGCGTATAGGTACTCGGGGAGGAACTTTAGCAGTTCGGGGAATGTCTTGTAAACCTTCTTTGCATGGGTGATATAGATGTTGTTCTTGATTTTGCACGCTGCGATGATACCCGAAGGGTCGTTGTCTGTTTTCTTCTTCTTCTCATCGTATGCCGTGTCGAGGAAGAAGTGCATAGGCTCTCGGTAGCGTAGTGCTCGAAAGTCTGCGAACGATATGTGTCTGAACCAGTCCTCCTTGATGATGTTACCACCAGCAGCACTGGGCATCTGCATATACTGACCAGCATATCCTCGTGAGCCCAGGTCTACCTTTGCCTCATTCAGTACTGCTCTATTCAGTCGCTTGGGGTCAAGGAGACCATCGACATAGTGCTTGCGTAGCTCTATGGGCTTGACATCCTCGCAGTCCTCCGCTGGGAGACATATATGGCGGATGTTCTCGCCCTTCTTCTTGAGCGTATAGCCCGTGACATCCTCCTCGTGGAGACGCTGCATAATCGTAACCACTGGAGTATTCGCCTTGTCTACCTTACGAGAAGATAGCGTCTTGGTATGCTCATTTGCCGATGTTCGGAGCTGTTCAGACTCTGCCTGCTTGGGGTTCACTGGGTCATCATTGATGATTACGTGAGCGTGAAAACCAGTGATCGTGGCACCAGTAGATGTGGCGTAGCGGTAGCCCGTATCAGTGTTCTCATAGTTTTGTTTGCCCGACTTATCCTTACGGATTTGGATATTGGGGAACAAGGCTCTGAACTTATCAGAATGGATGATGTCCTTGCTCTTTGTGGCGTGCTCGATAGACAGACCACCAGAGTACGAGTTCGTGATTATTCGCAACGAGGGGTCTTGCGTCCATAGCCACACTGGCCACATGATAGTCACGATTGTCGACTTGGTTGTACCAGGGGGAATGTTCACGATAAGGTCATACGGCTTTGGCTCTCGTGCCACAATGGACACAGAGAGCTTCTGCAATTCATCGCATAGAAACGGAATATGCCAGTTATAGGTAGGCTCCTCCTTGATTATCACATCCCAAAAGGTCTGGACAAAATAGAAGAAGCTCTTCCTACACTGGTCAGCAACCACCCTCAATGCGAGTGTCGTATAATCTACCCTTGATATCATTCCTTGGTGTTAAGTGCCTCTTGACCGAGGCGGAGCAATAGCTCACGTTCCTCATCTGAAAGCTTCTCAATGTCAATCTCGTTGCTCTTGATTAGAGCCTCGCCATCCTTGCCAGTAATCTCCTGGCGTTCTGTGTAGCCTCTATCCTTCATCTGTGTCTTAGCATAGAAGATGAGCATTGTGGTGTCGCCCTCTTTCATCTTCTTGAGTATAAGGCTCTCGGCAAAGTCTTTCTGTAGCTCCTTGATGTCGTCTGCCTTCTCCTTGAATTCGGGGTCCTCGTTGTACCAGCGATAGAACGTCATGCGTGATATGTTTGCAGCCTTGCACGCTGACGCAATAATGCCACTGGTGTTAGCCAGTGCCTGGAGTAGCTCCTCCTTGCTCTGTGCCGTTCTCTCCTCAATCTTCTCCTCTCGTGTTGCCATACTACTTCTTACGTTTGATTACTCCATCTCGTTTCTCTGTGTCTCTGTAGAGGTCGCCTAATAGCACTCTATAGATGCGTTTCTTGGGGTCTCCAGCAATGAGCATCTGATACATGTGCTGATAGGTCTTGTTGCTCGTAGCCTCGTTTACACGCACATATAGCTTCTTGACATCCTTATATCCAGGGTAGTCATCGGGGCTAAGTGCAGCCTTTCGCATCTCCTCAATGAACATCTTTTTGTAGTCCTTGCCCTTCTCCGTCTCGAACTTCTGGTCCTGCTTTGATGAGCGGAACATATCAGTATCCCAGTAGAGCATCACCAGGTCTGCATTTGGCTCACGCTTCAAGACACGCTCGTATAGGTCGGGGTAGAACTCCATGACCTTGGGCAAGCTCTTGATGGTGTCGATGCTGAAGAACTGCGATAGACGGAGCTTGTTCAATGGCACACCCACCTTGTAAAGGTAGATGTAGGTCATAGGTATCTGTAGGTTCGCACGCTGGATGTATAGCCACACATCGTTGTCTGTCCAGTCGTAGATAGGATAGATGTACTGGCCCTTGTTCTTTGAACTTGATATCGCTGCCTGACGCTGTATCGACTCTGACATACGCAAGCCCACCATCTGTGGGATGCTCTTGAATAGCCTTGGTGCGAACTTCTGATAGCTCATGCCCATCTCGAAGTCCTTGTGGTTGCGGATGGCGAACTTGGGCATGGGGCGTACCCATACGCTCTCCTTGCCTGGCTCCCAGCAGAAGAAGCTCTCATCGTTGGCGAGCTTGTTGCAACAGTTGTAGTGCTTGATAGGGAGACAGAACCAGTAGAACTTAGCTCCCAGAGACATGAACTTGCTTCGCCACTCAAGAGCGGTTTTCTCGACATCTGGATAGATTGCTTCCTCATCGAAGAATATCACGATCAATCGGGAGAAGGATATGCCGTACTTCTGCATCGTTTTGATTACGATATCAGACATACAGATGCTATCCTTACCTCCCGAAAAGCTCATCGATACGGTCTTGTTGTTAAGGAACGCCTCATATACTCTGCGTTCCGCTGCTTGAACGACATTTACGCCTAACTCTCGTGTTATCATGGGCAGCCCTCCTATCCACGAATAACACGGCGAGCCTCGCTAAATGTCTGCTCACCACGTGATGTTAGCATCTTCAAGAATGTCTCTCGGTCAATCTTTGAGAGGCGGAAAATCTCCTCTCGGCTCATGCCTATCTTCTTGCTTATCTCATCCACGGTCAAGCCCTCTGCAAGGAGCTTCTTCACGATGTTCTCCATAGGCTCGAGCAAGTGAGTGCCTCGAGCACGGTTGAATGTCACCGTACCAGCCATGTCATCTGTGGCGTTCTCGTGGGCTACGATAACGACTGGTATCTTGTTACCCAGCATTGTCTTCAGAGGTTCACGACCACTCACGCACCAGCGGTGAAAGCCGTCGATGATAGTGTAGTCGGGTCTGATTACTATCGGGAAACAGAAGCCGTTATTCAGAATACTCTCCATGAGGAGCTTGAGGTTCTTCTCCAGGACCTTGTTAGGGTTGTAGTCGTTAGGCTTCACCAGGTCTCTGTCGATGAACTGCAAGTTCTTCAGTGGGGCGAATAGGTCTTTGTTCTTAGTATTGCTCATAGTTGTTCTGTTTAGATGTAGATTTCCTTACCGCAGTGTGGGCATAGCATAGTGCGTGCCGTCTGCATACCACTCTCGATGTCTTCACGCTCCTCATCCTGCTCCTCACGGACCTCCTGGGGGATGTCAGCCACCTGCTTCTCGTTCGACTTACGCTCTACGGGCTGTGTGAAGTCAACGCCCATGTTGTCCTTGACGTTCTCGTTGATGATAGCATCGAGGTAGTCAACACCGAAGCCGATGATATCGACCTCGCCCACCTCACGGATGATGTCCTCAATCTTCGTGAAGTCCACATAGCTCATAGACTGAATCTTGTTGTCCTCGATGACAATCTTGAGCTTCTGCTTATCTGTGAGGCCTCGCAAGATTTTAACCTCGCCCTCCTTGCGACCAAGGTGCTCGAGTGCGAGCTTCTTGCCGTGACCACAGAGGATACGCATATCCTCATCTACGATGATAGGGTAATACTGACCATAACGCTCAATGCTGTCAGCAATCGCCTTAATCTGCTCGATAGGGTGAACGTTAGGGTTCTTCTCATAGGGAACGAGCTTTGCAAGCTCTACTGTCTTTGTCTCGTGCTTTACTGCCATAGTGTTATTTGTTTATTGATGTTAGAAATTCTCGTGCTGATGATATGTGTCGAGCTGCCGTCTGCACCACGCTTGGGTCTATTTCGTAGACCTCTGCCCATGAGTATTCTCTCTCGGGCCACAAGCCAGTGCCTTTGGTCCAGCCGTCTGTTGAGCCGTATAGAGACCAGGGTAGATTGTCGTGCAAGAAGTAGTGTATAACAGCCATCACCTCCTCGTGCTTCCAGTGAGCGATAGGATTATAGCGTATCTGCCCGACTCCAGTAGCATATATGTTCGAGCCACCTCTGCCCACATGGTTGCCATCCTGGGAGCGTCTGCCGAGAATCAGAAAGTTGATGCCCGTTCTCTTGCAATACTCACGCTGTCCTGCCCATTGAAGCTTCTCCATCCACTTGGAACTCATCTTTGCCTCAGAGGGGAAGAGCATATCTTGATGCTCAGAAAGCCACTTGAGGTTAAGGTTGTCAAGCGTGATGGTCATCATGCCCTGGGGTTGGTTTCTGTATGCCCAGCGTAGAAAGTCGGGATATTCGAGTTCGGGGGCTGTGCAGAATACGCAACGGCGGATGCCAGCTCTCTCGCATACAACCTGGAGAGCGAGGCTATCCTTGCCACCGCTCCAGGCATAGGCTACGTTATGTCCTGCTGTCTTCTGCCTGATATCAGAAACGGTAGAAGCAACCAGTCTCTCTGCTTCTTCGAGAGAGACCAGTTGCTCGATGTTCTGCCAGGCTTTGACAAAGTCCTCGTTACTGGATGTCTGCTTCTTGCCTAACACTTGCTTCATAGTTAGTTGAAATGGAATGCGAGACCTGCCTGGATACTATTCGTGCCTTGGTCGTATTTGAGCTGCAACCAGTTGTTGTCTGAGAACTTAAATCGTGCGTTGGCAACGACACCTGGCTTATTTCGGACAGAGTAGCCGATATTCGCCACGAACCACTTGTAGCCGTAACCAGCTACGAACTGCAATCTGTCGCTATTACAGAACTTCTTGCCGTCAAACATATTCTCCCATGTAGTATCAACCATAAAGCCGAGAGGGAGCTTGTAAGTAGCAGAGAGGGTGTGTCTATACTCGTTCGCCTTGATATCGTAGATTGAGCGAGACAAAACATAGAACTTGTTCTTCACGTTGAAGTTGAGCCACACCTGGGGAATGAATGCTCCCTTATTGATGTTGTACTGCATAACCTCTGTAACCGAGAACCAGTCGCACACGTTCTGCTTGTAGCCTACAAATGGGGCGATAGTCGTATTGCCGTCTTCGAGTGAGGTAGTGATTGGAGTCCACACACGGAAGCGTGTGGGCTGTGTGATACCATCATAAATCTGTGCTTTGGCGTTCGTAGCGAACAGAAGCGTAAGTGCTGTTAGTACCAGCGATAGTTTAATGCGATTTTTCATGTTTCTTTTGCGTTTTAAGCGTGTTTCGTAATGTTTAGATAGTCTCGATTGTCTTATCCTTTTTAAGCAGAGAGATAGCACCCGACAAGCCGATAGTGAGTAGTGAGCCAGTCACAATCATAGGCACCCAGCCGTTAAGGTTGCCGATAGCGAAGATTGGCAGACCGATAACGAGTGATGCGAGGATGCCATAGAACAGACCGCTCTCGCTCATCTTATAGCCCTTGATAGCGAAGATTGTTGGGAGCATAACAGAGCTTCGGAGTGTACCATAGAACAAGAAAAGGTAAGTAATGGTGATGCCTGGGATGTTGGCAATACCGATAGCGAGAATAGCTACGAGAACCATTGCTGCACGAGCTACCTTCACAGAGTTAAGCTCGAGACCGCTTCTCTCCTCAAGACGCTTCACAACGTCGTGACCAGCCACTGATGATACCGCACAGAGGATGCTATCAACGGTTGAGATAAGACCAGAGAGAATGAGCAAGAAGAAGAGGTACAAGAACCACTTAGGAGTGAATGCGATAACAGCACTTACGTTCACGAGCTGTGTGTCAGCGATAGGGAGCTCAGCACCAGCAGCGAAGAAGCCGAAGCATGACAACGCAATAGGCACGATGCCGAAGATGCAAGCTGCGGTAATCATTGTACGCTTCACGTGGTTAGGCTTCACAGCGAAGACACGCTGCCAGAACATCTGGTCACCGAATGTGCCAGAGAGCAAGCCGATAGTGGTAGGAATACCGAATGAGAGCATCACAGCGATACCAGTCTTGTCGAAGAAGTTGCCGAAGTCACCAGTGAGACCGCCCAAGCCGTTGAAGAATGTGTCAACACCAGCGTTCGATGTCATGATAGGCAAGCCGAGCAACAATACCGCTACGATAAAGCCCATCTTCACGAAGTCAGAAGCGATATTGCCACGGATGCCTCGTGTGAGTGAGTAGAGCAACGGAATAGCTGCAAGGATAATCGTGGTCCAAAAGAAGGGCAAACCAGTAACCTTGTGGAAGATTGTTGCACCAGCGAGGAGCTGAACAGCGAGTGAGCATGTCTGCAAGCCGAAGCTCTCGATAAGGAACATGTTGTGTGCTCTGTTGCTGTACTTCTCACGGATGTAATCAGAGAATGTCCAGCCCTCGGGGCGAATCTTTCGCATCTTATTAGCGAAAAATGCAAAGAGGATGAGCGTTAGAATGTTCGGTATAACGAACCAAAATACGCCTACCCATCCCTGGGTGTAGGCTTTCTCTGCTGCCGTAAACATAGCTGGAGCCCATACCCACGTTGCAGCCATAGAGAACGCTGCGAGAAGCCAGGGGGCTCGTCTGTTAGCGACCAAGAACTCCTCCTTGGTCTGCTCTCTCTTTCGTAGCATAAAGATAAGTGCTACCATTGCAAGGAAGAAGCCACCGATGAGCATCATTCCCTCAAACTGAGATAAAATTTCCATTTGATGATTGAATTTTTAGTTAGTAACATTTGTCATGTCGTTGCAAATATAGTAAATAGTGCCTAATAAGCACATATTTGCGTCAAAAAAAAGAGCGTTTAGCCCAGATAAGCGGTCACAGCCTTCACGAAGTCGTCGAAGCTTCGAACGATAACGTACTTGTTTCCGTGTATCTCAGCGTTTCTCTGCCACTCTTTCTGTGTGTCTGTCTGTCTACCCTTTGCGGTCTTGAACTCGATGCAGAGAGAGCCATATCCCTTTCGAGATACCAGGAGTATCATATCAGCTACACCAGCTGTCATGCCCTCGGCTTTCATTATGGCTGCTTCACGCTTGCCTCGTAGTCCTCCATTAGGCACAGCGAATAGGAGAGGCGAGAACTGCCCATACTGGTAATCGAACCAACGCTTACAAGTACGTTGTATCTGACTTTCGATATGTCTCATACCTCGTTAGAATGGTAGGTCTTCCTCGTTAGGCTCTGGAGTAGGCTCTACCACTGGCACTGGTGCTTGCTCCTGCTGTGGCTGTGCTGACTGCTTAGGCTCGAGCATCTCGATTGTCTCTGCGTTAATCTCCATGACGTAACGCTTGATGCCTTGTTTGTCGTCATAGCTGCGTGTTCTCATCTTGCCCTCGATGAACACTTTTGAACCTTTCTTGAGGAACTTCTCTGCGATGTCTGCAAGTTTGTAGAAGCATACGATGTTGTGCCACTCTGTCTTCTCTGGCACTTGTACGCCAGCTTGCGTTGTGTAGCCTCTATCTGTCGTTGCCACGGTGAACGTAGCGACCTTTGTCTGCGTGTTTCCTACGACGCTTACTCGTGGGTCTACACCCAGGTTTCCGATAACTTGTGCTTTGTTCAACATAATTGTCTTTCTTTGTGTTTCGTTTACTTTGCCCGTATGTTTAGTAATAACATTCTAATTACTACTTCTTACTCACTTTAGTAATAATAAATTACTATTATAGCGGAAGTCTGTGAAATGTACGATAATGCCCTTGAATCGTGTTCTGTATATACCTTGCCCGAAGAACCAGTCTACGAAGTCATCATACGTCAAGCCCTCGTTGTGTGCCAATAGCTCGATGTCGTGATAGGGAGTGCCGTTTATCGTTGCTGTGAGTACCCTTGTCTCAGGGTCGCACTCCAGGATTATACGCTCGTAGCCTACCGTTGTCTTTAGCTCCTTGACCTCGATATGTTTGCTACGAAAGGGCTCTCCTTGCCACTGGCGGAGCGAGAGGAAGAAGTTGCTGTTGCGAACCTTGTCGATGTTGTGACTCCATCCGTCATAGTCACTCCGTATGGTGTGTAGCTTTGTTCCCTGGGTGACGCTCTCTGCGAAGCGTGTCTCTTGCCCCGCTTTGCGATGCCTCCTGGAGAATGTCCTTGCGAGTATCAGTACGACAGTCTTAGCCCTAATTCGCATACTTATCGCATCTGAACAGCTCCTGGTTGTCGTGAATGTTGCCTATCACCTCGAATGCCTCCATCTCCTCGACATCCATAAGCTCGCAGTTGCCAGCACTCGCTCCACGCACAGAGGACCTCGGATTCTTGATTGTGGTCATGTAGAACGAAGCGGAGTCATACGACCAATCTACGACTGCATAGTAGTTGTCCTTGACCTCATTGTCAGAGAATGGGTAGTCTTCACTGCGGAGGATGTCGCCCTCGTATATCTCCGTGCCGTTCTTATCTTTGAGACCAGTGTACTGCCCAATGGTACCAGGTTCTACGATGTGAGCTTGCGAGGCTGTGGGTGTGAAGCTCTCGCCGATAAAGGTCTCACGTCTACCCTTTACCTTGATGAGATTGCCCACTACCCACTGACCACGCCTCGTTCTACCTCGAAACTTAATATCTCTTTCCATTGCGATATGGTCTTAAGGCGTTATACTTCATCTTGAGCTTGATGTGTTGCTCAATGTCGATGTCCATTTTCTCTGCAATGGCGAAGATGGCCTCAAGAGCGTGAATAACATTCTCGGGGCCTGGCTCATATGCCAGAATTATTGTTACCCCGAAGGCTGCCACGGTAAAGCGGTCGTAAACCATGGTAATAGGCGATTTCTCGACATCTTGCTCAAGGTCTATATTCTGATATCCTGCGTAGTCAAAGATGCGAATACAAGCATCTGCAAGCTCATCGCCCACGCTGTCCTTGACGTGTCGCTTGAAGTTCTCCTCGAAGCTGACACGCTCCTCATACTTCATGAACGCCTCCCAGTCGGCATTGTGGCCCTTGCGGTCGGCTTCTACAGCCTCCATGAGTTCTGATACAATGAGGCATAGGTAGTGCTCATCTGCGTGTGTCTCCTCGTAAAAACCATGCTCAAGAGCAATGGCGTGTGCCTTGTCTCGTAGTTTGTTTAATTCCATAGTTTGATTGTTTTTATTTGGTTTGATTGCGTTTTCTTGGCTGTTTCTGCTTCGGTCTCATCGCCTCTGGGATGAGTAGTAATGCCTCTCCCAGCGATACATTCTGTTGCACCAGTTCGATTGTCTTGGCTCTGCCCAGGTGTCGATATATCGGAATCCACTCGTTGAGAACAAGGTCGGCTGGCTCTCCTGGAGGTATCGCCATGTTGTCATCGCCCACATAGTGCTTGCTCGTAGGGTGGCTAAGCTCAAAGATCGTGAGACCATCCTTGTTCACGAGCGTGTATTGCTTCTCGCCCACCTTGATAGTGCCATAGTATCGGGCAATAGAGAACGGAGAATGTGCCCAGTACTCCTCCGTCATGATGATTGCGTTCATGCTATTTCTTGATTTTGTTAAACATTTCCATTATCTGCTCGATGGTGCAGTTGATGTAGATATACTCTGCTGGCATACCGCCGTTTGTGTACCCTGCCATAATTCACTTATAAGTTAACTTCCCTATACTCTCCATACAGACGAAGCAGATGTTGTAGCTGATGCACTCCGTTTATTTTGTGCAATGAGTATTCATCTAAACTGACAGTATGCCACCAACCATCGCCATACAATGTGACCTCGATATCAGACTCGTGTCGATATATGTCGCCTATCGCAGTCTTCTCAAAACCATTCTTCTCCAGTATCTCTGCGGTGATGGGGACAGGCTCGATGTTATCGAGGGTTTCTCGGTAAGCCACGCTTGAGTTGCATAGGTCAAGCTCGGCAAACATCGTTATGCCCATTACCTTGTATGTATCATCCTTTACTTTCACCCAATCCCCCACGGATAGGTCGCTAATCTTTAGTGTTACTGTTTTGCAATACTCGTGATAAGCATCGAATAAATCTTTGTGCGTCATTGGTTACCTCCTTTCTTGATAAACATTACATCTTTCCCATCTTTTCTTGCTCGGGTTCTCCTTTCAGTGCCTTTATCAATACATCAGCAAATAATACAGTTGTATTTCCAACCCTCTCTGCATCTCGTGGATGTGTCGCTTTTATGATTTCAGGATAAATAGCTTTGGCTATTTCGTATCGCCTTTGTTCCCAGTCGATGTGTGGTTCTGCTGGAGCCAGTGTCTCTTCCTGCTGATTATTTGCTCTTTGGCGAACCAATCGTGTATATTCAGCTACACACTCCTTGCAGCGTGTAGGATATGATTTGCTCATTTCTGAAAGCTGTTTTTCCTTACCGCATACAGCACACTTTTTTGTTGCCATAGTTATAGATTTAGAATATTCTTCATATAGGCGAAATGCCCATCTTCAATTCGTTTGTCCTC